>DASSGH010000037.1:0-20234 GCA_035693615.1 Xanthobacteraceae bacterium
CACAGCACGACCGAGTCGTCCAATGGCTGACCGTCGGCGGTCTTCAACAGCGCCCGTGTCGCTATTCGCGGCATCGGCATCTTGCCCGCGAGCGCCGCAATAACGGCGCCCGCCTCCGCACCCGACACCCGCACGATCGCAATCGCACTGGGGGCACGGCCGGAGGAAAGGGCGAAGATCGTCTGGTCCCGCGGATGCATCGCCTAATTGTGCCGGAGACCTCAAAAAGGCAACGCGATTTCCGCTCGCGGTCCAGCTCAGCTTGCAGCGGCGGAAAGGGTAGCAAATTCTTCTGCAGCAGGTGGAACACCCCCACCTCCTCGCGCAGAATAAATCCTTATATATCATCGGCTTACAGACATAGCGCACCGATCTGACACTCGCCAATACTGCAATCACGCTGCAGCAACGCTTGTAGCGAGCAGCGCCCTGCCCTCAGCGCAGCAGCTCGGTCCAGGCCTGCACAAAGCTGGTCGCATCCGACTTCGCCAACGTCCCCTTTGGCGCGGTCATCCGGACTTTGACGAACTTGTCCTTCCACGATGACAGGCAGAGAAAGCTCTCGACATCGATATCCACGCGCTCGCCGCGCACATAACCGAAGCTCGAGCAGATAAAGCGCGGCTTGCCGCTCTCGGGGACCTGGAAGTCGCCCTTGTCAGTGACGTTGGCGTAGGTGCCGCGCTTGCCGAGCTCGAAGATGTCGCCCCTCGCCTGTGCCAGCTGATTCTTGATCACGTCCGATTCGGCGTCCGACGGAATCGTCTTCAGGCCGAGATCGTAGAGATAGACGTCGACCATCCAGCCCGGCTTGCCACCAAAGCGAAGCGCGTAGCCAAGCCCGGGCGACTTCGATTCGAAATCAACGGTCCGCGCATAAACAAGGCTGCCGACCCGGTCAGGGATCGACAGCCCGTAGACGACTTTCAGTTTCTCTTGCGCGAACGCAGGGGCAGCCGACACCAGGACGGCAACGACCGTCAGGATGCCGGCGAAAGCCTTGCGCATTACGTGTTCATCGACTCGAAGAACTCCGCGTTGTTCTTGGTATTGCGGAGCTTGTCGAGCAGGAAGTCGATGGCATCCATCGTGCCCATCGGGTTGAGGATGCGGCGCAGCACGTACATTTTCTTGAGCTGATCTGACGGCACCAGGAGCTCTTCCTTGCGCGTGCCCGAGCGGGTGATATCCATCGCCGGGAAGGTGCGCTTGTCGGCGACCTTGCGGTCGAGGATGAGTTCCGAATTGCCGGTACCCTTGAACTCTTCGAAGATCACCTCGTCCATGCGGCTGCCGGTATCGATCAGCGCGGTGGCGATGATGGTGAGCGAACCGCCTTCCTCGATGTTGCGTGCCGCGCCGAAGAAGCGCTTCGGGCGCTGCAGCGCGTTGGCATCGACGCCGCCGGTGAGCACCTTGCCCGAGGACGGCACTACCGTGTTGTACGCACGGCCGAGGCGGGTGATCGAATCCAGCAGGATCACTACGTCGCGGCTGTGTTCCACCAGGCGCTTGGCCTTCTCGATCACCATTTCGGCAACCTGAACGTGCCGCGACGCCGGCTCGTCGAAGGTCGAGGACACGACCTCGCCCTTCACCGAGCGCTGCATGTCAGTCACCTCCTCCGGCCGCTCGTCGATGAGCAACACGATCAGGTAGCATTCCGGATGGTTGGCGGTGATGGCGTGCGCGATGTTCTGCAATAGCACCGTCTTGCCTGTCCGCGGCGGCGACACTATGAGTGCGCGCTGCCCTTTGCCGATCGGTGCGACGATATCGATGACGCGGGGAGAGAGATCCTTCTTGGTCGGATCTTCGTGTTCCATCCGCAGCCGCTCCTCGGGATAGAGCGGCGTGAGATTGTCGAAGTTGACCTTGTGACGCGCCTTCTCCGGATCCTCGAAATTGATCGTGTTGACCTTGAGCAGCGCGAAGTAGCGCTCGCCCTCCTTGGGCGAGCGGATGTGGCCGTCGATGGTGTCACCCGTGCGCAGGCCGAAACGGCGGATCTGCGAGGGCGAGACATAGATGTCGTCCGGTCCGGGCAGGTAATTTGCTTCCGGCGAGCGCAGAAAGCCGAAGCCGTCGGAGAGCACCTCGACCACGCCTTCGCCGATAATATCGGTCTCGCGCATCGAGAGCTGTTTGAGAATGCCGAACATCAGCTCCTGCTTGCGCATGGTGCTGGCATTTTCGACCTCGAGCTCTTCGGCGAACGAGACAAGCTCGGCCGGAGTTTTGGCCTTGAGGTCTTGGAGTTTCATTTCCCGCATACGGGGTAGTCCTATGGAGGGGATCGGTGACTAAAAAAGCTGCCGATCGGTACGGAAGGGGGGATCGCAGGTCTTAAGCTGAGGCGTTCGGGCCCGATACAAGAGCCGGCTCCCGCAGTCGGGCCGGAATTAATTTGTATCTGCCTGCGTTCGGGGAGATGAAGCCAACATAGGTAAAGAGGGTTCCCGGCGCAAGTGCCGTGCCCCAATTGTGCACGGATGGTTGCGGGATTCAGAACGGCTTGACCACCGCCAGGATCACGATTGCGACCATGAGAACTGCTGGTACTTCATTGATAATTCGGTAGAATTTCTGCGAGTGCCGGTTCTGATCGAGGGCGAATTGGCGCACCCAGCGCACAAAAAAACCGTGCAGAGCGGAGAGGGCGAGGACCAAGACGACCTTCGCATGGAGCCAGCCGGCGGCGTAGGCGCCGCCCGCCCACGCCAGCCATAGGCCGAGCCCCCAACTGACTACCATCGCCGGAGTGATAATGATCTTGAGCAGGCGCCGCTCCATCAACTTGAAGGTTTCAGACTGCGTCGAGCCTGCCTCCGCCGCGCAGTGATAGACGAACAGCCGCGGCAGATAGAGCATTCCCGCCATCCACGCCATGACCGCGATCACGTGGAAGGCCTTGAGCCATACGTACATGTCTCTCTCCGCTGCGGATGCGGGCCTATCGTGCGCGCACCCGCGCAAGCATCCGCTCGACGTGGGCGACGGGAGTCTGCGGCAAGATTCCGTGCCCCAAATTGAAAATAAAGGGTCGCTCGGAAAAGGCCTCGAGCGTCAAATCAATGGCGCGGTCGAGGGCAGCACCGCCGACGAGCAGCACGAAGGGGTCGAGATTTCCCTGCACCGGCAGACGCGACTGGAGCTCGCGGGCGAAGATCGGATCGATGGTCCAGTCAAGACCAATGGCGTTCACAGCAACATCTTGCGCGTAGGTCACGAGTGAGGTGCCGGCCCCGCGTGGAAATCCGATGATCTTCGCGCCGGGCAGCTCGCGGCGCACCTGCGCGACGATGCGTCGGGTGGGATCGATGCACCATCGGCGCAGTTGTTCGGCCGGCAAAACCCCGGCCCAAGTATCAAAGATCTGCACCGCATCGACCCCTGCCTCGAACTGCCGGAGTAGGTAACTGGTGGATGCATCGACCAGTCTCTCGATCAGCTCGCCAAATCCATGCGGATCTTCATAGGCGAACCGCCGCGCAGGCTCCTGCGCCACCGTACCCATGCCGGCGATCATATAGCTCGCGACCGTCCAGGGTGCGCCGCAGAAGCCAAGCAACGCGACCCCTTGAGGAAGATCTGCCTTGCTCAACTTGATGGCATCGTAAATCGGCGCAAGTACGCGATGGTCGAGCTCCGCCTTGAGCCGCACCAATCCGCCACGATCCGCGATCGCCTCAAGCTGCGGGCCCTCGCCGCCCGTAAACTGCACGGACTGCCCCAGTGCGTAAGGAATGACCAAAATATCGGAGAAAAGAATTGCCGCATCAAAACCGAACCGACGGATGGGTTGGAGCGTGGCTTCGGCCGCAAGTTCCGGAGTGAAACAGAGTTTGAGAAAATCTCCCGCCTTTTCCCGCAACCGCCGATATTCCGGAAGATAGCGGCCGGCCTGCCGCATCAACCATACCGGCGGCGGAGTACAGCGTTGACCTTCAAGAACATCGAGCAGAGGCTTATTCACTGCATTGTCCTAGCATCGTACTTTTCAAAACCTAATCTTAAAGACTCTTGTTGTTATTGTTGGAGCGTTGATTTCATTCATACATCCCTACCCACATGGTATCCACGGTCAGCCAAGTTATGCCCTTCCTGTGGATTAAGATCTCACGCAAAAGAGGGGCTCGAAACTGCAATGCCATCGCCGCTTCCAGCGATGGCGCGTTGTGAAATCCAGCGCTGATTCACAGTTAACCGATAAGCCGGTGAAGGTCCTTGGTGCATGTCCCCATGGCAATACTGGGGAACATCGCAGGCCTTTTGCCCATTGTGGGCTTGCGCTTGGGCTGCGCCCGTGGCCTGTTCAGGTGAAGTCCACAGCTAATCACCGTTCCCATCATGGCGCAGCGTGGCGGCAGTTATTTTCATCTTCATCTCGTCTCAGATGCCACCGGTGAGACATTGACCACCGTGGCGCGAGCCGCGACCGCGCAATACACCAAGGTCTCGGCGGTTGAGCACGTCTATCCGTTGGTGCGCACGCAGAAGCAGCTCGACCGGGTCCTTGCCGAAATCGAGGAGTCCCCAGGCATCGTCCTCTACACCTTGCTCGACGACGAATTGCTGGAACGGCTGGAAAACCGCTGCCGGGAAATGAGCCTGCCGTGCCTGTCGATCCTGGGACCGGTGCTGCAACTTCTGCAATCCTATCTTGGCACCGAAACCTCGCACCGGGTGGGGGCGCAGCACACGCTCAACGCGGATTATTTCAAGCGCATCGACGCGCTCAACTACACGATGCTGCATGACGACGGGCAGCACCTCGATGACCTGGAGGAAGCGGACGTGGTGCTCGTGGGCGTATCGCGGACGTCGAAGACGCCGACTTCGATCTATCTCGCGAACCGTGGAGTAAAGACCGGCAACGTACCGGTGGTGCCGGGCCTCCAGCTCTCCCGACACGTAGAGCAGCTGTCGCGGCCGCTCGTGGTGGGGCTCTATGCCAGCCCGGAGCGGATCGTGCAAATCCGGCAGAATCGCCTCCTCGGGCTTCGAGCCCATCACGATGACGACCAATACATCGACCGCAAGGCGGTCGCTGAGGAGGTGGCGTTCTCGCGCAAGCTGTGTGCCCGGCACAACTGGCCCAGCATCGACGTGACGCGGCGCTCGATCGAGGAGACCGCCGCCGCCGTCATGAGTTTTCTCGCCGAGCGGCGCCGCCAGCCGGTCGTTTGAGCGATGCCGCTTTGGCTTGCCGGCGAACCGCTGGTGCTCGCGTCCAAGAGTGCGAGCCGGTATGCCATCCTTCGCGATGCCGGAATTCCCGTCGCGGTCGAGCCCGCCGATATCGACGAGCGGGCGATCGAGCAACGCAGCGCGAAGCAGGACGCGGGCGAACTCGCCGCGGTGCTGGCGCGCGAGAAGGCGCGCACCATCGCTGCTCGGCTTCCGGACCGCCTCGTGCTGGGCGCCGACCAAACCCTGGCGCTGGGCGAGCGACGCTTTTCCAAGCCTTCCGACCGCGCCCGCGCGCACCGCCAGCTTGCAGCCCTGCGAGGTCAAACCCACGAGCTCCACAGCGCGGTTGCCCTGGCACGCGGGAGTTCAGTCCTCTTCGAGCATCGTGAGGTTGCGCGCCTCACCATGCGCAGCTTTTCCGATCAGTTTCTCGAAGCCTATCTCGATGCTGCAGGGGCGGCGGTCACGGCGAGCGTCGGCGCCTACCAGCTGGAGAAGGTCGGCATTCAACTGTTCGAGCGCATCGACGGCGACCATTTCACCATTCTCGGCCTGCCGCTCCTGCCACTGCTGGAATTTTTGCGGAGCGCCGGGTGGCTGGCCGAGTGAATTGTCGAACACCTTGGGTTATTGAGACGGCATGTTCGTTCTCGGCCTCACCGGCTCGCTCGGCATGGGAAAGTCGACGACGGCACGCTTCTTCGCCGAGGAAGGCGTGCCGGTGCACGACGCGGATGCGGTAGTGCACCGTCTCTATGACGGCGAGGCCGCGGCGGCGATCGAAGCGGCATTTCCCGGCACCACGACGGCCGGCAAAGTCGACCGCGAGAAGTTGGCGACTCGCGTCCTGGGCGACAGGGGGGCGCTAAAACGTCTCGAGGAGATCGTTCATCCTATGGTTCAAGAGGCCGAGCGGCGGCTCTTGGCCGAGGCGGAGGCGCGCGGCGAGAAGGTCGCGGTGCTCGACATTCCGCTCTTGTTCGAAACCGGCGGTGAGGAGCGGGTCGATGCAGTGGTGGTCGTATCGGCGCCGGCCGACGTGCAGCGCTCGCGTGCGCTCGCGCGCCCGGGCATGACCGTGGACAAGCTGGATGCGATCCTGGCGAAGCAGATGCCGGATGGTGAGAAGCGCCGCCGGGCGGATTTTGTGGTGGACACCTCGCGCGGGTTCGCGGCGGCGCGCGCCGAGGTGCGTGCGATTCTGGACGCGGTTGCTACAATGCCGAAGCGCCGCCGGTGATTCGCCGGCTTGCCCAGACCGCGAGACTTGCGACGTGCGCGAAATCGTGCTCGACACCGAGACGACGGGGCTCGATCCCTTCCAGGGTCACCGTATCGTGGAGATCGGCTGTATCGAGCTTCTCAATCGCATTCCGACCGGGCAGAGCTTCCATCGCTATATCAACCCTGAGCGCGATGTGCCGGCAGAGGCGGTCGCGATTCACGGCCTGTCGACCGAGTTTCTCAAGGATAAGCCGTTCTTCGCCGAGATCGCCGAGGAGCTGGCGGCATTCATGGGCGACGCGCCGCTCATCGCGCACAATGCATTATTCGACCTCGCTTTCTTGAACGCCGAACTCGAGCGCGCGGGAAAACTGCTGGTGCAGCGCGACCGTCTGGTCGACACGCTGCTGTTGGCCCGCCGCAAATACCCGGGCGCGCCCAACCGGTTGGATGACCTCTGTATACGTTGTGGCATCGACAATTCACGGCGCACCAAACACGGCGCCCTGCTCGACGCCGAGCTTCTGGCAGAGGTCTATCTCGACCTGATCGGCGCCCGGCAAGCTCAGCTCGTGCTCGTCGAAGTAGGTGCCGAGGCGATTGGCGCGCCCATCGGCCCCGTGGTCGTTCGGGTGCGACCTGCGGCGCTCGTTCCCCGGTTGAGCGCCGAGGAGTGCGACGCGCATCTCGCCTTCGTGGCGACTCTCGGGGAGACAGCAGTCTGGCGCGAGTATCTGCAGTTGCCGGCGGGGGGCGCCTGAAGCCTCAACCGAATTGGGACATGCCCTAGCTCGACGGCGTGGTCGGCTGCGGCGATTGCATCTGCGCCGCGCGCTGCTGGTAGAGCGCGACGAAGTCGACGGGATCGAGCAACAGCGGCGGAAACCCCCCGTTGCGCACCGAAGTTGCGACGATCTCGCGGGCGAATGGAAATAACAGGCGCGGACACTCGATCATGACGATCGGCTGCAGCGTCTCAGCCGGCACGTTCTGGACGCGAAAAACGCCGGCGAATGTCAGATCGAAGGCGAACAGAACCGTTCCGGCGTTCTCGGCCTTGCCTTCGAGCTTGAGCGAGATTTCATAGTCCGTCTGCGCGAGTTGTTGGACGCTGACGTTGATTTGGATGTTGATGGCGGGCTGCGTTTGCTGCGGCGTCAAGGAGCGCGGCGCGTTCGGATTCTCGAACGAGAAATCCTTGATGTATTGGCCAAGCACGGTGAGCTGCGCCTGACCTTGCTGCGGGCCTGGGCTCGGCGCGGGTCCGCCATTGCCGGTGGTCGCCATCGACTCTCCCTCTCTCGCTGCTCACAATCGCCGCAATCGGCGGCGTGGCTAACACAGGCGCCCCGGTCGGACAAGGATTTCACCCGCCAGACTTGGAGTTGAGAACCCACCGATTGGAGCAGCACGGATCATTCCACGCACGCGCGGGGCCCGAGTGCCGGTGCGGCTGAGCTTTGCGGCGACTAAAGGAAGAAGCCTGGGCAGCAATTGCGCCGCGCCCGGCCGGGCGCCGGGCCGCAAAGCCGGAAATGTCAGAGATTCCAGCAGCCTGGTTCCCTTCGCGCCGTCCCTCGAATGCGGCCCTGTGGTCCTCGGTAGGAAAGCGCGCCACGCAACTGCTCAAGATCGGGGCATCTGGACCTGCTCGAGGGCGCAGCGCGATGGCAAAGAAAACGTCATCGGGTGAAAATGAACCCCGGCAGCTCGCCAGGCGGCGCGCGTGCGATTCATCGCTTTTAACCAAGGACATGCCGGCCATTCCTGCGCCGTTCCGGGGATGTCAGCCTTGTTGGCGCCACGGTTGGGATCGTCTATGGTCATCTCGGCGCGATTTAACGCCGGGTTCGGCGCAAGGCCTCTGGATCAGTGCGGTGGCGCACTTACATAAGTGATGCGGGAACCGTCTCTGCGTCTGCAGACTTCGTGTCTGGCTTTCAACTGATCCCGCGGTTCCCTCACGGCGGTCGAGAGCGTGCGAGACGTGTTCGATATCTACACCATCATCTTCCTGGCGCTGGCGGTGTTCATCTTCCTGCGCTTGCGAAGCGTATTGGGCCAACGCACGGGCCGCGAACGACCTCCGTACGATCCTTATTCCGCCCGCGATGCGGTGCGCGGAGCGACCAACGACAATGTGGTGACGCTGCCCGGGCGGGGCGGCGAGACCACGCAAAAACCCACCGATACCTCGGAGCCGGGCGAGCGTTGGAAGGGCATCGCCGAGACCGGATCGGCGATGGCCACCGGGCTCGATTCGATCGCGCGCGAGGACAAGACCTTCGATGCCAAGCATTTCATCGCCGGCGCCCGCGCCGCCTACGAGATGATCGTGCTCGCTTATGCGGAAGGCGACCGCCGCTCGCTCAAGAACCTGCTCTCGCGCGAAGTCTATGATGGCTTCGAGGGCGCGATCAGGGAGCGTGAGAACAAAGGCGACACCGTCGAGACGCGCTTCGTCTCGATCGATAAGTCCGACATCTCCGGCGTCGAATTGCGCGGTCGCACCGCGCAGATCACCGTGCGGTTTGTGTCGCAGCTCATTTCCGTCACCCGCGACAAGTCCGGCAACGTGATCGAGGGTAATCCCGACAAAGTCACCGACGTCACGGACGTGTGGACCTTCGCGCGCGACCTCTCCTCGCGCGATCCCAATTGGAAGCTCGTCGCTACCGAAGCCGGGCAGTGACCGGGACGGGAACGCGATGCGGCTCTGCCTGTGCGTCTTCCTCGGAAGCATCGCAGCCGCGCTTTCGCTCCCCGCTCCGCTTTGCGCCGAGCCGGGCGACGAGCCGTTCAAGCTCGCTGATGCCGAGCTCGAGCCGGTCAAATGGACCGATGTCGCCGGCTGGGTAGCCGACGATCACCTCGCCGCCTTCGCGACTTACCAGACCAGCTGTAAGCCATTTCGCAACGTCAGGGAGCCGCGGGACGAGCGGCCGGTTTACAACGCGCTCGCGGAAGTCTGCCGTCGCGCGGCCGCGGTGCGGCCGGCCGACAAAGACGCCGCGCGCCGCTTCTTCGAGGATAATTTTCGGCCGGTGCGCATCACGCGGCTCGGCGAGCCGCAAGGTTTTCTGACCGGCTACTACGAGCCGATCGTCGAAGGATCGCGCTTTCCCAATCCCGAATTTCACGTGCCGCTTTACCGACGCCCGCCGGATCTGGTGGCCGCGGGCTACAAGCCGGGTACGGACCCATTTCCCAACAAAGGCGCGCTGATCGGCCGGCTCAATGACAAGAGCGAGATCGTGCCTTACCACGATCGCGCCGCGATCGAAGGCGGTGCGCTCGATGGGCAAAAGCTCGAGATCTGCTGGGTCAGGGATCCTTTCGAGGCGCTGGCGATTCAGATTCAGGGATCGGCGCGGGTGGTCCTGGAGGACGGCACGCCGCTGCGCGTCAACTACGATTCCCACAACGGCTATCCCTACACGGCCGTCGGACGCGCGCTCATCGAGCGTAATCTGATTCCGCGGGAAGAAATGTCGATGCAGCGCATCCGCGACTGGATGGCCGCCAATCCCGACGAGGCGCCGAAGGTGCGTGCGACGAACCGCTCCTACGTTTTCTTTCACGTCACCGGCTTGTCGAACGAGGGCGAACCGGCCGGCGCGCAGGGGGTTCCGCTCGTGCCGGGTCGCTCGATCGCCGTCGACAAGATCCACGTTTACGGCACGCCCTTCTTCATCGATGCAAGTCTGCCGATCGAGAGCGCAAAGCCGACCACGTCGTTCCGCCGGCTGATGATCGCGCAGGACACGGGTTCGGCCATTGTCGGACCAGCGCGGGCCGACCTTTATTGGGGCGCCGGCGATGATGCCGCCCGTATCGCCGGCCGCATTCGCCATCCCGGACGTTTCGTCATGCTGCTTCCGCGCGAGCTCGATATGATCGAGGCCGGCAAGCACATGCCGTTGCCGGTGGCGAAGCCGAGCATCCCCGAGGTCGAGGTCAAGCAGGAGCCGAGCAAGTCCAAGCATGCGGCGGGCAAGGGCGAGAACGAGACCCGGGCAAGAAAATTGCGCCGACAGGTTGGGCCGGTGCGGTGGCGGCCGCGATCATGAGGGCCGGCGAAGGCAAGCCGTCCCGGCGCGGGCTGAGCGCACACGAGCAGAAGCTCTGGAGCCATGTCACCCGCTCGGTTGCGCCGTTGCGGCGGCAGCCGCCGCCGGATCCGGAGCCGCCGGCCGCGCCGGGAAAGCCAAAGCCAAAACCTTCGCGCGCGCCGCCGCGCTCGGCGCCATCCGCGGCAAGGCCTACGGTTCCCCTCGAAGCGTTTGATCGCCGGCTCAAGCAGCGCCTTGCACGCGGCACCGAAGCGATCGAGGCCCGCGTCGACCTTCACGGCAAGACCCAAAGCGAAGCCTATGCCGCGCTATCGTCGTTCTTGCGCAAGGCGCAGAAGGATGGCGCCAAGTTCGTTCTGGTGATCACCGGCAAAGGCGGTAGCGCGCGCCAGGACGGGAGCGAGCGTGGCGTGCTCAAGCGCCAGGTCCCGCAATGGTTGGGGCTGCCGGAATTCCGCCGTTACGTCGTCGGGTTCGAAGACGCGCATCACCGCCACGGCGGCGCGGGCGCGCTCTACCTGCGCATGAGGCGCCAGAGGTCAGGACCCAGCCAGACGTCCTGAGTCCCAACCGCTTTCTAAAGGTTGCGATCAGCGGGTTACGACGACCGTCGTTCCCCAGCCGACGCGGTTATAAAGGTCGAGCACGTCCGCATTGTACATGCGGATGCAGCCGTAGGAGACGAAGCCGCCGATCGAGCCCGGATTGTTGGTGCCGTGGATGGCGTATTCGCCGCCGCCGCTCAAGGTCAGCGCGGCTGCACCCATGGGATTGCTCGGGCTTCCGCCGGGAATGACATTCGGCAGCGAGGGCTTATCGCGCTTGACTTCGGCGGGCGGCGACCACGCCGGGCGCAACTGCTTGCTGCTGATGTAGGCGGTGCCTGACCATTGCTTGCCGATCCGGCCGACGCCCACCGGATAACGCACGGCCTTGCCGTTGCCGAGCACGTAATAGAGCGCCCGCTCGCTTGTTTTCACCACGACCGTGCCGCTCGAATACGCGCCAGCGAACCCGACGATTTCGCGTGCCTGCGCCAGCTGCGGCATGGTCGCAGCAAGCACGCATGCGGCCGCGGCGGCCGCCAGTGAGCGTGACAGATGCATGATTTTGACCGTGTTGTTGCCCGTTAATCCCCATGATAGTCGGCGCCCGACAATCCGATTGGAATTCCCCTGCGGGCGACGACGGATCAGTAACCATAATAATAGAATCCGCGCGCGGGCTCAGCCGAAACCCGCGCTAAGGACAGCGAGACGTTCAAAATCCCGACGACTGTGCCTTGCGCGCCACACCGCGTCGCGTCGCTGATGCATCCCGATCTTCGATCTGTCATTGCCCGAGCATAGCGCGTCGGAAGACTCGCGTGGACGCGCTTATGACCCGGCAATCCATCTTCTTCGCCAAACTTTATCTTGCGAAGAAAGATGACCCGCGGGTCAAGCCCGCGGGTGACACGTGTGGGTATGCGGTGGGTCCAACGAGCCGGAATATGACCTACGCGTGCGCCTTGCGGTTCTGCCGGTTGCCGACGAGATCGTCGACCACGCCAGGGTCGGCGAGCGTCGATGTATCGCCGAGATTGCCGTACTCGTCTTCGGCGATCTTGCGCAGGATCCGGCGCATGATCTTGCCCGAGCGGGTCTTGGGCAGGCTTGGCGCGAACTGAATGAGGTCGGGCGAGGCGATCGGGCCGATCTCCTTGCGCACCCACGCGACCAGTTCCTTGCGCAGGTCTTCGGTCGGCGTTTCACCCGACATCAAGGTGACATAGGCGTAGATGCCCTGGCCCTTGATGTCGTGGGGATAGCCGACGACGGCGGCCTCCGACACCTTCACATGCGCCACCAGCGCGCTCTCGACCTCGGCGGTGCCGAGCCGATGGCCGGCGACGTTGATGACGTCGTCGACGCGGCCGGTGATCCAGTAATAGCCGTCGGCGTCGCGGCGACAGCCGTCGCCGGTGAAGTATTTGCCGGGATAGGCCTTGAAATACGTGTCGATGAAGCGCTGGTGGTCGCCGTAGACGGTGCGCATCATTCCCGGCCAGGACTCGACGAGGCAGAGGTTGCCGGTCGCGGCGCCCTCCAGCGTCTTGCCGTCCGCGTCCACGATCTGCGGAACGATGCCGAAAAACGGCTGGGTCGCCGAACCCGGCTTGAGCCGCGTCGCGCCGGGCAGGGGAGTGATGAGGATCCCGCCGGTTTCCGTCTGCCACCAGGTGTCCACGATCGGGCAGCGGCCGTCGCCCACCACGTGGTAGTACCACTCCCAGGCTTCCGGATTGATCGGCTCGCCCACGGTGCCAAGCAGCCGCAGCGACTTGCGCGAGGTTTTCTTCACCGGCTCGTCGCCGGCCTGCATCAATGCCCGGATCGCCGTCGGCGCGGTGTAGATGATGTTGACCTTGTGCTTATCGCACACCTCCCAGAACCGCGACATGCTGGGATAGTTCGGCACGCCCTCGAACATCATGGTGGTGGCGCCGTTCGCCAGCGGCCCATAGACGATGTAGCTGTGGCCGGTGACCCAGCCGACGTCGGCGGTGCACCAGTAAATGTCGCCATCGTGGTAATCGAACACGTATTGGTGCGTCATCGCCACGTAGACGAGATAACCGCCGGTGGTGTGCAACACGCCCTTGGGCTTTCCGGTCGAGCCCGAGGTGTAGAGGATGAATAGCGGGTCCTCGGCGCGCATGTGCTCGCACGGACATTCCGACGTCACCACCTTCGCGGCCTCGTGGTGCCAGACGTCGCGGCCGGGCTGCATGTCGACCTTGGCGCCGGTGCGCCGCACGACGATCACGTGATCGACGCCGCCGGCTTTCTCGATTGCGGCGTCGGTGTTGGCCTTCAGCGGAACCTTGCGCCCGCCGCGCAGGCCCTCGTCGGCGGTGATGACGACGTTGGATTTGCAATCGGAGATGCGGCCGGCAAGCGACTCCGGCGAAAATCCGCCGAACACGACGGAGTGGATGGCGCCGATGCGCGCGCAGGCGAGCATGGCGTACACCGCCTCGGGGATCATCGGCAGATAGATCGTGACCCGGTCGCCCTTCGCGACGTTGCGGTTGCGCAGGATATTGGCAAACTTGCAGACCTCGTCGTGCAGCTCGCGATAGGTGATGTGCTTGGATTGCGAGGGATCGTCCCCCTCCCAAATGATCGCGGTCTGATTGGCGCGCTTGGCGAGGTGCCGATCGATGCAGTTGTAGGCGACATTGAGGACGCCGTCCTCGAACCATTTGATCGAGACATCGCCCGGACCGAAGGAGCTGTTCTTGATCTTGCTCGGCGCCTTGTACCAGTGCAGGCGCTTGGCCTGCTCGGCCCAGAAGGCGTTCGGATCCTTGAGCGAGCGGGCGTACATCTCCTTGTACTTGTCCGCGTCGACATAGGCGCGCTTCTTCCACTCGGGCGGAACGTCGTAAACCTTCTCGGACATGTCCTCCTCCAAGCACCGCGCCGGAACGCACCGTACGCAATCGTTCTATAGTTGTTCGGACCGTCGCCCCGAGGGGCGCGTAGTGGCCATTATGCGACGGTGGCCGGACGAGCGACAAGCCTCGCAATGTTCGACTTTGGTTGTCCGCGCGCGGCAAGGACGCCGGCCTCGCCGTCGATTAGCGCGTTCCCGTCTCGCGTTAGGGGCCGCGCCGGCGCCCTTTGCGTCCCCGCGGGGGAGGGGACACACCGAGTTGGCGGCGCTCCCTTCCGCGGTCTGTCGCATCTATCAATCCTTCACACCCCCGAGCGCGCAGACGATCTTCCATTCCTGCGCGGTCACCGGCTGCACCGAGAGGCGCGGATGTTTCGCCAGCGACATCTGCTTGAGCCGCGCGTCCGCTTTGACCGCCGCAAGCGTCACCGGTGTCGCAAACGGCTTCACCGCCTTGACGTCGACGGCAAGAAACACACCCTTCTCGTCGGTCGGATCGCGATAGCTCTCGCGGATGACCTCGACGATGCCGACGACCTGCTTCTCCTCGCCGGTGTGATAGAAGAACGCGTGCTCGCCCTTCTTCATGGCTTTGAGATTTCCGCGAGCGATGAAATTGCGCACGCCCGTCCACGGCTCGCCCTTGGCACCGCGCTTGACCTGGTCGTCCCAGGAAAACGTCTCGGGCTCGGTTTTCAGAAGCCAATAGGCCATTTTCTTCTCCTTCTAATCTCGGCTCGCCGTCTCTCTCATTCGTCATTGCCGGGCATAGCGCGTCAAGGACGCGCGTAAACGCGCTTATGACCCGGCAATCCATCGCTTTCGAAAAACGCGCTTTGTTTGCAAAGAAGATGGTCAAGCCCGCGGGTGACGGCACTGTTACCCCTCCGCGCGGAACGGCCGCGTCAACAACGCTTCGACCGCCGCGTCCACGCTGGTGCGGCCGGCGAGGATGTCGGTGACCGCGCTCGCGATCGGCATGTCGACACCTTTCTCCTTCGCCATTTCGACCAGCACCGGCGCGGTGAAGATACCTTCGGCCAGCACGCCGCTCGCCAGTGTCGGATCGCCCCGGCCGACGGCCATGCCGAAGGAATAGTTGCGCGACTGCGCGCTCGAGCAGGTGAGGATGACGTCGCCGAGCCCGGAGAGGCCGGTCAAGGTCTCGGGGCGCGCGCCGAAGGCGCGGCCGAAGCGAAACAGCTCGGCGAAGCCGCGCGTCGTCAGCGCCGCGGCGGCGCTGGGGCCGAGCTTACGGCCGGCGACGATGCCGGCGGCGATGGCGAGCACGTTCTTGGCGGCGCCGCCGACCTCGACCCCGCGCACGTCGGTGGAATGATACGGCCGCAGCGTCGGCGAGCCGAGCGCGTGCGCCAGCCCAGCCGCCACGGCCTCCTCGCGTGCGGCGAGCGTCACCGCGGCGGGCTGGCCGCGCGCCACATCGGCGGCAAAGCTCGGGCCCGACAAGATCGCAGGCAGCGCCGCCGGTACGGCCTCGGCGATGACCTCGGTCATGAATCGGTGCGTGCCGCGCTCGATGCCTTTGGCGCAGGCGATGACCGGCGTGCCTTGCCTGAGCTCCGGAGCGATGGTGCGCGCCGCGGCGCGCAGGTGCTGCGAGGGAACCGCCAGCAGGATGGCGTCGTAGCGCCCGACCTCTGCCCCCACGGCTGCGATGCCCACGTTTTCGTGCAGCGGCACTCCAGGCAAGCGCGGTGACTCGCGTCGATCCACCAGCAGCTCGGCCGCGGCGCGGTCGCGGGCGGCGAGCAGCACCGCGCGACCCGCGCGCGCGATCACGTTCGCCAGCGCCGTGCCCCACGCGCCTGCTCCGACGACGGCAATGTGATCGAATGCCATTTACGAGTCCCATGCTCGTCGTGCCGCGCTTGGCGCGGGCATCCACGTCTTGTTTATAGCAAGATCAAAGACGTGGATGGCCGGGATATAAGCGCGTTCACGCGCGTCTTCCGACGCGCTATGCCCGGCCATGACGGATACCTCGCTCGGAGCATTATTTCTCAGCCATCCTCGAACGCGGCAGATCTGTTCACAGCCATCGTGGGAATTTCGGCAGTCTGCGGCGCTCCTCCCTGCTCCGGCCCCGTCACGTCATGCAGCGACCAGCGAGCGTGCGGGACCGCGGCGAGCGTGTCGGTGAGCCCAAGCGCGAGGCGTTCCGCGCCCGCCCAGGCGATCATGGCGCCGTTGTCGGTGCACAGCGCCGCCGGCGGCAGCACCAGCACGGTGCCCGTCTCGAACGCGACCTGGTGCAGAACCTTGCGGATCGCCTCATTGGCGGCGACGCCGCCGGCGGCGACCAGCGCGTTCGGCTTGCCGTAATGCTCGCGGAACAGCTTCAAGCCGATGCGCAGCCGGTCGCCGACGACCTCCACCACGCTCTGCTGGAACGAGGCGCAGAGATCGCGCATGTCGTCCTCGCTCAGCGGCGCCATCCGCTCCGCCTCGACGCGCAGCGCCGTCTTGAGTCCTGACAAGGAAAAATCGGCGTGCGGGCGACCCAGCATGGGCCGCGGCAGCGCGACGCGCGTGGGATTGCCCGTCAGGGCCTCGCGCTCGACCTCCGGCCCGCCGGGGTAAGGCAGCCCAAGAAGCTTTCCGACCTTGTCGAAAGCTTCGCCGATGGCGTCGTCCACGGTGGTGCCGAGCCGCACGTAATGACCGACGCCCAGCACCGCGACGATCTGGGTGTGCCCGCCGGAGGCGAGAAAGAGGCAGTAGGGAAACGCCGTAGCGTCGGTGAGCCGTGCGGTCAGCGCGTGCGCCTCGAGATGATTGACCGCGATGAGCGGCTTCTCGCTGACGAGCGCGATGGCCTTGGCAGTGGTCAGCCCGACGATGACACCGCCGATCAAGCCGGGTCCTGCGGCGGCGGCGATGCCGTCGAGGCCGGCGAAGCTTACGCCTGCATCTGCCATCGCCTTGGCGATCACGACATCGAGCGCCTCCACATGCGCACGCGCCGCGATCTCCGGCACGACGCCGCCGAAGGCAGCGTGCGCGTCGATCTGCGAGAGCACGATGTTGGAGAGAATCCGCCCCGGCCCTTGTGGAAGCCGCTCGACCACCGCCGCGCCGGTCTCGTCGCACGTCGTTTCGATGCCGAGCACGAACATTTGACATCCCATCCACGCGTGAAGCCCGGATTTCGCTGGCGCGCCATCCGGGCTACCGTGCTTTGGCCGGCTGCAATCGGCCTAGCACCGCGAGGTCATGGGGTGCAATCCGCAACATCGTCCGCGACCCAATCGTCTCCGCTCGTCATCGGCACGCGCGGTAGCCCGCTGGCGCTCGCCCAGGCCGAGCAGGTGCGCGACCGTCTCGCGGCCGCGCACGGGCTTCCCGCGGAGGGGATCGCGCTCGAGATCATCCGCACCACCGGCGACGCGATCCGCGACCGGCCGCTGGCCGATGCCGGCGGCAAGGGGCTCTTCACCAAGGAGATCGAGGAGGCGCTCATCGCCGGCGCCGTCGACCTTGCCGTGCATTCGGCTAAGGACATGGCGACCATCCTGCCGGTGGGATTGCGGATCGCCGCGGTGCTCAAGCGCGAGGACGCGCGCGACGTCTTCATCAGCGCCAAGGCGAAGACGCTCGAGAGCCTACCGCATGGGGCGCGCGTCGGCACGGCGTCACTGCGCCGGCAGGCACTCGTCAAGCGGCTGCGCGGCGACCTCGATGTCGTTTCCATGCGCGGCAACGTGGAGACGCGGCTGCGCAAGCTCGCCGCCGGCGAGGTCGACGCCATCGTGCTCGCGCTCGCCGGCTTGAAACGCCTCGGGTTGGAGCAAGCCGCGACCGCGGTGCTTCCAGTCGACGAATTCTTGCCGGCGGTCGGGCAGGGGATCATCGCCATCGAGGCGCGCGGTGACGACGATCGCGCGCTCTCGCTCGTGCGCGCGGTGAACCATGACGAAACCGCGGCGGCGCTGACCGCCGAGCGCACCTTCCTCGCGGTGCTCGAAGGCTCCTGCCGCACGCCCATTGCCGGCTATGCCGCGGTTGCCGCCGGCCGGCTCGCGTTCCGCGGCTTGATCGCCAAGCCCGACGGCAGCGAGGTGATCGAGACGCAGCGTTACGGCGCCATGGTCGATGCCGTGCGCCTCGGCGCCGAGGCCGGGCGCGAGCTCAAGCAGCGCGCCGGCGCCGGCTTTTTTGGTGGGGTGTGAGGCGATGAGATCTGGTTCGCATCTCGCCACACCGTCATGCGCGGGCTTGACCCGCGCATCCATCTTCTTTGCAAAGACTTTTTTACGAAGAGGATGGATTGCCGGGTCAAGCCCGGCAATGACGAGGTCAGCATTCCGAGCCATCGTGTAACGCCGTGCGGCTGCTGGTGACCCGCCCCGAGCCTGACGGCGCGCGCACCGCCGCGTCGTTGCGTGCGCGCGGTCATGAGGTCGTGCTGGCGCCGCTTCTTCGCATGGAATTTCTTGATTTCGCGCTGCCGGACGATGCTTGGAGCGCGGTGGTGATGACGAGCGCCAATGCCGCCCGCGCCGTGGCGAACCATCCGCGGCGCGCGGCGCTCATTGCGGCCGAGGCATTCGCGGTCGGCCGCCATACCGCCGAGGCGGCGCGCGGTGCCGGCTTTCGCACCGTGCATTCCGCCGACGGCGACAAGGATGATCTCGCCGATCTGCTGCGCGCCCGCCGCGGCGAAGCGTCCAGGCCGCTTCTTTATCTCGCCGGCGAAGAGCGCGCCGGCGATCTTGTCGCGGGCGACGCGCCGGTGGTGACGGTCGTCGCGTATCGCGCGGTGAAGGTCCAGCATTTCGCGCCGGAGGTCGCGGCGGCGCTGGCGCGTCGCGACGTCGACGGCGTGCTGCATTTCTCCACCCGCAGCGCCCAGGCCTATCTCGATTGCGCCTCGCGCGCGGGCATTCGCGAAGCCGCGCTCGCGCCGGTGCATATCTGCATCTCCCGGCATGCGGCGGAGCCGCTTGCCGCCGCCGGCGCCGCCGCGATTCGCGTCGCGCCGCGGCCGGATGAAGCCGCGATGATCGAGCTGGTCGGGCCGGCGTGATCGTCGGGCGATGTTGTTGCCGTACACGCGGACTGCTCCCTCCCCGCACTCGGTCTGCTCCCTCCCCCCTTGTGGGGGAGGGGTGGGGAGGGGGGTGGTGCGGTGGAGCATGGACGTGCCTCAAAACAACGACCCCCACCCCCAACCCCTCCCCGCAAGGGGGAGGGGAGCACACCGAGTCTGCTGCGCGGTCATTTCACAAAGCCCTAGCCCATCATCAGCCAAAAGCCGCATTCATATTGGCCCAAATGCCGCATCGGCGTCGGCCCAGCGGCGCATAGGTTCGCGGGCCGGAATCTGCTACGACAGCGCCGCGCGTCTGCTCTAGACTGCGCGCTCGTTCGACAATCATCGGTTCCCACCAGCGCACCGCCAGGCACGAGAAAGCGACGCCCGCATGGACGCTTCCCCCGCGACGCCTTCGAGCGAAGTGCCTGCGAACCCGCCATCCCACGCGGCGGATGCAGTTCGTTCGAGCGAAGAGCATTCAGCATCCGCTGCGCCCGATGGGCCAACCGATGCGTCTTCCGCGCCCGAAGCGGCCGAGACACCGCGGCGGCGGGGGCTTCCGCCGGCGGTCTCCTGGCTCGGTCTCGTCACTGCCGGGATCGGCCTCGTGCTCGCGGCGCTGGGCGTCGCGAGCCTTCTCGTGAGCCGCGACAACGGCGTGCGGTCGCTCGATGCGCGGCTTGCCGGTGTCGAGCGCAATGTACGCGAGCTTGCCTCGCGCGCGCCGCCCGCCGCCGCCGATCCCAAGGCGCTCGACGACGTGGCAAGCCGCGTCGCCAAGCTCGAAGCCGCCCCGGTCGCGCCGCCGCAGGCCGCGGCGAGCGACTCCGGGTTTTCCGATCGCGTCGCCGCGCTCGAAGCGCAGCTCAAAACCGTGGCCGAGACGATCGGCAGCCTCGGCCGCCGCGACGAGGAGGTCTTCACCGCCGCGCGCGACGCGCGCACGCGCGCCGACGCGAACGCCGCGGCCGTTGCCGACCTGGCGCAGAAACTTCCCGCCGCGACCGCGGCCGAACGCGGTGCGGTCGAGGACTTGGGCAAGCGCGTCGCTGCGGTCGAGTCGCTCGGCAACCGGGTGAGTGCGCTCGAGGCCTTGGGCAACCGCATCAGCGCGCTCGAGCGCAACGCACAGACGGCCGAGCGCGGCGATCGCGCGCTGCGCCTCGCGCTCGCGGCCACCGCGCTCAACACTGCCGTCGAGCGCGGCGGTGCTTTCACCGGCGAGCTTGCGGCGGTGAAGGCGCTCG
>DASSGH010000038.1:0-54025 GCA_035693615.1 Xanthobacteraceae bacterium
GTGATGCGGCGCGCCGGCCGGGGTGCACGGCCCGAAGTAGTGCGGCAGCCCCATCAGGCTCTTGCCGCCGACATACTTGTCGGTCTGCTTGCTCGCCTCGCCCTCGGCGAAGCCGGTCACCGACACCGGAATGCCGTAGGCGACCCAGTGGCTCACGCCGCCCGGCGGCCGACCTTCCGGATCGAACATCAGCAGCGCGTAGCTCTTGGTGCCGGCGGGCGGATTCGACCAGGACAGCGCCGGCGAAACGTTCTCGCCCACGCAATTGGGATTCTGCTTGTTGTTGCCGGCGTTCTTGGTCGCAAGGCGCTCGCCGTCCTTGAACGACGGCGATGTGATCGTGAACACGCCCTGCGCATTCGCGCTCTCGCCGCTCCACGCAAACGCCAGGACAACGGCCGCGCCTATTAAAAGTGCTCGCCTTCGCAACATGATACTTCCTCCGTGGGTCGGCTTTGCCGATGGCAAGAGTGTAGCCGTCCGCAAGACCGAGGCAATGAGGTTGCGGCGCGTCAGCCGCCGCCGGTCTGGGCGTAGCCTCTGAGCACCTCGGTCTTCAGCATCGCCCAAATCTCGCGCTGCAGGTCCTGGAACGCGGGCTCGATCTTGATCTCGGCGATGTCGCGCGGACGCGGCAGCTTGACTGTCCAGTCGCCGATGATGCGCGCGGCGGGCCCCGCCGACATGATCACCACACGGTCCGACAACGCGATCGCCTCCTCCAGATCGTGGGTGACGAACAGCACGGCCTTGCGGTCGGCGTTCCACAGATCGAGCAGCAGGTTGCCCATGATCTGTCGCGTCTGCGCGTCGAGTGGGCCGAACGGTTCATCCATCAGCAGGATTTTCGGATCGCGGATGAGCACTTGCACGAGGCCGACGCGCTTTCGTTGCCCGCCGGAGAGCATGTGCGGGTAGCGCGAGCCGAACTCGGAAAGGCCGACGCGGGCAAGCCAGGTGCGTGCGCGCTCGCGCGCCTGCGCGCGCGGCGTCCCCGAGGTTTCGAGTCCGATCGCCACATTGTCGAGCGCGGTCTTCCATGGGAACAGCGCCTCCGCTTGGAACAGATAACCGGCCTGCCGGTTGAGGCCGCGGAGCGGAGCGCCGAACACATCGATGCGGCCCGCGGAGGGCGCAATCAGTCCCGCGGCGACATTGAGCAGAGTCGATTTGCCGCAACCGGTCGGGCCGACGATCGCCACGAACTCGCCGGCGGCAACCGTGAGCGAAGCATCTTCGACTGCCGCGTAGGTGCCGCCGGCGGCGAGCCGAAACCTCACGCTCACTTGCGAGAGCGAAACGGCGGGCGGCATCCGGCGAGCCCGACAGCGCGGACGCCGCGATCAGTTCCGGCTGCGATCAACCAGCGCGCGCTGTTTGATCCACGGCATCATGGCGCGCAGCTTGGCGCCGATTTCCTCGATCGGATGCGCCGCCATCTTGGCGCGCATGGCCTTGAACGAAGTCTGGTTGACCCGGTTTTCCAGCATCCACTCCTTGGCGAACTTGCCGGATTGGATGTCGTCGAGGATGCGCTTCATCTCGGCGCGCGTCTGCTCGTTGACCACGCGCGGGCCCGACACGTATTCGCCGTACTCGGCGGTGTTGGAGACCGAGTAATTCATGGTGGCGATGCCGCCTTCGTAAATGAGATCGACGATCAGCTTCACCTCGTGCACGCATTCGAAATAGGCCATTTCCGGCGCGTAACCGGCCTCGACCAGCGTCTCGTAGCCCGCCTTCATCAATTCGACCAATCCGCCGCATAGCACCGACTGCTCGCCGAACAGATCGGTCTCGCATTCCTCGCGGAATGTGGTCTCGATGATCCCTGCCCGCCCGCCGCCGATGGCCGCTCCGTAGGAAAGGGTGAGGTCGTGGGCATTACCCGAGACGTCCTTGTGCACCGCCATCAGCACGGGGACGCCGGCGCCGCGTTGGTACTCGGCGCGCACGGTGTGTCCGGGGCCTTTGGGCGCGATCATCATCACATCGAGATCGGCGCGCGGCTCGATCAGGTTAAAGTGGATGTTGAGGCCGTGCGCAAACATCAGCGCCGCGCCGTCTTTCATATTATCGGCGAGGTGTTCGCGATAGATCTCGGCCTGGAGCTCATCGGGGGTGAGCATCATCATCACGTCGGCCCATTTGGCGGCGGCGGCGACGTCCATCACCTTGAGCTTCTCGGCTTGCGCCTTTTTGACGCCTTGCGAGCCCTTGCGCAGCGCGACCGCCACGTTCTTGACGCCGGAGTCGCGCAGGTTGAGGGCATGGGCGTGGCCCTGGCTGCCGTAGCCGATGATGGCGACCTTCTTGCCCTTGATCAGATTGATGTCGGCGTCGCGATCGTAATAAACGCGCATTGTTCTCACCCCTGCTCGGGCCAGATGCTGGCCGCTGCCTTGCGTGCTGCTTCTAGGTTCAATGCGGGGCCGCGACAAGCCCGGCGCTGCTCACATCCCGTCCGGCCCGCGGCCGATCGCGACGATGCCGGTGCGCGAAACCTCGACCAACCCCAGCGGAATCATGAGCGCCACGAAGCTCTCGATCTTTTCGCTCGCGCCGGTGATCTCGAACACGAAGCTTTCGGTCGAGGCGTCGATGACGCGAGCACGAAACGCATCCGCGAGCCGCAGCGCCTCCATGCGGTGCTCGCCCTTGCCGCGCACCTTGACCATGGCGAGCTCGCGCTCGATGTGCGGCCCGGCCACCGTCATGTCGATCACGCGATGCACCGGCACGAGCCGGTCGAGCTGGTTCTTGATCTGCTCGATCACCATGGGCGTACCGCGCGTGACGATGGTGATGCGCGAAAGGTGCTTCTCGTGCTCGGTTTCGGAGACGGTTAGCGAATCGATGTTGTAGCCGCGGCCGGAGAACAAGCCGATCACCCGCGCCAGCACGCCCGGCTCGTTGTCGACCAACACCGAGAGCGTGTGGGTCTCAATCTGCTGCGAGACGCCGGCGGCGGGATAATGGGTGGTGTTCACTCGCGAATTCCCTATGCGGAGGCCGTCATTGCCGGGCTTGACCCGGCAATCCATCCTCTGCGCGAAGAAGATGGATGGCGAGAGCGCCGCTCATACCATCACCTTGCCTTCCTCGGTGATGGCCTCTTCGACGCTCAGGGTAGCGTCGCCGAGCAGCATCTCGTTGTGGGCGCGGCCCGAGGGAATCATCGGGAAGCAATTCTCATTGGGGTCGACCACGCAATCGAAGATCACCGGCCTGTTCACGGCGAGCATCTCGCGGATCGCGCCGTCGACGTCGCCGGGTCGCTCGCAGCGAATGCCGACGGCGTGATAGGCCTCGGCCAACTTGACGAAATCCGGCAACGCCTCGGTATAGGAGTGTGCGTAGCGGCCGCCGTGCAGGAGCTCCTGCCATTGGCGCACCATTCCCATGTACTGATTGTTGATGATGAAGATCTTGATCGGCAACTCGTACTGCACCGCCGTCGACATTTCCTGCATGGTCATCAGCACCGAAGCTTCGCCGGCGATGTCGATGACCAGCGAATTCAGATGCGCGAGTTGCACGCCGACCGCCGCCGGCAGTCCATAGCCCATGGTGCCGAGACCGCCGGAGGTCATCCAGCGGTTGGGTTGCTCGAACCGGTAGAACTGGGCGGCCCACATCTGGTGCTGCCCGACCTCGGTGGTGATGTAGGCGTCGCGATCCTTGGTGAGCTCGTAGAGCCGCTCGATGGCGTATTGCGGTTTGATCACCTCGTTTGAATTTTTATAGGCGAGCGATTTGCGGGCACGCCATCGATCGATCTGCTTCCACCAGGCCTCCAGCGCGGCCTTGTCCGCGTGCACGGCAGCGGAACGCCATAGCCGCACCATGTCCTCGAGGACGTGGGCGCAGTCGCCGATGATCGGCAGGTCGACCTTGACGTTCTTGTTGATCGAGGACGGATCGATATCGACGTGGATCTTCTTCGATCCGGGCGAGAAGGCATCGAGCCGGCCGGTGATGCGGTCATCGAAACGCGCGCCGATGCAGATCATTACGTCGCAATCGTGCATCGACATGTTGGCCTCGTAGGTGCCGTGCATGCCGAGCATCCCCAGCCATTGCGGATCGGAGGCGGCGTAGGCGCCGAGCCCCATCAGCGTCGAGGTGATGGGAAAGCCGGTGAGCTTGACCAGCTCGCGCAGGAAATGGCTCGCCTCCGGGCCGGAATTGACCACGCCGCCGCCGGTATAAAACAGCGGGCGCTTGGCATGCCGCATCATCTCGATCGCCGCCTTGATGCGGTCGAGGTCGCCCTTGATCTTGGGACGGTAGCCCTTGTGCTGGAACTCCCGGGGCCGCGAGTAGATGCCCTTGGCGAACTGGATGTCCTTGGGGATGTCGACCACCACCGGGCCGGGCCTGCCGCTCTTGGCGATATGGAACGCCTCGTGCAGCACGCGCGGCAGATCGCCGATGGTCTTAACGAGATAGTTGTGCTTGGTGCAGGGGCGCGTGATGCCGACCGTGTCGCATTCCTGGAATGCGTCGTTGCCGATCAGGTGGGTCGGCACCTGCCCGGTGAGGCACACCAAGGGGGTCGAGTCCATGAGCGCGTCGGTGAGCCCCGTGACGGCGTTGGTGGCGCCGGGGCCGGAGGTCACCAGGACGCAGCCGACTTTTCCGGTCGAGCGCGCATAACCCTCCGCAGCGTGCACCGCGCCTTGTTCGTGCCGCACCAGGATGTGCTGCACCTTCTTCTGATGGAATAGCGCATCATAGATCGGCAGCACCGCGCCGCCGGGGTAACCGAACAGGTGCTCGACGCCCTGGTCGGCCAGCGCCTCGATCACCATTTCCGCCCCGGTCATTTCCTTGTCCATCGTCCACTCCATTCGGCTACGCGGGAAAATCAAAAAGGGCCCCGAGGGCCCTTTGCGCACCGCCACGTTCGCGGATGGCTCAGCCATCCACGGCGGTGCGCCTTCCCACGAGTACCAGCACTCGAGTAATAAAATTGCGCATTGCCGCGCCCTTTCGCCAGTTCATTGCGCGGGTTATATGGACTGCTTCGGGCTGCGTCAAGCGCGACCAACAAGCTCCCGTGCCACGGCCAGTGGGCGCACCGCATCCGCCAGCTCATATCGGGCTAACGGTGTTTTCCTCCGCAAATCGTGATGGGCGCCAAAGCGCGGGCGCACCTCACGTGATCGAAGGTTAGCTTCCGTACCTCTATATTCTCGCGCGTGGTGCTGGAGCGGACCTGATCTCATGCCATTTCTTCGCGAGCGATCCGGGCGATGGTCGGCGCTGAAGATCATCGCCTTCGTGGCGGCGCTGCTGCCGGCGTCGTGGATCGCGTATCAGGCCGCGGCCGGCGAGCTTGGCGCCCGGCCGGTGACGGAGGCCATCCACCAGGCCGGCGATTGGGCGCTGCGGTTCCTCCTGATCACGCTTGCGATCACGCCGGCACAACGCATCTTTGCGTATCCGCGACTCGTTCTCGCCCGACGCACGCTCGGCGTTGCTTCGGCAGGCTATGCGCTGCTGCATTTTTCGCTCTACATCCTCGACCAGCATTTCGACATTTTCAAAGTGGCGAGCGAGATCGTGTTGCGCATCTATCTCACGATCGGCGCCTTGGGATTGGCCGGCCTGATTGCGCTTGCATCGACCTCGACGGATGCCGCCATCAGCCGGCTCGGCTCGGGGCGTTGGCACGCCATTCACCGTTTCGTCTACGCGATCGCGGTGCTCGCCGTCGTGCACTTCTTCATCCAATCCAAGCTCAACACCTACCAGCCCGTGCTGATGGCCG
Source organism: Xanthobacteraceae bacterium (assembly GCA_035693615.1). Classification (GTDB taxonomy): domain Bacteria; phylum Pseudomonadota; class Alphaproteobacteria; order Rhizobiales; family Xanthobacteraceae; genus VAZQ01. Next base: position 5,777 of record DASSGH010000038.1, read on the forward strand.
GGTTCCTGATCTGGCTGCTGGCGTACCGCGCCCTCTATCGGCGCTACGGCGAGGTGAGCCCGCTACATCTCGTCGGTCTCGCTATCGGCGCCGCGATAGTGACTGCGGTCGGTGAGGCGATTCTCTACCTCGTCACAAGTGGCGTCGACGCGCGGCTCGTACTGCTCGCTCACTTCGACCTCGAGATGGAGGTGCGTCCGGCGTGGTGGGTGCTCGCCGCCGGGCTTGCCGTTGCCGGCGCCGGCTTCTGGCGGCAAAAGCGCGCACGTCAGCGGCCGAGGGCGCGACGGATTTCGCGCGGCGCCGTCTCGGGCGCGATCCAGGTCCAATCCGGCAGCTGATGGCGAAACCAGGTCGCCTGCCGCTTCGTGTAGCGGCGGGTGTCGCGCTTTGCCGCCTCCACCGCCGCGGCCAAATCGATCTCGCCGTTGATATGGCGGATCAGCCATGGCACGCCGTGCGCCTTCATGGCGGGCAGCGCAGGATCGAGGCGGCGGCTCGCCAGCGCGCGCACCTCATCGAGCGCGCCGGCCCGCAGCATTGCATCGAAGCGCGCATCGATCCGGCGGTAGAGCTCCGCCCGATCGACGTCGAGGAACACCTTGACCGCGAGCTGCGGATCGAGCGCTGGCGTCATGCCTTCGCGGTGCCAATCGGTGAGCGAGCGGCCGGTCGCCAAGACCACCTCAAGCGCCCGGGTGATGCGCGCGCGATCGCCCGGCATCAAACGCCGCGCCGTCGCCGCGTCGCGCTCGCTGAGCTCGGCATAGAGCGCGGCGATGCCCTCGCGCTCGAGGCGCGCCCTCACCGTGGCGCGGATCTGCGCCGGGATCGGCGGAACGGCGGCGAGCCCGTGCGTCAGGGCTTTGAAATACAGGCCGGTGCCCCCGGTTAGGATGGGCAGGCGCCCTCCCCGCTCGACCACCGGCAGCGCGGCGCTGGCGCCGACGCACCAGCGGCCGACCGAATAGTTCTCGGCCGCGTCCACATGTCCGTAAAGCAGATGCGGCACGCGCGCTTCCTCCGCCGACGACGGGCGCGCCGTGAGGACGCGCAAGTCGCGATAGACCTGCATGGCGTCGGCATTGATGATCGTGCCGCCGAGCGCCTCGGCCAGCGTGAGCGCCAGCGCCGACTTGCCGCTCGCGGTCGGGCCTGCGATAAGCACCGCCCGCTTTGCTGCCCGATCGGTCATTGCATGACCTGCGTTGCGACGCTGATCTCAAATCCCGCGGCGCCGTCGCTTGATGCCGCAGCGATCGACCGCGCACGCGGCGCGCTCCCTTCGGCGCAAGCACCGATTTGGCTCGATCCCGGCGTTGCTGCCGATATTCCCTTTACCGGGGGCGGAGAAAATACCCAAGCGAAGGACCAGCGCGCGCTCGCCGAGCGCGTACGCGCGGCGCTCGTCGGCGCGCCGGTCGACGTGGTGCTGCAAGGGGCGACCGGCCGGCGCAAACAGCTTTTCCTCGCCGACATGGATTCCACCATGATCGGCCAGGAATGCATCGACGAGCTTGCGGATTTCGTCGGAGTGAAACAGCAGGTCGCCGCCATCACCGAGCGGGCCATGCGCGGAGAGATCGAATTCGCGCCGGCGCTGCGCGAGCGCGTCGCGCTGCTCAAGGGGTTGCCCGCATCGGTCGCCGATAAGGTCATCGCCGAACGCGTCCACCTCACGCCGGGCGCCCGCACATTGGTGGCCACGCTGCGCAAGAACGGGACGTATACCTGTCTCGTGACCGGGGGCTTCACGCTGTTCACGCACCGCGTGGCCGCCATGATCGGCTTTGACGAGAACCGCGCCAACACGCTCGTCGTCGATGCCGACGGGCGGCTGACCGGAGACGTAGCGGAGCCGATCTTCGGGCGTGAGGGCAAGCTGGCAACGCTGATCGAGCTGACCAAGCGCCTCGGCATCGCGCCAGAGGCCACTCTCGTCGCCGGCGATGGCGCAAACGATATCGCGATGATCGAGGCGGCGGGGCTTGGGATCGCCTATCGCGCCAAGCCCAACGTGGCGAAGGCCGCGGCGGCGCGCATCGATTACGGCGATCTCACCGCGCTGCTCTATGCGCAAGGCTATCGGCGGGAGGAGTTCGTCTCAGCGCACACGCGCTAGGGCGCAGGGCGGAATCAGCCGCAAGCGCCGAACGCCTGCCGTGAGCCAAACGGAATGCGCGCCTGCCGTGGGCTTATTGCAGGCTCAGCGCGACGAAGCGTAGCTCGCCATCGGCGCCGGCGACGAGCAGCAGCGCCGACTTGCGGCCGTCCTTCTTCAGCTTGTCGATCTTGGCCTGCAGATCGCCGGTGTTCGCCACCGCCTCTTGCGCGATCTCCACGATGACGTCGCCAGCCGTCAGCCGCTTGTCGGCCGCGGACGAGCTCGCATCGACGCCGGTGATGACCACGCCCTTGACGGTGTCCTTGATCTTGTAGCGCCGGCGCAGATCGTCGGACATGTTGGCAAGCTCGAGCCCGAGCGTCTTCTTCACCACGGACTTCTCTTGCGGACCGCTGTCCTTCGGGTCGGCCGCCGCGACCTTTTCGCCGTCCTCGAGCCGGCCGAGCGTCACGACCTTGGTGTCTTCCTTACCCTTGCGGATGATAACCACCGGGGTTTGCTTGCCGACCGGAGTGTCGGCCACGACCCGCGGCAGGTCGCGCATTTCCTTGATGTCCTTGCCGTCGAACTTGACGATCACATCGCCCGGTTCGATGCCGGCGGGCTTGGCCGGACCCTTGTCGTCGACGCCGGCGACCAGTGCACCACGCGGCGGATTGATCTTCAGGCTCTCGGCAATCTCGTCGGTCACCTGCTGGATCCGTACGCCGAGCCAGCCGCGCCGGGTTTCGCCGAACTGCTTGAGCTGATCGATCACGGGCATGGCGGTTTTCGACGGCACCGCAAAGCCGATGCCGATCGAGCCGCCGGAGGGAGAGATGATCGCGGTATTGATGCCGACCACCTCGCCCTCGAGATTGAAGAGAGGACCGCCCGAGTTGCCGCGATTGATCGCGGCATCGGTCTGAATGTAGTTGTCATAGGGGCCGGAATTGATGTCGCGGTTGCGCGCAGAGACGATGCCGGCCGTCACCGAGCCGCCGAGGCTGAACGGATTGCCGATGGCGATCACCCATTCGCCCAGCCGCAGGTTGTCGGAATCGCCGAACTTGACCGCCTTCAGCGGCTTCTCCGGCTTGACCCGAAGCAGGGCTAGGTCGGTTTTCTGATCTCTGCCGATGATCTCGGCTTTGAGCCGCGAACCATCGTTGAGAATGACGGTGACCTCATCGGCCTCGGAGATCACGTGATTGTTGGTGACGACAATACCGGAGGAATCGATGATGAAGCCGGAGCCGAGCGAATTGACGCGGCGCGGACCGCGCTCGCGATTTTGCGGGTCGCCGCCCTGACCGCGGCGGTTGAAGAAGTCTCGGAAGAGTTCGTCGAGTTGCGGATCGTTCGGCAGTTGCGGCATCGGGGAATTGCGCGCTTCGATTTTCTGCGAGGTAGAGATATTGACGACCGCGTCGATCACCTTCTCGGCGACATCGGCGATGTTATCGGGCCCACGCGCGGCGGCTAAAGTCGACAGCGCCGGCAAGGCCACTGCCGCCGCAACGACAACGGCCAAAGCTTCATTGCGGGACTGCCGGGCAAATTGAGCAAGCGTGCCGAGCATGGAAATCTGAGCTCCTGCGATCATGAGGGCGAGACAGTGCTCCCGTCCGGTGATGGACGCAAGGCCCGATCTCGCGGCGGCAATTACGCTTGAGATTAGGGCGGAATCGGGACCGCAGCGCACGTGCACGGCCGCGTAAGGTGCGCGCGCCGACTCAGCCGCGCACGATCCAGATCAGCAGGATGCCGAGCACGGCGGAGGCGATGCCGGCGACGCGCAGCGATGTTTCCGGGCTCTCCAGCGCGCTTGCGGCCAGCCGTTTTGCGAAGCGCGGGAAAGCCGCGAAAAGCAGGCCTTCGATGACGAGCACCAAACCGATCGCGGCGATGAACTGGGCCATCTTTGCCTAACCGGTGTCAGTGGTCGCGAAGGCCGTCGCTACCTCGCAGGCGCTGAGGAGCCCGCCGAAGAGTTACCTTCGCGCGGCTTGCCCGATGGATCGACGAAGAACCGGAAGAATTCCGAGTCGGGCTTGAGCAGCATGCGCGTGTCGTTGGCGCGCAGTCCCGTCTCGTAGGCTTGCATCGACCGATAGAACGCGAAGAAGTCGGGATCGCGACCGTAGGCGTCGGCGAAAATGCGGTTGCGCTCGCCATCGCCCTCGCCGCGCGTGCGCTCGCCCTTCGATTGCGCCTCGGCCAGCAGGACCGTGACGTCGCGATCCGCCCTGGCGCGGATCTCCTGCGCCCGCTGCGCGCCCTCGGCGCGATATTGCGCCGCCTCTTGCTGCCGCTCGGTCTGCATGCGCTGGTAGACCGCCTGGCTGTTCTGCTCCGGCAGGTCGGCGCGGCGAATGCGCACGTCGACGACGGAGATGCCATAACCCTGCGCCTCGTTATCGAGCTGCTCGCGCACGCGCGCCATGAGATGCTCGCGTTGATCGCGCACCACCTGCGTCAGCGTCGCCTCGCCTAAGACGCGGCGCAGCGCCGAGTTGAGCAAGATCGAAAGCTGCGAGTTCGCGCCGTCCACCGTTCCCACGGTTTGATAGAATTTGAGCACATCTTTGATGCGATAGCGCGCGAAGGCGTCGACCACGAGCCGCTTCTGGTCGGAGGCGATCACCTCCTGCGCCGGGTTTTCGAGATCGAGGATGCGCTTGTCGATGTTGATGACGCTGTCAATGAGTGGAACTTTCACGTTCAGCCCGGGGTCGGTGATGACGCGCACCGGTTGGCCCAGCCGGACCACCAGCGCCTGGCGGGTCTGATAGACCGTGAACAGCGTGCCGTAGGCGACGATCAGCGCGAGGACGACGAGGGCGGCGATAAGCCCGCCGAAAAGATTGAGTCTCATCGGCTGCCTCCCGTCTGCGGCGGGGTCTGCGGCCGGCGCGTCAACTGGTCGAGCGGCAGATAGGGAACGACCCCGTTCCCCGAATCGAGGATGATCTTGTCGGTGCCGCCGAATAACCGTTCCATGGTTTCGAGATACATGCGTTGGCGGGTGACGTCGGGCGCCTTCTTGTACTCGTCGTAGACCTGAAGGAAGCGCGCCGTCGCGCCCTTGGCCTCGGCGACGGTCTGATCGCGGTAGGCTTCGGCGTTCTGGGTGATCTGCGCGGCACGTCCGCGCGCTTCCGGCACGACCTTATTGGCGTAGCTCTGGGCTTCGTTCTGCGCCCGCTCGCTGTCGGCGCGGGCCGCCTGCACGTCGCGGAAGGCATCGATCACCTGGGATGGCGGATCCACCTTCTGCAGTTGCACTTGCTGGATCTGGACGCCGGCCCCGTAGCTGTCGAGCACCCGTTGCATCAAATCCTGCACCGCCGCTTCGATGTTCTGCCGCGCCCCGGTCAGGATCGGCTGCAGCGTCGAGCGGCCGATCACCTCGCGCATGGCGCTCTCGGCCACCGCCTTCACCGTGCCTTCTGGTTGCTGGATGTTGAACAGATAGTCTTCGACGCCATTCGGTTTGATGCTGATGCGCCACAGCACCGAGAAATCGACGTCGACGATGTTCTCGTCGCCGGTGAGCATCAGGCTCTCCTCCGGCACGTCGCGAATGGTCGTTCCGCGGCGCAGGTCCTCCACCACGCGCATGCCGATGTCGATCTTGTTGATGCGCGTCACCTTCGGAGTGAGCACGCTCTCGATCGGATAGGGCAAATGATAATTCAGCCCCGGCTGCACCTCGCGCACGTATTTCCCGAAGCGCAGAACGACGCCGACTTCCTCGCTATCGACACGGAAGAAGCCCGAGAACAACCAGATCGCGATCGCGGCAAGCACGATCAGCCCGAGCCCCTTACCGCCGAGGCTGCCGCCGGGCAACACCGTGCGCAACTTGTCCTGGCTGCGGCGCAGAAATTCCTCGAGATCGGGCGGCGTCGGACCCGACGGAGGCTGTCCCGAGCCCCAGGGACCTTTGCTTCCGCCGCCGGATCCCCACGGCCCGCCGCCCTGATTGCTCCACGGCATCGGTTTGACTCCTCGCTCTGTCGGCCCAAAGGCCGGCGCGCCCGCTGCGGTTGGGTGGGTTATAGGGGAGGCGTCACTGCGTTACAACGCGGGTGAGCCGCGTGCGGCGCCACGGCGCACGCCCTTGAATTACGGTCAGCGCGCTTCCCGCAGCAACTCATGCGGCGCAGCGCGCCGTTCGTAGGCAAGCGTGGTGTAGCTCGCGTCGTCCTCCGGCCCGGGGCGATGTTCGCTCCGTTCCGTTTCCACCCAGACATGAGGATCGATGGCGGGAAAGCTCGTATCGCCGTGCGCCTCGAGGTGCACGCGCGTGATCAGCAAGCGGTCGGCGATGGGCATGGTCTGGATATAAACGTCGGCTCCGCCCAGCACGATGATGGTAGCGACGCCGCGGCGCAGCGCGTCACCGCGCGCCGCCTCCAGCGCGGCATCGAGCCTCGACGCCACCAGCACTCCCGGCGCGGCGAAGCTCTCACTGCGGGTGAGCACGATGTTGGTGCGGCCGGGAAGCGGCTTCCTAGTAAAGGAGAGAAAGGTTGTCCGCCCCACCACGACCGGCTTACCCCAGGTGATGGTGCGAAGGTGCTGCATGTCGGACTTGAGCCGCCACGGTAGCGCGCCGCCGCGGCCGATCACGCCATTGTCGGCGACGGCGGCGACGAGGACGATCTCGATGCGCGATTGCGCGCGCGGCTCGCTCACACCGCGACCTTGGCCTTGATGTGCGGGTATGGCTCGTAGCCCTGGAGCGAGAAATCCTCATAGCGGAAGGCAAAGAGATCGCGCACGGCGGGATTGAGCGTCATCCGCGGCAGCGGTCGCGGAAGGCGCGAGAGCTGCAGCTGCGCCTGCTCCAGGTGATTGCAATAAAGATGCGCGTCTCCGAGCGTGTGCACGAACTCGCCGGCTTTTAGTCCGGTCACCTGCGCCACCATCAGGGTCAATAACGCGTAAGAGGCGATGTTAAACGGCACGCCGAGGAAGACGTCGGCCGAGCGCTGGTAGAGCTGGCACGACAGCCGGCCCTTGGCGGCGTAAAACTGGAACAGGCAGTGACATGGCGGCAACGCCATCTTGTCGACATCGGCCGGATTCCACGCCGTCACGATCAGCCGGCGCGAGTCGGGATTGCGGCGGATGGCGGCAACCACGTCTGCGATCTGATCGATGACGCCGCCGTCGGGAGTAGGCCAGGAGCGCCATTGCCGGCCGTAGACCGGACCCAGTTCGCCGCGCTCGTCCGCCCACTCGTCCCAGATCGTCACGCCATGTTCGTTGAGATATTTGACGTTCGTGTCGCCGGCGAGGAACCAGAGTAACTCGTGCACGATCGACCGCAGGTGCAGCTTTTTGGTGGTCGTTAGGGGAAAGCCCTGGGCAAGATCGAACCGCATCTGATGGCCGAACACCGACAACGTCCCGGTGCCGGTACGATCGTGCTTCTCCGCGCCGTCGGCGAGGATGCGTTCGATCAAGTCGAGATATTGGCGCATGGCTGCGATCCTCAGGCGAAATACCCGAGTCGGACGGCGGAGTGTATCGCCGTCCGGCTTGCCGGCAAATGCGCAGGACGACTTGTGAATATATAAGCGTCAGTCGGTCGGGTTGGCCGCCTTGATGATCGGGGTCCAGCGGTCGATTTCGCGCCTCACCAAAGCGGCGAGTGCCTGCTGGCCGCGCTCGGCCTTGCCCGGCAACACGCTCCCGAGTTCCAGCAGGCGCTTGCGGGTCTGCTCGTCGTCGAGGGCCTTGTCCAGCGCGTCGGTGAGCTTGTCGACGATCGGCTGGGGCGTGTCCTTGGGAGCGAACAGGGCGTTCCAGGCTTGCGCCTGAAATTCCGGCAGCCCCGCCTCGCGACTGGTCGGCACGTTGGGCAGCGCCGGACTGCGCTCGGGCGTGCCGATCGCATAGCCCTTGATCTGACCGGCCTGCACCTGCTGGACGACGTTGACGATCTGATCGCACATGTAGTCCACCTGTCCGCCGATCAGGGCGGTCAGCGCTGGCCCCGTTCCGTTGAACGGGACCGAGGTCGGCTTCACGCCCAGGATCGAGTTGAGCAGCAGGCAGGTCGTGAACGACACCGATCCGACGCCGGCGTGGGCCATGTTGAGGGTGGCGACATTGTCCTTCACATAAGTAACGAACGCCTTGAGGTCGTTCGGCGGAAAATCCTTCTTCGCCAGGATCAATACCGGCGTGCCTGCCACCAGACCTATGGGCGCAAAGTCAACGTCAGGCTTGTAGGCGAGGTTCGGATAGAGCGCGACCGAGGCGGCATGGGTTCCCATGTGACCCATCTCGATTGTGTAGCCGTCGGGGGTGGCGCGCGCCGCTCGCGTCGAGGCGGTCGTGCCGCCGGCACCGAGCATATTCTCGATGACGATGGACTGACCGAGGCTGCGGGACATGTGATCGCTGATGATGCGGGAGATCACGTCGGTCGGCCCGCCGGCGGCAAACGGCACGATCAGGGTAATCGCGCGTCGCGGATAGTCGTCGGTCTGCGCGGCAGCCGGGCCGGCGGCAAAGCCGAGCGCGACAAGCGCGGCAAACGCGCGAGATAGGAGGGGGCCCATGGTCGCTTCCTCTCGAGTTTTGTGGCGTGTCTTTTTTGGCTGCTCGGGGGCCACGGCGAATAGTATCACCGCGCGGCGGGCCTTGGTCGTGCCCGTGCCGGGGTAACTTGTCGCAGCCGTCCCACCGCCTGCGGCTACTCCACAAACACCTCGTCGCGGCGCCGGCGGATTTTGGGCAATCCCGCAATCACCAGCAGGATGATAGCCGTGCTCAGCAGCACCGCCGAGATCGGGCGTGTGAAGAACACCGTGGCGTCGCCGCGGGCGATCAGCATGGCGCGACGGAGATTTTCCTCCATCAACGGTCCCAACACGAATCCGAGCAGCATTGGGGCCGGCTCGAAGTCGTGCTTGACCAGCCAGTATCCGATGATGCCGAAGATCGCGGCGATCACCACATCGGTCGGCGAGTTGTTGATCGAGTAAATGCCGATGCAGCAGAACACGATGATCGACGGGTAGAGCAGCCGGTACGGCACGCGCAGCAGGCTGACCCAGACGCCTACCAACGGCAGATTGATGACGACCAGCATCAGATTGCCGAGCCACATCGAGGCGATCATTCCCCAGAACAGCTCCGGCTGCTTGGTCATGACCTGCGGGCCCGGCACGATGCCGTGGATGGTCATGGCGCCGACCATCAGCGCCATCACCGCGTTGGGCGGGATGCCGAGGGTGAGCAGCGGAATGAACGAGGTTTGCGCTGCCGCGTTGTTGGCGCTTTCCGGCGCTGCCACGCCTTGAATGGCCCCGCGTCCGAAGCGTGAGGGGTCCTTCGCTATCTTCTTCTCGAAGGTGTAGGCGGCGAACGACGCGATGACGGCGCCGCCCCCCGGCAGGATGCCCACCAACGATCCCAGCAGCGTTCCGCGCGCAATCGCGCCCGCGGAGTCGATCAGGTCCTGACGCGTCGGCATCAAGCCCGTGATCTTGGACTGCACGATATCGCGGCTCTCCGCCGGGAGCTCGAGATTGCGCACGATTTCCGCAAAGCCGAACACGCCCATGGCGACATTGGCAAAGCCGATCCCGTCGGCGAGCTCCGCCATGTCGAAGGTCATGCGCCCCGCGCCGGTCTCGAGATCCGAGCCAACCATCGAGAGCAGCAAGCCGGTGACGACCATGGCCACCGCCTTGAGCACCGAGCCCTTCGCCAGCACCACCGCGAAGATGAGGCCCAGCACCATGAGCGAGAAATATTCGGCCGGGCCGAACAGCAGGGCGATGCTGGTCAACGGCGCGCCGAGCGCCGCCACCAGCACGGTCGCCACGCAGCCGGCGAAGAACGAACCGATGGCAGCGATGGAGAGCGCGGGGCCGGCGCGGCCCTGGCGCGCCATTTGATGGCCGTCGAGGCAGGTGATAACGGAGGTGGCCTCACCCGGGATGTTGACCAGCACCGAAGTGGTCGAGCCGCCGTACTGCGCGCCGTAGTAAATGCCCGCGAGCATGATCAGCGCGCCAACCGGCGGCAAGCCGAAGGTGATCGGCAACAGCATTGCAATCGTCGCAACCGTGCCGATGCCGGGCAAAACGCCGACTAGGGTACCGACCAGAGCGCCGAGCAGACAGAAAAGGATGTTGAACGGGTTCGCCGCGACGTGGAACCCCATCCACAGATTCGAGAGAAGCTCCGACATGACGTGCCCACCCCGTCAGAAACGCGGCCAAAGCTGGAACGGCAGATTGAGCAAATAGACGAACAGCAAAACGCAGAACAGGGTCATCCCCACCGCGGCGATCAAGCTTTCGATCCACCGCATCTCCGTCGATCCGAGGATCGAGACCATGAAGGCGAGGAATGTTGCCGGGACGAGTCCGAGCGGCCGGATCATGACGGCGAAGGCGAGAATGGCGATGATCACGAAGAAGGGACCGCGAATTCTGTACTTTTCGATCGCCGGTCCCTCGGCGAAGACGCCCCCAAGCGCAACGGCGGCCCCGATCGCCGCAAGCACAAACGAGAATAGCCTCGGCGCCGTGCCCGGGCCGAAGGCGAACCCACGCTGCCCCGGAAGATCGGCGGAAGCGATCAAAGCCACCGTCGCCAGCATGACCAGCGCGACGCCGCCATAGAGGTCCCGCGGGCCGTGGACCGGCAGGACGCCGATGGCGGCGGCGATTCCGACGACAACGAGAGCAGCGGCCAGAAATCGCGGGATGAGCGTATTCGGGACGTAAAACGCCCAGCCGAGGAAGAAAAGGGCGAGCACCGCAACGATCAGCCCGCCGATCAGATTATGCGTATTGATTGAAAAGCCCGGACGCGTCCCCTGGGGGGACGGTGATACGCCGTCTGACATGTTCCCTCCTGGACGCCCCGCACGGCGCGCCTCCCAGAACCTCCCATCCGGGGCGGCACGACATAATGGGTAGCACATTCGGGTGGGCGACGGGAAGCAACCGATTTAGCCCAACGCAGTCGGTGGGCCGGCGCACCGGGCGCTGCGGCATTGGCGCGATCTACTGATCGCGGCGGCAACCGGACGACGGCCGTCGCCACTGGCCGCTTGCACACTCTTTTTTGATTGCGGTTCCGGGCTTATATTGAGAGGTGCCGGCGCGAGCCGGCTATGGCGATAAACGGCCGTCGCAATAAACCTATCGGACCCGGGGGCAGTACCCGGCGCCTCCACCATCAGGGGTGAGTGATCAGAAGTCAGACGATATCCGACCTCTGATGACCGATCGCTGAGACGGGGGCGAAATAGGATCGACGAGGGCGTAAAGGGCGTGCTTTTGCTCGGCATGGTTCCACCGTTATCGGGCCGCATTCATAGTTGCCAACGACAACTATGCTCCGGTGGCCCAGGCCGCGTAATGCGGTTTGGAATACCGAACTGAAGTCCTGAGGTCTTAGCAGCCTCAGGCGGGGTTCGGAGGCACCTGGCAACAGAAGCCTCCACTTCCATATTTCAAGCCGTAACCGGACGCTGGCGCACCCGTGGTCGCGCGCGCTAGCATTCGAGCGGTGAGTCCATCGCAGAGCGGATCACCCATGGCTATCGATCACATCCGCTACGACATCTTGGCCCAGGACGCCTTGCGCGGTGTCGTGCGCAGAGTCCTCATGGACGCCGCCAAGAACGGTCTGCCAGGAGAGCATCATTTCTATATTTCCTTCGACACCCGCGCCGAGGGGGTGCGCCTGTCGCCGCGCATGCGCGCGAAATATCCCGAAGAGATGACCGTCGTCCTGCAACATCAGTTCTGGGATCTGGAGGTGACTGAGGACGGCTTCGAGGTGGGCGTGTCCTTCGGCGGCGCCCCGGAACGACTGGCGGTTCCCTTTGCAGCGGTGAAGGGCTTCTTCGATCCTTCGGTGCAGTTCGGTTTGCAATTCGAGGAGGGCGTGGAGGGCGCTGAGCAGGACGCCCATCATCCACAGCAGAGCGCTACGGCAGCGGGCAACGCTCCGCCGGTGGAACCCAAGGCAAACCCGCCGGTCGCGGCGCTGCCGGCGGACGCCGATCAAGAGACAGCGCGAACCACATCGCAGGCGGAGCCTGACAAGTCGGCGGTTGGAGGCGAGGTCGTTCAGCTCGATCGTTTTCGCAAAAAATAAGCCGAACAAAAACTCGCGAAGAGAGTCGCCGGATGCGCGCGTAAAAGCCGCGCAAACATTCCTGCATGCATGGCTGGTAAACCTTTTGTGACAGGCACCGCGTCTCGGCGACCCCTCCGCTGCCCGGGGGCGGAATTTCCGCGCCGTCGGAAGATGAAAAAATTCTGTATGATGAAACTACAAGTAATAAACCTTTATCTTACAGAATTTGAAAGTAACAATACTTCCTTGTTACTGCGAATCCCCCGCTGTGCAAACGGGAACGCCTTTGCAATACTACATACAGACTGTCGAATTCGCTGAATGTAGCTCGCATGGCTTCGCTTCACAGCTTAACCTCGAGCCTTGTACTTGCCCGGCGCCGAACGCTGGAACCCACGGCACGGCGGCTCGCCACGCTATGGGCGCATTTGGCTCCGAAGCCACGGACAGCGATCTCAATCCCCGGAGCGAGTCATCGAGTGTGGGATGGGCGATATCGTTAACCTTCGCAACGCGCGCAAGCGCGCCGAACGGCAACGCGCCGAACGAACGGCATCTGCCAATCGAGTGCTGCACGGACGCAGCAAAGCCGAGCGCGAACTCGAAGCCAACCGCAAGGTTAAAGCCCACCGCGACCTCGACCGCCACCGGATCGAAACAGGAGACGAGTGATGAAATCTCCGGTCGTTAAACGTTCGATCGTCATTGCCGGCCACAAGACCAGCGTCAGCCTCGAGGATGCGTTCTGGCAAGGGCTCAAGGAGATTGCCGGCGGGCGCGACATGACGTTGTCGGACCTGGTCGCCGCGATCGATTCGGAGCGACAGCACGGCAACCTGTCGTCGGCCATTCGTCTCTTCGTGCTCGACTTCTACCGCAACCAGCTCTCCGATCATAAAACCGGGCGCGAGGGACCGCGCGAGCTGATGGCTGCGGGCGCCGCGTCGAGCGCGTAGCGCATTCGCCGCTAGTGTCCCGATTCCGAAGTTCGCATCATTGTGCTGCAGCCTCGTTTGCGAACTTCGGAATCGAAGGACACTAGCAACTTATTGGTCTAGTGTGGCTTTGGTTCAGAAGTCCGCATTTCGGACTCGCTGCAAGAATGATGCGGACTTCTGAACCGCCACACACTAGTTTCCGAACAACATCTCGAACAGGGAGCGCGGCCGCGCGACCACGTCCTGCGCCCGCGGCGCTTGCGCCGGTGCGGGCGGCGTCGCTGCGGGCGGCGCCGTTGCGGGATGAGCGCGCGGCGCGCGCGGCGCCGGCGCCGGACGAACATCGATTGCCGGCGGCAGCGGCTGAACCTGCTCGGCCGCGGGCGCGAGCGGTTTCGGCTTGGGGGCGCTCGGAGGCTTCGGCGCAGCAGGGTCGCTCTGCGTAGTGGCGCTGGCAGGCGCGGGCTGCGCCGGCGCCTCGGGTGCGCGCCCTTCCAGCACGTCGAGCTTCTTCGACTGCTGCTCGACCGAACGCAGCGCGAGCCAACTCGCGAGCGCGGCGACGTCGATGGTGCGCTTCGGCGCGTCGACCGGTCCTTTGAGCACGATGCCGATTTCCGGCCGGGTGTCCGCCGGAGCGCCCCCGCCCCCGGCGCCGAATAACGTGAGCCGCGCGTCGAGAACGCCTTCGGCCAGATTGACGTTTCCGTTCACTGCAAGATCCGCGCGTTGCGCGCGCACAGTCGGGTTGCTCAGCCGCGCCTGGCCGTCATTGATGGTGATCGCGCCCTCGGCGAGGGTAACGGCGAGCGGGCCGCGCGCGAGTGCGGCGTCCGCGCGGTCCCGCACCTTGACGCCGTCGATGGGCAGGCCCTGATCGACTGCCCGGACGATATTGTCGAAGGCTCCCGGGTCGAGTCGCGTAGCGCGAGCATTTTCAAGGGTGAAGCTGCCGCTGCCGGCGAGCGAGCCAACGAGCGCAACGGGACTCATGCCGGCCCCCTCGGCGGTCGCGTCGAGCGTCAGCCGCCCGGAGAGCGATCCATCGCCGGGAAGCAGCTCCGCGGCGTTGGCGCCGACGAGGCGCAGGCGCGTGCGCGCGGTAAGCCCATCGGTACGTCGCAGAAACGTCAGTTCGGCCGTCAGCCGACCGCCAGCGATGGCGCCGTCGATTCCCTGCAACGCCAGCTCCGAGTCGCCGAAACGGACCACGCCGCGGACATCGCGGGCGGCGAGCTTGGGCGTGAGGGCAAGACGCGCCGCTTTGACCGCGACCTCGCCGGCGAACGACGGCAATGTGCGCTCGAACGGATCGGCCGGCCAGGGCGACGATGCGTTCGCGCCCGCCCCGGAACCCGCGCTCGCCTCCGCCCCCTGTGCCGGCATGCCGATCCCCATCGCGATCGCGGCCGGCAGATCGAGCGCGCCGAGTTCGATGTCGCCGTCGATCGTCATGGGTTGTTGTTGCAATCCAAGGCCAAGTCGGCCGCGGACGCTCGCGCCCGCCACCGTTCCCGTCATCTCGGTCAGTCGCAGCATCCCTTGGCTCAGGGCGAGCCGCGCGGTGATTGACGCGGGCAGCGGCTCGGCAGGGCGACCCGCCGCGCCCGGCCGCGGCGAGCGAACGTTTGCGTTGGCAAGTTTCAGATTGAGTTCGCCGCTGGCGCGGGCACGATCCGGAACGCGGACGGTGCCGTTCGTCGCGACATTGAGCGCACCGGCCGAGAGCTGGCCATCGACGGCGAGGTCGCCGTCGAGCGCTCCTTTCATCGCCAAGGTGAGGCGCGCCGGCCGCTTGTCGACCACCAGGAAACGGTCGAGGCCGAGAAGTTCGATCAGCGTCGAGCCTTCGTCCGCATCGAACCGGGCGCCGAGGTTCACCTTGGCTGCGGCCAGGCCGGCGAGTTTTTCGAGCGTGAGGGCATCTCGCGCGGCGCCCGCCTCGCCTTGCAGCGCGACGCGCAACGTGCCGGCACGGGCGTCGAGCTTGATTTTCGCCGTGACGGCCCCGCTGCCCGCTGCGGCCGGATCGAGCCCAAGCGCCGCGCGCAAGGTGAGCGGCGTCAAGCGCCCCGCCGAACGGCGCAGCTGATCGGCTGACTCGGGAGCGATCCTGTCCATGAGCGCCACGACGCCATCCAGCGCGCGCGCGTCGATATCAAGCGTGACCGCGCCGCGCGGAGATTGCGCCTTGACATCGATGCGCCCTTTGACCGCCAGCGTCGCCCCGCCGAAGTCGGCGATGGCGAGCCGCGCGATCTCGAAGCCGCTGGCATCGGCGCGCACGTCGATGTCGGCCTGCTTGGCCTCGACGCCGGCGACAAACGCGCGTGCGATCTTGAGCGAGAGCGTGCCCTCGCGGGGGAAGTCGAACGCCAGACTGCCGAGGATCGCCTTGGTGACCGCATGGACGCGGTCGAAATCGATCTCAGGTGCGGTCAGCGCGGCGTCGAGGCGCGAGGGCCGGTCATCACGCGCCCAGGTATAGGCCAAGCGTCCGGCGGCCGTCATCCGATCGACATCGAAGTTGAGCCGATCGATGATGATGCCGTCGCTGCCGACAGCGATGTCCCCGGCGAGCTGCAGCGGGCCGGTGGATGCCGCCTGCTCATCGCTGCGTTCGGCGAGCCAGCCGACCAGCGCGCGCGGATCCTGGGCCTCGACCCTGGCCGAACCGCTGAAGTTCGCGCCCGTAGCAGTCGTGGCCAGGCGCCCGCTCAGGCGCAGCTGGGTCATCCCTGGCGCGCGCAACTCGAGACCCTTGAGGTCCAGCCCCTCGCCATCGCTCTTCAGATCGGCACTCACTCGCGTCAGCGTCGCCCCGGCCAGCGTGACGCTCTCGGCACTGATGTTCAGCGCCGCTGGAATCGGCAGCTGTGCCCCTCCGAGTAACGAGTCCGCCAGCGCCTTGACGGCTGCGAGCGGGCGTCGATGCAGCGGCTCGGGCAAGGCCAACATCCGGTCGAGATCGATCTGCGGGGAAGAGAGCGTGCCGTTGAACTCCGGCTGGCGTCCGAATCGCAGGCCGGCTCCGCCCCTGAGCTTGATCGCCCTTTCGTCCGGGCCGTATTGAAACTCGATCTGCTCCAGGACGGCGGCGGCGCTGTCTCCCTTGATATGGCTGGTGACGCGCCAAGGCTCGATGATCATCGAGCCGGCGCCCGCGGGCGCGCGGCCAACCGCGCGCACCAGCTGAACGGTGCCTTCGAAGCGCGGAAGGCCACGCTCCACCCAAATCGAGACGTCGGCCTCGGCGGCGACCGGCTGGCCGACAGGATCGACTGCGAACCGCACTTTGGCGCCGCCGTCATCGGCGATGCGGCTGGTGGTGATGCGATAAGGATAGCGCTGGCCGGCGACGACAAAGGAGCCCTCGCCTTTGACCGGCCCCGCCAGCGAGCGCACCTCGCCGCTGAACGCGAGTTGCTCGAGCACGAGCCCGGTGTTGCTCGCCGCATCGGCGAGGCTTGCGCGGCCATCTTCGATCTGCAGCCGCGCAATCGACACTCCCTCGAGGTCGAAGCCGAGCTTGGGAACCGGCCACGCGAGGCGGCCGGAGGCGTCGAGACCGGCCGCGAATTCCGGGCCTTCGAGCCGCGCTTCGGCGATACGCCATTCCCCGCGCGCCAGCGCACCCAGCGAGAATTCGATCCGCAACAGGCGCGCGCGCACCCTGCTGCCCTCGTCCGACCGCCCGAACTCGACGTCTTGCAGCACCAGGATCGGCGTCGGCAGCAGCCGGGCATCGATCGCACCGCGGACGTGGAAATCGAGGCCGGTCAAGCGGCTGGCTCTCGCCTCGAACTCGCCGCGATAGCTGCCCCAATCGACGAAAAGAGGACCCACCAGCGCCGTTACCAGCGCCAGGATGAGCACAATCGCGAGACTGAGCAGCGTCGTTTGCACGCCGTGTCCACCCCGAATTTCGGCCCTCGCACCGGGCGGCTGTGCGGGCCGCGCAAAGCGCCCGAGCACCAACGAATGAGCACGGTTTGTGACCTCGGACCATTGGCGCGGCACCCCGCCACCCGATCCGCGACCTTGCTCTGCTACGCCCGCACCCAATATGGGGCGGCTTGACGGCAAATCTATGTCGGTCGCCAATGGCTTAGGGGAACTCTGGTGAGCCGCCCCTCGCGCCGGGGCAGGCCGGTCGCGAACGGGAACGCGTTTACGCGATCGCGACGATTTTCCCGGGGTTCATGATGTCGTCGGGGTCAAGCGCACGTTTAATGGCGGCCATGGCGGCGAGCGCCGGATCGCCCAGTTCGCCCGAAAGATATTTCATCTTGCCCTGCCCGACGCCGTGCTCGCCGGTGCAGGTGCCGTCCATGGCGAGCGCGCGCTCAACCAGGCGCTGGCACAGGATGCTGGCGGCCTTAACCTCTGCCTCGTCGGCGGTGTCGACCAGCAAGGTGAGATGGAAGTTTCCATCGCCGACATGGCCCAGAATCGGAGCAACGAGGCCGAGCTCGGCGATCTCGCGCTGCGTTGCGGTGACGCATTCAGCCAAGCGAGAGATCGGCACGCAGACGTCCGTGGCGAGCGCCTGCGCGCCGGGGCGCAAGGCGCGGCCCGCCCAATAGGCGTCGTGTCGCGCCTGCCACAGCCGCGAGCGGTCCTCGGCCTTGGTCGCCCATTCGAACGGACCGCCGTCAAAATCGCGCGCGATTTCGCCGAAGCGCTCGGCCTGCTCGGCGACGCCCGCCGGCGAGCCGTGGAATTCGACGAAGAGCATCGGCACCTCGGGCAACGCGAGCTTGGAATAGAGATTGGTCGCCTTCACCTGCAGTTCGTCGAGCAGCTCGATGCGCGCCACGGGGACGCCGAACTGGATCGTGGCGATCGCGGCGTTGCACGCCGCTTCCACCGACGGAAACGGGCACACACCAGCCGAGATCGCCTCGGGAATGCCGGACAGCTTGAGCGTGAGCTCGGTGATGACGCCGAGCGTGCCTTCCGCGCCGACGATGAGTCGCGTGAGATCGTACCCGGCCGACGACTTCTTGGCGCGGCGCGCGGTGGTGAGCAGCTCGCCATTTGCCAGCACGACCTTGAGCGCGATGACGTTGTCTTTCATCGTGCCATAGCGCACGGCATTGGTACCGGAGCAACGCGTGGCCGCCATCCCGCCGAGCGAAGCATCGGCACCCGGATCGATGGGAAAGAATAGACCCTGGTCGCGCAGATGCTCGTTGAGCTGCTTGCGCGTGATGCCCGGCTCGACGACGCAATCGAGATCCTGCGCGTTCACCGCCAGCACGCGGTTCATGTCGCGAAAGTCGATCGACACGCCGCCATAGGGCGCGTTGACATGTCCTTCGAGCGACGTGCCGGTGCCGAAGGGGATGACCGGGACGCGCCGCTCGGCGCAGATACGCACGACGTCTTGCACCTCGCCGCTTGCTTGCGGGAAAACCACCGCATCCGGCGGCTCGTTGGCGATCCAGGTCGTGGTGTTGGCGTGCTGCTCGCGCACGGCCTGCGAGGTCACGAGCCGGTTGCCGAATTTCGCCGCCAGCGCAGCGATCACCGCCTTGATCGCGGCGGGATCGCGACGCGTGATCCGATGGGGTTTTGCTTGCGCCGGGGCCATTGCAACTCGCGCCGGCATGTTAGAGCAGATTCACAATCAGTGTCGACGACGGAGCAAGGATCTCGCGAAGCACTTTATGCCGAGCGCAAGGCACCGATACAGCATCCAAGCCGTTAGGCAGCTGCGACCAGGCTGGCGAGCTTTCTGCGCGCATAGAACATGCGCGTCTTCACCGTGGCTTCGCCGACGCCGACGATCTCGGCGACCTCCTTGACCGACTTGCCGTGGTAATAGACGAGGTCGATGACCTCGCCCTGTTCCGGCGAAAGGTTGGCCAAGGAGTCGCGCAGCACTTCGCTGCGGTTCTTCTCCTGCAGCGCCGCTTCCGGATTGTCGGCCGGATCGGCGATGGTCGACGCGATCCGCTCGTCCAATTGCGCCTCGACGCGCGCGCGGCGGGCCGACAGCGCCTTGTAGCGGGCGATCGCAAGCAGCCACGTGGAAACGGAAGCGCGTCCTTTGAACGACGCGGCCTGACGCCACACGTCGAGAAACACGTCGCTCAAGAGATCTTCCGCCGTCGTCTGGTCGCGCACGATGCGCAGCAGCCACCGGTATAATGGTATGCGATGGCGTGCAAACAACGTCCGCATCGCGAACTGATCGCCAGCGGCGATCCGCCCGATCAACATTTCATCCGATACCGCACCGTCCGCGGAGCTATCGCGCGCCCGCGTAGGCGCGGCGGCGGATTTCGCATGCGTGAGGGTGATTGTCATGGTAATCCCCCGTCATCACGTCCCGCCCATTCAACTCGGTATCGGAAAAAAAGTTGCAAGCCCGCGCCGGATCACACAGCTGTGACGGCGGCGTGTTTTCGCCGCAACAATTAAAGCGGCCACGCCGAGCGTGGCCGGCAGCCTCAATCCGGCTGAGACTCGGAACGGCGACGCAGCACATTGCCGACCAGCGAGGTGACGCTGGGCATCTCGTTCTCCCGGAACGGGATCGGACGGCACAGGTCCATCACGATGATCCCGAGCCGCGCCATGCGGTAGGCGGCGTAGAGCGACTCGGCGGCGCTACTCGCCAATCGTTCGGTGAGCGCGCCGCCGAGGTGCTGAACGAGCGATGAACTGGCGATGTCGACGGCTCCGAGCTTGCCGGCTTCGATGACGAGGCGCCGCAGCAGGTGGACCGTGGTGGCGGCGGTCGGCCGGTGCCCGTACGCGGCGGCGATGCCGCGCACCATGCGAATGCCGCAGGCGAGAAAGAAGACGGCATCGGTCAGGCCGGTGGGACTGATCGCGGTGATGCCGAAGGCGCGCAGCACGGCGGTGCGCACATGCGCCTCGGCGCGACGGTCGAGCGGCTTCATGACGGTGCGCGACAGAATCTCGATCTGCTGCCCCGTCGCATGCTGGACCTTGACCTGCCGCTGGAAGGCTTCGATCCCCGCTTTGATCTCAGGCTCGCGCGGAACGACCGCGAGCACGTCGGCGATCGCCCGCCGGCCTTCGATCGCCGGCACCGGTCCGTGCGCGAGCCGGCGGTGGATCGCCTCGACGTTCTTGAGGCGGAACAGGCTTATGAGTTCGCGCGCGATCACCGCACCGCCCCCAGCCACTCCCGCCGCCACGGCCGCTGCCGCAAGTACGCCGAGGGCGGCGCTGCGCTCGAATGCGGCGAGGATCCAGGCGACGGCGTCCACCGCGAGCCACCCGGTCAATAGGACCGCCACGCCGGCGAGGCCGAAGGTCATGACGCGATCGCGCCGGCGCGGCGCGACGGGCGGCAGCGCGGGCAGCGCCGGCTCGCTCGGCGTGACGGCCTCGGTGCGCTCGGTCGGAATGATTTGCGGCCGCAGCAGCCGCAACGGCGCAGCATCGTCCGCCGCGTCCATCTCGATCACGCGGGCGGCCGGCGCGACGCCGCGCTCGGGTTGATCGCTCATCGCAGCCGGTCTCCAAGCAGGAATTCGAGCGCCAGGTCGAGGTTGATGTGCGCGATACCATCGACCGGCGAAGGATCGATCGCGGGCGGCTCGAACACGGGCACATTGAGGAAAGGCGAGCCCCAGGCGTCCGCGCGCGGGGGGCGGATGGGAACGTTGCCGACGAAAAACTTAGACTGCTTCTTGCTGCCGACGGGCCGCCCGACCACAACCTGCACACGCTGCCCTTCGATCTCCTGAGTCTCTTCCGCGGTCGAGATCACCGAGGCGAGCGCCGTTACCTCCAACTGCGCGTTGCTGCTTTTGACTTCGAGCGCCGGGAACGCGGCCATGTTGCGCAAGAGCGCGGCAAGGTGATCGCGCTGGATGTCGGGCACATGATCGGCCTTGGTGGCGGCGAACAGCACCTTGTCGATGTGGGGACCCAGCAAGAGCCGCGAAAGGATCCCGCCGTGTCCGTAGCGAAAGCTCTCCAGAATGGCATCGAGCGCGAGCCGCGTATCCTCGAAAACCTCGCGGCCGCCGAGCAATGCGCGCAGCACGTCGACGAGCACGATCTGGCGCGTATAGTGCCGGAAGTGGTCCTGGTAGAAGCGCTCCACCACCTCCCGTTTGTAGACCTCGAAGCGCTCAGCCATGAGCGCGCCAAGCGTGGCGGGCGCGAACATGTCGACGCCTTCGGCGATCTCGAGCGGCGCAAACCGCAGATAAGCGGGCTCGCCCAGCGTCCCCCGACACAAGAACCGGCCGGGCTGGAGAAAGCTCAGGCCGTGCCGGTCGCGCGCCTCGAGAAGATAGGCGCAATAGCGATCGTGCAGCTGCTTGGCGACCTCCTCGCTCGCAACTTCCTCGGGCCGATGCTGGTCGAGGAGAGCGAGAAAGTCGCGGGCGATCTCGGCGCGCAAGCCCTTGCGCAGCAAACGCAGCGTCGCGCGCGACCACTGCGCGTAGCCGAGCCCGATAAGCGGCAGGTCGAGCAACCACTCGCCGGGATAATCGACAATGCGGAGGGTGAGCGCCGCAGGACTTCCGGTGATCTCGCTCACGAGCTTGCCGAGCGCGCCGGCCGGCGCGAAACGCACGTCGATCCCGATCTGGCTGATGCCCTCCGTACGCGCCGGCCAGTCCGCGGTCGCCATTCGCTCGATATTGTCGAGATAAGGAAACTGCGGCAGCCCGTCTGCCCTCGCCGCCTCGAGGGTGGCCGCGACCAGGCGGCGCTCGCCGACCACGCCCAAGAGCGGCATGCGGTTCGGATTGTGCGCGCAGCTCAGGAGATTGTGGATGAGGCTCGTCAGGAACACGGTCTTGCCCGATCGGCTCAGGCCGGTCACCGCGAGCCAGACCGTCGCACCCCCGGCAAGCTCGCCGAGGCCGGCCGACAGCCGTTCGGACGCCTGCGCAAAGATCGGCGGCAGCCAACCCCAGTTCACCACGGACGACATCTCAATTCCGATCGCTCCTGCCGTCGTTCCCGCGGCGTATACCCGCGGTCTCTGAATATGGGTTCTCGCCTGCGCGGCGGCGACGGGGGTTTGCCAAAATTCGCGGTCGCGCAAGCCGCTTCCCGCATGGACGGCGCCGCTCGGCGCGTCGTAAGTCGCCCCATCCTTGACCGTACGGTCGGGCGTTACCCAGTGATTACGCAGGCTTGCGTTAGTGAACCGAGCCTCGTGTCAGGTTTGAACTCGCGCCGTTTCATTCGATCGTTTCGTCGGCGCGACTCAGTATCGTCTGGGGAACGGTGAGACCGAGAGCCTTGGCAGTCTTGAGGTTGACGACGAGCTCGTACTTCGCCGGCAGGATCACCGGCAATTCAGCGGGCTTCTCACCCTTTAGGATGAGGTCGACGTATCCGGCGGCATTGCGATACTGCTCGGCTACGCGAGGCCCATACGAGATCAAGCCGCCGTCAACAACGAAGTAGCGTGCGAAGTACACTGCGGGCACTTGGTATCGGGCCGCCAGCATGATGATCAAATCGCGATGAACCACCGCGAGGGTGCTTCCGGTCACGATCAGCCCACCATTCGGGGATCGCGCCAGGGCTCCGATGCGCCGCTCGATCTCAGCCGCGTCGTGCATATTGACCGGAATTATCTCCACCCCAACCGAGGGCGCCATAGCCTGGATGACACCCCATTGGCCGCCGCCCTCAGGCGATGCCTCGTCCCGAACGACTGCCACCCGTGTCACGCCAGGCGCAATTTCCTTGAGCAGCTCCAGCCACCTCCCGCTGATGCTGTATTCGAACATAGTGACGCCGGTGATATTGCCGCCGGGTCGAACCAGGCTCTCGACAAAGCCGCTGCCGACGGGATCAACGACGCCGGCGAATACGATCGGCACGGTGCGTGTGGCCTGCTGCAACGCTGCCACGCTCTGATTGCCACCTGCGAGAATGACATCCGGCGCCGAAGCGACCAACTCCCGCGCCAGTTCGCGACTGCGATCCCAATCGCCTCCGCCCCAGCGGTAGTCAATCCGCACACTGCCGCCGGTGGTCCAGCCCAACTGTTGCAGTCCCTGTTCGAAGGCCGACAGGCGCCCCCGTCCTTGGGCATCCTCCGATTCGAAGTTCACGAGCGCGCCGACGCGGCGCACGCGCCCGGTTTGTTGTGCGCGCGTCGTGAGCGGCCAGCTCGCCGCGCCGCCGATGAGCGCAATGAACTCGCGCCGTTTCACTGCCCAATGTCCCATCTTTCAACCCGAAACATAGCACCTTTGGGCGGTGCAGGAGATCTACTAAACTGCGGCATGTGACCCCAGCTGATGACCGCTTCTGGTCCTCAGCTATTGAAGTGATCTCCGCGCACGACCGCTGCTTCTGGAAAAGCGGCTCGCGTGGTCAGCCATAGCCAGAGTGTGAACATTGAGTGGCAAACCTGATGAAAGGTTTGCCAAAAAGCGCTAAAAACCTCTTACGAAATCAACGTTGAATTTTCCTATGCTCGATCGCTACGATCTCGAACCCGTATTCTTCGCCCCCTTCGTCTCCTCGCTGATGCGGGTCGAGCCCGGCTGGATCGACTATAACGGCCACCTCAACATGGCCTACTACAACGTGCTGTTCGACCGCGCGGTGGACGAGGCGTTCGAGCTCATCGGCTGCGGCCTTAACTACGTCAAGACGCGCAAGCACTCCTGCTACACCGCCGAGGTGCACGTGCGCTATTTGCGCGAGCTCCATGCCGGCGACCCCGTACGCGTGACCTTTCAGCTCCTCGATTACGACGCCAAGCGCATGCACTATTTCGAGCAGCTCTTCCATGCCGTCGAAGGCTGGGTCTCGGCGACCTCGGAGAACATGTCGCTGCACGTCGACATGGCTGCGGGCAAGACCGCGCCGTTCCCCGACGATGTCGCGCGCGGGCTTGCCCGGATGAAGGCCTCGCACGCCAATCTCCCGCGCCCCGAAGCCGCCGGTCGGCGCATCGCAATGCCTGGGAAGAGCTGAGGCCTGCCCCTCCCCATTCCGTGGGACGGATGCCATCTTAGCGGGAGATTCGCCGCGGCGATGCGGCGCGCCGGCGCGAGGCGCCGGACCTCATCACGGAACGAGGAATGACCGAACCGGGCAAAACGCCGCGCGAGGATCCGCCTGTGCCGCCGAGGCCGCAGCCCGGCGGCATCGCGGCGCGCGCAAGGGCGGCGGCGGGCGCGCCCTATCTCGCGGGCCTCAATCCGGAGCAGCGGCTCGCGGTGGAGACGCTGGGAGGACCGGTGCTGGTGCTCGCCGGCGCCGGCACCGGCAAGACGCGCGTGCTGACCACGCGCGTCGCCCACATTCTTGCCACGGGACAGGCGCGGCCCGGCGAGATCCTGGCAGTCACCTTCACCAACAAGGCGGCGCGCGAAATGAAGCAGCGCGTCGGCAGCATGGTCGGGCAGATCGTGGAAGGAATGCCTTGGCTCGGCACGTTCCATTCGATCGGCGTCAAGATCCTGCGCCGGCACGCCGAGCTCGTCGGGCTGAAGCCCGACTTCACCATCCTCGACCAGGACGATCAGATTCGCCTCATCAAGCAGCTCCTGGCAGCGGAGAACATCGACGAGAAACGATGGCCGGCGCGGGTGCTGGCGGGGCTCATCGACAGCTGGAAGAACCGCGGCCTCACCTGCGAGCAGGTTCCCGCCGGAGAGGCGGCGATCTTTGCCGCCGGCCGCGGCAAGAAGCTTTATGCCGCCTACCAGGACCGGCTGAAGGTGCTCAACGCCGCCGACTTCGGCGATCTCCTGCTCGAATGCATCCGCCTGTTCCGGGAGCAAAGCGAGGTGCTGCGCCAGTACCAGGTGCGATTCCGCTACATCCTGGTGGATGAATATCAGGACACCAACGTGGCGCAGTATCTCTGGCTGCGCCTGCTGGGCCAAAGCATCCCTCCGGGGTCATTGCCGGGCTTGACCCGGCAATCCATCCCTTCACACGAAGGAGATGGATCACCGCGTCACGCGCCTTCGGCGCGGCCCGGTGAAGACGAACGGAGTGAGACGCAAGCACCGGCGCGCACGCTGAAAAACATTTGCTGCGTCGGCGACGACGACCAGTCGATCTACGGATGGCGCGGGGCCGAGGTCGACAACATTCTGCGCTTCGAGCACGATTTTCCCGGGGCCAGGATCATTCGTCTCGAGCGCAATTACCGCTCCACCGGCCACATCCTCGCCGCCGCCTCGCACCTCATCGCCCACAACCAGGGCCGGCTCGGCAAGACGCTGCGCACCGAGGAGGAGCCCGGCGAGAAGGTCAAGGTCACCTCCTGCTGGGACTCTGAGGAAGAGGCGCGCGCCATCGGCGAGGAAATCGAGCAGCTCCAGCGCGACGACGGCCGCGGCAATCCGCATCCGCTCGACGAGATCGCCATCCTGGTGCGCGCCTCCTTCCAGATGCGCGAGTTCGAGGATCGCTTCGTCACGCTCGGCTTGCCCTACCGCGTGATCGGCGGCCCGCGGTTCTACGAGCGGCAGGAAATCCGCGATGCACTCGCCTATCTGCGGGTGATCCATTCGCCGGCCGACGATCTCGCCTTCGAGCGCATCATTAACGTGCCCAAGCGCGGGCTCGGCGACGCCAGCGTACAACTGCTGCACGACCACGCGCGGCGGCGGCGCGTGCCGCTCACCGCGGCGGCGCAGGCGGTGATCGAGACCGACGAGCTCAAGCCCAAGCCGCGAGCCGCGCTGCGCGATCTTCTCGCCGCCTTCGAGCGCTGGCGGACGCAGAAGGAGACGCTGCCGCATATGCGGCTCGCGGAAACCGTGCTCGACGAATCCGGCTACACCGAGATGTGGCAGAAGGACCGCTCGGCGGATGCCGCCGGACGGCTGGAAAACTTGAAAGAGATGATCCGCTCCATGGAGGAGTTCGAGAGTCTCGCCGGCTTCCTCGAGCACATCGCGCTGGTCATGGACGCCGAGAAGAGCGAGGGCGAGGCGGTGTCGATCATGACCTTGCATTCCGCCAAGGGCCTCGAATTCGACACCGTGTTTCTGCCGGGCTGGGAAGAAGGCCTATTTCCCCACCAGCGCACCCTCGACGACCAAGGCCGCGCCGGGCTCGAGGAGGAGAGGCGTCTGGCGCATGTGGGGATCACCCGCGCGCGGCGGCGCGTGAACATCTACTTCGCCGCCAACCGACGCATGCACGGGCTGTGGTCGTCGAACATCCCCTCGCGCTTCCTCGACGAGTTGCCGGAGGCGGACGTGGAGATCGCGGAATCCAGGGGCGGCTTTGCCGCCTACGGCAATACCGGCGCCTCGCGTTTCGACGAGATGACCCATTTCGGCTCGAGCTATGGCACGCCGGGCTGGCAGCGCGCGCGGGCCCGCGGGCGGTTCGGCGATGATGGTTTCGACGACGACGGCGAAGGCTATTCAACTCGCGCTAACGCGATGGATGACGGCTCTCCTCCGCCGCGTGCCGGCGAGCGCGGCCTGCGCGGCAAGCCGCGCCGCCGCCTGCCGCTCACCATCGAGGGCGAGCTCGTCGCCAAATCGACCGGCACCGTCTCCGAGTTCATCATCGGCGACCGCGTCTTTCACCAGAAGTTCGGCAACGGCAACGTCACCGCGATCGACGGCAACAAGCTCACCATTCAATTCGACAAGGCCGGCGAGAAGCGCGTGGTGGATAGTTTCGTGGAGCGGGTGTGAACACCCGGATGTCGCCCCCTTCCCTCACCTCCGCAGCTGAAACATCACCAGCGCCGCGAGCATGATGCCGCCGCCGAGCACCTGCAGCGGCGTGAGTATCTCGCCGAGAAAGAGCGCGCTGCCGATCGCCGTGAGCGGAGGCTCGAGATTCATGAACAGCGCGGTGCGGAACGGTCCGATACGCACCGTCGAGGCGAACACACCGAGAAGCCCGGCGGTGATGGCGGCGCTGAGCACAATCAGTGCGAGCCAGCCACCGGCCGTCGCCGGCGGCTGCCAGTTCCCGGCCGCGACCGCGGTGAGCAAAAACACGGCGGTCGAGGACAAAAGCGAGTACCAGGTGATGCGCAGCGGATCGGCGCCGGAAAGGCATGCGCGGGTGAGGAGCAGGATCACCACCCGGCACACCGCGGCGCCGAGCGCAGCGAGAATGCCGGCGGCCGCGAGCGAAGTCGGATGCGCGCCGATCATCAGCGCCAGACCGAGGAAGGCGACCACCGCCGCGGCGGCGCCGCGCCAAGTGATTTTCTCAAGTCGCGTCGCCGCCGCTGCCAGGCCCGTGAGCAGCGGATAGACGAAATAGGTGAGGATCGCGATCGGCACGTCGACCGCCTCGATCGCCAGGAATAGAAGAAACACGTTGCCGGCGAACAGCACCCCCAATCCGAGCGAGATCCATGTCGCGCGGCGGCTGAAGGGAGCGCGCGGCACGAGCGTGAGCCAGACAAACAGCATCGCGACGCCGACCACGGCGCGAATGGCGGACATCGTGAGCACGCCGGCGCCGGCGATGAGCACCACCTTGACCAGTACGTCGGCGCAGGCGAACGAGGTGGCGCCGAGCACGGCCGGGCCGACCTGCGCCAAGCGGAAATCGGCCTCTGCGGTCGAAAGCTTCGTCACGATGGGGAGCGCGCGGTGGCGGGAGGACGAACGTTACGGGCCGGCGTGGCGCCCAGCAAGCGTCGCGACCATCGCGATCGTCTGCACGGCTTGCGCACGTCGCAGATGCTGCCGCGCGTCACGACCTCCGCCGCGGCGCGGCTGGGTTGCCGCAATAGAAACTCGGGTTGCCGCAATAGTAGCTAGCGCTCGGCGCGATACGCACGGCTTCGGCCGGCCGGCTGAAAATTCCAAGTCCCGCCTCTGCCGTAACCCGTTCCGGGGTATGGATTGGGCGTGCAAAATCCATAGATGCCCGACACCGTCGCAAGGCATTGCGCTTGCGACTTGTAGCTGCAGTTTATCCCGCTATGGCCGGTGCCGTAATTTGCGCACCAACTCCCGTCGGCACGCGCGCCGATGGTGGATAGCGATAAAGCAGCGAATGCAATGACAGCGAGTGGGATCGTGCGCATGATGCCTCCTCAGCCACTCCCGATCGAATGCGAATTTAACACTTGGAATCAAGTTTCAACAGTACTGCGCCAGGGTTCGCTTGGAATCCCGCTTGCGCAGGATGCGCGGATCTCAACCCAATGTTTGCGGAGAGCATGGTCGCTACACGATTGGCCGGGCGCGCTGGAGAGGCGGGTCACTTCTTCTCCAGCATCAGCGTGCCTTCCTTGCGGATCGCCGGCGTCAATTTCTCGGCCACCAGCGCCAACAGCCACGGCAATTGAACTTCCAACCGCACGTGGTCATCGGCGACATCGATGACGCCGACGGCGCTTTGGCCGAGCGCGCTCAAATTGAAGGCGAGCCGATCGCCGGTCCAGGTTTCCTCGCGGATGGTTAGCAACGCCGAATAATTCGTTCGCGCGGCGACAAGCCCGGATTTGATGCGGCGGGCGGCCTCCTCGCGGCCGAGATGATGCGGGATCGAGACGATCAGCGGCTTGGACACTTGGAACCTCCGTCAACGCGAGGCCTCATATGGGGAAGCCGGCGCGCGCGCGCCAGCCGGATGCGGAAAGGGACCGCACCGGGCGGCCCCTTCCCGCTTCGTGCAGCCGCAATGCTCGTTAGCGGGCGTTGCCGCGATCGCGATCCGCATCGCGGCCGCCCATGCTGCCGCGGCCCGTCGTGCTGGGCGCTTGATGACCGGGCGCGTAACCGGACGCGCCGGGCTCGCCGGCCCTGCTGCCTTTCTCTTGCATCCGATGCCCGGGCGTATAGCCGGAGGCGCCCGGCTGGCTGGAGACCGAACCACGGTCCTGCATCTTCTGGCCTGGGGTGCTGTCCGGCATGCGTTGACCTGAGCTTTGGGCATGGCCGAGCGCGGTCGTGGCGATCAGCAGACCCGCCGCCGCGGCGATCGATAGTGGCTTGATCATCATCGAGGTGCGCTCCTTCGGTTCCTTGCGTTTCCACTGCGGATTTCGACGATCTCTCCAGATCTTGGCCGCAGTGCCTCCCTCGCCTGCGGCAACGCCGGGACACGGCGTCGCGTTCCGTCACATGCGCCGCAAGCGCATGCGAGTGGCGGGGAGCCTTATTGCCGGGGTGACGTGGACTGTGCAGAATCGCGTCTCCGCGCCCGCGTGCCGAGCCGCGCATCGCCCGCGAGCGCCATGCAAAAAATGGACGAGGAGCGCTCTCATGAGACTCAAAGCCAGGCTGTATTTGACCGTGGCGGCGATCGGCGTCGCCGCAATGCTTGCGGCTGCGCCCGCGCAGCTTGGCGCGCAGACCGCGGTCGCGATCGACAACGACGACATCGGCGGCGTCGTCACCAGCGCGAACGGGCCCGAGGCCGGCGTATGGGTGATCGCCGAAACGACCGATCTGCCGACGCGCTATATCAAGAGCGTCGTCACCGATGATCAGGGCCGCTATGTCATCCCCGATCTACCCACCGCAAATTACGACGTGTGGGTGCGCGGCTATGGCCTCGTGGATTCGCCGAAGATGCGGGCGAAGCCCGGCCAGATCATCAATCACGCCGCGGTGACGGCCCCCAACGAGAAAGCCGCCGCGCATTATTATCCGGCGATCTATTGGTACGCGATGATGAAGATTCCTCCGGCGAGCGATTTCGGAGGCAGCACCGAAATCCCGAAGAACATCACGCAGGAAACCTGGCGCCAACGAATGAACAACGTCGACTGCATCGGCTGTCATCAGCTCGGGCAGGAAGCGACACGCACCATCCCGGCGCAGTTCGGCCAATTCAAGTCGGGCGAAGAGGCGTGGATGCGCCGCACCCAAGCCGGTCAGGCCGGCGAGATGATGACCAACCGTCTTGCCGGCCAGCTCGGCGGCGTACCCTACAAATATTTCGGCGACTGGACTGACCGCATCGCCAAGGGCGAACTCCCCAAGCAGAAGCCGGCACGGCCGCAAGGCGTGGAGCGCAACCTCGTGGTCACCGCGTGGGAATGGTCGACCCCGGACAAATACCTGCATGATCTGATCTCGTCGGATCGACGTAACCCGACGGTGAATGCGAATGGGCCGCTCTACGGCTCGCCTGAATACTCCACCGACAACATGCCGATCCTGGATCCGAAGACGCACACGGTGACGTACTTCAAGATGCCGGTGGCGGATCCGAACATGCCGGAGTCGCTCGGGCCCGGCCACGCGGGGAGCGTCAAGCCGTTGCAGCCTTCGGCGTACTGGGGGGACGAGAAGCTGTGGGATACCCGCGCCAACAATCACAACGCCATGTTCGACGACAAAGGCCGGGTGTGGATCGCGGCGACGGTGCGCGGCATGGATAACCCCGCCTTCTGCATGAAGGGGTCGGATCACCCCTCCGCCAAGGCGTTCCCGCTGGACAAGTCTCCGCGCCAAGTGGCGATGCTCGATCCTAAGACCATGAAATACACGTTCGTCGATACTTGCTTCGGCACGCATCACCCGCAGTTTGGCTACGATGCCGACAATACGCTGTGGCTCAGTGGCACCGGGCCGGTTGCCGGCTGGATCAACACGAGCATATTGGACGAGACTGGCGACGCGGCGAAGGCGCAGGGCTGGGCACCGTTCGTGCTCGACACCAACGGCAACGGCAAGGTTGATGAATACACCGAGCCGGGCAAGCCGGGGGAACCGGGCAAGGACACGCGGATCGCGGGGTCGGGTCCTTATGCGGTGATGCCGCATCCGAGCGATGGCTCGGTCTGGTACACGGTCAATGTGTTTGCCGGCCCGCCGGGCTTCCTGCGGTTCGATCCCAAGACCAATCTCAGCGAGTTCTACTCCCTGCCGAAGGAAGCGATCGGCTTACGTGGCGGCGACATCGATAAGAACGGGGTGGTGTGGGGGTCCGGCTCGAATGGCACGCTGATCAGCTTCGACCGGCGCAAGTGCAAGGCTCCGCTCAATGGACCAAACGCGACCGGCAATCACTGCCCCGAGGGATTCGCGTTTCACAAGTACCCGGGGCCAGGCTTCGAAGGTCTGGAGAACACCAGCGCCGAGGCGAGCTACTATACTTGGGTCGACCAGCACAACGCGGTGGGGCTTGGAGAGAACGTTCCGATCTCGACCGCTAACCTCCAGGACGGTTTCGTCGGCTTCAAGGACGGACAAATGATCCTGATGCGGGTGCCCTACCCCATGGGATTTTACGCCAAAGGTCTGGACGCGCGGATCGACGACCCGAATGCCGGCTGGAAAGGCCGTGGACTTTGGAGCGCCAGCGGTGACCGCACACCCTGGCTCAACGAGCTTGGCAAAGGCGCGCGGCCGCTCGCGGTGCACATTCAGGTTCGCCCCGATCCGCTGGCGCACTGAGCGAGACCGCAAACGCGAGGACGCCCGGCGCTGCATCGCCAACGCCGGGCGGCTTCTTTTTTGGAATTCGCTGCTGCCTCGTTCCGCAGTGCACCGCGCATTGCATGCGCGATCGCACAGATTGCTGCAGCAGCGTGCAAACCGCCGGAAATGGAATAGACTGTCCGCCGCGCTGCTATCGAAGAGCGTCCGCATCCAGGAGGATTTGGCTATGTCCGCAACGATCGCCCGCCTCGCCCTCATCGCTCTCGCCTGCGGCGCCGCGCTGCCGGCGCACGCGCAGCTCCTGCAGCGCAAGGAGCTGAGTTACCCGATCGCACTGACGATTGCGCAGGCCGCGTTGGAGGACTGCAAGAGCCGCGGCTACGCCACCTCCGTCGTCGTGGTCGATCGCGGCGGGAATACCGTGGTGGCGCTGCGCGGCGATGACGCCAGCGTGCACACGATGGAGAACGCCCGCCGCAAGGCCTACACCGCCATGACCTTCAAGATGACCACTCAGGACTTCATCAAGGAGATGCCGACGCGTCCGGTGCGGCGCGAGCAGACCACACTGCCGAACGTGATTGCCATCGACGGCGGGGTGCCGATCAAGGTCGGCAACGACGTGGTCGGCGGCGTGGGGCTTTCCGGTTCGCCCGGTGTCGACGAGCAGTGCGTGATGGCGGGCATCAACAAGGTCAAGGATCAGCTGCAGTGAGCCGGCGAATCCGACGCGCGGGTCATTCTCGATGATGAAGCGCGAGACATTCGCGATCGCCAACATCTACGTGCCGGCGAAGCGGCGCGCGACGCTCGACCCCAAGAAGGCACAGCAAATCGCCGAGAGCATCCTGCAGGTCGGCCTACAAACTCCCATCCTCGTGCGGCAGGACGGCGAACGCTTCGTGCTGATCGAAGGACTGCACCGTTTGGAGGCGTGCAAACAGTTGGGCGAGCAGACCATCACTGGATACCTGGTGCAAGCGCGCCGGCATTAGAGCGTTCCAGCCCGCGGCCTCAATCCTCCTTGATATTCTTCTCGCGGACCACGGCGCCCCAGCGCGCGAGCTCATCGCTGAGAATTTTGCCGAACTCCTCGCTTGACGTCGGCGCCGGCACGGCACCCGATTGCAAGAGCTTCTCGCGCACGTCCGGCGCATCGAGCACGGCGACGACCGCGTCATGCAGCTTCGCTACGACGGCGGGCGGCGTCCTCGCCGGCGCCAACAGGCCGTACCAGTTGTCGGCGACGGTGTCGGGGAAGCCCTGCTCGGCGAGCGTGGCCACGTCGGGCAACAGCGGATTGCGCTCGGCCGAGGCCGCGCCGATCGGCTTGAGCTTGCCGGCGCGGATGTGCGGCAGCAGCACCGGCGTGTCGGCAAACATCGCGGTGACCTGGCCGCCGAGAAGATCGGTCAAGGCCGGCGCGGCGCCGCGATAGGGCACATGCAGGAATTTCACCTTGGCCGCGGCCTGATAAAGCTCGAGCGCGAGATGGGTGGTGCTGCCCGAGCCGGTTGAGGCGAACGGGATGGTCGCGGGCTTTTCCTTGGCAAGCGCGGCGAGCTCCTTGGCAGAATTGATGGCGGCGTCGGGCTTCACCACCAGGATGGTGGTGGGCCGCACCACCAAGCTTATAGGGGCGAAATCGCGCAGCGTGTCGTAGTTGGGCTTGCTCAGATGCGGCGTGATCGCGACCGCGCCCACTGTGGTGAGAAACAACAGATGCCCGTCGGCCTCGCCTTTTGCGACGTAATCGGCGCCGATCGCGCCGTTCGCCCCCGGCCTGTTCTCGACGATCACGTTCTGCCCGAGCAGCGGCTTGAGCTTGTCGGCCACGAGCCGCGCCACGAAATCCGTCGGGCCGCCGGCGGGGAAGGCGACGACAACGCGGATGACGCGGGAGGGAAAGTCCTGCGCGTGGATCGCCGCGGGCGCGAACAAACATAGCGCAACGGCCACAACCGCCAGGGCGTTCCTCGCTCGCGGCATTTCACCCTGCCGGAGGCTTGATCTGAACGGGGCGCGCATCGAACGTCTCCAATGCCGCAAGGGGACTTTTCCCCGCATGAGCTTCCTTTGACAATGCCCAACATCTGAGTACATTGCGCGCGTCGTCAACAACAGAAAGGAGGTGATCCAGTGTCTCATTGTCTATCGCCGCGATTGCCGGCATCCGTGAGCTGGATCCTCGCCTCTGTGGGGGTCCGCACCGTCTAAAGGCGGTGTGCTCACGCTGGTTCAGCCGGATCACGGCTCGACAATGGAAGGGCTGCCCGCACGGGTGGCCCTTCTTTCTTTCACATTGCAACAAAGTCATTGCTGGGCGCGTGCCGGGCGCCTGTCTCCAGCAAAGAAAGCGCGCAAAGGACCGCGCATCATCGCTTCGCGGTAGCTGCGCAAGTCTTCTTGGTCCATCGCGTTTTTATTCGGCTGTCCCGCTTCCGCTTTCACCGTAACTTTTGGTCCCAATAAAAGCGTCGTGCCAAGTCCGGCATAAATGTAGCGGTCACCGAAGGTCTCCTTCAGGATGGCGAACGCAGGCTCGCCTGTGCAGTGAGCCGGAGCGAGGTAGCGCACGCTCCAGTTGTCGCGCAGCGAGACCGCTGTGCTGCTGATCTGGTCGTCTTTGGCGGGCAACAAATGCGTGCCACCCAAGACCAGGTGTATCGGCTTGTTGATGGCACTCTTGGCCGCCTCGACGACCTTTTCGATCGTTGGATGACTGCACCCGACGATGAGCACAATTCCATCGGGCGTATCGATCGCCAAAGAGACCTCCTTCACCTCCAGGTCGACGCCCCAACTCCCATTGAGTAGAATTAAATGGAATCCGGGCGCTACCTCCGTGGTCTTGCTGATCCATGTGAAATTGCTGTCGGGCCACGGACTGCCGAAACGGAGCGTCTCGGGCGGTCTTCCGTCGAAATAGCGCATGTCCGCAGGAAGCGATTCGTTGCGTCTATAGAAAGTGCCCGGCAACGCCGCGCCGAAGACGCCAAAGTTTTCCTGCGGTGCATAAATCTTCACGGCCGGATTGACCTTCAAGAGATGATTTAATCCGCTCGTGTGATCACCGTGGCGATGGGAGATCACGGCGAAATCCAGCTGTCGCAGATCGATCCCCTTGGCCGCGACATTGTGCGCGAAGATTTCCGCATTATTGCCAGTGTCAAACAGGATGCGCTTGCCGCCATACTCGATGAGAGCGGAAAATCCCCAGTCCTTCTTTAAGGTCGAGGTCGGGCCGAAGGCGTCGTACAGAACCGTGATCTGCCCCGCGCTCGATTGCGTGTGTGCCGGAGAGGCGCCGATCGCTGCCGCCGCCATCGTCATGCCAGCAAAGAGGACATATCGATTCATCGCATGGCTCCCGATAAGGTCCACCGCGCACGTGTGCCGCTCCGCAAGACTCTAACCGATTTCTGAAGGCGGAGAAATGCGCTGCGCCAATTCGCGTCTCGGATCCTAACTTGTGAAGGCCTTGGCCCAGCAAACGCGCTGCCGATTTGCGCTTGGAACCCGATCCGCGCCGTGATGCGTATACGGCAAGTTTTGAGATGCGCTTTGGTCCACGTCCGGCTATGCTGTGCAAGGAGCTCGTGTCATGGCAACCATTCCCGACAAATATCTCGACCTGTTACAGCAGAAAAAGGCGTTTGCAATTCTCTCCACGGTGATGCCGGACGGTTCGCCGCAGGTGACGCCGGTCTGGTTCGATCACACCAACGGCCTCATTCGCGTGAACACCGCGCGCGGCCGCGTCAAGGCGCGCACCCTGAAAAACGGTGTTGCCGTGGCCATGGCCATCATCGATCCAGACAATCCCTACCGTTACGTCCAGATTCGCGGCCGAGTCCGGCGCGTTACGGAGGATGGCGCCGCTCAGCACATCGATTCGCTGGCCAAGAAATATCTGGGGAAGGACAAATACCCCAATGCTCAGCCCGGAGAGGTGCGGCTGCTGTGTGAGATCGAACCGACGTCCGCCTCCGGAATGGGCTGAACGGCGCGCCTATTCCGGCTTGATCTTTCCGTCGACGATCACCTTCCTCCACTTCTCGTATTCCGAGTTGGTGAAGGCCGCGGCCTCCTCGGGCGTCGTCCCGCGCGGCGTGACGCCGATCTTGGCGAACGCCGCCTTGAGCTCGGGATGCTCGAGGGTCTTGTTCAGCTCGCTGTTGAGCGTCGCCAGCACTTGCGGCGGCAGCCCGGCTGGCGCGTAAACCGCGATCCAGAGATCCACATCGAATCCTGGCAGGCCGGATTCCGCGACCGTCGGCATATCGGGATAGACCGAGCTGCGCGCCGACCCGGTCGTCGCGAGCGGGCGCACGCGATTGTCCGCGGTGAACGGCAGCGCGCCGGCGATGCTCGAGAACGCGAGCTGCACCTTCCCGCTCATGACGTCTGGATATGCCGCGCCGATTCCCCGATAGGGCACGTGCGTCATGTCGATGCCGGTCCGCAGCTTGATCATTTCGCCGGCGAGATGCGGCGCGGTGCCGATGCCCGCGGATGCGAAGTTGAGCTTGCCGGGATTGGACTTGGCATAAACGATCATTTCGGGGAGCGTCTTTGCCGGCAGGGTCAATGACGCCACGATGACCGCCGGTGAGGAACCGACGATCGAGACCGCCTGCAGCGCTTTCAGGTCGTAGGGAGCGTCCGTTTGCAGCGTCGGATTGGTGACGAGCGCGGGGTCCGTCAGCAGGATCGTGTAGCCGTCCGGCGCCGCGCGCGCCACCACGTCGGCGCCCACCATCCCACCGGCGCCCGGACGGTTCTCGGCAACGACCGATTGCCCCAGTCTTTCGCTCAGGCGGAGCGCGAGATGCCGGCCGGCGGTGTCGATGATGCCGCCGGGCACGTAAGGCAAGATGAAGTGGATCGGTTTACTGGGATAGCTCTGCGCACGCGATGGCGCGGGCAACGCCACCGCGCAGACCAACGCCGCCAAAGCTAAGCGATACATCCTCATTCCTCCTCCGGCATCATGCCTCCTGCGGACCGCGACGTCTTGGACCCACTGCTCCATGGGCGCTGTGACACCCGCCCCGCAGACCGCTGGTTCGGATTCTGACCCATCGCATAGAGCATGGCTGCTCTGCAATATCTGAAAATAGCGGCATTTCAGCACCTTACGATCTGCCGTATCGCCGACCGAGCAGGAAACTTTTCGCGGTTCCACACATTAGCGACGGTCACGCCGGGCTGGCGGGCGCGCGTCTTCTATCCAATGCCTGTGGTTGGCGCCGATCTCGTCAGCCTGCGCATGAGAGTTCGACCTTCCGAGCGCGTCGGAATTGGTCGGTGGGATCGTGGACAGGGGGATTTAGCGATGGATGCCGATTGGCTTTGGGTGATGCTGGCACTTGGCATATTCATCCCCGCGAGCATGGTGCCACTCACGTTCGCCCGCAACGCTTGCCGTTGGTGGCGAGACCGGCGCGAGGGGAGATCGCCGAATCCCGCGTATGAGCAGGGAATGCGTTGCGCCCAAGACGACGCATAACCGGCCCGGTGCAGCAACCATCGCCGAACGTGAAGTTTAATCGTAGCATGGCGTGAGCGTAGGGCCGCTCTTGTTGGGCGGCCCTCTTACTTTCCCGCCGTGCTCGCGCACACCCTCCGCTACGAATTCGCCTTGAACGAATCGCGGGCGCCGGGCTTGAGCACCACATAGGCGCGTCGCCAGGGTTGATCATCGATCAGCCGCCACTTGTGTCCGCTTCCCAGGTGGTCGGTGGCGACCAGCACGTCGCCCGGACGCACCACGAAAGTCTCGCCGTCGCGCGTGGTGAACTCGAGCGTGCCCGAGAGCGTGATCACGTATTGCGGCTCGGGATCATTGTGCCAATCGAAGGACGAATGGGCCGGCGTTTCCTTGAAATGGATCGCGACGACATCGGTGCGATCGTTCTCGGCGACCGTGCCCTCCTTCACATGAGATGCGTTGTCGGGTCCGGTATAGAGCTTGAAAGCGTGCAGCATGCTTGCACCTCACGAGCTGACATTGCGCGCAAACCAGCGTTCCTGCAGCCGCGCGAATTCGCCCTTCTCGCGCAGCCTCGCAAGCGCCCGATCGACGGCATCGCACAGCGGCTGGTTGTCCTTGGCGAACGCGATCCCGAGCTTTTCGCGGGTCGGCACCTCGAGCGCGACCGACAATTGCGGGCGGTTCTTTACCAACCACGAGATGACCGGGAACAGTTTGATTACCAGACCGATGCGTCCGGCCTCGAGGTCGTCGAGGGCGGTCGCGATGCCGTGATACGGATAGTATTTGATATCCGCGATCGTGCCTTCCGCCAACAGCCGCTTGGCGACGAAATCCGAGGTGTTGCCGGATTGGATGCCGGCTGTGAGCCCGCGCAGGTCATCCAGCGCGGCAACACTCGGCGTTGCGCGGCGATTCACCGCCACGCCTTGGTTGAATTCGAGGTATGGGTGCGAGAAAAGCGCAATGGCGGAGCGCTCGGGAGTGATCGTCGTGCCGGAGATGACGGCGTCGTAGCCGCCCGTTGCGAGGCCGTCGAAAATTCCGTTGAAGTCGGCGCCCGAATAGCGCACCGGCTGCAAAACGAGCCCAAGCTGCGCGCAAATCGCGCGCATCAACTCGATGTCGAAGCCGCTCGAAGCGCCGCCCTCGATGATATCGAAGGGAGGATCGGGATAGGCGGACGCCACGGTCAAAGCGCCCGGGGTCAACGTCAGTGCCATGGATTACGCCGATCCGGTGCGCCCGATCCGATGCCGGAAATGCTCGACGCTAGAGCGCAAACGCGCGCGTAAAGCCGCCTCTCCTACTCAGCCGCCTCGCGCAGCGGACGCGGATAAATGCGGTCGTAGAGCTCCGGGCGCTGCCATTGTGGGCCGAGCACGCCCTGCTTGGTGGCGCATGTCTCGGACGAGCCCACCTCGTCGCGCGTTGCGCGCAGGTGTCGTACGCGCTCCAGGCTCACCTCGACGACCGCCGTTCCGGCGATCGTGCTCTCGAACAAGATTTCCTCCGGGCTCGCGACCATGGCGAGCCCGCGCTCGGAATGGTCGAACAGGTTCTGCGTCGTCACCACGACCGCCAGATTTTCGATGGCGCGAGCCCAGATGAGCGTACGCCAAGTGGCCCAGAGCTTGCGCTTGTCCTTCCCCGCCGGCATGAAGATCAACTCCGCCCCGCGCAGCGCGAGCGCGCGCGCCACCTCGGGCATATAGACCTCGCTGCACATGGCGAGCCCGACCTTTCCGTGGGTGGTGTCGAACACCGGAAAGTCATCGCCCGGCACCCACTGGAATTCCCACGCCGTGCCGCCGGTATAAATCCAAGGCCCATTCGGATGCGTGCGGCGGTAGCGCGCGGGCGCGCGGCCGTCGGGATAGGCCATACAGATGAGATTGTGGGCGGTCGCCGCCTTCGCATCGATGGGCGCGATGGTGCCGAACACGACATGGGTGCGGTGCTTGGCCGCCGCCTCGACCATGGCCGCGGTCGGATCGAAGGCCGCCGGCATGCGCCACGGCCCGGGATATGTTTCGGGGAAGCAGACGAAGTGTGCGCCCTCGCCGGCGGCGTGCGCGATGGCGCGCTCCGCCTCGGCGATGTTCGCCGCGTCGCGGCCCGGCGGGTGACAGATCGGCTGCACCACAGCAATGCGAAAGGTCATGGCGTTGGCTCCTGCTCGACGCTTGGCGGCTTGGTGTTGGCCGGCAGATTGAAGCGGCGCCGCGACGCGGTCAAGCAAGCCAAGCCGCCCGGGACCTTTGACGGAACACCAACGCGCCGATGATCGCCAGATTGACGGCATTGGCGGCAACGCCGGCGGCAAAGGCCGGCGCATACGTCCCGAAGTGGTCGTAAAGCACGCCGGCAATCCATCCCCCGAGCGCCATGCCACTACCGCTGCACAACAGCAGGGCCGGAATGCGCCAGTACGCTTCCGAGGCGGGAAACAGCTCGCGGATCGCCAGCACATAGGCGGGGATGATGCCGGCAAAGCCGAGGCCGAATGCGGCGGAGACGGTGAACAGCCCGACCTCATCCTGGGTGAACATGAACGCCACCATGGCGAGGATTTGGCATATCGATCCGGTGAGCGCCGTGTTGAGACCTCCCATGCGATCGGAAATCCAGCCCCAGAGTTGGCGGCTCACAAAGGCCGTGCCCAACAGCACCGACAGCATTGCCGCGCCATGCGACACCAGGATGCCGAGATCGCTGCACAACGCCGGCAAATGCGCCTGCGGCATCGCCATCGGAATACAGCAGAAGATGCTCGCCGCACCGATCAGGGCGAAGACGAGATTGGGTGGCCAGCCCATCACCGTATTTGGCGCGGACAGGGCGCCGAACGCATCGACCCGCAGCGGCGGTTCCGGCGGCGCGCGCAGAAACATCGCCGCCAGCGGGACGATCACCACGACCTCGAGCAGGCCATAGTAAAGCATGGTCTGACGCCAGCCGACGTAGGCGACCGCACGCTCGAAGATGGGCGGCCAGACAGCGCCGGCGACGTAGGCGCCGCTCGAAATCAGCGCCAGCGCCGAGCCGCGGCGTCGGTCGAACCAGCGGCTGACGTAAACGTAGAACGGCGCGTTCATGCCGCCGACGCCGAGAAAACCCATGAACAGGCCTTGGCCGACATAAAGCTGCCAGGTCTTGCCGCCGGTCGACAGGACAAGTCCGACGCAAATCATCACCGCCCCAAGGATGACCGTCGTGCGGATCCCCGCGCGTTCGGCGACATAGCCCATAACGATGCCGCCGGCGCCAAAGCCGGTCCAAGCGAGCGCAGTTGCCAGAGCCGGCACCGAACGCAGGCCGCCCAGTTCAGCGGCGATCGGCTTGAGCGCAATAATGATGATCCACGGCGCACCGAAGGACACCGCCAGGATCACCAGCACCACCGTCGCAACGATCCAAGACGACCGGGTCTCCACGGACGGCACGGCCATTCGTTCATGCATTGAGGGGTCGTGCCTTCGTTGCGCGCGGGGGGCGCGCGTTGTCGGTGGCGGGGCGGCAGGTGGGTTGGGTGTGCTTAAAAGGCTCGGCCCGCCCGTGGGGTGCGGGGCGGCAGAATGCGGCCGGTCAAGAACGACATCATGAGCGTTCGTCCCTTCGTGTTCTGAGTTCAGGCGAATTTACCGTGTTCCCGACCATGCTGCGAGGCCGCCAGCGTGGGGGCAGCTCTGTGCAAAACGCTGTCGGGCGCTCGACACGCAGGCACCAGATGCGCCAAACGCGCGGGAGCGAACCGACGCGATGCTTGTGGACAACCGACCGCACAAGCTGTTGACCATTCTGTGAATGAGCTGCCCGCGCCTTTGGCTAAACAGCTGTGAATCGTGAGGATGAGATCAAGGGTCTGACGCTGATGCCGGAGGCTCCCCGAAGTTCCGCCACCGTGGTCGCGCGCCTTTCGAGCGATGCCGCGACCGCGCAGAACATCGCCGACGCCCTTGCCGAGAGCATCGCCGCCGACGAGTTCGCCGCCTCCGCTTTCGAGGATGCCTCCGGGCGCTGGTCGCTCGCCATCTATTTCCGCGAGCCGCCCGATGCGGCGGCCGTGCGCGCGCTGATTGCCTCGCTCGCCGGCGCGCCGGCGGCCCAGGCGCTGCGCTTCGAGACGTTGGCGCCAGCGGACTGGGTACGCAACAGCCTGGAAGGCCTCGCCCCGGTGGAAGCGGGCCGCTTCGTCGTGCACGGCGCGCACGTGCGCGGCCGTATGCGCGAGAATCGCATCAGCATCCAGGTCGAGGCCGGGCTCGCCTTCGGCACCGGTCACCACGGCACGACGCGCGGCTGTCTGCTCGCGCTCGATCGCATCGTGAAGGCGCGGAGCCGCAGGCCCGCGGCAAGGAGGCCCGCGGCAACGAGCTCGGCGGCGTTGCCTCGCAAGCGCGAGAGGCACGCGCTTGCGCTCGACGTCGGCACCGGCACCGGCGTGCTTGCCATCGCCGCAGCGAAGGCCTTGCGCCAACGCGTGCTTGCCAGCGATCTCGACGCCCGCGCGGTCGCCATCGCCTGCGAGAATGCACGCATCAACCGGGTCGGCGTCGCGATCGAGGTGATCCATGCCGGCGGGCTGCGCGCCGCCGCCTTCCGCGCGCGCGGCCCTTACGCAGTGATCTTTGCCAATATTCTGCTCGATCCGCTCAAGGCGCTGGCTACGCCGATGACGCGGCTCGTTGCTGCCAACGGACACGTGGTGCTCTCGGGCTTGCTCGCCGGGCAAGCCGGCGCGGCGCTCGCCAGCTACCGCGCGCGCGGCCTCGTGCTCGTGCGCCGCATGACGCTCGAGAGTTGGGCGACGCTCATTCTCGTGCGGCCGAGGACAAGGCGCGCCGTGAGGTGCCATCGTGCCGCTGGCTACCGGTATTGTGGCATGCGAAAGCGGCAAGGTGGCGGGAGACGCATTGCCCGCCTGCAAGCGGCTCAATAGATTGCCGCCATGTTCGAGGCCCGCTTCCAGTCATTCGAGGATCGAACCGAGCGCGCGGCCAGCGCACCTCGCGTTGCCGCGCTGCGCACGGAACTCGCACGGCGCGGCTTGACCGGCTTCGTCGTGCCGCGCTCCGACCGCCATCAGAATGAATATGTGCCGGCTTGCGAACAACGGCTTGCCTGGCTGACCGGCTTCACCGGCTCGGCCGGTGTCGCCATCGTGTTGATGGAGCGCGCCGTGCTCTTCGTCGACGGGCGTTATACGCTCCAGGCGCGCGAGCAGGTGGATAGCTCGCTGTTTGCGATCGAGCATCTGATCGACATGCCGCCCAACCGCTGGATCGAGGAGAACCTCACGGCGGACGACCGCCTCGGCTACGATCCTTGGCTGCACACCGTCGAGGGCGCGGAGCGGCTGGAGAAGGCCTGCGCCGCGGCCGGCGCCAAGCTCATCGCGGTCGAGTCCGACCTGATCGACGCCATTTGGGCCGACCGCCCTGCTCCACCGCTCGGACCGGTCGCGCTGCACGATGTGCGTTTCGCCGGCGAAGCGGCCGACGAAAAGCTCGCCCGCATCCGTGCCGAGCTGGCCAAGCTCCACGCCGACGCGCTGGTCGTGTCGGACCCGCACGCGATCGCCTGGGCCTTCAACATCCGCGGTGCCGATGTCGCGCACACGCCGCTCCCGCTCGCCTTCGCCATCATTCCCCAGGCGGGTCGGCCGTCGTTGTATATCGACGGTCGAAAGCTCTCCAACGAGGTGCGCAGTCGCCTCGAGACACTTGCCGATCTGCGCGAGCCGTCCGCTTTCCAGGGAGCGCTCGAGGATTTGGGCCGGCGAAAGAACCGCGTGCGGATCGACCTGGGCACCGCCGCCGACGCACTGGCGCGCCTCATTACCAACTGCGGCGGCAAAACTATCAAGGCGGCCTGTCCGATCGGCCTAATGAAAGCAGTCAAGAACGACGTCGAGATCGCCGGCGCGCGCGCGGCACAGGTCCGCGACGGCGCGGCCGTGACGCGTTTCCTCGCCTGGCTCGATCAGGAAGCTCCGCGCGGCAAACTCACGGAGATCGATGCGGTAGCGGCGCTCGAAAGCTTTCGCCGCGACACCGGGCTGCTCAAGGACATATCGTTTCCGACCATCGCCGGCGCCGGGCCGGACGGGGCAATCGTCCATTACCGTGTCACGACCAAGAGCAATCGTCTCATCGCACCGGGTGAACTCTTTCTCATCGACTCCGGCGCCCAATACGAGGACGGCACCACGGATATCACCCGCACCGTGGTGATCGGCGAGCCGACCGCGGAGATGCGGGACCGCTTCACCCGCGTGCTCAAGGGCCATATTGCGATCGCCCGCGCCGTCTTTCCGGAAGGTACGACCGGCGCGCAGCTCGATTCCTTCGCGCGCCAGTTCTTGTGGGCGCAGGGCCTCGACTTCGACCACGGCACCGGCCATGGCGTCGGCAGTTATCTCTCGGTGCACGAAGGGCCCGCGCGCATCTCCAAGCTCGGCACCACCGCGCTCAAGCCCGGCATGATCCTGTCGAATGAGCCCGGCTACTACAAAACCGGCGCGTACGGGATCCGCATCGAGAATTTGGTGCTGGTCGTTCGTGCCGCTCCCGTCGCCGGCGCCGAGAAGCCGCTCAACGCGTTCGAGACGATCACGCTCGCACCCATCGACCGGCGGCTGATCGTGGCGGAGATGCTCACGCTCGAGGAAACCGGCTGGCTCGACGCCTATCACGCTCGCGTGCGCGAG
The DNA here is from genome assembly GCA_035693615.1 of Xanthobacteraceae bacterium. Classification (GTDB taxonomy): domain Bacteria; phylum Pseudomonadota; class Alphaproteobacteria; order Rhizobiales; family Xanthobacteraceae; genus VAZQ01. The sequence continues at coordinate 49,467 of DASSGH010000038.1, forward strand.
ACCCTGTCGCCACTGCTCGATAGCGAGACGCGCCTCTGGCTCGCGGCGGCGACCCGCCCGCTCGCGCGCTGAAGTCGCGGAGCGATCCTTTGCTCGAGCCGGCACGAGGGGATTGGGCCAAGCGCGAAACGCGCCACACGCGCGTGCGGCTACTGGCGCTATTGATCGCGATGGCGGGGGTGGGCTCGCTGTCGCTCAACATCCTGGTGCCGGCGATCCCCGGACTGGCGGCCAAGCTCGCGGCCGATCCCGCCAGCGTGCAGCTTGCGGTCTCGCTCTATCTCATGGGATTGGCCGCGGCGCAGCTCGTATTCGGGCCGCTGTCCGACCGCTTTGGCCGCCGCCCGGTGGTGCTCGCGGGACTCGCGCTGGCGACCATCGCCAGCACGACCGCCATGTTCGCCGCGAGCATTGCAAGTCTGGTCGTCGCGCGAATTGCGCAATCGCTCGGCGCCTCGACCGGACAAACCATCGGCCGGGCGATCATCCGCGATCTCTACGACCGCGAGCACGCAGCCTCGATGATCGGGCTGGTCACCTCGGTGGTGGTGCTGATGCCGATGGTCGCGCCGCTCATAGGAGGCGTGCTCGACACGCTGTTCGGCTGGGAGGCAATCTTCGCCTTCACCGCGATCGTGAGCTTCACGGTATTCACCTGGGCGGTGCTGGACTTGCCGGAGACCCGCACCGTCTCGCTCGGGCCCGCCTCGCCTCGTCATTTCCGCGCTGACCTTGCGGCGCTTGCGTCAAGCCCGCGCTTCTTCGGCTACGCGCTGTGCGCGGGGCTCGGCTCGGCGCCGTTCTTCAGCTTCCTCGGCGGCGCTCCCCACGTGGTGGTGACGATGCTGGAACACACCTCGGCCGAATACGGGCTGTGGTTTTTCATTCCCTCGGTCGGATTCATGTCCGGCAATTTCGCCGTGTCGCGGCTGACGGCGCGGTTCGGCATCGACGCTTTGATCTGGTGGGGGATCGCGCTCACCATCGCCGGCTGCTTGCTCAACGTGTTGGTCTACGTCGCCTTGCCGGGCTGGGAGATGGCCACGATCTTTCTGCCGCAAATCATCATCGGCTTCGGCAACGGCCTGCTGCTGCCGACGTCCGTTGCCGGCGCCGTAAGCATCCGCCCCCAGGTGGCCGGGACTGCCTCCGGAGCGACCGGCTTTATCCAGATGTCGGTCGGCGCCGTGGCCGCCCAGCTTGGCGGGTACGTGGTCGCGCAGGCGGCGGGCGCGACGCCGATGCTGCTCCTCATGTTGTTTTTCGGGATCGCCACGGCGGCTGCCGTTTTCACCCTGGTGCGCCGGTAGTTATCGGCGCGCGCGCCGCAGGCGCCGTCAGCGGGCGCGAGTCGCCGACACAATCGCTTGATGGATGACCTGCGGCTTAATGGGCAGGCGATTGAACTCGACCGCAAACGGCCGCAACGCGTCGGCTACGCCATTGGCGATCACCGCCGGAGGGGCAATGGGGCCGCCTTCGCCCACGCCCTTGACGCCGAGCGGGTTGAGCGGGGACGGCGAATGTTGGTGGATGAGCTCGATAGTCGGTATCTCGCACGCCGTCGGCAGCATGTAATCCATGAGCGAGCCGGCGAGCAGCTGGCCGTCGGCATCGTAGTTGAATTCCTCCAACAGCGCGCCGCCGATGCCCTGCGCGGCGCCGCCGACGATCTGCCCCTCCACCAGCATCGGATTGACGACCACGCCGCAGTCGTGCGTGACGGCGTATTTGTCGATAGTCACGCGTCCGAGTTCGATATCGACCTCGAGCACCGCCGCATGCGCCGCATAGGACCAGGTGACCGTGGGCGGCTCGTAGTAATAAGTCTCCTCCAGTCCGGCATCCAGGCCTGGCGGCCGCCGGTGATCCCAGCCGGGCCGGGATGCGCGCGCCACCTCGGCAAGCGATACCTCGGCGCCCGGCACGCCGACGATGCCGACGCCGTCCTTGCGCAGCTCGAGATCGCCGGCCGCGCATTCCAAGAGATTGGCGGCGATGGCGAACACCTTGGCCCGCAGCCGTTCGCTCGCGCCGTGGATAGCCGCCGATAATGTGACGGTGCTGCGGCTGGCGATGGTTCCGAAGCCCATCGCGATCGCCGCAGTGTCGGCGAGCGAGATGACGACGTTCTCGGGATCCACCGACCAGGCGTCGGCCACGACCTGGGCAAAGATAGTCTCCATGCCTTGTCCCTGCGGGCAGGCGCCCCCGGAGACGAAGACCTTGCCGGAAGGATCGATCCGCACCATCGCGCTCTCGAACGGGCCGACGCCGGTGCCTTCGACATAGCAACCGATGCCGAGGCCGAGGTAGCGGCCGTCGGCGCGCGCCGCGCGCTGGCGCTCGCGGAACGCCGCCACGCCGCCGAGCGCGGCCAGCGCTTGCCGCAGCGCGCGCGGATAATCCCCGCCGTCGTAGACGATCGGCTCGCCGTCGCGATAGGGAATGCCCACACGGTACGGCATTTCCTCGGCGCTGATCATATTGCGCAAGCGCACGTCGGCGGGCTCTAGCCCGAGCTCGCCGGCGACGAGATCGACGATCCGCTCCATCGCAAAGGCGGCTTCCGGGCGGCCGGCTCCCCGATACGGGGCATTCGGCACCTTATTGGTTGCGGCGATACTGGCCTCGATGGCGAGGGCATCGATCTTGTAAGGTCCTGTCAGATGCACGGCGGTGTTGTAAACCACGCCGGCACCGATCGGATTCCAAGCCCCGCAGTCGACGACGAAACGGTCGCGCAGCGCCAGGATGCGGCCTTCATCGTCGAAGCCGACCTCGACCTCGTGCATCTGATCGCGCGAATGACAGGAGCAGATCAGATGCTCGCGGCGGTCCTCGATCCATTGCACCGCCCGCCCCAGCCTGCGCGCGAGGAAGGGGATCAACAAGTCTTCCGGATAAACATGCCCCTTCAGCCCGAAGCCTCCGCCGACGTCGAGCGCGACGCAGCGCACGCGCGCCTCGGGCAGGCGCAGCACGGCGGCCGCCTCCCGGCGTACCCAATGCACGACCTGGGTCGCCGACCAGATCGTCACCGAATCCGTGCGTGGGTCGTGGGCGCCGACGACGCCGCGGCATTCCATGGGCGCGGCCGCATAGCGATGATGATAAAAGCGCCGCTGCAGCCGGTGCGGGGAGCGCGCGAGCGCGGCTTCGATGTCGCCCTTGCCGATGGTGAAGGCGCCGATCAGGTTGGTGTGGAATCGGTCGTGTACGATCGGCGCTTCCGGCCGCAATGCCTGCTCCGGATCGACGACGGCGGGGAGCGGATCGAGATCGAGACTGACCAATTGCGCCGCATCTTCGGCTGCGTGCCGGCTCTCGGCCACGATCACGGCGACGGCCTCGCCGACGTGCCGGACCTTGTCGTGCGCCAGAAGCGGTTGTTGGGGATTGATGAATTTGTGCTGGACGATCGCGGTCCATTTGCTGGGAAGCGCAAGCTGAGTGTCCGGCACCGGCGGCAGGAGCTGTAGGAGATCGGCGCCGCTCATGACACAGGCAACGCCGGGGGCGCACGCGGCGCGCGACAGATCCACGGCGCGAATGCGTGCATGGGCAAGCGGGCTGCGCACGAAGACCGCGTGCAGCATGTGCGGCAGATCGAGGTCGGCGATGAATTGTCCGCGGCCGGTGAGCAGGCGATGATCTTCGCGCCGCGGCAGCGAGCGTCCGACGAACGAGGTTCTCTCCGGAGAGCTCATTTGCGAACCACTGTGCCGCGCATTCCAAGCCGCAGCGCCGCTAACTTTACCCGCGCCGGCCAAGCTTGAGCTTGTTGCGGCGAGCGCGAAATCACAAGCTGTGCGCGGCAGCACGCCACTGGGGGAGACACTACGATGCACCCTGGCGCACGAGATCGAACCATTCATCTTCGGAGAGCACCGCCACGCCGAGGTCCTTGGCTTTGCCGAGCTTCGAACCGGCGCCGGGACCCGCGACGACGTAGTCGGTCTTTTGCGACACCGACCCAGCGACCTTGGCGCCGAGCCGTTCGGCCATCGCCTTCGCCTCGTCGCGCGTCATCTTTTCCAGCGAGCCGGTAAAGACCACGGTCTTGCCGGCGACCGCCGAGTCGGATGCCGGCTTTTCCGCATCGACAATTTCGAGCTGTGCCGTCAATCGCTCCACGATACCTCGATTGTGTTTCTCGCCGAAATAGGCGGCGATGCTGCCGATCACCGCCTCGCCGATCTGGTCGAGGTTGTCCATCTCCGCCCGCGTCTCGACGTCGCTCGCGGCGATTCTGAGGCAAGCCGCGTGGAACGCCGGCCATGATCCATAGCCGCGCGCCAGCGCACGCGCGGTGGTCTCGCCCACGTGGCGCATGCCCAGCGCATAAATGAAACGCTCGAGTGCGATCTCGCGCCGCGCCCTGATCGCGTTGAACAGGTTGCGGACCGACACCTCGCCGAAACCTTCCTGCTCCTCGAGTCTGATCTTGGAGTTTCGCGCTTCGAGCGTGAAAATGTCCGCCGGCTCCGTGACCCAGCCTTGCTCGAAGAAAAGCGCGATCTGCTTCTCGCCGAGTCCTTCGATGTCGAAGGCGCGGC
>DASSGH010000039.1:0-54873 GCA_035693615.1 Xanthobacteraceae bacterium
CCACGCGGCATGGCTGGATCAGGCTTGCGCCCATTGTCCAATATTCCCCACTGCTGCCTCCCGTAGGAGTCTGGGCCGTGTCTCAGTCCCAGTGAGGCTGATCATCCTCTCAGACCAGCTACTGATCGTCGCCTTGGTGGGCCATTACCCCACCAACTAGCTAATCAGACGCGGGCCGATCCTTCGGCGATAAATCTTTCCCCGTAAGGGCTTATCCGGTATTAGCCCAAGTTTCCCTGGGTTGTTCCGAACCAAAGGGTACGTTCCCACGTGTTACTCTCCCGTCTGCCGCTCCCCTCCATCAAGCGAGCCCTTCGGCTTCGCTCGATCTCAATCCTCCAAGCTCGCTTGAAGGAGGGGCGCTCGACTTGCATGTGTTAGGCCTGCCGCCAGCGTTCGCTCTGAGCCAGGATCAAACTCTCAAGTTGGATGAGAACTTTTCCCGGCTGATCACAACGTTTGACGAGGTCCCACTCCTTCTCGACGCGGATCGAGCCTGCGTGCGATTTGCATCGCGCCCAGGCCCTGCCGCGTAACGACAAGGGTGTTGACCTGAAACGTCGACCGCCGAAGTCTCGTCCGGCCGCTTCCCCCCTCGAAGGCATGCGCCCTCGATCGGGAACGCGGCGCGCAGGGACTCCGCCGTCCACGTTTCTCTTTCTTCCGATTCACCTGTCAAACAGCCTGGGACCAAGCGGTCCCGCCCTCCGGGGCGAACCGGAGAGCCGTCGAAGCCCGCGGCCTCCGATTGTCATCGGGAGCCTATTCACCGAATATCAGTGAGGAGCTTCGAAGACGCGCCGTCGCACCGAGGCGGCGGCGTGCCGAATTCGCTGTATATAGGGACCCGAACTGGCAAATGTCAACTCCCCGGCAGAGGCAAAATCGGCCCTCCCGGTGCAATCGGGCAACAGCGATCTTCTTAAATGATATAGGGGGCTTAGCAGGGGTTGGAAAGGGCTGCCCACGCCGTACTGCGGCCACATTCCTCCGCCCCTCTTGTCGGCGCAATGGGAGGTGTCACTTCGGGGGGAATTGGCCGTCGTCCCGCGATCCGTGACGAACGGCGAACCCATCGATTAGGCCAGAAGAGCTAGGACACGGTCGTTGACTGACCGTGAAGGCGGCGGCGTGCGCCGTCCTTCAAGTCGGCGCCCGTCGTCCCGGTCGCGTTTGGCACCTTGGGTGTTGCGGTAACCGCCCGCGGGCGTGGGCGCAGGGGATGTCGGGCTTGGAGCAGGGCAAACGGCACGCGGCGCTGCGTTCGAGTTTGGAGGCCGAGCAGATCGATCTCGGCAACGAGCCGCCATTGTCGGTCGACGGCGAGAGTAGCGGATTAGTGGACCGCCGCCGCGTTTCGGTGCAATGGCTCAGCGGCATCATCCTCACCGGCCTTTGCGGCGCCGCCCTCATGAGCGGGGCGGTTTTTGCCGCCCTCGATGGCGAGACCAACTTCGCCACCGTGCCGGAGCGCGTAGAAGGAGCCTTGCGCGCCGCCGTCACCGGTATCGCCGAGCGCGTGAGCAACGCCACGCGTAAGGCCGATCGCTTGCCGCCGCCCGGCGAGGCCAATGCGGCGCGTCAGGTCATTCGCGTCTCGACAACCAGCCGCGGCAGCGGTAACCGCGAGATTGTGCGCGTGCGGCCCTTCATCCGCGTGGCAGGCAATCTATCGTTGTCGGTGTCGGAACTATCCGCCAACATTCCTGCGTTCAATGCGCAGAAGATGGCCGCGCAGTCCGAAGGCATTCCGGTGAGTGCGCAAGACGCCGCCGGCGCCGAGCCCGACGCCGAGGTGTCATTCGTAACGCGCGACCTCAACATGGCCTTGCCGCGGGCAAAAATTGCCGCGGTGGCGTCGATCGATGAGGTGCTCGCGCGCGTGCGCGAAGCGGCGAACTGGGACGGCAATTTGGCGCAGAATCCGGCGGTACTCGCGAGTGCACTTCCCACCACGTTGGCCGCCTACGCTCCCGAGCGCCACGATCCCTATGCTGGTTTCGAACCGCGCATCGTACCCGAAAATGTCAGCTTGCTCCCCAAAACCACGGCGCAGGTGACCGGAGGAAATGCGTGGAACGAGCGCACGATCGTGCTCAAGAAAGGAGATTCCGTCTCCGCATTCTTGCGGGAGATGGGGGCGACGGCAGACGAGATCAAAGCGATCACGACGGCATTCGGCGGGCGCGGAAAGGACAGCAGCCCGCGCGACGGGTACAAGCTTCGCGTTCTGCTCGCACCGGCGAGCGACGGCATACGGTTGCGGCCCGTGCGCGTCGTTATCGCCACCGATACCGCAGTCGAAGCCATGGTGGCATGGTCGGAATTGGGCAAATACGTTTCCGTCGATTCGCGCCGGGCCAACAGCGTCGCGTCCTCCAGCAGTGATGAGGACGACGATGACGGCAAAGGAGTTCGGCTCTATCAAAGCATCTACGAGACCGGATTACGCAATCACATGCCGCGCTCGGCCATCGACAAGTTCGTCCGCATCTATTCCTATGACGTCGATTTCCAGCGCAAAGTTCAGCCGGGCGATTCGTTCGAAATTCTGTATGCCGGCGAAGACGAAAACCCAAGCGACAACAGCAAGGTCGACGTATGGTTTGCCTCGCTGACCACTGGCGGAGAGACGAAAAAGTTCTACCGCTATCAGACGACCGACGACAACCTCGTCGACTACTACGACGAGAGCGGCAAGAGCGCGAAGAAATTCCTGGTCCGCAAGCCGGTCTCAGAAGGCAATATGACATCGGGCTTCGGCGGCCGTAATCATCCTCTGCTTGGCTACGAAAAAATGCATACCGGCGTCGACTGGGCCTCCTCGACGGGAACGCCCGTGTTCGCCGCCGGCAATGGCGTGATCGATAAGATCGGTTGGGAGGGCGGGTACGGCAAGTATATTCGCATCCGGCACGCCAACGGATACGAGACTGCCTATGGCCACATGTCGGCTTTCGCGCGCAACATGGAAGCCGGCAAGAAGGTGCGGCAGGGACAGGTGATCGGGTATATCGGGTCCACCGGGCTGTCGACTGGCTCGCACCTGCATTACGAAATTCTGATCAATGGGCGCTTCGTCGACCCGATGAAAATAAAGCTGCCGCGCGGCCGTGTGCTCGAGGGCACGCTGCTCGCCACCTTCGATCAGGAACGCACGCGCCTCGACGCCATGATGACCGGCGGCACGCCTTCGCGTTACGCGCAGACTCGTTGACGCGGACCCTCGACGGCCTGCGTCCGCTACATCGTCGGTCTCCTGATCAGGCCGCCTCGGCGAGCTTGCCGTTGAAGGTAAGACCCTGCTTGCCGGCCGAGATGACGACCTTCTCGCCGTCCTTGATGCGCCCGGACAGGATCATCTCGGCGAGCGGATCCTGGACCGATTTCTGAATGACGCGTTTCAACGGCCGGGCGCCGTAGGTCGGGTCGTAGCCTTTTTCCGCAAGCCAGTCGCGCGCGGACGGATCGAGCACAACACTCATCTTGCGATCTTCGAGCAGCTTTCCTAGCCGCGCCATCTGGATATCGACGATCTTCGTCATATCGCCGCGCTTGAGGCGGTGGAACAGGATGATCTCGTCGATCCGGTTGAGAAATTCAGGGCGGAAATTCGCCCGCACGACCGCCATGACCTGATCGCGCACCGCATCTGTGTCCTGACCCTCGGGCTGATTAGCCAGATATTCGGAGCCGAGATTGGACGTCATCACGATGAGCGTGTTGCGGAAGTCGACGGTGTGGCCTTGCCCATCGGTGAGACGGCCGTCGTCGAGCACCTGCAGCAGCACATTGAACACGTCCGGGTGCGCTTTCTCGATTTCGTCGAACAGCACGACCTGGTAGGGCCGCCGCCGCACCGCCTCGGTCAGCGCGCCGCCTTCCTCGTAACCGACGTAACCGGGCGGCGCACCGATCAGGCGCGCGACCGAGTGTTTCTCCATGTATTCCGACATGTCGATGCGGATCATCGCGTTCTCGTCATCGAACAGGTATTCGGCGAGGGCTTTGGTCAACTCGGTCTTGCCCACCCCGGTTGGCCCCAAGAACATGAACGACCCGATCGGCCGATGCGGATCCTGCAACCCGGCGCGGGCGCGGCGCACCGCGGTCGCCACCGCCTTGACTGCTTCCGCCTGACCGATCACGCGTTTTCCGAGCTGGTCTTCCATGCGGAGCAGCTTCTCTTTCTCGCCTTCGAGCATCCTTTCGACCGGCACGCCGGTCCAGCGCGAAACGACCTGCGCCACGTGGTCGGCGGTCACCGCCTCCTCGACCATGGCACCCTTGCCTTCCGCCGCCTCGATGCTTTTGACCTTCTTCTCGATTTCCGGAATGCGCCCATAGGCGAGCTCGCCCGCGCGCTGATATTCGCCATTGCGCTGCGCATTCGCGAGCTCGGTCCGCAAACGATCGAGTTCGGTCTTTAGCTTTTGTGCATCCGACAGCTTCTCTTTTTCCGCCTTCCAGCGCGCAGTGATATCGGCGGATTGTTTCTCCAGCGCCGACAACTCCTTCTCCAGGCGCTTGAGGCGCTCCTTCGAGCCTGGGTCGCTTTCCTTGCGCAACGCCTCCTGTTCGATCTTGAGCCGCACGATCTCGCGGTCGATCGAATCCAACTCCTCAGGCTTGGAATCGACCTGCATCTTCAGCCGCGCGGCGGCCTCATCGATCAAATCGATAGCCTTGTCCGGCAGAAAGCGGTCTGTGATGTAACGGTGGGACAGCGTGGCAGCCGCGACCAGCGCCGAATCGGTGATGCGCACGCCGTGGTGCTGCTCATATCTGTCCTTCAAGCCGCGCAGGATGGAGATCGTGTCGTCGACGCTCGGCTCTTTGACGTAGACTGGCTGGAAACGCCGGGCGAGCGCTGCGTCTTTTTCCACGTGTTTTTTGTATTCGTCGAGCGTGGTCGCTCCGACACAGTGCAATTCCCCGCGCGCGAGTGCCGGCTTGAGCAGATTGGAGGCGTCCATGGCCCCCTCCGCCTTGCCGGCCCCGACGAGCGTATGCATCTCGTCGATGAACAGGATGATGCCGCCATCGGATGCTGTCACCTCCTGCAGCACCGCTTTCAGCCGTTCCTCGAACTCGCCGCGATATTTCGCGCCCGCGATCAGCGCGCCCATGTCGAGTGCGAGCAGCTTCTTGTCCTGCAGGCTTTCCGGCACGTCGCCGTTGACGATACGCTGCGCCAGTCCCTCCACGATGGCAGTCTTGCCGACGCCCGGCTCGCCGATCAACACCGGATTGTTCTTGGTACGGCGGGAGAGCACCTGGATGGTCCGCCTGATCTCCTCGTCGCGGCCGATCACCGGATCGATCTTGCCGTCGCGGGCGGCCTGAGTGAGGTCACGCGCGTACTTTTTCAGCGCGTCATAACCGCTTTCGGCCGAGCTGGTATCGGCGGTGCGGCCCTTGCGCAGCGCATTGATTGCCGCGTTGAGATTTTGCGGCGTCACCCCCGCGTTGGCGAGTATGCGTCCCGCCTCACTGTCCTTCTCGAGCGCGAGCGCGAGCAACAGCCGCTCGACCGTGACATAGCTGTCGCCTGCCTTCTCCGCGACCTTCTGCGCCTGATCGAAGACCCGCGCCAGCGCCGGAGCTAAATAAACCTGACCAGCCCCGCCACCGGACACTTTGGGGAGCTTGGCAAGCGCCGCCTCGACCGCCGAAAGCGCCTCGCGCGATCGGCCGCCGGCGCGATCTATCAAGCCGCTGGCTAAACCCTCGGGATCATCGAGCAGAACTTTGAGCAAGTGCTCGGGGGTGAACTGCTGATGGCCCTCGCGCAGGGCGAGCGATTGCGCGGATTGAACAAACCCGCGGGCGCGATCGGTGTATTTCTCGAAATCCATGTCAGCTCCCTCGGCCTGCCGCTCGCGTGTGTGGAGCGAGCGGGGGGTCTCTCCGCCCCTGACCTAAGCCATGAACCTGTGCGCGAGCAATGGGCCTGAGCCTCGAACGAGGCTCTGCGAGCTATGTGGGAAGCGATTGATTGCGGCGGTAGAGGCGGGAGCCAATTTTCGAGTTCCGGCTAGTCAGGGCGCGGGTTGCAAGCTAACAACCGGCGATGCCCGGGGCGAATGCAAAAATTCAGGCCATCTACCGCTATCCGGTTAAGGGCCTTTCGCCGGAGCCCCTGGCGCGCACGCAGCTTCAGGTGATGGAAACCTTGCCGGCCGATCGCCTCTACGCCATCGAGAACGGTCCTTCGGGGTTCGAACCTGCCGCACCCCGTCATCAGCCGAAACAGCGCTACCTCATGTTGATGCGCAACGAACGGTTGGCCCGGCTGCGCACTCGCTTTCAGGACACGAGCCATACCCTCACAATCGAGACGGAAGGCCGCGAGGCCGCGCGGGGCGATCTGCGTACATCGCAAGGCCGCGCGGCGATCGAGGCATTTCTCGCCGGCTTCTGCGCCGATGAGCTGCGCGGCCCGCCCAGGGTGTTGCACGCACCGGGGTTCAGTTTCTCCGACGTTGCGCGCAAAGTGGTGTCGATCATCAATCTCGCGTCGGTCACCGCGATCGAAGACGTGATCGGCCGACCCGTCCATCCGCTGCGCTTCCGCGGCAACCTGTACGTGACCGGCTGGCCGGCCTGGCGCGAATTTGATTTCCTCGGGCAGGACATCACGGTCGCCCGGGGGCCGCAGTTCAGGATCATCAAGCGCATCGTGCGCTGTGCAGCGACAAACGTCGACCCCGACACCGGCATTCGCGATCTCTCGATCCCGGACACGCTGATGCGATCGTTCGGTCATGCCGATTGCGGCGTTTATGGCGAGGTGGTGGAGGGTGGAGAAATCGCGGTCGGCGACGAGCTGAGTCAGTAAGGAGGGCGTTCTAACGGCGGCAACACGGCGCGGCCCGCAGCCAACTCACCGGCGCGGTCGTAAGCGCGGCGCGGCCGTTGGCTCTTGCCGGCTGAGCAAAAAAACGCCCTGCTCGCCGAGCAGATTCCAGGTCCACCAGGGCGCGTTGAAGCGAAGCGCCCGCCCCCAGGCGTCGAGCGCGACCGACTTCTCCATCCTCGCGCCCACGACGTGGCAGAGCTCGCGGAAATCCTTGATGCTGCAGAAGTGGATGTTGGGGGATTCCCACCACGCATAGGGCAGATTGTCCGTGCGCGGCATGCGCCCTCCGAGCAGGATCTGCAAACGGATTCTCCAGTGGCCGAAATTGGGAAACGACACGATGCCATGACGGCCGATGCGCAGCATGTGCTCGAGCACGATGCGCGGCTGCCGCGTCGCCTGCAACGTTTGTGAGAGCACCACATAATCGAAGGCGTCGTCGGGATAATCCGCAAGGTCGGTATCGGCGTCGCCCTGGATGACCGCGAGCCCTTTTGCCACGCATTCGTTCACGCCTTCACGCGAGAGCTCGATGCCGCGGCCGTCAACCGCGCGCGTCTCGGCAAGCAACTGCAGAAGCTCGCCATCGCCGCAGCCGACATCGAGGACCTTGGCGCCGGACGCGACCATGTCGGCAACCGCCAGGAGGTCGACGCGCGCACCGCCGAGCGCCCGCGCCGCCTCCGCCATAGTCAAATCGCGCTTGAAACGCATCAACATGGTCATCGCCGCGCGGCAGGAAGGCCGCGCGCCTTGGCCGCACCCTCGAGGAACCCGCGCACGATGGCGAACAACTCCGGCTCCTCTAGTAGAAAGGCATCGTGGCCCTTGTCCGTCACGATCTCGGCAAACGAAACACGCGCGCCGCCCGCGTTGAGCGCGTGCACGATGGCGCGCGAGTCGGACGTTGGAAAAAGCCAGTCCGACGTAAAGGAGGTGACGCAAAATCGCGTCGGCGTATCCTTGAAAGCGTTGGCGAGCACCCCGTCATAATCCGCCGCGAGATCGAAATAGTCCATCGCGCGGGTCAGGTAGAGGTAGGAATTGGCGTCGAAGCGCTCGACGAAACTGATCCCCTGGTGGCGCAGATAGCTCTCGACTTGAAAATCGGCATCGAAAGAGAACGTCGGATTATCCCGGTCCTGAAACCGGCGGCCGAATTTGCGGTGCAAGGCAGCATCGGAGAGATAGGTGATGTGATTGCCCATGCGCGCGACCGCGAGCCCCCGCCGCGGATTCGTGCCCTCGGCGAAATAGCGCCCGTGCCGCCATTCCGGGTCGGCCATCACCGCTTGGCGGCCGACTTCGTGGAAGGCGATGTTCTGCGCCGAGTGACGGGTCGAGGTCGCGATCGGTAGCGCCGAAAACACCCGCCTCGGGTAGCTCGCGCACCATTGCAGCACCTGCATTCCGCCCATCGAGCCGCCGGCCATCGAGAACAGCGAGGCGATGCCGAGATGGTCGAGCAGCATGGCTTGCGCGCGTACCATGTCGCGAATGGTGATAACTGGGAAATCGAGGCCCCAGGGCATGCCGGTCTTCGGATTGGTGGAGGCGGGTCCGGTGGTGCCCATGCAGCCGCCAACCACGTTCGGGCTAACGACGAAATACCGCTCCGTATCGATCGGCCGTCCGGGGCCAACCATGGTTTCCCACCAGCCGGGCTTCTGTGTCACCGGATGCAGATTGGCAACATGTTGGTCGCCGGTGAGCGCGTGGCAGATCAGCACAGCGTTGCTGCGCTCGGCATTGAGCGTGCCATAAGTCTGATAGCCGATCTGGAACGGAGCAAGATCGATGCCGGCATCGAGTGACAGCGGCTTGTCCATGCCGAAGCGCACGACGAGAGAATGCGGATTGTCGGCCTCGCGCGCGCGGTCGGCGGGATCAAATGCGACGCTGAAATCGGCTTCGGCCATCGTTGCGACCCGGCCGGCGAAGCGAAAAAGCCGCCGGTTTATGCGACCGCCTGAAGGTGGGCCGCTGCGACCGGCTTAGATAGGCCGCACGGCGGCGCTGTCAATGTTTTCTTTGCTTTAACCCTTCGCCCCACCTATCAATGCCACGCCCGCATGCCTTTGAGATGCGGGCGCGAGGAGACGGCCACGACGCGCATGGGGAAACCGTCCCAGTCTAAACCACCATCGCTCGCCGAGCTGCGGCAAGAAATCGACCGCATCGACGAGGCGATGCATCGGCTCCTGATGGACCGCGGCGACATCATCGATCGTCTGATCGCCGCCAAACAAACGCAGGAAAAGGGTTCCGCGTTCCGCCCGGCGCGCGAGGCGGACATGATGCGACGGCTGGTCGACCGCCACAAAGGAATCCTGCCGCTCGACACCGCTGAGAGTATCTGGCGGGTGATCATCTCGACTTTCACTTATGTGCAGGCGCCGTTCTCAGTTCACGCCGACCTGTCGACAGGAGACGCGGCGGTGCGCGATTCCGCTCGCTTCCATTTCGGCTTTACGGTGCCGTTCGTCCCGCACCCGGACGCGCCAAGCGTGGTCGCGGCGGTGTCCGGCTCCAGGGGCGATCTGGGCTTGGTGCCCGTCTTCGGTATGGCCGGGGCCGGCGCTTGGTGGAGCGCACTCGAATCCAATGCCGCGCCAAAGATCGTCGCCCGCTTACCGTTCGTCGAGCGAGCTGACCATCCGGCCGGCGTGCCGGTATTCGTCGTATCGCGAGCCGCGGCGGACGCCATGGTCAGGGAGGTAGAAGTGTGGAGCGTGCGCCTCGCCGGCTGGACTACGGCGGCGGCGCAGGCGGTCGCCCCGTTGGCGGAGGTGATCGCCGTGCCGGATCGCGGCCTCGACAGCGCAGCGCTGCTGATATCGGTACCGCAAGGCGGCAGCATCGAGCGGGTGACCGACACGCTGGTGCAGGCCGGCGCCTCTGTGCGCACCGCGGACCTCGTCGGAAGCCACGCAACCCGCTATAGGGTCTCCGCCGAAGGCGCGCGGCCGGTCCCCACCGGCCGGTGATGTCCGGAGTTTGAGATGTCCGTTTTGCAGCGTCCGCAACCGCGTCCCGGCGTACTCGCGATCGATCCGTACGTGCCGGGCAGAAGCACGGCACCCGGGGTCGACCGCGTGTTCAAGCTGTCGTCGAACGAAACTCCGCTCGGGCCGAGCCCCAGGGCGGTAGCCGCCTATCACGCCGTCGGCGAGCGGCTGGAGGAATACCCCGACGGCGACTCGACCGCGCTGCGTGAAGCCATCGGGCGCGCCTTTGGGCTAGATCCCAACCGCATCGTTTGCGGCGCCGGCTCCGACGAACTGTTGAACCTCATTGCCGACGCTTATCTCCACGACGGCGACGAGGCGATTCACACCACCCACTCGTTTCTGGTCTACCCGATTGCAACGCGCGGCTCCGGCGCGACGCCGATCGTGGTGGCGGAAAAGAACTACACCGCCGACGTCGATGCCATGCTCGCAGCGGTGAGCGAGCGCACCAAGATCGTCTTCCTCGCCAACCCGAACAACCCCACCGGCACATATTTGCCGTTCGACGAAGTCAAGCGGCTGCATCGCGGCCTGCCTCCGCATGTGCTGCTTGTGCTCGACGCGGCCTATGCCGAATACGTGCGCCGCAACGACTATGAGGCCGGCATCGAGCTCGTGGCCACCTGCGAGAACGTTGTCATGTGCCGCACATTTTCGAAAATTCACGGGCTTGCGGCGCTCCGCCTCGGTTGGCTTTACGGGCCGGCGCACGTGGTCGATGCGATCAACCGCATCCGCGGGCCGTTCAACGTCAGCACAGCGGCAATGGCGGCGGGTATAGCCGCAATCGAGGACAGCGCGCATCTGGAAACGGCTCGCGCACACAACGAAAAATGGCTGGCGTGGCTCACGGTTGAAATCCGCAAGCTTGGGCTGGACGTGACGCCAAGCATTGCCAATTTCGTTTTGATCCACTTCCCCGAAACCCGCGGCCGTACGGCGGAGGACGCCGATGCGTTCCTTACGCAACGCGGCCTGATCTTGCGCCGCGTCAAGGCCTACAAATTGCCCAACGCGCTACGCATGAGCGTCGGCACGGAGGAGGCGAACCGGCTCGTGGTCGCCGCGCTGGCGGAATTCCTGGGGAAGAGGGCTTAATGCCATCCGCCAGCCCGTCCGCTTCGCCACGCGCTCCGATCTTCAATCGCCTTGCGCTGATCGGAATGGGCCTGATTGGCTCCTCGATCGCGCGTGCCGCCCACGCGCAAGGCGCTGCGCGTTTTATTGTCGCGACCGCCCGTTCGGCCGCGACGCGTCGGCGCGTCGCCGAACTGGGCCTCGCCGATCAAGTCGTCGAAACCAATGCCGCGGCAGCGGAAGGCGCAGATCTGGTCATTGTCGCGGTTCCGGTCGGCGCATGCGCGGCGGTGGCGGCGGAAATCGCCCCGCAGCTGATGCCCGGCGCGACCGTCTCCGACGTCGGGTCGGTCAAAGGCGCGATCCTGCGGGACATGGCGCCCCATCTTCCCGCCGGCGTCCATTTCGTCCCGGCCCATCCAGTCGCCGGCACCGAGCACTCCGGTCCGGACGCCGGCTTCGCCGAGCTGTTCGTCGAGCGCTGGTGCATTCTCACCCCGCCGTCGGGCGCGGAGCCGGCTGCGGTTGAACGGCTCGCAGCATTCTGGCGCCTGCTCGGCGCAAAAGTCGAAATCATGTCGGCCGAGCATCACGACCTCGTGCTCGGCATCACCAGCCACCTGCCGCACCTTATCGCCTACACCATCGTAGGCACCGCCGATGAACTGAGCCAAGTCACGCGTTCGGAGGTGCTGCAATTCTCCGCTGGCGGCTTTCGCGATTTCACCCGCATCGCCGCCTCGGATCCGACAATGTGGCGTGATGTTTTTCTTGCCAATAAAGAAGCAGTGCTGGAGATGCTCGGCCGCTTCAATGAAGATTTGGCCACGCTGACACGGGCCATCCGTCGCGGCGACGGCGAGACCTTGTTCAATCAGTTCAGTCGCACGCGCGCGATCCGCCGCGCCATTGTCGAGATCGGACAGGATTCAGCCGCGCCCGATTTTGGCCGGCCGCATCCAGAGCTCCCGGACCTACCCCTGCCGCGTCCGTATGCGGCGGAAGACTGATCGGCCGTTGACCGGCTTGAGCGCGCGCTCGCCAGCCTTCACAGCAAAGCCCCCGTTTAATACGCGCCCCAATAGGGCGCCACCCGGTAGTAATTGTGGATCTCGACTTCGCGGCTGCGGTCGCCCCAGTCGAATTCCTGATCGGCGGCGAACGACGGCGCGGCCTTGAGCTCCTCGTCGGTGAGATCGAGCTGGTAGGCGCCGAGCGTGCGGTCGTAAGCGAGTCGTCCCCAGGGGATGGGAAGATGCTTTTGCCCCAGGCCGAGAAAGCCGCCGAAGCTGAGCACGGCGTAAGCGACGTTCCCACTGAGCTTATCGATCATGAGGCGCTCGATGGTGCCGATCTTCTCGCCACTGGAGCGCCGCACCGGTGTGCCTTCGACCCGGTCGCTAGCGATCAAATTGTGAGATTGGCGCGTCGACGTATCTGTCTGCATCGTTATCTCCATGAGGCATCGGACCTCTGCCGGCGTTTGAGATACCCATCTCTGGCAGCACTGGACGAGAAAACGGGTTGAACCCGGCCGCCGTTCCGATTGATCAGAACAGCGGCGGCACGGCGCCAACCCGAAACGGTCCGAGGAAGACTGTCCCGTCGTCAAACCGAATTGGAAACGCCACCGCCGGCTTGCCTTCGAGTTCGGTTCGCTCACCGAGCGCCGCGATCAGGCTGGGCGCCGCACTCTGGCGTGCCATGCCGCCAAGCCCGGGAACCAGGCGATCGAGCGCGTTGAAACTTGCTCCCACCTGTCCTTCCGTCATCATGCGGTCGATGTCCAACATCTTGAGAATCTTTTCGATCTCGACGACGGTGACCCTTAGAGTGCCGTCGAGGCCGCCGCGCGCCGTCAGCTTGAGAGCACCGGCGCCCACCGCGATTACGTCCTGCTGCGCCAAGCGCGCCTTCTCGATCTTGAGCTCGCCGCCGCGCGTCTGCCATTCCTTGAACCACACCGGCCAAGGCTTGGGAGAGAGATCTACCAGGCTGCGCACTGTGCCTGCGATGTCCGCATCGATCGGTTTTGCAGTCAGCGCACCCAGCTTGTCCGCGACGGCGGCGTCGAACATGCTCGCGAGCTTCTCGGCGACGGCGGCATCGAGTCGTAATGCGGCCTCGACAACCGGACTATCGGTGCCGGAGCCCGCAGCTTGGCGAGCATGCAACTCCATCCGTCGCGCACTGAGTATGGGGTCATTGCCGGCCAGACTCGGGGCACGGACGGTCGGACCAACGAGCACCAGCGACGCACGCTCCACGTCGGATGGCAGACCACGCACACTGGCCTGTCCGAGAGTCCAGTTGATGACGGCCGCGGCCTCACGTCTCGCCTCGGAAACTTCGAGTGGGCCCGTGAATTCGCCGATCAGCAGTTTCGGGTCATAGACCTGGACGGCGGCGAGGGCGAGCGGGAGCTTGAACTGAAGTGTGGGCGTGCCCTGGAGCTCCAAACCCGCGCCATCGCAACGCACCTCGAGGAGAAATGGATAGCCGCGGATTGATTGCGAGGCGCAGGTTTGTGTCCGGCCGGCCTGACGTTCACGCTGCTGCCACGTCGCCAGATCAGCCTCGGCGCGCCTTGCCGCGTAGAACCACACAACGGTCCACACCGCGGCAAGCACCACCACAAGGACGAACGGAACGAACACCAGCCAGCGCCGACGACGCGGAGCAGCCGAGCGGAAGCTGGAGTCGGACATCTACATGCTCCTCGATCTAGCGGCATGCCGGCCAGAGCTGGCGCCCTGTTCAAGCGGCGATTGCCGGCTCATGGCCGGCCCCCGCGCCGCTTGCGGCTTGCGCACAATGGCCGATTCCTCGATATCACATCCATGGACCCGAATCCCTTGCACGCGGCGGAAGACCTCTGGGTGTTTGCCTATGGCTCACTGATGTGGCGGCCCGACTTTCCGTTCGTCGAGCGCCTCGAGGCGCGTCTCGTCGGCGCGCATCGGGCGCTCTGCGTCTACTCGTTCGTCCACCGCGGGACGCCCGAGCGGCCGGGGCTCGTGCTCGGTCTCGACCAAGGCGGAACCTGTCGCGGCGTCGCTTATCGAGTATCGGCGGCTGAACGCGCCAGTACGATCGCCTATCTACGCGCGCGCGAGCAGGTCACCTCCGTCTATCGCGAATCTATCCGTCCGATCTGGCTCAAGCGCGAGCCCGAGCAACGCGTATCGGCGCTGTGCTATATGGTCGATCGCGGGCATCCGCAATATGCCGGGCGACTTACGCTCGAGCAGCAGTTGCATCACGTGCGCCAAGGACACGGCCAGTCCGGCGCCAACCGCGACTATGTCATTGCCACGGTCGGAGCGCTGGAGCAGCTCGGCTATCGAGAGACCGGCTTGCATCTGCTTGCGGAACGGCTCGCTGGGACACATGAAGCGCTCCTGGCTGCAGCGCCATGACGCGACCACCCGCGGTCGACTTAAGAGGACGACGCGAGTGAAGCGTCGCTCGCGCGATGATGGGCACGCTCACGTTTGCCCTCCGCGACCAGCCGGGCGGTGGCGTCTTCGACCTCGCGCTGCAATCGCTGGAAGAACGCCTCTTGGCCCAGACCCGGCGGAATCGGATCGAGCACCTCGACCACGATCGTCCCTGGATAGCGGCGCATCGAGCGCCGCGGCCAGAACAAGCCGGAATTAAGCGCGATCGGAAGACACGGAACACCCATCTGCGAGTAGAGCCGCGCCACGCCATACTTGTAGCTGGGCTCGGCGCCAGGAGGCCGGCGGGTGCCTTCAGGAAAGATGATGATCGGGCGATTGCGCGCAAGCTCTCGCCGGGCGCGCGCGTTCATGTCCGCCAGAGCCTGCGATCCCCTGCTGCGATCGATGGGGATCATCCCGGCTTTCCAGGCGTACCAACCAAAGAATGGAATCCACATCAGCTCGCGCTTCATGATGTAGGCCGCGTCGGGCAAGATCAGCAGCAAGGCGAAGGTTTCCCACAGCGACTGGTGCTTGGAGGAGACGAGCAACGGTCCGTCCGGAATTTTTCCTAGACCGCGGAATTCGGCGTTGATGCCGCACACGGTCCGCAACAGCCAAAGATTTGTGCGGGCCCAAAATGTGGCCACGGCGACGATCGCCCAGCGCGGCATTAGCAGCGTGGGTAGTGCCGCAAGGACCTGCACGACCAAATTGACGTAGAAGAGCAAGTTGAACAGGAGAGAGCGAATGACGAGCACGGGCACGGTCCAATACCCCCGCCGCCGTGGCCGGCGGGAGCCGCCTCGGACGGTAATGACAGATCGGGGCGTGTGATCTTAACCCACTCGCGGCGCGAGCAACCAGGGCGGGTTCCCCTTCGCGACCTAGATCGCGGGACCACTGCCGGCGTCGAGGTCTAATGTGATGCGAAGCTTAGTGAAAAGAAATTTTAGATATTCGGTCACCATCCGCCGCGTCGTCGCCCCGCCGACCCACCCCCGCTCTGCGCGCTGGCGATCCGTCACGACCGGAAAGGGCACAAGCGTCACTTCGGGCAGCTGATGCGCGATCTCTGCGAGCGCGCGCGGCATATGATAATTCGAGGTTACGACAATCAGGGAGCGGAAACCCCGGCTTTCCGCCCAGCGCTTCGTCTCCACCGCGTTGCCCAGTGTATTGAGGGAGCGGTCGAAATCGACGCAGCAGCGCACCCAGCGCGCGAATTCGGGATTGAGACGCGAGATTTCGTTGGAATTGGTCCCACGGTAGGCACCACTGATCAGAAGCCGCTTGCCGCGCCCTGACGCCAACAGCTCGATTGCGTCGGTGATGCGCGAAGCACCGCCGGTCAGTGCAACGATGCCGTCGGCGTCGCGGTGGAGCGAGACCTCCTCGGCCGGCACGTGCCGGACGAACCAGATAAAGCCAAGCCCGATTGATAGCGCCGCCGCAGCACAAAACGCGAGTGCCGACCAGCCGAGGCGCCGAAGCCAGGCGGAGGACCCGGACCGTTCGGTCGATCGAGGCGTCCTGGCGGCTCCATTCTGAGTATCAAATTCGACCGTCGGCATCTCTTCTCCACTTGCGCGCAGGATAGCGCAAAATCCGGCCTGGCGGTGGCACAAGGCTGCGCGCAATCGGCTAATGAATCGTTTCGATAGTACGGCGGACCATGTAGCGCGAGGTTGCAGCGGTGACGCAGGCGATGACCCCGGCTTGCGCCAGCATTGTCAAATAGCCCAGCACTCCGATCGACGAAGTACCGAACAAGGCGGACACCTGCTCGCCTGAGGGGCCTCGGTCGAACCAGCCGCTGGCGAGTTCGGCGAGCGCGAAAAGTGCGATGGCGCTGCCGCTGCCGATCAACCCGCCCTGTAATCCCAATCGCAGAAAATGTTGCTGAAAATGTCGCGCGATGAAACTGTCCTTCGCGCCGATGAGATGCAGCACCTCGACCACTGTCCGGTTGGACGCGATGGCGGCACGGGTGGCAAAGGCGAGCGAGAGCACAGTGGCGGCCAACACGAGCGACAGGACCCCGATGCCGAGGACAACAACCGCACGTGTCAACGCGCGCATACGGTCGACGAAGCTGCGATGATCATCGAGGCTCACCCCGGGAATCTGCTCCGCGAGCGTCTGGCGCAGTTGCGCCAGATCGGGTGCGGCGCCGGGCGCGATTCGAACCACGATCAGGCGAGGAACCGGCAAATCATCGATCTGAAGTCCGCTTCCCAGCCATGGCTCGAGCAGGCGCGTCGTTTCTTCCTTGGAATAAGGCCTTACCTCGGCAATCCCGGCAGAGGCGCGGGCGATGACGGCTGCCTTGACCACCTCCATGTCGGTGTCGTGACCGGCCACGGGTCGGATCTGAATCGTGAACTCGCGCGCCACGTCGGCTTGCCATTCACTCGCTGCGGCGCGCACCAACATGACCGCGCCCGTCGTGAGCGAGGCGAGAAAGGTCATGATGGCGATGATGGCGATGAGGGCGCGCGCGGCAATCGTCGCCCGCGGCACGATTGGCGTCTCGAAGCGCAGCAGTATCTGCCCCGAAAGGGCGGCCGGCGAGTTCGGCTTCTCGCTCGCTGCCATTCTCGCGTCAGTCGTAGACATGCAGACGGCCCTCGTGCAGCACGAGGCGGCGCGCGTCGACCTGGTCCATCAGCGCGATGTCGTGGGTGGCAATGACGACGGAAGTGCCCGATTTGTTAAGCTCGATGAACAGCCGCAACAGCCGTTTCGCCAAATTCGGATCGACATTGCCCGTGGGCTCGTCGGCGAGGAGGAGTTGCGGCCGGGCGATCACCGCCCGCGCGATGGCGGCGCGCTGCTTCTCTCCACCCGAGAGCACCGGCGGCAGGGCGGAGATGCGATCGCCAAGTCCTACCCAATTCAACAGTTCGATGACTTCCTCGCGATAGCTCTCTTCCGCATGGCCGATCACCCGCAGCGGCAAAGCGACGTTCTCGAACGTTGTCATGTGGTCGAGCAGCCGGAAATCCTGAAATACGATGCCGATGCGTCGCCGCAGCGCGGCGAGCGCGTCGTTGCTGAGCATGGCGATATCGTGCCCGAACAGCGTCACCAGGCCTCGGGTGGGCCGCAGCGAAACGAACAGGAGACGCAAGAGCGAGGTCTTGCCAGCGCCGGACGGCCCGGTGATGAACTGGAGCGAACGCGGGTCGATACGGAACGTGAGATCGCGCAGCACCTCGGGACCGAGGCCGTAACGCAGTCCCACATGCTCGAACCGGACCACCCTGCCTCTCCCCCAAAGAGCGATGCCCGCCGACAGGAACCGCGCGGCCTAGGCTGGGCGCCTATGATTTGCGAATTCGTTAACCGCCCCCCGGCTGCGGTCAAGCCGGCACCTTGGGCGGATAAGAGATCACTGTGCGCCGGCCTAGCAGCGGAGGCAGCACAGGACCTAGGGCTTTTGGCCTCCGTGCTCCGGCCTTTAGCTTCTTAGAAATCCCGCAGCAGCCGTTCGATATAGTCGAGTTCGAGCTGCGGACGGAAGTTCTCGCCGAAGCGGCGCCGCAGTTCCTCGAGGATTCGGCGCGCGCGCTGCACGTCGATCTCTCCCGGCACCTTCACCGTGGTGTCGTCGCCGTAGTCGCGCCCGCGCAGCGGCCGCCCCAGCGGGTCGGTATCCTGTTGCGCGCGTGGCAGCCCCAGCCGACCAGGTTGGCCATTGGGACCCGGACCCAACATCCCTTGCTGCTGCATGGATTGCGCGAGGTTCTGCGCGCCTCGACGCAACGCATCGAGGGCGCGGCCTTGCGAATCGACGGCCCCGTCCGCATTGCCGTCTCCAAGCTGGCCTTCCGCGTCGCCCATGGCCTCGCCAGCGCGACCCAGTTGGTCCATCTCGCCCTGCCCCTGCTGCGAACCTTGCTGGCCGAAGCCCTTCTTGCGCAACTCTTCCATCAGCTTGTTGAGCTGGTCGCGTAACGCCTGCTGATTGCCGCGCAGCTCGCCCATCTGGTCGCCCTGCTGGCCTTCTTGCCCCTGCTGACCGCGCTGCCCACGCTGGCGGTCGCGCCGCTGATCCTGACCTTGTTGGAAGGTGCGGTCGCGCAATTGCTGCTGTTTCCGGATCACGTCCCCAAGCTCATCCAGCGCGGACATCATGTCATCGTCGCCATCGTCCATCTGTTGGCCGGGACGGGCCATCTGCAGGTTCTCCAGCATTTGTTGGAGGTCCTGTAGCATCCGGCGCGCAGCATCTTTGGCCCCGGAGCGCGCCATCTGTTCGAGTCTGTCGATCATGCTGCGCAGATCCTGCGGGCGAAGCTGGCGGGCATTGGGATCGAGCGGCCGGGCGAGCTGCTGCGGATTCTTGCGCAGTTGCTCCGCCAAAGCTTGCAAGAATTTGTCGAGCGCGGCGCGCAACTGGTCGGTGAGTTTCTTGATCTCCTCGTCGCTGGCACCGCGCTCGAGCGCCTGCCTCAGCGCTTCCTCCGCCGCGCGCAGGGCCTGCTCGGCATCGGAAACGCTGCCATCCTCCAGATGAACGGCCATGTCCCACATGCGCGCGACGACGTCACGTAACTGATCGTCACTCTTCGCGCGCGCGAGCTGCCAAAAGATCGAGCGCAGGCCGAGGTAGACGCTACTCTCCATATTGAAGCGTTCCGGCGCTAACGTGAGCGCGTCGAGCGCGGTGAGCACGCTCGCCTGGGTGTCGCCGTCGAGCGCCAGGGTGCGCCGCTGCTCGATCAACGCGCGCGCCATCGGTTTCGAGAATGGGCGCTCCGGCAGGCGGAATTCGAATGCCGCGCTCTGGCCTTCGTTGCCGGCCTCGTCGCGCGCGATCAGAACCATCGTCACGTCGCTACCCGCCCAAGGATGCTCGGTCAGATCCTTGGTGGTCTGTCCGACGCCATTCTTGGTGCGCGCCTGCGGCAACGACAGCGGAAAATCTGGCGCGCTATAGAGAGGACGCGCCACGTGGCCGTTGGTGCCTTCACTGCCCAAGAGCTTGAACACCGCCTGCGCGCCGACCACGCCGTAATCGTCCTCGAGCTTGTAGGAGAGCTGCAGAGCGCCGCGCGCCTGGCCCTCGGGGTCCTTAGCCAGGGCGATGGTCGGCGGCTTGTCCGGGATGGCGGTGAACTGCCAGGTCACGTCGCCCCCAGCAGCGCCGCGCACAGTGGCTGCACCAGCGTCATTGATCACAAACCGGCGCTCCTCCGACCCCTTGGCCGGGTTGCTTTGCGCGCTGGGGGACGGCTCGGCCAGGCCGCCGGTTGCCGCCACGTCAAGGTGAATTCCGGTCGCGCGGACGACGAGCGTGCTTCCCGCCGGCACCGCCAGGGAGCCAGCGTTCTGCACCGGTTCGCCGGGCCGCAGCCCCGGCAGGATGACAGGCGGCCGGCCTGTATATGGGGGCGGGCTGACCCAGGCATCGACGCGGAAATTGGCTGGCAGCATCACGCCCTGCCAATCGAGCGCGGCAGCGATGCGCCGCATGCGTTCCCCACCCGCGGCAAAGAACGTCGCGACGACCAACACCGCGACCAGCGCGCGCACGGCGAAGGGATCGCGCAACGCGAGCCGCGGCACCGGCGTCCCTGCTTTGAGCGTCTTGGCCCGGCGTAGCATGCGCTCGACGTGGGCGCGCCAGAGTGCGAGCGAATAAGAGTCCTCAGTCGGCGCTGCGATTTCGTCGGCGATGGCGGTGGCGGGCCGGTGAGGCAGGCCGGAGTTGCGGTCAAGTCGTCGCAAGCCGTCGACCCGGCTCGGCACGCGCAGCCCCAACGCCGGCGCGAACGCCGCCGCGGCGAGCAAGAAGAAGATGCCCAGACCGATGGCGCGGCCGGTGGGCGGCAGCCAAAGCCACAGCCCCAACCATGACACCGCGAGGAACAGGCCGACGACCGTCGCGATCGACGCCAACGCGGGCCACAGCCGCTCCCAAAAAATCGTCCAACGCGCACGCCTCAGCGCGCGACTGAGCGCGTCACCGCCCCCGCGCTGCGGCGGGGGGACGACATGGGGGGTGGCAGAGTCGGCGGCCCGATCAGTCAAGCCCATCTCCGGCAAAGAGAATCTACCAATATTAACATGCCACCACGCGCCTGCCAGCGGGCAAAAGGAAGGCACCGCCGATGAAACCAACGTCAGGGCGGTGATATGGTTCGTGCGATCAGGTCGAGTTCAGCCATGCCGGCAGGCGGTCGAGCGCGATCAGGTCGGAGACCTCCAGGCGCGGCCGCACCAGCGCCCATTCGTTTTCCCGAACAAGGACTTCCGGCACCAAGGGGCGCGTGTTGTAGGTGCCGGCCTGCACCGCGCCGTAAGCACCGGCAGTCATCACCGCGAGCAAATCGCCGGGCCGCGGCGCCACGATATCGCGCTCGAGCGCCAGGAAGTCGCCAGATTCGCATACCGGCCCCGCCACGTCGGCAATGATCCGCGCGGCGTCCGCTCTCGGCTCGCGCACCGGACGAATGTCGTGGTGCGCCTCGTAAAGCGTGGGTCGAATGAGATCGTTCATGCCGGCATCCACGATCACGAAGGTCTTCGCCTCGCCGCTCTTGAGATAGACCACGCGCGTCACCAGGATGCCCGCATTGCCCACGATGAGGCGGCCCGGCTCGAAGATGAGTGTGCAATCGAGGTCGCGGGTCGCGCGCTTGACCATGGCGGCATAGGCCTCGGGGTGGGGCGGCGGCTCGTTGTCCTCACGATAGGGAATGCCAAGTCCACCGCCGAGATCGATATGGCTGATGGCATGGCCGTCGGCGCGCAACGTCCGCACGAAATCGGACAACAGCGCAAAGGCATCATCGAACGGCTCCAGCTCCGTGATCTGGCTGCCGATGTGCATGTCGACACCGGTGACGGCGATGCCCGGGAGCTTCGCTGCCCTGGCGTAAACATCGCGAGCGCGACTGATAGGAATGCCGAACTTGTTCTCGGCCTTGCCGGTTGCGATCTTGGCATGGGTTTTGGGATCGATGTCGGGATTGACGCGGACCGCAATACGGGCGGCGCGCCCTTTGCTCTTGGCAATGGACGAGAGTAACTCGAGCTCGGCGTCCGACTCGACATTGACGCAGAGAATGCCTTCATCCACGGCAAGCGCGAGCTCGGCCGCGGTCTTGCCGATGCCGGAGAACATGATCTTGTCCGGCGCGATGCCGGCCGCTCGCGCGCGCTTGAGTTCACCCTCCGATACGACGTCGGCGCCGGCGCCGAGATCGGCGAGGGTCTTGACCACCGCCTGGTTGGAATTCGCCTTCATCGCGTAGCAGATGAGCGCGCTCACGTCGCTGAAGGCGTCGGCGAACACCTCGTAGTGCCGCGTCAACGTCGCGGTCGAGTAGCAATAGAACGGGTTGCCGACGGCCCGCGCGAGATCAACGAGATTGACCGCCTCGGCGTGAAGGACGCCGTTGCGGTAAGCGAAATGGTGCATGGCGAGGGCTCAGTTGAGCAGCCAGTCGATGAGCGTGGTCCGTTTCGGTGCTTGCGGCGGCGTGATGACCTTGCCGTCGGGCCCGATCGCCGGCTCGAGGTCCGGGCGCGAAACGCTGGTGTCGACGGCGGTCGCTGCCGGCGGCGGGTCGAGGCCGCCCTTGCGCCCGCAACCGGCAAGGCCCAGCGCGGCGACGAGCGCACCGATCGCGGCAACCCGGGCAAGGCGTAGCTCGCAGGAGCGCATCAGCTCAGTGACTCCCCAATCGAGGCCACCATAGCAGATCGGATACGGGAGGCGAGAACATGGCCAAATCCCGCCACCTGTGGGAAACGCAAGCTTATCATTGCCCTTTTGCCAAGGTCTTAAGCCACCTGTTCGCCGCCCGGCGCACGTTCTTCGGAGCGGTTCCTCCATGGCTCGTGCGGCTTCTCACCGAATTGTCCACGCTGAGGACCGCGTAGACATCCTTGGTAATGCGCTTCTCGATCGCTTGCATGGCGGCGATCGGCAATTGATGCAGCGGAATGTTCTGCGCCGCCGCTTTGGCGACGATCCGCGCGGTCACGTGGTGCGCCTCGCGGAACGGCATTTGATGCTCACGGACGAGCCAATCGGCGAGGTCCGTGGCGGTTGAATAGCCCATGCCTGCGGCTTGATGCATGCGCCCAACGTCCGCCGTCATGTCGCGAACCATGCCGGTCATCGCGGCAATTGACAGGCTGAGGGCAGAAAAGGCGTCCATGGCGCCTTCCTTGTCCTCCTGCATGTCCTTTTGGTAGGCGAGCGGCAACCCCTTGAGCACGATCAACAGCGCCTCGAGCGCGCCCACGATGCGTCCGGTCTTGGCTCGCACAAGCTCGGCGGCATCAGGATTGCGCTTCTGCGGCATGATGGACGAGCCAGTGGTGAAGCGGTCGGAGAGCGAGATGAAGCCGACCAGCGGCGAAGACCAGATCACGATTTCCTCGGCGAAACGCGACAGATGCACCGCGGTGATCGCCGCGGCGGCGAGCGTCTCCAGGACGAAATCGCGGTCCGAAACTGCGTCGAGCGAATTCGCCATCGGCGCGGTGAAGGCGAGCGCCTTCGCAGTCATCGCGCGGTCGACCGGGAAGGCAGTGCCGGCGAGCGCGGCGGCACCGAGCGGGCAGAAGTTCGCCCGTTTGCGCGCGTCGGCGAACCGGCCACGGTCGCGCGCAGCCATCTCTACATAGGCGAGCAGATGGTGGCCGAAGGTCACCGGCTGCGCCACCTGCAGATGGGTGAAGCCCGGCATCGCGGTCGCCGCGTGCTCGAGCGCCTTCTCCGCCAGGGCACGCTGATAGCCGGCGAGCGCCGCATCCACGGAATCGATCGTCTCTCTGATCCACAGCCGGAAATCGGTTGCGATCTGATCGTTGCGCGATCTCGCAGTATGTAGCCGTCCCGCTGCCGGCCCAATCAACTCCGTGAGCCGGCTTTCCACGTTCATATGGATGTCCTCGAGCGCCCGCTTGAACTTGAACCTGCCGCTCTCGATCTCTGACAGGATCGTGTCTAGACCGTGAGCGATCTTGCGGGCATCGTCGGCCGTGATGATGCCTTGTTTGGCAAGCATCGCCGCATGCGCTCGGCTCGCGGCGATGTCTTGGCGGAAGAGGTGCCGGTCGAAATCAATGGAGGCGTTGATATCCTCCATGGCCGCGTCGGGGCTGGTGCGGAAACGCCCGCCCCACATCTTGTTGCTCATGGCACGTCTACCGAGGTTTCGCCTCTCATGACCGCACCCGAGATTGCAGCGCGATCCCACGCCAGGAGGCGGCTTGCCATGGCCGTGGTTGGCGGTATTGCCGGCGTCGCCGTCGCATTGGCGGCGGTATACGGGATCGGAGCATTGAAGCGCAATGCGGCAGACGCCACCTGCGCCGGCGCAGCGCACCTGGCAGAACGCCTGGCGCCGCTCGCGCGCGGCGAAGTGGCTGCGTTCACCGTCGCCGATGGGTCGCTGCGCCTGCCCGAACTTGCATTCCGCGATGCGAGCGGGACGGAGCGTCACCTCGGTGACTGGCGTGGACGCACCGTGCTGCTCAACCTATGGGCCACGTGGTGCGTCCCCTGCCGCAAAGAGATGCCGGCACTCGACGCCCTGGAGGGCAAACTCGGCGGGCCCGCTTTCGAGGTCGTGGCGGTCAACATCGACACCCGCGACGCCGATAAGCCGCGCGCCTGGCTCAAGGAGATTGGCGTCGGGCGACTGGGCTATTACGCCGATCCGAGCGCCAAGGTTTTTCAAGACCTCAAAATGCTGGGGCGCGCCACCGGAATGCCGACGACCGTACTGGTGGATCCCAGCGGTTGCGAGATCGGCACGATTTTCGGTCCAGCGGAGTGGGCGAGCGAGGATGCGGTCAAGCTCGTGACCGCGGCACTGCAGCGCTAGCGAACTGCGGCAAGCTTCCTGGACTGATCGCCTCCCAAGTGGTCGGCGGTCAGCGCGTCGGCACCGGCTTCTCGCCGCGATAGTCGTAGAAGCCGCGCTGCGTCTTACGGCCGAGCCAGCCGGCCTCGACGTATTTCACCAACAGCGGGCACGGGCGATATTTCGAGTCCGCCAGTCCTTCGTGCAGCACCTGCATGACTGAGAGACACGTGTCGAGCCCGATGAAGTCTGCAAGCTCGAGCGGTCCCATCGGATGATGCGCGCCGAGCCGCATCGCCGTGTCGATCGCCTCGACATTGCCGACGCCTTCATACAGCGTGTAGATCGCCTCGTTGATCATGGGCAATAGAATGCGGTTCACGATGAAGGCGGGGAAATCCTCCGCCATCGCGATTGTTTTGCCGAGCTTGGCGACGTACTGCTTGGTCGTGTCGAACGTCGCGTCGTCCGTTGCGATGCCGCGGATGAGTTCGACCAGCTCCATCAGCGGCACCGGATTCATGAAATGAATGCCGATGAAGCGCTCCGGCCGGTCGGTCGCCGAAGCGAGCCGGGTGATCGAGATCGACGAGGTATTGCTACCGACGATGGCATCGGGCTTGAGCACCGGGCACACGCTGGCAAAGATCGCGCGCTTGATATCCTCCTTCTCCGTCGCCGCCTCGATGACGAGATCGCAATCACCCAAAGCGTCCAGCGTTTCCGCCGGGGTGATGCGTTTGAGCGCCGTCTGCCGCTCCTCTTCGCTGATGCGCTTGCGACTGACCTGCCGCGCCATGTTGCCGTTGATGGTCGCAATACCGGCTTTGATGCGGTCGGCGGATAGATCGTTGAGTTTGACATCGAATCCGGCGAGCGCGCTGACATGCGCGATGCCGCTGCCCATTTGTCCCGCCCCGATGACGCCGATCTTGCGAATCTGAAGCGCCGTATTGCCGGAACGGGACTTCGGCCGCTCTTTGACCTCGATCATGTTCTTCCGCCTGTTCTACGCCGATGCCGGCCGGAGCTTTTGTCCACCATCGTCAACGGCCAAGCTTGCCGAGTTCCGCCGCCAATTCCGGAAGCGCCTGGTAGAGATCGGCGACGAGCCCGTAATCGGCGACCTGGAAGATCGGCGCCTCTTCATCCTTGTTGATGGCCACGATGACCTTCGAATCCTTCATGCCAGCGAGATGCTGGATCGCGCCGGAAATCCCGACCGCGATGTAAAGCTCTGGGGCCACGACCTTTCCGGTCTGGCCGACCTGCCAGTCGTTCGGGGCATAGCCGGCATCGACCGCGGCACGCGATGCACCGACCGCGGCACCCAGCCTGTCGGCGACTGGCTCGATATATTTAGTGAAATTTTCCCGACTTTGCATGGCCCGCCCGCCCGAAATGATGATCTTCGCCGAGGTGAGCTCGGGCCGCTCCGATTTGGACAACTCTTCGCCGACGAAGCTGGACAGGCCGGGATCGGCCACAGGCGCGACCTGCTCGACGGGTGCCGACCCGCTCGCCCCCGTTGCCTGGAAGGTGGACGTGCGTACCGTGACCACCTTGATTCTGTCCTTCGAGCGCACGGTCTGGACCGCGTTGCCGGCATAGATCAAACGCTCGAAGGTGTCCGGCGCGATCACCTTGACGATGTCCGAGATCTGCATGACGTCGAGCAAGGCAGCCACCCGCGGCATGATGTTTTTCCCCGTGGTGGTGGCCGGCGCGACGATGGCATCGTAATTACCCGCCAACGATTGGATGAGCGCCGCCATGGGTTCGGGCAGCATGTGCTCGTAGCTGGAGCCATCGGCGAGCAGAACCTTTTTCACCCCATCGAGCTTGGCGGCGTCGTTCGCCACGGTGCGACAGTCCTTGCCCGCGACCAACACATGCACTTCCTGCCCGAGCGCATTGGCCGCGGTCAGCGCCTTGGCGGTGGCGTCCTTGAGTGCCCTATTGTCGTGCTCGGCGAGAAGAAGCGTGGTCATTGAGTGGTCATCCGAGCGGTCATCGCCTCGACCAGCGGGCAAAAGCGCCGTATGCGGCCATCAGATCACCCCCATTTCATTCTTGAGCTTGTCGACCAGCTCGCCCACGGTTTTTACCTTCACACCGGCTTTGCGACCTGCCGGCTCCGTCGTCTTGAGTACGTCGAGCCGCGGCGCGATGTCGACGCCATACGCCTCGGGCGTCTTCTCGTCGATCGGCTTCTTCTTCGCTTTCATGATGTTCGGGAGGCTCGCATAGCGCGGCTCGTTGAGGCGCAGGTCCGTCGTCACGATCGCCGGGCTTTTGAGCTTGACCGTCTGCAAGCCGCCATCGACCTCGCGCGTCACCAGAACGCCATCGCCCTCAATCACCAGTTTCGATGCGAAGGTGCCCTGCGGCCATCCTGTAAGTGCCGCCAGCATTTGCCCGGTCTGATTGCAGTCATCGTCGATGGCCTGCTTGCCCATAATGACCAGGCCAGGCTTTTCCTGCTCGACGACGGCCTTGAGGATTTTGGCGACCGCAAGCGGCTCGAGCGCCGTGTCAGTTTTCACGAGGATGCCGCGGTCGGCTCCCATGGCAAGCCCGGTGCGGATAGTTTCGGCCGCCTGCGGCAGGCCGATCGACACGCAAACGATCTCGCTGGCCTGGCCCTTTTCCTTGAGCCGGAGCGCTTCCTCGACCGCGATCTCGTCGAAGGGATTCATCGACATCTTGACGTTCGCCAGCTCGACGCCGCTGCCGTCGCTCTTGACGCGAATTTTGACGTTGAAGTCGACGACCCGCTTCACGGGTACCAGAATTTTCATGGAATTCGCTCTCGCGACGACAGTCGCCGCAGTCGCCCCGGCAAGACGGCGGCAACCTAATGGCCGCTGCCTCGCAGTGTCAACGGAGGTCGGTCAGCCTGACCGCCCGCCCGGCGCGCTGGGGACCGATCTGCACCATCGTGTCTGGTACCGGTTGCACGCATTGAAACAGTCTGACCGCCCGCGGCTTGACCAGCGGAAACAAGACGGCTCCGGCCAACATCCCGCCGAAATGGCACCAATAGGCCACCTCGCTCTTGGAGGATGCGCCCAGATTCCATAACTGGCTGATCACGAATAGCCCGACGACCCAATAGGCGCTGATCCGCAAGGGAATGATGCCGATCAGTACCGTGATCTTGGCGCAGGGCCGCAGCATGACGTAGCCGACCACAACTCCGGCGACCGCGCCCGACGCGCCGATCAGCTCGATGCTGGAATGGGGATCATTGGCCACGAAGACCAACCCGCCGATGACACCACAGAGGAGATAGAATGCGAGGTAGCGGGCGCGGCCGAGCACGCGTTCGATGTCGTCGCCGAACACCCACAGGAAGATCATGTTGCCGAGGACGTGCGCAATATCGGCGTGCAAGAACTGATAAGTGACGAGCGTCACGAGAGCGGGTACCCATGTCCGCGTGCCGACGTCACCCATCAAGGCCGCGGGCGTGAGACTCAAACCATCGATCATGCGATCGAGGGCGAGCTGACTTGCTCCCATTTCGTAGAAATAGATCAGAAGATTGACCGCGATCAGCGCCCACGTGACCACCGGCTTCACCGGTGGGCCGAACGGGTTGTCATCGTAGATCGGCACCACCATGCCATGTTTCCCCGATCACCGATGTTGTCCCGGCTGCCACAGCACGTCAGATGCACCTTTGTCGTTGGCGTGCCTTCCCGCGACAAAAAGAAAATCCGAGAGCCGGTTGACGTATTTGAGTGCCGAGGGTGTGACGCCCTCGCCCGGCTCGTCTTTGAGTTCGACCATAATCCGCTCGGCACGCCGACAAACGGTGCGCGCAAGGTGAAGATAGGCGGCGGCGGGGCTCCCCCCGGGCAGGATGAAGGACCGCAACGGCGTGAGATTGACATTGAGCTGGTCGATCCGCTGCTCGAGCCATTGCACCTGGGTATCGGTGACGGTCATACGCGCGCCGCCGGGCCCTTTCTCCGACAGGCACAAATCGGCCTCGACGTCGAACAGATCGTTCTGAATGTGTCCCAGCATGGCGTCGAGCGCTTGGTCGCCGCCAACGTGGAGCCGCACGATGCCGATCACCGCGTTGACCTCGTCCAGCGTGCCGTAGGCGCGAACGCGCAGATCATACTTCTTGCGCCGCGCGCCGCTGCCAAGCGCGGTGGTGCCGTCGTCGCCGGTGCGCGTATAGATCTTGTTGAGAACGACCATTGCAACGCCTATTTGCCGATCGCCCAGATGGTCAGCATTATGACGACGATGGCGATGAATTGCAGCAGCACGCGCAGCCGCATTAACTTCTGCGAGCGATGAGGCGATCCGCCGCGCGCCATGTTATGCAAGCCCAGCAGCAACACCACGGCGACGGCGCCGACCGCAATCGGCACGAGGGCAAACATCAACACTTGTGTCATCGGGAACCTCTTATCACCCTCGACATGGCGAGGCCATCGCCCAACTTTCAATTCCCGGCTGCCATCAAATCCGCGGCATTTGAAATGACCAGCGGCCCGCCGGGCATCGCCGCATCGCTCGCCGCCCGAACGCAAATGCCTGTCTACGTCGCGGGTCTAAAATCATGAGCGGGCGCATCCTGGTGCTCGGCGCCGCCGGCCGGCTCGGACGCACGGCGGCGGAGGCGTTCCGCGACGGCGGCTGGACGGTCGTGAGCCTAGTGCGGCCGGGCCGCGCGAGGCTTGCGCCGGCCGACACGCAAATCGTGGAACTTGATGCGCTCGATCACGCCGCGCTCGGCAAAGCAGCGCGTGGCGCCGATGTCATTTTGCACGCGCTCAATCCGCCCTATACGGAGTGGTCGCGGCTGGCGCTGCCGCTCGCCTATTCTGCGATCAGCGCGGCGGAAACGAGCGGCGCCACGCTGCTCTTTCCCGCAAACCTGTACAATTTCGGCTCACCGCTGCCCCCTGTGATCGGCGAGAATACGCCGATGCGACCATCGTCGCGCAAGGGACAGCTGCGCGTGGCGATCGAAGACCGCATCGCCGAGGCGGCCGAGCGCGGCGTGCGCGCCATCACTGTGCGCGCGGGGGACTTTTATGGGCGCGGACATGGAACGTGGATCGATCTCGTTCTCACGAAAGAACTCGGCCGTGGCCGCGTGACCTATCCCGGGCCCCCCGACGTGACGCACGAATGGGCCTATCTGCCCGATTTCGCCGCCGCGCTGCTGCGCCTTGCAAACCGGCGCGAAACCCTTCCGCAATTCGCAAGCTTCGGCTTTCCCGGCCACGCCGTCACCGGCCGCGAATTTACTGCGGCGATCGCCCGAGCCGTGCGCCACAAGCTTGAAATCAAGCGCATGACATGGTGGCTCATTCATGCGCTGCGGCCGATCGTGCCGCTCTGTAGAGAGTTGTCCGAAGTTGCTTACCTCTGGAACGAACCGCACCGCATCGATGGGGACAAGCTTCGGGCGGCGATCGGCGAGTTCGCGCGCACCCCGCTTGACCTCGCCGTCGCGCGCGCCTTAGAGGACCT
Organism: Xanthobacteraceae bacterium; assembly: GCA_035693615.1. Lineage (GTDB taxonomy): Bacteria > Pseudomonadota > Alphaproteobacteria > Rhizobiales > Xanthobacteraceae > VAZQ01. Next base: position 29,729 of record DASSGH010000039.1, read on the forward strand.
CGGCGCAACCGTCTGACGCACGCTCCGCCGCCCGCTTCGCGACCGCAACGGAGGGACCTCGCCCGATGATCGTCGATTTCCAGCACCACTTCACGCCGCGCGAGCTGATGCCGAAGGAGCTCGGACGACGCAAGCTCGTCTCCTACGACGAGCATGGCGCGCCGAGCTTCATTTTGCATTGGATGTTGTTCGACCTCGACGAGCATATCCGCATGATGGACGAGGCCGGCATCGACGTTGCGTTCCTCACCAGCGCGGCCGGCATGTGCGCCGATCTCGAAAAGTCGCGCCTGTGCAACGACACGGCAAAAAAGGCGGAACGCGATTATCCGGGGCGCTTCATCGGCGCCGCGCATGCCAATCCCCTCGGGGGCGCGCCGGCCTTGCGCGAGCTCGCGCGCTGCAAACACGAGCTCGACTTCCCCGGCGTGGTTATCACGTCGGAGACCAATGGCGTTTATCTCGATGCAACCGAGTTCGAGCCGTTCTGGGCGGAATGCGCGAGATTGGGCTTATTCGTTTTCATCCACCCGGCGTTGAAGCTCAATCAGACGCAACAGTTCGATGCCTACGACATGGCGCGTTCGGTCGGCCGCGAGTTTTCCCTCGTCATGGCAACCATTCGGCTGATCAACGCCGGTGTTTTCGACCGCCACCCGACCTTGACGGTGCACATGTCGCATCTCGGCGGCGGTCTAGCCGCGCTGCTCGGCCGCATCCGGTCATATCAGGACAAGGACTTCTGGGGGACCGCCGACAATTCCCGCCACGGCAAAACGCCGGAGCGCGATTTCGATCACTATCTGCGGCACAATTTCGTGTTCGATACCGCGGGCTTCTGCGGGGCCATGGGCGCCGTGCGCGGCGCATTGATCGAAATCCCGGCGTCGCGCATCGTTTTCGCCACCGATTACCCGCAGGAAATCCGCGATCGAGCGGCGGTGCGCGAGTTCGTGATGGAGCTGCGCGCACTCGGCAAAGATGGCGAGGCGATCCTGTCCGGCAATGTCGACAAGCTCTTGAAGCAGCCTGCGAAAGCGGCGTAGCACCCACGCAGCGGCAAGCCGCTGTCAGCCGGCGCACTCAGCCTGCAAGATGCTTCTCGATCTCGTACAGGGGGAGCTTGACGAAATCCTTGTCGATTTCGGCGCGGACCGCAGCGCGAAGGCCATGGGAATACGTTTGCCGCAGCACGCCCAGCGCGCGCGGCGGCGCGATGAGAATCAACGCCTGGGCCTGGCCGGCACTGATGGCGGCATCGAGGCGCTCGGCAAGCTTGCGTAGAAACCTGTCTTCCTCCTGCGCATGCCAATCGGTCTGCTCCACCGCACTGCGGCCTGCCCCCACCGAGCTGAAGGCGCGGCCGGGCGCGTCGGTCCCCAATTCGCGCGTCTTCAAATCGGGCTGCTCGTAGACCTCCCTGGTCTTGAGATTGAGGAATTTCTCGTCACCCACGTTCTCCAGCACTAGGGCTTTCTTGCCGTCGCAGACGACGACCCAGTCCCCTTGGCGGATTTTGAGCTTTTGCATGCGACAAACCTTTGGGCTCGGTGGGCGCGTTTTCCAGGCGATTGCTCCGCGGACCGAACGCCACAGAGGCGATTCAGTTGCCCACCGAGAGCAGCCGCCGCGCAATGACCTGCGCCTGGATTTCCGCTGCGCCTTCGAAAATGCTGAGAATGCGCGCGTCGCACAGGATGCGGGAAACAGGAAATTCGAGCGCGAAACCGTTGCCGCCGTGAATTTGCACCGCGTTATCGGCGTTCGCCCAGGCGGCGCGGGCGGCCAAGAGCTTGGCCATGCCCGCCTCGAGATCGCAGCGCTTGCCGGAGTCTTTTTGCCGCGCTGCGAAATAGGTCAATTGACGCACGATCATGATCTCGACCGCCATCATGGCGATCTTATCGGCGACGCGCGGGAAAGCGATGATCGGCACGCCAAATTGCCGGCGCTCTTGGGCATAGGCGAGGGCCTGCTCCATGGCCGCTTGCGCCACGCCAATCGCGCGCGCCGCGGTTTGGATCCGCGCTGATTCGAAAGTCTGCATCAGTTGCCGAAACCCCTGCCCTTCGACGCCGCCGAGCAAGTTCTCGGCCTTCACCTCGAATCCGTCGAAAGCGATCTCGTACTCCTTCATGCCGCGATACCCGAGAACTTCGATCTCGCTGCCCGACATGCCCGCGGCCGGGAAGGGATTGTCATCGGTGCCGCGAGGCTTCTCGGCCAGCAGCATGGATAGGCCGCGATGGCCGGGCTCGCTTGGATTGGTGCGCACGAGAAGGGTCATCAGGTCGGCGCGCACGGGATGCGTGATCCAGGTCTTGTTGCCGTAGACTTTGTAGACCTCGCCCTGCCGCACCGCTCGCGTCTTGATCGAGGCGAGATCGGAGCCGCTATTGGGTTCGGTGAATACGGCGGTCGGCAACACCTCGCCCGAGGCGAGCTTCGGCAGCCACCGATTCTTCTGTTCTTCGGTACCACCGCCCAGAATCAATTCTGCGGCGATCTCGGAACGCGTGCCCAGCGAGCCGACGCCGATATAGCCGCGCGACAGCTCCTCCGAGACGACGCACATCGATTCTTTGCCGAGCCCGAGCCCGCCATAGTCCTGCGGGATCGTGAGGCCGAACACGCCGAGCTCCGACATCTGCGCGACGACGTCGAGCGGGATATAGCTGTTGGTGCGATGCCACTGCTGCGCCTGTGGCGCGACTTCGCTGTCGGCGAACTTGCGCATCTCCTCGCGGATCGTCGCCAGCGTCTCGTCCAGGCCGCAGTCGCCGATTGAGGCGCCGTGATATGCGCGCATGAGTTCGACCAGCCGGGCGCGGTGCTCGACCTGCGAGGCGGCGAGCGCTTGCAGCGGGCCTGCCAGGCGTGCGGCGACCGACTCGCCCGCAAGCCCTAGGTCGGCGGGGCGCACGATCTCGCTCTGGCTCATGAAGATGCCGCCCTGAATCTGGGCGAGGTATTCGCCGATTCCGAGCCGCACCAGGAGTTCCTCGATCTCGCCCAGAGCGCCGCTTGTCTGCATGCGCTCGGCATAGGCCGCGAGTTGCCGCACCGATTCGACATAGGTCGCGAGCCAAGCCAGGCCGTGGGTCGCGCGCTGCTCGCGATCGACAAGGGCATCGATCACCTGGTCATCCTCGGTGACGCGCTGGCGCACCGTCGCCGTTGCGTCCGCGAGCACCGCCTCGACGGCTTCCCTCGCTTGCCGCGACAGCGCGATCAGTTCGACACCGCCGTCCCGTTGGGCTTTGTTAAGCATGATGACCTCCTGCGCCCAACCAGAGCGCGCGCTGCGCGGACCGGCATCGCTTCAGCTTGCAAAGCCATGCAAGAGTACGCGTGCAGTGCACAAAAGCAACGCCGACGCCCATTGGCTGCTGCCCGAGGTCGCACGGGGGGCCGTGGATGATTGCCTACTTGGAATGACATCAACTGCTTGAGATAACAGCAGCCTGAACCAAGGGGATTGCTCACTCGGGCGTGGCTAGGCTGCGATGCGACGAGCGGTCAATATTGCCGTCGATGCTTACTGGCGTTTCCTCGCCGACGACGGCTGGGCAATCGCGAGCCACATCGCGCTGTCCGCGCTCATGGCGATGTTTCCATTCTTTATCCTGCTCACCTCGCTGGCCGGGCTTTTCGGCACGAGCGATCTCGCCGACGAGGTGGCGAAGCTGATGCTCGCAACCTGGCCGGACGAGGTGTCGGCTCCGATCGCACACGAAATTCATGATGTGCTGACCACCAGGCACGCCGGCGCGCTCACGGTCGGTGCTTTATTTGCCATTTTTTTCGCCTCGAGCGGGGTTGAGAGCCTGCGGATCGGTCTCAATCGGGCCTACGGCATGGTGGAGACACGACAATGGTTCCTGCTGCGGCTGGAATCGATCGCCTACGTGCTGGTCGCCGCGGTGGGGCTGTTGGCGCTCGGCTTTCTGATCGTGCTCGGGCCGCTGATATTCCGCACCACGCTGCGCTACGCGCCCTGGCTGGAGCCGCTCGAAGGCATGTTTAATTTTTTCCGCTTCGCCATCGCTGCCGTCGTCCTCACCATCGCGCTGTTTGTCGCCCATAAGTGGCTTCCGGCCGGCCGTCGCCGCGTGATCGAGATTCTTCCCGGCATTCTCGCGACATTGGTCTTGTGGCTCGTCGCGGGCATTGCCTTTGGCCGTTATCTCGCAGAATTCGCGATCACCTACGTGACCTACTATGCAGGGCTTGCCTCCGCCATGATCGCGCTGGTGTTTCTGTATTGGACGGCGTCGATTTTCATATATGGCGGGGCGCTCAATGCGGCGATCGTTCGCCCGCGCGCCCCCGCCCCCGCGCCGATCCCCGAAACCTAAGCGCAGTCACGGGGAGCCAAGCCACGCAAAGGCCGCTGACAGCAGCGGCTCTCGTAGCAGCGCAAAGTCGTCTCGCGCTCACGTCGCGACCGCGCCGCTCGCGTCTTCCGAACAGCAAAAAGGGCCGCTCCGTGTGGGAGCGGCCCCGCACCTTCTACGCTACCACCCGTGCCATGAAAATATTACCCGACGTAGGCGGCGCGCTGTTGAGCCTCCGCCTCGGCCGCAGTCGCAGGGTGCGCCGGCAGCTGCAGCACGGTTGCCTCCTGACCCTCGATGAGTTCAGTCAACAGTACGGTCTGCCCGTCCGGAAACTCGAGCGCATCGTGGTGTACCCGCGGCTGATCCTTGTTGACCTGTCGGAAGATCCCCGTCTGGTAGGCCATCCTGCGCGCACCTAAGCCGAGGAACCCGGACGCGGTGCATGCAACATCCCGGGAAAACGCAAGCTCCGTTCCCGGGAGAACGCATACCGCCATGGAGGCATCCTCCTGGGCGGCAAATCCACGTGTGCCGGTACCAAAGTTTCGCGTGGTGAGCTTGTCACCGACTCTCGCAGCACGCGACTTTACATTGTGGAGGCTGTAGTCGCACATGGTGAGGACTCCTCTTGCAAGCCCCCCGTACGTCCACCGCCATATTCGAAGCAATAAAGGTGCCAATCTTATGGCAGGACGAAAGCCCGCCTACGCCGCCTGCGAGGCCGGGCTCGCCTCGATGACGTCGTCCAAGGTCCGCAGTCCTGTGCGCGGCGCGTTGACCAGCACCGCCATGTTTCCGGGCGGGTGCCGGTTGGTGCGCATCAATTCGTGGGCGTGGGGAATCTTGGTCCAGGGAAAGACGTCGCTCATGCACGGATCGATGCGGCGGTCGAGCACGAACTGGTTCGCCGCCGAGGCCTGCTTGAGATGGGCGAAATGCGAGCCCTGCACGCGTTTCTGCCGCATCCACACGTAGCGGGCGTCGAGGGTCAGGTTGTAACCGGACGTGCCGGCGCAGAATACCACCATGCCGCCGCGCTTCACGACGAGGCACGAGACCGGGAACGTCGCCTCGCCCGGATGCTCGAAGACGATGTCGACATCGCGCTTGCCGGTAATCTCCCAGATCGCCTTGCCGAACCTGCGCGCTTCCTTGACCCAGCTGTCGTATTCCGGCGTGCCGACCTTCGGCATTTGACCCCAGCAGGAAAACTCCTTGCGATTGATCACGCCCTTGGCGCCCAACTGCATCACATAGTCGCGCTTGCTTTCATCCGAGATGATGCCGACCGCATTGGCGCCCGACGCGGCCGCGAGCTGCACGCCGAATACGCCAAGCCCGCCGGAGGCGCCCCACACCAGGACATGATCGCCCGGCTTCATTGTGTGGGGCGAATGGCCGAACAGCATGCGATAGGCAGTGGCAAGGGTAAGCGTGTAGCAGGCCGCCTCTTCCCAGCTCAGATGCGCCGGCTTCGTCATGAGCTGGCGCGACTGCACGCGGCAGAACTGCGCGAATGATCCGTCCGGCGTCTCATAGCCCCAGATGCGCTGGGAGGGCGACAACAGCGGGTCGCCGCCGTTGCAATCCTCGTCGTCACCGTCGTCTTGGTTGCAATGGACGATGACTTCGTCCCCAACCTTCCAGCGGCGCACCTTTGAACCGCACGCCCAAACAATGCCTGAGGCATCCGAGCCGGCGATGTGAAAGGGATGCTTGTGCACGTCGAGCGGCGAGATCGGAACGCCGAGGCCCGCCCACACGCCGTTGTAGTTGACGCCGCCGGCCATGACATAGACCAGCACCTCGTCCTCCCCGATCGGCCAGGTCGGCAGCACTTCGAGCTGCATCGAGGTCTCCGGCGGACCGTGGCGCTCCTTGCGAATGGCCCAGGCGTGCATCCGCGCCGGCACGTGGCCGAGCGGCGGAACTTCGCCGATCTCATAAAGATCCTTGGGCACCGCGCCCTGCAGCGGATTGGTCATCGCGACGGCCGGCATGCGCGCCTCCGCAAGTGGCACAGATCATTACAGTCTGCCGCATTTCATGCTGCACCGCAATATAGAGGACGCATCGCTCCGAGCGGCGCGCGATCGTAAACCTGTTTACCGGATGACGGCGTTTGCTGACAGTGCGATCGGGTTGAGCTACGCTTTCGAGCGTTGCCCTACTAAGTTGATCCTAACTGCATCACAAAGTCGCGCCAGCGCCTCGTGTTCGACCGAGGGGGGAGGATATCGTGGTTGGAATAGACAGCATTATCATCATGATCATCGTCGGTGCGATCGCCGGCTGGTTGGCCGGCCAAATCGTGCGCGGCTTTGGGTTCGGACTGATCTGGGACATCCTCATCGGCATCGTCGGCGCCTTCATTGGCGTGTGGCTGCTCACGCAGTTGGGATTCGTGCCGTTCTCGGGCTTCATCGGCTCGATCATCAACGCCGTGATCGGAGCCGTCATCCTGTTGGTGATCGTCGGTTTCATCAAACGCTAGCGCGGATCGACGGCTCCGCGCGCAGCCGCGAGCGCGAGCCAAGCGCAAGGCTGGGTGTTCGCGCGCGTCGGGGGAGCGCCTGGGCGCGCTGGCGCGTTATAAACCTGGACGAGCAAAGGGCGGGCGCGCGGAGATTTCCCACTTTTGACTCGCGGCGCAGTGTGAATTCCGGACGGCTACCTTTTGGAGCGCCCCCGGAGTATGCTGCGCCGCACAATGCTTAAGCGCAGCGAGACGCCCATGAGCGAGGCATCGACCGGCGCGGCCCGGGCGCGCGACAAGCCCTGGATTTTCCGCACCTATGCCGGTCATTCCAACGCGCGCGACTCCAACGCGCTCTATCGCAAGAACCTCGCCAAGGGTCAGACCGGGCTCTCGGTCGCATTCGATCTGCCCACCCAAACCGGTTACGACAGCGACCACCCGTTGGCTAAGGGCGAGGTCGGCAAGGTCGGCGTACCGATCTCCCATCTCGGCGATATGCGTACGCTGTTCGAGCATATTCCGCTCGGAGAGATGAACACCTCAATGACTATCAACGCGACGGCCGCCTGGCTGCTCGCGCTCTATGTCGCGCTCGCCGACGAACAGGGCGTCGCGCGCCAGAAACTGCAAGGGACCACGCAGAACGACATCATCAAGGAATATCTCTCCCGCGGCACCTACGTGTTTCCGCCCGCCCCCTCCATGCGGCTAACCAAGGACGTGATCCTGTTCACCACCCGCGAGATGCCGAAGTGGAATCCGATCAACGTGTGCTCCTATCACCTGCAGGAGGCGGGCGCGACACCGGTGCAGGAACTCGCGTTTGCGCTCGCAACGGCGATCGCGGTGCTGGACACCGTGCAGGCCTCGGGCGCGGTCGAGCGCGGCGCCTTCGGTGACGTGGTCGGACGCATCTCCTTCTTCGTCAATGCCGGCCTGCGCTTCGTCACCGAGCTGTGCAAGATGCGCGCTTTCGCCGAGCTCTGGGACGAGATCACCGCCGAGCGCTACGGCGTCAATGATCCCAAGCAGCGACTGTTCCGCTACGGCGTACAAGTCAATTCGCTGGGACTCACGGAGCAGCAGCCGGAGAACAACGTCACCCGCATACTCATCGAGATGCTGGCGGTGACGCTGTCCAAGAGCGCCCGCGCGCGGGCGGTGCAATTGCCGGCATGGAACGAAGCGCTCGGCCTGCCGCGCTCTTGGGATCAGCAATGGTCGCTTCGCATGCAGCAGATCCTCGCGTATGAGACCGACCTGCTCGAATACGGCGACATTTTCGACGGCGCACCGGCAATCGCCGAGAAGGTCGAGCGGCTCAAGCGCGAGGCCAAGGAAGAGCTGGCACATATCGAAGCGCTCGGCGGTGCCGTTGCCGCCGTCGATCACGGCTATATGAAACAGCAGCTTGTCGAGTCGAACACGCGGCGGGTCGAGGCGATCGAACGCGGCGAGCAGATCGTAGTGGGAGTCAATCGGTTCGTGGAGAGCGAGCCGTCGCCACTCGCCGGCGCGGCGGACGCCATCCTCACGGTGTCACCGCAGGCCGAAGCCGAGCAGATCGAGCGCCTGCAGGCGTGGCGCAACGCGCGCGACCAAAAGGCGGTCGCCGCGGCGCTCAAGGAGTTGCGCGCGGCGGCGCGCGAAAACCGCAATATCATGCCCGCCTCCGTCGTCTGCGCCAAAGCCGGCGTTACCACCGGCGAATGGGGCTTCACCTTGCGCGAAAGCTTCGGCGAGTACCGCGCGCCCACCGGGGTCGGACGCGCGCCGCGCAATGAGACGGTAGGCCTCGACGGCTTGCGTGCCGAGGTCGAGCGGGTATCGCGCAAGCTCGGACGGCGGCTGAAATTCGTGCTCGGCAAGCCCGGCCTCGACGGGCATTCGAACGGCGCCGAGCAGATCGCGGTGCGGGCGCGGGACGCCGGCATGGAGGTCGTCTACGAGGGCATCCGCTTGACGCCCGCGGAGATTGTCGAAGCCGCGCGCAAGCAGGGCGCGCACGTGCTGGGGCTATCGATCCTCTCGGGCTCCCACGTGCCGCTGGTGAAGGACGTGGTTGCGCGCATGAAAAGCGCCGGCCTCGATGGCATCCCCGTGGTGGTCGGCGGCATCATCCCGCCGGAGGACGCCGAGACGCTCCAGCAAGCCGGCGTGGCCGCGGTCTATACGCCCAAGGATTTTGAGCTCAACCGCATCGTGGCCGACATCGTTCGGATCGTGGATCGGACCGCAGCGTAATCCTCCGGGCACGAGGGGAAAGTTCGCCGCCGTGGCTCTGCTGCAACGAAGCGCAAAAGACCCAATTGTTTCAATTCGATAGCTCCACCCCCGCCCCGATTCCAGTAAGACGATTTTCCTGCGTTCGCCGCGACCGCCCTTGACTCGCCGCAGTCTGCCGCAACGCTTCGAGCGGCATCGCGCGGCCGTGCCGGCAACTGCACGCGTCTAGCGCCATGGTTCGGGGGGACCGTCCGATGAAAAGACTGACTGTCGCGAGCATTAGCGTGATTGCGCTCGCCGCTGCGCTCAACCCCGCAGCAGCCGCTGACTATGGTCCGCCGCCGGTCGTGTACGCGCCGCCGGCGCCGGCGGTCGTGTACTTCACCTGGACCGGTTTTTATTTTGGCGCCCATGCCGGCGGCGGCTTTGGGCGAAAGAACGAGACCGGCGCTCCCTACCCGTTCTTAGCGGACACCATCACGCCGGCGCCTGCCAGTTTTGACGTGAGCGGATGGCTGGCCGGCGGCCAGATCGGCGCCCAGTATCAGGCCGGCTCGGTCGTGTTCGGCGTTGAAGCGGACGCCAGCGGAGCAAATCTCACCGGCAGCGGCTCTTGCGCATCGACCTCGTTGCTCAACGGTCCGCTTCCCCCAGGGGGATGCAGCGCGAAGGTCGTAGGAATGGGCACGATCGCGGGCCGGCTGGGCGTCGCGCTCGATCGCCTGCTCGTCTACGGCAAGGGCGGCGCCGCCTGGGCGAACGACCAATACGATTTGACTTCCCCGAATATCGCTCTCCTGCCCGCGTTCAGCGGAAACGAGACCAAATGGGGTTGGATGGTGGGCGCCGGCGTCGAATACGCGTTTCTCGACAATTGGTCGGCAAAGATCGAATACAACTACCTGGACTTACACACGAACAACCTGAATTTCACCGATACGACCCAGCAGTTCGTCCTCAACACCCGCATCCAGCAGCAGCTTCACCTCGTGAAAGTGGGCCTCAACTATCGATGGGGCTGGGCGCCGGTCGGGATCCGGTACTGACGCGGACATGCGATCAATCAAAGCGCCGCGCCCGACGCGCGGCGTTTTCATTTCGCAAGCACGCTACGTCTGGACCATCACCGATCCGAGCACCTGAGTGAGCGCGCCCGGGCTAAGCGGCTTGGTCAGGTAGCCGTTCATCCCGGCAGCACGGGCGGCATCCTCCTCGCCCGCGCTCGCGCGGCCGAATACGCCGACGATCGGCATGCGACCGGCGCGGTCGGCAAGCGTGCGGATGCGCCGCGTCGCTTCGAGCCCGTCGATATCCGGCAGCACCACGTTCATCAATACGACGTCGTAGCCGCCCCGCGTCACCGCCTCGACCGCCGCCGCGCCCGTGCCGACGAAATCAGCGCGGTGACCGAGTTCGGCGAGGATGGTGTTGAGCAGGACGCGGCCGTGCGGATTGGCCTCGACGCAGAGAACGGAGAGCGGATGCACCGATTGATCGCGCGCGGCGGCGCCGTCGGAGGCGGCTGTTCCCGGCGCCTCCGCCACCTCGTCCACGGTGACGCTCATCCGGAAACGGCTGCCATGCCCGGGCTCGCTCGCGACCGTCAACTGACCGCCCATCGCCTTGGCGACCCGCTTGGCCAACGTCAGCCCGAGCCCCGCACCGCCGTATCGGCGCGCAACCTGATCGCTCGCCTGCGCGAAGGGCTGAAACAGCCGCTTGATCTCGGCACTGCTAAGCCCGATCCCGCTGTCCGTCACCGTGAACATCAAACGCACTTTCCCGCGCGCGGCCCGCTCGCATCCCGCCGCGAGGCGCACGCTGCCGCGCTCGGTGAACTTCACCGCGTTCTCGATGAGATTTTCCAGCGCCGCCCGGAGCCGCAACGGATCGCCGATCACCGCTTCCGGCAGTGTCGCCGGAATATCCACGGCATGTTCGATGCCCTTGGCATCGGCGCGCGCGGCGAGCGAGGCCGCGAGCGCATCGAGCAGGCGGCGCGGGCGAATAAGCTCGCGCCGCAGCACGAGCCGCTTGGCGTCGGCCCGCGCGGCATCAATGATCAACGACGTGAGCAGGACGAGATGCTCGGCCGTACCCTTGATCGCCGTTGCCCAGCCGCGCTCGCGCGCGCCAAGCTCGGATGTAGCAAGCAGCTCGCCCAGCGCGACCACGCCGGTCAACGGCGTCCTGATCTCATGCGCGATGTCCGCCAGCGTCGCCTGGATCGCATGCACCTGCGCAGTCGGCGAGCGCGCCGCGCGCTTGGCCCGGCGTTGTCGCTTGCCCGCCGATCGTCTCGGTCTCGCCATCGCTCCCCCAGGATACAGAGTGCCACGCAGACAAGCTGCCGGCCACAGCTCACGCAAGCCCGACCATGCGGCGAATGTCGGCCGAAGTCGCGCCGTTCTCGCGCAACGCCCGCAGAGCGGTGGCGCGGGTCGATTTCGACAGCTTTTGCCCGTGGGCGTCGAGTATCAGGCGGTGGTGATGGTAAATGGGTGCCGGCCAGGCGAACAACGCCTGCAGCACACGGTGCACGGCGGTCGCGGCGAACAGATCCTGCCCGCGCACGACGTGGGTCACGCCTTGCTCGGCGTCGTCGACCACCACGGAAAGGTGATAGCTCGTCGGCGTCTCCTTGCGCGCAAGCACGACGTCGCCCCATATTTGCGGCCTTGCCGCAACCGACGTCGTTTTACCCCCGCAGTCGCTCTCGATCCACGTCAGCGCTCCGGTGCGCGCAAGCGCCGCCGCCATGTCGAGCCGCATCGCATACGGCTCGCCTGCCTCCATGCGCCGCAGGCGTTCGGCGGCCGAGAGCGAGCGCGCATCGCCGGGATAGAGCGGCGCACCGTCCGGATCGCGCGGCCATGGCGCGTGTCGCTCGCGTTCGGCAACGAGGCGCGCGATCTCGCCGCGCGTCTCGAAGCTCGCATAAAGGAGACTGTCCAGCCGCGTCAACGCGGCGCGATAATCGTCGAGTCGCGCGCTTTGGCGCCGCACCGGCTCCTCCCAAGTGATACCGAGCCATGCCAGGTCCTGGTAGATCGCCTGCTCGTAGTGCGGCCGGCAGCGCGCCGCGTCGATGTCCTCGATGCGCAGCAGAAAGCGGCCACCGGTCGCGCGCGCCATGTCGAAGTTGATGAGCGCGGAGAACGCATGGCCAAGATGCAAATAACCGTTCGGGCTCGGCGCGAAACGGAAGACGGGAGTAGTCATGCGCCTCCCAGCGACTCACATGCCCCGGAACAATCTGGTCCCTCAGCTTGCCGCCGACACTGTGATAGTCTTCCCTGCTCGCCCTCTCGATAGCAGTCCACAGCGCCGGGTCATGCGACGATCTGAGTACGATTACATCATTGTCGGCGCCGGGTCCGCCGGCTGCACGCTCGCTAATCGGATTACCGAGGACGAGGCCACCCGCGTTCTCCTGCTCGAGGCCGGCGGCTGGGACCGCGATCCGCTTATTCACATGCCGCTTGGCTGGGGCAAAATCCTTTTAGATCGGCGCCACGACTGGGGCTACGACATCGAGCCCGATCCCAGCACCGGCAACCGGCGCATTGAATGTATGCGCGGCAAGATCGTGGGCGGCTCGTCCTCGGTCAATGCGATGGCATACGTCCGGGGGAACCGGAGCGATTACGACCGCTGGGCCGCCAATGGCGCATCCGGCTGGTCCTATTCCGACGTGTTGCCGTATTTCCGACGGCAGGAATCCTGGGAGGGCGGCCAAAGCTTCTACCGTGGCGGACACGGTCCGCTGGCCACGCGCAAGTCGAGATACGAAGACCCGCTCGTCGATGCCTATGTCGAAGCGGCTGTCCAAGCCGGACACCCCTACAATGACGATTACAACGCGGCGCAGCAGGACGGCATCAGCCGCATGCAGATGACGATCCGTAATGGGCGGCGCGAGAGCGCAGCAACGGCCTATCTCTATCCGGCATTGTCACGCGATCGGGTGACGCTAGAGGTGAAGGCGCAGGTCACGCGCGTCGTGATGGAAGGACGCCGCGCTGTCGGCGTGGAGTATTTCCGCAACGGCGGGCGTTTCACGGCGCGAGCGCGCCGCGAAGTCATCCTCGCCGGGGGTACGATCAACTCGCCTCAATTGCTGATGTTGTCCGGCATCGGGCCGGCGGAAGAGCTGGCGCGGCATGACATTACCGTGCGCGTCGCGCTCGCCGGCGTCGGACAAAATCTTCAGGATCATGCCGCCGCGCTTATTCTGTATGCCCGAAGCTCGTCCGGTCCCGTCCACCGCAACATGCGCTTGGATCGCTTGGCTGTGGAATTGGCACGCGGCTATCTGTTCGGGACCGGGTTTACCGCCGATCTTCCCGGCGGAATTACCGCCTTCTTGAAAACGGACAGCCGCGAACCGGCGCCCGATACGCAACTCCTTTTCATCGCGGGGCCGCTCGGCGCGGCGCCCTATCTGCCGCTGCAGAAGGGCTTCGACGACAGTTTTGCGTGCCGCATCGTACTCTTGCGGCCGGAAAGCCGCGGCAATGTCAGCTTGGCCTCGTCCGCCCCATTGGCTCATCCGCATATCCGGCAGAAGCTCTTGGCGACGGATCGCGACTGGTCGACGATGCGCCGAGCGGTTGCGCTCTTTCGTGACATCGCGCAGCAACGGGCCATCGCGCCGTTCATCGCCGGAGAACTGGGACCGCTCGCCTCGGCGCGCAGCGACGAGCAGCTGGAGCATGTCATTCGCACGACCGCGGTAACCGCCCATCATCCCGCCGGAACCTGTCGCATGGGAACCGCTTCGGATCCCATGGCGGTGGTCGACGCAGAGCTTCGCGTGCATGGCACCGAAGGCTTGCGAGTGGTCGATGCCTCAGTGTTTCCCGACCTGGTCGGCGGAAACATCAACGCGGCGGTGGTCATGATCGCGGAGCGTGCGAGCGATCTGATCCGTGGACGCGAAACGCTTGACGTCGTCGCGCGGAAAGTGACGTCGGTCGAGATGCGACCTGATTAGCGCCTGACGCGGGATTGGGGAAAGCCAAGACTTTCAGCGCCCGCATGACGGCCCCGCCGACGCAGACCACAAAGGGGTTGCGTTGCGATGGCTTTTGTAGATGCTTCGCCGCCGCCATGTCGTTCTTCATCCACACCGAAGCCGATCTCGATCACGCCATCGCCCGCCTCGTCGACGCCGACCCGCGCTTCGGGATCGCGCTCTCGCGGGCCGGCCGGCCCCCGCTTCGGCGACGGCCGGACGGATTCGCCGGGCTCGCGTCGATCGTCGTCTCGCAACAGCTCTCGACCGCCAGCGCGAGAGCGATCTGGACGCGGCTCAACGAAGCTTTGGATCCCTTCGACCACACGGCGCTGTTGCGCGCTCGCCCGGCCAAGCTCGCGCGCGCCGGACTTTCGGCGCCGAAGATTCGCACACTCAAGGCGATCGCCAAGGCGATCGATCGCGGCGAGCTTGATCTTCGCGCGCTGGTCGACAAGCCGGCGGACGAGGCTCACACCGCGTTGACGGCGGTGCACGGCATCGGCCCCTGGACCGCCGATATCTATCTTCTGTTCTGCCTCGGCCATGCCGATACCTGGCCCGCGGGCGACCTCGCCTTGCAGGAAGGGGCACGGCTGTTGCTCGCGCTCAAAACCCGCCCGTCGGCGAAAGAAATGGGCCCGCTCGCTGAATCCTGGCGCCCGTGGCGCGGCGCGGCTGCCTGCATGCTCTGGTCGTACTATCGCGCGACCAAGCAGCGCGACGGCGCACCGATCGCGGCGGTGGGCAATGGCTGAGCTCGACGGTCCGCGGCTCGAGCCGCGCGCAGCTCCGGCGCAGCAACTCGTCGCGTTTCTGCACGGCTACGGCGCCGACGGCAACGATCTCATCGAGATCGGCCGCGCCTGGCAGGGGCTGTTGCCGCAGGCGGCGTTCGTCTCCCCGCACGCCCCGGAGCCTTGCGCCCAAGCGCCGGTCGGCCGGCAGTGGTTCCCGCTCACGTTCCGCGATCCCAATGAACGCTGGACCGGCGTCAACAACGCGGCGCCCATCCTCTCCGCCTTTCTCGACGCCGAGCTCAAGCGGCGCAACCTGCCGCCTTCGGCGCTCGCGCTCGTCGGCTTCAGCCAAGGAACGATGCTGGCGCTGCACGTGGGACTGCGCCGTGCCGTCGCGCCCGCCGCCATCGTCGGCTATTCCGGATTGTTGGCGGTCCCGCCCGATGTCAATCCGGAAACATTCGCGGCAGAGATTACGTCGCGGCCGCCGGTCCTGCTCGTTCACGGCGATCGCGACGACTTGATTCCACCGCAGGCGTTGTTCCATGCATCCGGCGGGCTCGCAGCGCTCGGGGTACCCGTCGAATGGCACATGTCTTACGGCATCGGCCACGGCATCGACCAGGAAGGGTTGCGCCACGGCGGGGAGTTTCTCGCACGGCAGCTGCGGCCCCGGCGCGCTCCGTAGCCGCCGATTCGAGCGCGCGGCCAGTACCGCTGATTCGGATTGCCGGCCCCGCTTTCGGAGAAACGGAGACGGCCGTCAGCGGCAGTCATGCGATTTCGCCGAGGCCTGGTAACCCATGGAGCGGCCTTCACAATCCTGTCACGCTACCCTATAGACTGTGACGCACTGCTGCGGTTCACTAGGAGCGCCGTGAATTTGTCGCCCGCAGGTTTTCCCGCTCTCGTGCTCAACGCGGACTTCCGTCCGCTCAGCTACTACCCGTTGTCGCTGTGGTCGTGGCAGGACGCCATCAAGGCGGTTTTCCTCGAGCGGGTGAACATCGTCGCCGAATACGACCGGGCGGTGCGCAGCCCGAGCCTGGAGATGAAGCTGCCGAGCGTGGTGTCGCTCAAGACCTTCGTGAAGCCAACGACCCAGCCGGCATTCACCCGCTTCAACGTCTTCCTGCGCGACAAGTTCAGCTGCCAGTATTGCGGCTCGCGCGAGGACCTCACGTTCGATCATCTGTTGCCGCGCTCGCGCGGCGGGCACACGACCTGGATCAACGTGGTCGCCGCCTGCTCGCCCTGCAATCTCCAGAAAGGCAACATGACGATGGACGAGGCCAAGATGTGGCCGTCGCAGATGCCGTTCCAGCCGAGCGTCAACCATTTGCATCGCAACGGCCGGCGCTTCCCGCCGAACTATCTGCACGAGAGCTGGCTCGACTACCTTTATTGGGACACCGAGCTGCAGCCGTAAAGCGAGCCGAGTGGCTCACTCGCCCCGCTAGCTTCGGATGACCTCGACCCAAAACCAGGCTTCGATTCGAACGGTGTTCGGCGCGCTGTTTCTGGCGCTGTGGCTCGCCGCGCTCGACCAGACCGTCGTCTCGACCGCGCTGCCGACCATGGTCGGCGATCTCGGTGGCTTGAGCTATCTCTCCTGGGTGGTGACCGCGTATCTCCTCACCAGCACGGTCGCCGGCCCGCTCTACGGAAAGTTCGGCGATCTCTATGGCCGCAAGATCGTGCTGCAGGTGGCGATCGCCGTGTTTCTCGTCGGCTCCGCGCTCTGCGGCATCGCGCAGAATATGGTGCAGCTGATCGCCTTTCGCGCGGTCGAGGGACTGGGCGGCGGGGGGCTGATGGTCATCACCATCGCCGTGATCGGCGATCTGATCCCGCCGCGCGAGCGCGGACGCTACCAGGGTTTTTTCGGCGCGGTGTTCGGGGTCGCCACCATCGTCGGCCCACTCGTCGGCGGCTTCTTCGTCGATCACCTGAGCTGGCGCTGGATCTTCTACATCAATCTGCCGACCGGCATCCTGGCGATGGCGGTGATCGCCGCGGTGCTGCCGTCGCGCTCGACGCGCCGCCGGCACGCGATCGACTACACGGGCGCGCTTCTGCTCACCGCCGCGCTCAGCGCGATCATTCTGTTCACGGGACTGGGCGGCACCACCTTGCCTTGGACCTCGCCCGTGATGCTCTGCATCATCGCGGCGAGCATCGCCGGCGCCCTCGCCTTCGTCACGGTCGAGCTGCGCGCGCGCGAGCCGGTCCTGCCGATGCATCTGTTCACGAACCGTAATTTTGCGGTCGCAAGCGGCGTTGGCCTCATCGTGGGCCTCTCGCTGTTCGGCGCGGTGACGTTCCTTCCGATCTATCTTCAGGTCGTCAAGGGCGTGAGCCCGACTGCCTCCGGTCTCCTCCTCATGCCGATGATGCTCGGCATGCTGGTGACCTCGGTTATCAGCGGGCGCATCATCAGCCGCTTCGGCCGCTACAAGCTGTTTCCCATCCTCGGCACGGCGACGATGACCTTCGGGCTCGGCGCGCTGTCGCTGCTCGCGGTCGAAAGCAATGACTGGCAGACCGCGATCGACGCGCTTTGGCTCGGGCTCGGCATGGGCATGGTCATGCAGGTGCTGATCATCGCGGTGCAGAACAGCGTCAGCTACGAGTATCTCGGCGTGGCCACTTCGGGCACGATGCTGTTCCGCTCGCTCGGCGGCGCGCTCGGCGTGGCGCTGTTCGGCGCCATTTTCGCCAACCGCCTGCACGCTCAGCTCGCCGGTCCCGGCATGGAGTTCCTCGCCACCGCCATGCCGTCGACGGTCAGGGGCCTGCCGGCCAGCCTGCACGAGGAGTACATCACCGCGGTGATGACGGCGCTTCGCCCGGTGTTTCTGGTGGCGGCTGCCATTTCGGCCGTGGGCTTCGCGCTGACCTGGCTCTTGCGCGAGTACCCGCTGCGCGAGGGCGCGCCCGCGGAAGGGATGGGCGAAAGCTTCGCCATGCCGCGCGACGCCACCTCGCTCGAGGAACTCGAGCGCATCATCACGCTTTTGGTGGCGCGGGAAAATCGCTGGCGCCTCTACGCCGATCTCGCCCGCCGCGCCGCCGTCGAGCTGCCCGCGCCCGAGCTGTGGATGCTGGCGCGGCTCGGCGAGCGGGCGCCGATCACGCTGGCCGCGCTCAGCGCCGAGCTCGAGATTCCGGAGCGGGAGCTCGCGCCTCCGTTGGAGGCGCTCTGCGCGCGCGCCATCGCGGAGAAAAGCGCGAGCGGCGCGCTGCAACTCACGGCCCTCGGCGCGGCCATGCGCGAGCGCATCGTCGCGGCGCGTCGCCAAGGCCTCGCCGATATGCTTGCGCGCTGGCGGCCCGAACAGCATCCCGACGTACTGGCCTTGATCGAGGGCATGGCGCAGGCGCTCACCAGCGATCTGCCGGCGCCGCAGGCGGCCTAGCAGGGGGAGCGTTCATCAGGCAGAGAGCGAGCGCCCGTCGAGGTGATTCGCGCCATGGAAATCAGGTTAGATTTGCGGGGCGGAAGCCCACAACGGTTGATTGCACAACCAAAAAAGTACTCTTTTCATTGTAAAGAACAATAAAAAACAATGGCCGGAACGGCTCCCAGATGGCGATACACGCAATAGTTGCAGGAGGCAAAGCCGACGGCAGTGCAGCGCGTAGGGCGAGGGATGGGGCAGTCGCGTACATGCGCGGAAGCTGGAAGATTCGCAGACCCCGTGTCCAGTCAAAAATTGCTCGAGCGCATTTGACGCCACTCCAGCATCGCCGCCCACGCCGCGACGGCTGCGAGCGCGAGCGAGATGAGCGCGTTGTAGCCCGCGAGCGAGAGGCCGAGGAAGCGCCAGGCCGCGTCGTCGCAGCGCACGACCGAGATCGACTGCAGCTTGTTGAGGAGCCCGCCCGCGGAGCCCAGATCCTCGAGCGCGCCCGAGCATTCCTGCGGCCCCGCCCACCATTTCCATTCGACGCCGGCATGATAAACGCCGAGCCCGGCGTTCCACGCCATGCCGAGCGCGATCGCGACGAGCGCGGCAAGCAGCACCTTGCGCGAGGCGCCGACCTGATCGCCAAGCAGCACCATGACCGCGAGCGGGATGGCGAAGTAATAGGCGTAGCGCTGCTCGAGGCAGAGCGGACACGGCTTCAGGCCGAACCCGTACTGGAAGATCAAGGCGCCGAGGATGGTCGCCGCGCCGACCGCCGCGATCGCGGCCGCCGCCGACGCCACCGGCCGCTCCCGGATCATATTGATGGTCATGTCGCTCATGCCGGTCGCAGCGCGCTGTGGCTAGTGTGCCGTCATGCCCGCGCATAGCGCGTCGGAAGACGCGCGTAAACGCGCTAATGTCGCCGGCATCCACGTCTTTCGTGGGATCAACTGAAGACGTGGATGGCAGCGCAACTCGGGCTCGCCCGAGTTGCGGACGATTGTGTGCCGCAAGTCGGGTAAACCCGACTTGCCATGACAAGCCCGGCCATGACGCCGGTTTGCGGTTGGGTACGAACAGAACACTGTCATTCGATATTGTCCCTATCAATCCGCGCCTCATATAGCGATACGAAGACGGCAATGGTATGGGGCCGTTGACCGGCTCCCCCTCCCCGCTATGATCGCTGACAAGCCCCTGTGGCGGAATTGGTAGACGCGCCTGACTCAAAATCAGGTGGTGGCAACATCGTGCTGGTTCGAGTCCGGCCAGGGGCACCAATTGAAATTGTTAGACCTTTCGGAGTGAATTTAACAACGAATTGCGACGCCTGATCTTCAGCGGTAAGCACCTGGTAAGCACGCGCGCTCAGTTGAGCAGAAAATCGAGGGGCGTACTCCGCTTCGGTCCTTGCGACGGCGCAATGACCCTACCGTCGGGCCCGATCGCCGGCTCGAGGTCCGGTCGTGACACGCTGGTCTCAGCGGGTGTCGCTCCCGGGGGTGGGTCGAGTCCACCCTTGCGTCCACATCCTGCAAGGCCAAGCGCGGCGACGAGCACTCCCAAAGCTGCAATCCGTGCGAAGTGCAGATCGGACAAACGAACCCCCCTCAATCCGCGGCACCAGAGTACATGCGATGCATGAGGCGACAGCATGGCCAAAGACCATCCCGCGTCCGCGGAAATGGGCGTGATCAGCCGCGGGGGAGTGAGTTGGATCTGGCCCAGCAACGTTTTGGCACTACGCTGGCCCCATTACGTTCCAGAAAACCACCCGGCCCGTCCCTCTGCAGGCCGTTGTCACCTCCCAAGCTTTCGCTTCGTAGTATGGATCACAGGGGAATGGTGGCTCACTCCGCGCTGCACGCCCATAGGGTGCCGGATGAATATGGATCATGGCGCCTGCAACATCAGGCGGTGTCAACTTCCGGCCAACCTGTACCGCATGCCGGAGCGCGTTCGGCCATGCAGCTGCCAGTCCGCGGGCAAGTACGCCGGAGCCGGCTGCACACCAGACTTCGTCAGGTTCGATCCCAATCGCACGCGCCGCAGCAGCAATGGCATTTATTGCTTCTGACATGTCGGCGCCGAACGGCATCAGACGTGCTCCGCTTTGGGTGCAGTATTCACGCGCACGCGCCTGAACTACAGACAGGTATCCCGGAGCGACGGCGACGATCTTGGCGCCAAGCTGTGCTGCTTCTGTCGTGCGCGCATGCGGCTTTCCCCGACGTGCAACGAAGATTGTTGCCTGCTTGCCCAGACGTCGGGCTACGGTTGCAAGCGCTACCTGTGCTCCGCCCTCCGCAGGACTGGCGTAGACCACCTCATCAGCCCCGTTGAATATCATACTGATGTAACGCGCTTTGGTGCCGCCTATAAAAAGGTCGTCGCGTACAACCAGTACGCCGTGATACTCAATAATGATGGGAGCAGGCGCTGTTCCGCCGGAAGTGCGCATGACCGGTGCTCTTCGCCGCTGTATCGAAAAACAGCGTCCACCAATAAGTCAACTCCGTTTCAACAGCTCGGAGGAATCTAATAGCAGGTGCGTAACTTCGCTGGGTCGTCAGGCGCAATACATCGCGTAGGCACCAGCAACCCGACCCAGTATGCGATAACCAGCTAATTCTTGCTCAGCAACATAAGCGGATGAAAAGAAAAGGCCATCCAGGGGAGGGGGTGACCATTTTTTGGATTTTTTGAGAGGGGTATGCTTATTGCCTTTGTGTCCGCAGTCACCCCTTTCGGTGGGCATAGAACTCTAGAACTCTATGCCCAGAAGAGCCCAGAAAGTCTGTAGAACTCTGTGCTTGATGAACTCTGTAGAACTCCAGCAAGAACTATAGAACCAAAGAGCTCTATGCCCATGCACGGTGAAGAAGTCCATTGCTCGGAAAACCCAGTGCTCGGAGCTCGTTAAGTGGGATAACAAAGGCCCCATTTAGGGGCGCAGATCAGCTCGCCCTTTCTTCTTGGAATCTACGTCCACTATTTTGATGGTGTAGCGGAAAAGATTCGCAACACCATTGGAGGAAACAGAGAGCACCTCGAACGCGTCGGTTCCGGCATAGCCCACCGCTGCCTTGTAGGTAAGCACCGGCATTCGCATTTTCTTTTCGTTACACTTGGAGCGTATGTTGTCCTTGGCGTAGGCGGGAAAGCGCTCAATCACCGCAATGACAGCGCTACCGTGTTCGGGTTCCTTCGATATTACGGTGTCCGTGTCCTCGACGAGGGTGCAGTCGGGATTGAGATAGCCAAAATTATCGAGGGTGCGCTGTTTTCCTGCGGGGATATGGCGCGTGTATTCGGTTGTTTTCAGCCCCGCGGCCTTTTCCTCGTTCGTCCATTCTTGCGCCAATGCCGGCAACGACAGAAGCAACGCGCAGGTGGTGAATAAGAACTTGCTGGTCATTATCATCTCCTGTCGGCTGATATGGGCTAGCAGCCGAAACCGATACAGGGCCGTCGAAACCCTGGGAATGTCGTGACCGATCCTTGGTACTCACCCCGGGGGCCGGTCAATGTCGTCGTGTTCCCGAAAGTATTGGCGCTGCCCATGTATTGGCCCTGAGGGCCCGTGTACGTAGTGGTGTTCCCGAATGTATTGGCGCTGCCCATGTATTGGCCTCGAGGACCGGTGAATGTAGTGGTCTGCGCTGAGGCGAATCCGAAAGAGCCAGTCAGCATTGCGATTGCGAGAATAGTCCTGGTTCGAATGGTCATTGCCTTGCTCCGATTTGCGTTGAACCTCAGAGAACCTTGCTTCAAAATCGCCCCGTGAGGGGCGAGGGCGGGTTGGTTGCGCCTGCCGAATAAGCGGCACGGGCTTGCCAATTCCGGCGTGCCTTCGCGAAAAAATATTTTTTCTGGGCCGTGCCGGAATCGAGGTTCTCGCACCGTAGTATTAGCGACAAATCAGCACCCGCTCGCGAGAGCCGTCACCTTGCTGCTGTTGGTCCTTTTGCGACTTTGGAACAAGCGAGAGGTTGTGCGACGAACTCAAGGCTTCAGGTGCTCAATGTGTCATGCGCGAATATGCTCGCTGATAGGCGACCTCGGCACTCTCCGCAGTTGATGATCGCGGGTATTGAGGGGGCAACTTGCTCATTTACGGAGGATCTAAATGGGCGCGGTTCGGTCTGGGCTAGCCACAGCGGCGATGCTGGCATTCGTTGGCTGGTTCAATGCTGCTCGTTCCGCGGAGGCCGGATCGAACCCGCCGAGTTCTTCCACAGGAACTCAGCAAAGTGCATGGGGCACGACGGGAAATCCTACAATTGCCCCACTGAAATGGGCAGGCTTGGTCTTGAACTATGAAGCCCACGAAAAAGATGGAAAGAAATACAGCAGAGCATGCACCGGGCAGTTCATTTCACCAAGAGTAGTTCTCACGGCCGCTCACTGTGTGCAAGACACAGATACGGGCGGCTGGTACGACCTGCAAAAGATGTATTTTTTGGCTCAATACCAAAACAATACTTTCTCACGATCGTACAGAGCAGTTTGTGCCTCGAGATTCGATGGCTGGTGGCCCCCGCAACTTAGGTCGCAAGATCCGGAAGAGAAAAATCGCGCTGGCCAGAGTAGATGGCAATGGGACTACGCCATGATCCTTGTTGATCGGGACAGCGCGACCGGTCATTACAAAAACTGGGTGGTGGATTGGCAAGGCAAATACTCGGAAGCGGGAAATCTGCACATTCGGCCAAGGCACTACAGGAGGGGGTTACCATTTTTCATTTTTTCCAAAGTACACCGGCCCAGCGCCCCACACTCGCCGACGGACAGTACGCGGCCTTTCGTGCTCAAAAGCGAATCGACTGCAATTCCACCTCGTTCTGGCGTCAGCTCTATCCTAGGCGGCTTGTGCACCCCAATGTGCGCCCCAATCATTTGGCTCGGAGTTGCGGAGTAACCCGGGTACGCATAAGGCATTAATCTCATTGGCGGTCCCGAGAGGACTCTAGCTCCGCGGGCCATCCACTTCCGCGTTTCGCCGTCATTTTACCCTGGTCCCTGGTACACCCTGATCGTATAGCTACCGTTGGGGAAACGCTTGACCAGTTGGTGCCTAACACCCTTGCCGTCATCGACTGCGCTCTGGTCCGCGGGTAGTAGCCTTGGCTGATGCCGCCTGCTCCCGCGTAGGCACCGCCCCTACCCCAAGACTGTGCGCCGGCCGGCAGCGCACGCAAGTATGCCGGCGATTACAAGTAACGTCTTCATTGTTAGTCCGCATTTTCGGCCCTAAATGACGCAGACAACCGAGTGTCTATGCAGCCTCGTATCGGCTCGTACCAAGCAGTGGGGTAGCAAAAAGCGGTAGCAGCGCTACCTCGCTAACCACGCCATAAGCAGCGCCAGCAGGGTTAACCCGACCACGAGGCTGATGGTGGGGCGCGGATGCCACGTCATGCCGGCATTAGCGCCAGCGCCTCGGCGCGAGAGAGACAGGCCAAAGTTGCGGAGGGGCATGGCCTCACCCGTTTTACCAGAACAACGAACGGACGCCCGACATAGCGCTCCGCTCAAAACTGGGACCCGAGTTCGTTGTCTGCGGGCACTGCACGATTTCAATGAAAGCCCAGGTTTGGAGACGTCCATCGATCCGCGAGTCGATCACCTTGACGCACTCGCCGCCCCACAGAAGACCGCGGCTTGTGCCCGTATAGCCTTGCCGGTCTTCCAAATTGCGGCTGTTCGACCGTAAGCTCACGCTCCAACGTGCTCGGATGATCTCGTGTGGTTTGATTGTGCCGTCGCGATTCTTAGCGTGCGGGGGAACGGTGAAATTCGCATCGGAGTAACGCTCGGAATCCAGGCGCCCAACGTCTACCCAACCATGACCCAGTTCATCCTCATTCGTGCTCTCGGCTCTTTCGGTATTTGAAATAAAACTGGGCCGATTTTCTATTGTATAAAGCTCCGTCCCATCCACCCTCGTGTCCTGCTCCATCATAATGGCAATGAACTCTTGGCTCAGCTTGACATCCGAGAGGCTATTATAAATTTCGAGCCAATGGCTTCGATGGGCTCGGCGGCTTTCAAATGACTTGTCGGCGCCGGCCATCAGGTCTGATTTGGACAGAAAGACAACATCGATTGCCTGCTTGAGCAACTCATCTCTGGTCTTGGATTTCTCCAGCACTTGGTTCGCAAGCAAACCTGCAACGCCGAGGACGACGGGAATGAAGACCGCAGCGAAAATCTTGGAAAGGCTCTCTGCCTTTTCCCAGGCGTCGCGATCAGCCATGACACACTCCTATCTGTTCTTGTCCTTCTTGTTAGATCAGCAAGTATGGTACATCTTGCACGCGGCACACGCGGCCCGTCTGTGATCGGGGTCACATTTTTGCATTTTATCTGCGCGCGATGGGGTCGAAGGGCCCCGATAGGCCGGAACTGCCGTCCTGCCACCATCAATGAACGGGCGCGCTTGGGGACGGTCGCGGGCCGGGAAACAGAACCCCGGTCTCCTTCTGTATTATCGGGCCGGCGCTCAATCAGTCGGATGGGGGCTGTCGGTGGGAGAGTCCATCCGACCTGATGGGCCCGCTAATGGCGAAAACAGCAGTCCGCGGCAAATCTGACTTGTCACTTCTCGTGAGGCGAGCGCCAAGGCGACGATGAACGCGATTCGCCTCTCGATGTCGTGAAGACGACACTCGTGCGAGATGCTCCACCAAGGCGGGCCGCTTGTAGAACGGTGTGGCGCGAGCCTTATCCCCTCGCCATCAAGAACTCCAAGCTATTTGCTGAGACTTTCGCAAGCCCTTTGCGCAGATCATCGGCATTCATGACCGGCACAAGCTCGGTTGTTGCGTTCAAACTGAGGAAGAATGGCTCGACCGCCTCGATGATCTGCGACGGCTCGGCCATATCAAAAAATATCATGCCGGCACGCTTGCCGTCTAAGGGCGCAAA
>DASSGH010000040.1:0-11456 GCA_035693615.1 Xanthobacteraceae bacterium
GCGGCTCAAGAGCAAGCTCGTCTTCGGGCTGCGCGCGGGCGGGGTGCAACTCGATCAGTATGACGCGTTGAACGCCCTCACCTATCGCGCCGAAGCCTGGCTTTCCCGGCGCGCCGATCTCGCCATCGCCAACGCGCGCGCGGTTCGCACCGACGCGATCCGACGTGGATTTGCTGGCGACCGTGTCGCTGTCGTCATGAACGGCATCGACGTCGATGCGATGCGCACGGACGCGGATGCGGGCCGCCGGATGCGCCAAGCATGGGGCCTCTCTGGGAATCATTTCGTCATCGGCTGTGCGGCCCGGCTCGACCCGATGAAGGATCACACAAACTTGCTCCAGGCTGCCGCAAGCTTTGCGCGCGAGAATTCCGACGCCCGCTTCGTGTGTGTTGGCGATGGGCCACCCGCTTATCGGCTGCGGCTCACGGCCCTCGCCGATTCGCTCGGGCTGGGAGACCGCGTGTTCTGGGTCGGCAAGATCGACGATATGAAATCGGCCTACAACGCTTTCGACCTCGCCACCTTGTCATCGGCTTTCGGCGAAGGCTTCCCCAACACGGTCGGCGAGGCGATGGCGTGCGGCGTTCCCGTCGCCGCCACCGACATCGGCGACGTCCGCGCCATCATCGGCGAGCTCGGCGAAGTGGTCGCGCCGAAAGATCCAGACCTGCTTTGCGCCGCCTGGCAGCGCCTGCGCCAGCGCGCGCAAGAGCCAGGCCTGCGCAGGCAGGCGCGCGAAGCCATCATCGCAAATTATGGTCTCGATACCATGGTACGCAGGACCGAGGACATCCTCACTCAGCTGACAGCCGGGCGGCGGGCCCAGGACATCGCCCGCGAGTTCACGTGAGCGGCGCTAATCGACGGACGCCGCAGGTTGCAGCACCGGTACGAGCTTGAAGTAATGGCAGGAACTGCCGAGCAGGCGCGCCAAGCGTTTACGCTTGGCGAGTCCGAGGCGTAGTCCCAACAGGACCTCGCCGGTATAGAACAGGCCAACAGGATCTTCGGCGACGACGGCAAAGCCGTTCTCCGCGAAATTCCGCCGCCACCAGCGGGGATGGAACAACCATAGTTCCGAGATGACGTTTCCGCGCGCCCCGTGCCGCCGCGGAAGGCAGAGCCCGACCGTGTGCCGCGCAGTGCGGTACCAAGCATCGCGCAATCGTCGCATCTCCATCGCCCCTGGCGCCGAGCGCGGCACGAGTTGCGGCGTCGACGAAGCAAAGAACGAGACCGCTTCGAGATAGGACGTCAGCGTGGTCCAAAACCGCCACGTGTGCGTCGGCAGGACGTGAATGCAATGCCCATCTGGCGCGAGCACACGACGGATTTCGGTATGCATGTGCGAAAGATCCGGTACGTGCTCGAGGACGTTCGACGAGAACACGACATCGATGCTGGCATCCGGCAAAGGGATGGACCGGCCGTCGTAGTCCTTGATCGGAAAAACCCGGTGGGTTGCATAGTTCGAATCCGCGAGCTCGATCGCGCTGACCTCAAACCCGCGTCGTTGCAGTTCTAACGCCTGCTTACCGGTGCCGGCTCCGATCTCGAGAACGCGCCCGCCAGCTGGAAATAATGACGCGACCTTCTCCAGTTCCGCCACTCTAATGGCGTCGAGGTGATCAAGGGACAACACAGCGATACAAAAGACCTGATTGGCGCGGCGGAGGGAGGCGACAGTCTACCCGAGCACCGCCGCCGATCCGCGATCGACGGCAACCACGTTCGCGAGCTCTGATCCGTTCAGCCGACTCGACGATAGAGGTACTCATCGCAGCCCGATCCGAAGATGCCGGTCGTCAAAGGGGTACCGGTCGCGTAGATGCGTGCGAACCCGAGCGGTCGCATCAATGCGTCCACTTCCGGCGCGAGAATCGACTCGTAGGGATAGCCGCCCATCCAGTCATGCACGTCATGGACGAAGTCCATTCCTCGAACGCTGTGATAATTAGCGACATAGGATTGAAAGTTGCGACGGGTGACAAAAAAGGCGGCCCGAAAAAGGGCGACATAGACGGCACGCGCACGCCGCTGCGCTTCCAACGAGGCGCCGCTGTACCAGCGCTTTTCCCATCGCCAGAACCCGCACATCAGCGTGCGATGGTAGAGTGCGAACGCCAACAGCCCGCCCGGGCTCACCAGGCGAGCGGCGGCACGCAATGCATCGTGCATGGCTCCGGTGTGATGCAGCACTCCCCAGGTGTAAACGACGTCGAATGTGCCGAGCTTGCGCACATATTCGCCGTCCAGGATCGAGCCTTGCTCGAACGTCCATTCACTGTCGCCGGCAAAATATCGCTCGCGCAATCGAGCAGTGCACAGTACGGAATTCTGATCGAAATCGAACGAATGAACGCGTGCGCCGAGCTTGCGTGCTGCGAGCGAAAACAGACCACTTCCCGAACCAATGTCGAGAAAGCTCAACCCGGCAAGGCCATCGCGTTGGAGCAAGCGTCGAAGGGAATGCTCCGCTTCGGCAAGCTGGTGCGTGTCGAGCGTGCGAGCAAAGTCGAGCCAGTTCTCGCCAAACCGGAAGCGGCGGTCCTGAACCTCGGTGTTCGACATGCTGACCCGCTCCCGCGCCTGCGCGACAAGATAGCGGGTCAGACCACGCGCTGGCAAATGCGATGGCCGGAGCGCGCAGAGCCTTGACGTGCGCGCTTGACCGGAATGCTATCGTGTCCTTCGTCGGATCGGGCCGAATAGCCAAACAATGACCGCACAACTCACTGAGCGTCTGTGGGTCCTCGGATCGATCGCGCTTGTCGCGCTTATCATAAGTCTGGGGCTAATGATGCTGCTGCGGCCTTGGCTGGCGCGCTATGCAATGGTGCAGCCAAACGCCCGTTCCTCGCATCTGCGCCCAACGCCGCAAGGGGGCGGCATCGCGGTGGTGATCGCGACGCTACTGGTCGCTTCGGGTGCCATCTTGGTTTGGCCCGCACTTCTGGAGAACCAAGGCGGCCAGTTCCTGGCACTAACCGCGGCAACCGCGCTTCTCGCAGTGGTCGGCGTCATGGACGACATGCGCTCCCTGCCGGCCGCGGCGCGGCTGGCCATGCAATGCGTTGCGGTCGGCGCTGTAATCGTCGCGCTCCCGACCGAGTTGAAAATCGTCCCGCAACTGCCGTGGTCGGTCGAACGCGCCGGCCTTTTTCTCGGTGGTGTGTGGTTCGTCAACCTGGTCAATTTTATGGACGGGATCGACTGGATGACCGTCGCGGAAGTCGTACCGGTGACTGGCGCGATTCTGGTGCTTGGCCTTGTCGGTACGCTCGGAGCGTTGCCCGCCGTCGTCGCCGCCGCGCTGCTTGGCGCGGCTGTCGGTTTCGCGCCGTTCAACCGGCCGGTGGCGCAGGTCTTTCTCGGCGACGTGGGTAGCCTACCGATCGGGCTCCTGCTCGGCTGGCTTCTGCTGCAGCTTGCCGCAACGGATCATCTCGCCGCGGCACTCATCCTACCGCTCTATTATCTCGCCGACGCCACCATCACGCTTGGCCGGCGCCTCATTAGGGGCGAAGCAATATGGCGAGCCCATCGCACGCATTTCTATCAGCGCGCCACAGACCAAGCGTTCACCGTGCCGCAGATCGTCGCCCGCGTCTTCGCCGCCAACCTGGCGCTCGCCATCCTCGCGTTGATCGCCGTCGCGGCGCACAAGGTCGTCGTGTCGTTGGCGATGCTGGGCGCCGCCGCCGCAATGATCTTGTGGCTGCTGGCCACGTTTGCAACGGGCAAACCCCGCGGCTAGTAGAACGTTGGCCTTGTAAGCCGGCTGCGCCGGATCACGCAGCTTCGCCGCTGAAATCCGGCACCGCGTCATGCAGCACGGCGAAGATCACCAAGCGATCTTCGCGCGCGAGCCCTTGCTCGAGCGCCGCCAACCAGCCGCGCATCGCGTCAAGCGAGGGACTGACCGGCTTGGCGGCGACGATGCCCTCGATGCCGATCGGCGCGGTGGGCTCCTCGCGTGCGAACAGAATCTCTTGCAGGCGCTCGCCAGGCCTGATCCCGGTGAAGGTGATGTCGATGTCGCGGCCAGGTACGAGCCCGGAGAGCCGGATCAACCGCTCGGCGAGGTCAACGATCTTGACCGGTTGGCCCATGTTGAGAACGTAGACCGCGACGTCGGTCTGGGTGTGTTCGAGGGCGTGACTTGCCGCGGTGACCACGAGGTCGCAGGCCTCGCGGATGGTCATGAAGTACCGCACCATCTCCGGATGCGTCACCGTGAGCGGGCCGCCTGCTTCGATCTGCGCCTTGAATTTCGGGACGACGGACCCGTTCGAGGCGAGCACATTGCCAAAGCGCACGGCGATCAGTCGCATGGCGCGCTCGTGTCCGGCGCTGCGGCGCGCGAACTCATTGTCGAGTGCCTGGCAATACATTTCGGCAAACCGCTTCGAGGCACCGAGCACGGATACCGGCTCAATCGCCTTGTCGGTCGAGATCATTACCATGGCGGTGGCCCCTGCCGCGGCGGCGGCATCGGCGACATTGACGGAACCGAAGACGTTGGTCTTGACGCCCTCCTCCCAGTCCTGCTCCAGAAGCGGCACGTGCTTGAGCGCTGCCGCGTGGAACACAATGCTCGGCCGAAAGCTCTTCATCAGGCGGAACACACGGGCGCGATCACGCACGTCGGCAAGACGGCCCTCGATCTTCGCCCGTGACTGTTTGGCGGCAAGCGCCTCCAGGACGGCATGCAGGGCAGGCTCAGAGTTTTCGATCACCAGAACGCGCCTCGCGCCGAAGGTTACGATGCGGTCGCAGATCTCCGCTCCGATCGAGCCGCCGCCGCCGGTGACGATGATCGATTTGTCGCGCACAAATGCTTCGAGACGGCGGTAATCGATTTTCACTTTGGGGCGCAGCAGGAGATCCTCGACGTTCACTGGCGCAAGCCGCAACGCCTCGCCGCCGTCGTCGAGTGAGGGAAGCCGGCTGGTGACCAGTCCCAAGCGCCTGGCCCGCATCAGGATAGTTTCGGGCTTTGCATCCGGCGCGAGCGCGGTTGGCGTCAGCACGATTCGCGTCACATCGGTGCCGCTCTTGCTGAGCTCGCCGACGACGGCTTCAATGTCGTCGGGGCCACCGAGCACGGAAATGCCGCGTATGGCTTGGCCCCGGTCAGCTAAGGACGGCGACAGAATGCCCACCGGCCGGATCCTCTTCACCGCTCCGCTTTCGATCGCGCGGAGCAGCACATCGGCATCGGCGGTGCGGCCGACCACGAGAATTGGCATGGAATCGCCGGCCTTGGCGTGCCGCAGCGTGCGGGTGTAGCGGAAATAGCGATAGGCAATGCGTGGCCCGGACAGAAATGCGATTTGCAGCAGCCAATAGAGGACGATCGTGATCTTGCCGAAGAAGAAGGTACCGTAAACATTCGGCGCGACGAGCACGTAGTCGAGCGCCAGCAGCGTCAGCGCCAGCACGGTCGCAGCACGCACAATGTTGAAAAGGTCGGGAAGTGAGGTAAAGCGCCACTTCGCCTTATACAGGCCGGAGAAGACGTAGACGAAGCCGGAATAGACGACAAAGGCAGGCAGCAAAATTGCCAGGAAACGCCAGCGGTCGGTCAGCCCGATTTCCTCGAAACGAATAAAGAAGCTCGCGATCACCGCCGCCGCCGTGGCGAGGAGATCGTGCGCCAGAATGAGCCACATCCGTGGGGTAAAGGTCGAAAGCCGGATCATCGTCCCGATATTGCCGCGCAATTACGGCGCCCAAACCATCAATACCGACCTTTGCCTGCGCGCGCTACCTCGCGGAGGTATGGTCCGGCAGAGCGCCATCAATCAATCGCCGCATTCCGCAGCTACATGGTTAACGGCAACGGTGGCCTCGCCGGCGCTTGTGCGTGTGAGATCATACCGTATGCCTCTGAGTGGCTCGCTCCGTCTCGACGGAGAGTATCTTGTAGTCAGAGGCGGCCGGAACAACTTGGCGCGATTGTCGCGCAGGAAGCATAGCCAGGTCAACTTGCCGTGCGTGCGTATCTGATGGCATTGCTAGTGACCCTGGGCGGTTGCTCGGCGAGCGAGATGATTCAGGATTGGACGCCCACCGCCGCCACAAACACCCCTTCTGGCCCCGCCGAGCTGTCGCAGCCGAACTATCGCCGCATCGTCGCCGACAACATCAGAACGGTTTTGCCGAACATCGACAGTTCGGGTGACTTGGAGATTTCCGGCGCGCGACTGGTGGATCATCTCAAGGGGCCTGCCTGGTTGACATGTCTCAAGGTCGATGCGCACGGAAAACCGCAGAATCAGGCGTTGTTCATTCAAGGGGAGAAAATAATCGACTCGCGCGTCGGCATCGTCGTCGATCAATGCTACAAGCAGACATACGAGCGTTTCGACTTGCCGAAAAAACCTGGACCCTGATCGGCGGCGCGGCTAGCTCGATGGACTAAATCTTACGACCGACCGCGCACCAGAACGGCATCCCCTCGCGAAAGCGTACGTCGCGCAGCCCGGCATCTTGCATCAACGTCCTGATCTGGGCCTGCGTCATGCGATGCTCGATGCGCGTGCCGAAGCGGTCGAGCGCGTCTGTGCGCATGCCATAATAGCTGCGCCGGCGGTAGGCGGCCAGCGGCCAATGGGCGACGTTGCCGCCGAGCCGCTCAACGAGCTGCGCACCGCGTGCCAGTGGCCAATAGACGCAGGCGGTGACAACTTCGGCGATTGCCGATTTCAACCGGAACGGAGCGCGCGAAAGAAGTCGGCGGAAAAGATCGCTCGCTCGCCAGAGCACACGAAACCACGCCGGCCGGTTGTCGAAAGCGTAATAGATATAGACGAGCATG
This sequence comes from Xanthobacteraceae bacterium, assembly GCA_035693615.1. Taxonomy (GTDB): domain Bacteria; phylum Pseudomonadota; class Alphaproteobacteria; order Rhizobiales; family Xanthobacteraceae; genus VAZQ01. The sequence continues at coordinate 6,827 of DASSGH010000040.1, forward strand.
GGTGCACCGCCTTTGAGCTTCCTCACGCACGCGGCGAGGCCCGCCGCCGGATCGGGCAAATGGTGGAGAACACCCAGGCTGTAGCCGAAATCCATGCTGTTATCGTCCAAAGGCATGACGTCGAGAGAAGCTGCGTGAAAATTGATATTGTCCAAGCCCGCCAAGCTTTTTTGCGCGACGGCTAGTGCGTCGGTGCTTGCGTCGATGCAGTGCAGCCGGCCCACGCGCGGCGCGACGAGCCCGGCCCATCGCCCGCTTCCGCAACCGGCATCGAAGCCCGCCGCATCGAGGGGAAGACTGTCCCAGGGGAAGATCGCGAAGTATTCGCCGAAGCTCCGCTGCAGTTCCGCACCGGATACCGCGCTCTGATCGAAGCGCCGCCATTCACGGCCGAAATCGTCGACGGTCGCCTGATCTAGATTAAGGGGACTGCGTTCCATCGCCGCACATTCTGCGAGAAGTCTGCCCTCCGCCTGCATTGAATTCGAAGCGTCAGATCTATGTCGCGTGCATCGACCCAGGCTTCGCTCGTGCCGGAGAGCGGTTAGCGGTTCCCAGCGCTTCATCGACTGCACTCAGAACCAAGCGGACCGGTAGTTCGTCGAGACAGCGGCTATAGCTGTCAAGATGACCTTCGCAGCCGAGCTTCTCGCATGGCAAGCAAGGTAGCGGGTTCTGTAGCACCCACACATTGCCGCGGCGCTGGATCGTGCCGGTATGATCCCAGGGTTTGGCCAGTCCACCCGGCGGCCACGGCCCGATCAGCCGCGGACTGGTCGGACCGAAAAGCGCGATGGTCGGGCAGCCGCTTGCGGCCGCGAGATGGGTCATAGAGGTGTCCGGGCCGACATAGATTGCCGCGCCCTTGAGCAACGCGCTCAGGCTCGCCCAATCGAGACGTCCGCGCACGCGCGTCACGGCGGGATCGGCCGCTCCCCACAGGCCGTCGACATAGGCCTGCTCGGCGGGGTCGCGGCCTTCCGTCACCACCAGCGCAAGTCCGCGCTCGGAAACTCCACGCGCCAAGGCACGCCAGCCCTCGTCGGTCCAACGCTTGTAGCGATAGAACGGGCTGGGATGGACGACGGCATAAGGGGTGCGAGGGGTGAACTCCTCGGCCGTGCCGCCCTGGGGGCAGACGATATCGGGTGCCTGCTCGAGGCCGAGCGCGCTGGCGAGCCCCAGTAATTGCGTTACCCGATGACAATCGCGCTGCGCCGCGACCGGAATGTGATGCGCGTAGCGTTTCCACCATTCCCCGGTTTGGCCGGCACGGGGCACGAGCCCGACCCGGCGGCGCGCCGCTATTAGGCCGAAGAAGGTAGGCCGGTCGCCGGCTTGCGTCGAAACGGCGAGGTCGTAGCCGCGCCACAAGCGCCGCACGAGAGCCGCGGTCTCCGCCGGCCGCGGGCGCTCTGGGGCCACCAGCACCTCGTCAACGTCGGGATTGCCGACAAGCATGCCTTCGGTGCCACGGAAGACCAGCACGGTGACCGAACTGCCCGGCAACCCTCGCTTCAAGCTGCGGATGAGCGGCGTCGTAAGCAGCACGTCGCCCAGCCGCCGCAGGGTGATCACCAGGATGCGCGGCTGTTCGGGTAGATCGATGTTCGCCATAGCGATGTCCAACGGCGTGGACGGCTTCCGCTTAGAGATCGCAGCCTTCACGCTGAAACGATCTATAGGACTTCTCCTCGATGATCCGCGATCCGGACCCAAGATTGATCGCTTTCTTGAGCCGGGAGCGCTCGTCGTTGAGCTGGTAGACCATGCGCGCGAGCTCGATAAAAGGCTCGCCAAAGTCAGAGCGCGCCTCGCAATCGCGGATGGCATCCTCTACGTCCCAGAGCTTTGCATTCACCCGTTTGAGTTCGGCGCTGAGCTTGTCGAGCATGGCGCGCTCGATGTCCCGCAGTCGGACCGCGCGCAGCGCCTCGAGCTCCCGCAAGATGTTCTCGAGCTGGCTGGGGTTCTTGATGCGCTCGGACTTTATTTCGAGGATGGTGATCTTGTCCATCAGCTCGCCGACCGAGATGGGCACTAGGATGTCTTGTGGCGGGACGTCGCGCGGAGCACTCATGTTTTCTCCTCGGCTTTGTCTGCCGCATCCGCCGCGTGCAGAACCATTCCGCCGGTGATGCCGACGCCAAGAACATAAAGCCAGCCTTGTCCGAAATCGAACAGATGCGAGTTGAAGAGCGATGAAATGACGTTGTAGCTCACCACGAGCAGGCCGAACCACGCAGCCAGTGAAGCGCCACGAAACAGCGCAAGATGCGCCGCCCACATGGCTAGGAGCACAATGACGCCCACGAGGCCGAGCTCCATCGCTACCGCGAGCGTCTGATTGTGGGGATTTGTGGTGATCAGCTCCGGAAGGGTGCGGGCAGTTGCGTCTCGTTGGAACAACTTGGGAATGGTCCCGGTGCCGTGGCCGAGGAAGGGCGCCTCGGCGATGAAGGCGAGCGATTTCTTCCAGTATTCGATGCGAAGCCCCGTCGGGCTGTTGACCTGTCCGCTCTCATAAGTCTGCATTTCCTTCATGGAACCCGAGATGCGCTCGCGCAGATAGGGTGAGGACGCCCACACCGCACCCGCGAGAATAATGCCGATCAGCGCGGCGCCGAGCCCCCCCTTCCATCCAAATTGCCGCAAGCCCCACAGCAGCAGCATTACGGCGAGCACCACGAGTGTCGTTCGCGCGGTCGAGACGTAGACGATGTTGGCAACGAACGCCGCCGCCAGCAGAAGCAGTCCCAGCGAAAGCCGCGCTCGCGTGCGCCACAGCGCGGCCCCTTCTCCGATCAACCCGAAGGCACAAATCGCAAAGATCGCGCTCTGCATGATGTAATCCTTGACCGGCACGCCGGGGGAGCGGATGCCGCGCCAGTACAGAGCAGGGAAGAATACGAGCGCCCACGAGACGGTGAGCAATACCACCGCCGAGGCGAGAAATCCGATTATCGCCCACCTCGCGTGGCCCGAGCGGCGGAATTGCGCGAGCAGCAAGGGAATGAAAAGCAGCTTGTGAAATCCGCCCAAGCCCGCGATGCGTTCGCTCCAGCTCACATCTGCCCAAAGCATGCCGATCGCGCCGAGCACCCACAGGAGTACTGGCAGGCCACCAGCCGCCGACAGCACTTCCCGCCGCACCGCGGCGCCATCGAGAACGGGAACGAGCGTGATGAGCCAGAGCACGACCAGGATCCCGGTCGCGGAGGTCGACCACGGCAGCGAAACCGCGACGGCGGTGGCCAGCCCATCGGCAATGGGGGCGAGCCGCACACGATTGGCTGGGGTGGCCGATAATGCTCTGATCATGGTGCGAGACAGACTTTCCGCCAGCCCATTGCGAGGCGCTTACCGAGGCAGCGAGTCAGCAGCCCTCGAGCGCGAGAGAGCGCCGCAGCATCACGTTCTGTCGACTGCGGGACCCCACGCTGTAACCCTTCGCAGCGAGAAGGGGAAACAGATCGGTATCCCATACGGCATGAGCGTCCTCAACCAAGATCAAGCGCGGCCAAAGCCTTTGCGGGGCATCGCGGAAGAATGAGGATAGAATGCTGTCCTCCATGCCCTCAACGTCGATTTTGAGGGCGTCGACCGACTCCACGCCTTCTTGCGTCAACAGCTGCAGTAATGTCATGGCCTCGACCGTGACTTCCCCGCCTTGGCCGCATTGATGCACGCGGGTACCGCCGCGATCGCGCCGATCGGGTTCGACGGCAAGCCTCCCCGCCTCGCCGGCGAGCGCCGCCGACACGACACGGATCGGCAGTCCCGGGTTGGCCCGCATGTTGAAGAAGAAGCGCTTCAGGTTTCCCTCCTCCGGTTCGACAGCCAAGATGCGAGCACTCGGCCCGGCGGAGGCCGCGACGAAAAAAGAGAACAAGCCAACATTGGCCCCTACGTCGACGAATATAAAACCCGTGCGGTGCCGCTTGGCGCGGGCGATCTCGGCCGTGAGCTCAGCGAGCTCGGTGGTCTCGTACATCTGCGGCGTAAATAGCAGATTCTTCTCGCACCCGTTGTCGCGCGGATGCAGGCGCAGGCACAACCCCCAACGCAGGACGTCCAGCGCTCCGTCCGGATAGGGGAGCCGTACAGTCACGAACCGGCGCAGCAAGATGGCAAGCCGCAATCCCAGCCAATTGTTTGGCAACCGGCTCGTGAATGCGATGACTGCGCGGTCAAAAGGTCCGGGAGCCAGTGCGCCGAAGCTTGTGGTTTCGATCGAGGCGGCCATTGCTCAAACATCAATCGCGGCAACGCAGGGCCCGCAATTATTCCGACGCTGGCGTCGCCTGGGCGCCGCACTCTGCAAGCGTCTCGGTCCGCAGCGCGGAGAGGCCGCGCTGCGCTCGCGTGCGGTCCGTTTGCAATACGGCATCAAGGCGCGCGTCATTGGCGGGCAGTTGCGCGCGGTCGAGCGGCGGTTGCCAGAGATGAATGACGCCGGTCGCGAAACGTCCGTCCTTGCGGCGCAGGCCGCAACGCAACAATCGGATCAGCAGATCGGAATCTTCACGTCCCCAGCCGGTGAAGCAGGCATCGAAGCCGTCGATCCGCTCGAGATCGGAACGCCAAACCGCGAGGTTGCAAGAGCGCGCGCCGCGCCACTGCTGCGGCC
>DASSGH010000041.1:0-2930 GCA_035693615.1 Xanthobacteraceae bacterium
CGCGCTGATTGGCGACTGCGAGCTGCTCTTGCGAGAGCGTGACGCCGGTGACATTCGCGCCGGCCGCGCGCGCGAGATAGAGGCCGAGGCCGCCCCAGCCGCAGCCGATATCGAGCACGCTCTGTCCCGGCTCGACGAAGAGCTTTGCGGCGATGTGCCGCCTCTTGGCAAGCTGCGCTTCCTCAAGCGTCTGCGCATCGTTCTCGAAATAAGCGCAGGAATATTGCTGGTCCTCGTCGAGGAAGAGGGAATATAGATCGTTGCCGATGTCGTAGTGGTGGGCAACATTGCGACGGGCGCGGTTCGGATCGTTCCGCTGATGCAAAGCGCGCAATGCGATGCGCGTCTTGAAGAGCAGACGCAGCCAGGCCGGCGCGTCGTTGCGCATCGCGTTGCGCGAAACGGTGCCAAGCACTTCGTCCAGCGTGCCGTGCACCACATCGGCGCGGCCGTTCATGTAGAGTTCGCCGAAGGCGAGCTCCGGACGGCGCAGAAGCTCCCATTCGGCCTTGCGGTCGCGCAACGCTACTCTTGGCGGATCCGCGACGCCGCGGTCGCCAAAGCGCACCACCTTACCGTTGGCAAATGCGAATTCGAGTGCACCTTCTTTGATGAAGTCTGAGAGGAAGTTCTCGATCAAACCAAGCATAACTTGCCTGACAGGTTGCGGCGCTCCCTCACGCTTGTCTCGTGACTGCGGGCTTAGCTCCGGCCCTTGGAGCTGTGGAATGAAACCCGCGTGGGTCGCGGAGAATGGTTTCTGAGCTTCCTAGCGTCAAGGCGGTGCAGCTCAGACTTGCGGCTGAGGAAGTGACATGATCGTCGACATTCGGGCCATGAGCGGTATTGCTGGCCTGAGGTTGGGCGCGGGGGCTCCGCGCCATCCGCATCTGCGTAAGTGAAAGGCATCGGCGGTGCGGTTCCGCATCTGGGCAGTGCCGGTATGGCTGCGCATCCGAGCTTCGGCGCTGGGGACCCGCACTGAGTTCTGGCGCCAGCAAAGGGGCGCGGCGGCCTTCGTTACCGGCCGCTCAGAATGCCGGATTGGCTGCCGCGGCGCTGGGTCGCCGAGGCGGGCTTTTGCGACTCAGCCGGTTTCATGCCGAACGCGATTGTCAGCGGCGCTTGAGATCGGAGCACCCCCACGCGAGCGGGTGCTGTTTTCTGATTTGGCGCAAGGATCACTTGCGGCGGATCGCTCATTTTAGCCGAAACGAGCCCGTGAGACCTTTCTACCCCTCGCGTCCTCGAATTAGAAGAGTTATGAGGTAGGCGGCGGGTCGCCCCGGTATCGCTGCCGGGCGCGGGGACCCGGTGCGTCGTACGCGAGGACAGGCGATGGACTACCGGCGCTATTTCGAGACCGCGATCGGCACGCTGAAGGCCGAGCGCCGCTACCGCGTCTTCGCCGATCTCGCCCGCGACGCCGATGCCTTCCCCAAGGCCGAATGGCGCCGGGGCGCCGCCGCCGGCGACGTCACCATCTGGTGCTCGAACGATTATCTTGGCATGGGCCGCCATCCGCACGTGATCGCGGCGATGCGCGACACCGCGGCAAAAGTCGGCGTCGGTGCCGGCGGCACCCGCAACATTTCCGGCACCAACCACGCCATTGTTGACCTCGAGGCCGAGCTCGCCGACCTGCACGGCAAGCAAGGCGCGCTGGTCTTCACCTCCGGCTGGATTTCCAATCTCGCGGCGATTTCGACCATCGCCGATCTCTTGCCGAACTGCCTCGTCCTGTCCGACGCGCTCAATCACAATTCGATGATCGAGGGCATCCGGCGCTCCTCGGCCGAGCGGCAGATTTTCCGCCACAACGATCTCGGCCATCTCGAAGCGCTCTTGCAAGCGGCGGGACGCGAGCGGGCGAAGCTCATCGTCTTCGAGAGCCTCTACTCGATGGACGGCGACATCGCGCCGATCGCGGCGATTGCCGATCTCGCCGAGCGCTACAATGCGATGACCTACATGGACGAGGTGCACGCCGTCGGCCTCTATGGTCCGCGCGGCGGCGGCATTGCCGATCGTGATCGATGCATGCATCGCATCGACGTGATCGAAGGCACGCTCGCCAAAGGCTTCGGCACGCTTGGCGGCTATATCGCGGCGAATGGCGCGATCGTCGACGCGGTACGCTCGTATGCGCCGGCCTTCATCTTCACGACCGCGCTGCCGCCGGCAATTGCCGCCGCCGCGCACGCGGCGGTGCGGCACCTAAAACATTCGCAGGTCGAGCGCGAGCTGCATCAGCGCCAGGCGAAGATGACCAAGCACGCGCTGACCGCGGCGGGATTGCCGGTGCTCGACAATCCCTCCCATATCGTGCCGGTGATGGTGGGCGATGCCGAGCTCTGCAAGGCGGCGAGCGATCTTCTGCTCGAGCGCCACGGCATCTACATCCAGCCGATCAATTATCCGACGGTGGCGCGCGGCTCGGAGCGGCTGCGCATCACGCCCTCGCCGCTACACACCGACGCGCATATCGCCGAACTCGTCGATGCGCTGGTCGATGTGTGGAAGACCCTAAAGATTCCGTTCGCGCCGCTGCCGGCAACAGCCGAGATCGTCGAATTCCCAGGCCGCACGGACGCGCGCTGCCTCTATCCCGATTTCAAGCTCGCCGCGGAATAATCGCCGCGGGAGCCGCCTTGCCGCAGGCGCGCGCCGCTGCTACGACGCGGCGAATGCCGGTTTAGCTCAGCTGGTAGAGCAACTGATTTGTAATCAGTAGGTCGCGGGTTCGACTCCTGCTGCCGGCACCAGCAAAATCAATATCTTACAAAACTCGTCAACGCCGGCACTTGTGGCGTGGGGACACTGCAGGGACAATTCCTCTCAACAAATAGCAATAACTGAGGGGTGAGCGGTGGCAACCATCGAGAAGCGCGAAAGGCTGGGCAAGACCGTCTACCGCGTCAAGGTGAGAC
>DASSGH010000042.1:0-16549 GCA_035693615.1 Xanthobacteraceae bacterium
TGGTGGGCCCGGGAGGACTCGAACCTCCAACCAGACCGTTATGAGCGGTCGGCTCTAACCATTGAGCTACGGGCCCGGGGGCAAGGCAGCACGCGGGACCCCAATACAATGCGTACCCGCGTGCGGCAACCGCGGCGCGACCCGGCGCGGCCGATCCGCAGAAAATGGGGGTACGCGACTCCCGCCGCAGGTTCGCATCGCAGCCTTAGGCGAAGCTGCTACATGCGAAACAGCCGCTTGGCATTGCCGCTCAGGATCTTGATCTTGTCTTCGTCGCACAGCGGCACCGTTTCCATCCATTGCGCCGCGGGCTTGTTGGCGACGAAGGGCCAATCCACCGCAAATAGGATGCGGTCGATGCCCATCTCCATGATGCAGCACAACAGCGCCGGATTGGAGAAGTTGCCGCTGGTCGTGATGTAAAAGTGCCCGCAGAACGCCTCGCGGAAGCTCAAGGTCTTCGCGCCTGGCCGGGCCAGTGCATGATCGACGCGCCACACCAGAAACGGCAGCGTCTCCCCAAGATGGCCGAGAACGATCTTGAGCCGAGGATAGGCATCAAACACGCCACCGAGCACGAGCCTGATCGCCTGTGTCGCGGTTTCGACCGTGTAGCCCCAGGCCGCGCGCACCACCATCGGAAAGTCTTTGGCATACTCCTTGTAATAAGCGTCCATCACTGCCGGCAGCGGAACCGACGGATGCAGATAGAGCGGCACATCGAGCGCCTGCGCGCGCTCGAAGATCGGCCAGAAGCGTTTGTCGTCGAGAAAGACGCCGTTGGTGAGACCGTGGATCATCGCGCCCTTGAAGCCGAGCTTGGTCGTTCGCTCGAGCTCGTCGGCCGCCGCCTTGGGATCGCTGGTCGGAAGCGCGGCAAACGCCGCGAAGCGGGTCGGATTAGCGGCGACGACTGCCTGGAGCCGATCGTTGACGCGGCGCGTGAGGTCAACCGCATCGGTGCCGGTGAGCTTCTGCGCCGATGGCGCGCCGTGAGAAAGGATCTGCATGTCGATGCCGGCCTCATCCATTTCGCTCAGTCGCAACTCGCCGACATCGTAGAGGCGCTTGAGCATCTCCGGATCGCGCACACCCTCGGCGCCCACGAACCGCGCCGCCAGCTCGTTGTCCCAGTAGTGCTCCTCCAGCGCGATGACAGGACATTTCAGCGTTCGCAGCATGATGGCACTTGCCCCGTTGGATGAACGCACAAGCTCTAGCAATCGGGCAGGCGACTGTCACCGCGGCCCGGCAATTCGCATTCGCGTTCGACTACTCCCCGGCCCACCGCGGGCGAGGCCGCCCGCCCAGCTGGCGTAAAGGCCGCATAAACGTCCGCGTGAGCCACGCGCAAGTTGCAACCCTGGTGTGCCGTTGCGGGGTTAACTCGTCGTCGGCTTCGGCGTTACATCTGCCGAGGGGCGAGTCGAAAGCAAACTATGGCTATGGCCCATCTCGTCGACAGAGAATTTGTAGAGCGCGCCAACACGATGCTGCTGCTCGGCATCCTGTGGGGTGGCCTCGCGGTGTGCGTCATCGGCGCGTTGGCATATGATATTGCCTACTGGGTCGAGGGCTGGTGAGGCCGCCGCCGGAATCGCGCACGGCCCCACAGAGCTTGCGTCTCCGCTAGGCGCCCTCGCCCCTTGTTGGCACGACCGAACTCCTCGGCATCCCGCCTCCCCTCTCGGCAACTAATTCAGCGCGAATTTACGTAATTTATAGCACTTCCCCGTGGTGCCGTTGCGCCAGGACTCCGTCCTGGCCGCGCTATTGGCATCCAAATCATCGCGGTGACCGGCGAAGGCGAACGGAGCCGAGAAGCTATTTCTCCCGGTCGCGATGACGGCTGACACCGAATGGCTCGGCATGAAAGATGCGCACTTGCCCGAAAATTTTGCGAGTTGGCGCGCGACCGGCGGCCCAGGTATAATTGGAAGGTGCGAATGGGGTGCAACACCGGCGAGGGAGGTCACAAATGTCAACGGACTCGGGCGGCGCCAGCGAACTGCAGCGCGCGCTGACACAATCGATTCGCGAGCATTGGGGTTTATTCCTGGCCGAGGGTATCATCCTCGTCATCCTCGGCTTGTTGGCGATCATCGTTCCACCCATTGCCACCATCGCCGTCACGATCTTCTTGGGGTGGCTGTTCCTCATCAGCGGAATCGTGGGCCTGGTCACCACGTTCTGGGCGCGCCATGCGCCCGGATTCTGGTGGTCGCTCTTGTCGGCGGTGCTGGCGATCGCCGCCGGTATCGTCTTGCTGGGCTGGCCCCTTCCTGGCGCCGTCTCGCTCACGTTGCTTCTGATCGCGTTCTTCATCATCGAGGGCGTGCTCTCGATCCTGTACGCGATCGAGCACAAGAAGGAGCTTTCGGGACGATGGGGCTGGATGCTGATCAGCGGCATCATCGACCTCATTTTGGCGGCTATTATTTGGGGCGGCTTGCCGGGCACGGCAGCCTGGGCGCTCGGATTGCTGGTCGGCATCAACATGCTGTTCGGCGGCTCCGCAATGATCGCCATGGCCTTGCATGCGCGCAATGCCGACCCCACCACGACAACCGTACCGAAAGCGCTGTAAAACAGTTGAAGCGGTGAGTGATCCTTTGGTCACCGCGCTATAGTCTGCGGGAAAAACGCCGGGTCTGGAAAACCGATCCGGCGTCTTGTTCGTAGCGGGTGCGACTACGCAAGCGCCTGCTTCACCCGCTCCGGCGACATCGGCAGGTTGCGGATCCGCTTGCCGGTGAGCTGGAACACGGCATTGGCGATCGCCGGGGCCACTGCGACGACATCGATCTCGCCCGTCCCTGTCGGCGGTTGTCGCTCCGCAGCCGTATTTGGTGCCGGTGAGTTTGAGGTGCTCGCGCACGACCCAAAGCAGCGCCGTGTCGGGCTCCGCCTCCACGTTCACTGTCTTGCCATTGATCGTAAATCGACAGCCGTCATCGGTTTCCTCCCTGGAAGGTCATTTTGCGGCTGAAACACCGAACGATAGTTGTTTTTCGGACGGACGCGCAAAAAATTCGGCAGGGCTCGAGGAAGGCAAGTAGGTCAATCAGACTGTCCCAATCGTTGCACCCGATTTGGAAACAGCTAATCTTTTGCAGCCATCTTCGACTGCGCATCGGTTCTGCCGCAGCTTTTAGAAAACGAGGCGTCCTGCAGGAGCAGAGATCGGTGGCTCTGCACGCGCCCCAGCACCGGTGCACCAGCGCAATAGGGAGGAAGACGCCATGACCATTCGCAAGCGCCGCAAGGCTCTGCCGGAGCCGGTTGCCGGCAATGGGCTACTCGATCGCCGCGCACTGCTCGGGCGCGGCATCGTTTTCGCCGGTGCCACGACCACCGGCGTCGGCACGTTACTCACAGGTGCCGCCGCCGAGCCGCTCAAGAACGACCCATGGAGTCTGGAAATGGGCTCGGTCGTGCCGGCCTATCAGGTGCCGTCACGATTCGAGAAAGACGTCATCCGTACCCGCAGCAACCCCAATAACGAATTCCGTAATTCGCACGCCCGTACCCCGCACCATCTGTTGCAGGGCACGGTCACGCCCAACGGTCTGTTCTTCTCGATCTCGCATTCCGGCCTGCCGGATATCGATCCAGCCCAACACAAGCTTGTCATTCATGGGCTCGTTAAGCAGCCGCTGGTCTATACGGTCGAATCGCTGTCGCGTTACCCGATGGTGACCCGCATGCACTTTCTCGAGTGCAGCGGCAACAGCGCACCGATGTTCTCCAATGAGCCGGTGCAAGCCACCGCCCAGGCGCTGCATGGACTTTGCTCCAATGCCGAATGGACCGGCGTGCTGCTCTCCACGCTGCTGGAGGAAACGGGCATCGACCCGAGGGCGAAATGGTTGCTCGCGGAAGGCGCGGACTCGCTCGCCCTGCATCGCAGTGTACCGGTGAAGAAGGCGCTGGATGACGCCATGATCGCACTCTACCAGAACGGCGAGCGCGTCCAGCCCGGCAACGGCTATCCGATGCGTCTCTTGCTGCCCGGCTATCAGGGTAACATGAACGTCAAGCACGTGCGCCGGATCAAGCTGATCGATCAGCCGGCCATGAGCTTCTTCGAGTCGAAGACCTATTCGCAAATCCTGCCGGACGGCAAGATGTGGTTGTTTCACTTCGTGCAAGAGGTCAAATCGTTCATCACCCATCCCTCCTTCGGCCATTCGCTGAACGGGCCCGGCTACTACGAGATTTCCGGCATCGCCTATTCGGGCAACGGGCGCATCTCCAAGGTCATGGTCTCGGCCGACGGCGGCAAGAGCTGGGCGCAGGCGGCATTGCAGGCGCCGGTCCTGCCCAAGGCGTTCACCCGTTTCCGCATGCCCTGGCGTTGGGATGGGCAGCCGGTCGTCTTGCAAAGTCGCGCCTGGGATGAATCCGGGGAGGTGCAACCGCTCCGCGCCGATTTCGTCGCCGCCCGCGGCCAGACCGATAAGCCGGTGACGAATCCATTGGGATTCCCCAACCAGCACTACAACAGCATCACCAGCTGGGGCGTCGATAGCGCAGGAGGGATCAAACATGTGTACTCGTAGGTCGTCGCCCTTTGCCCTCTTGCTTGTACTCGCGTTCGGCGCGGGCGCAGCCGTCGCCGAGACGCCGGGTCTCGGCAAGCCGATCAACGAGGCCGACATCGCCGCCTGGAACATCGACGTCCTGCCCGACGGCACCGGCTTGCCGCCTGGGAGCGGTACGGCAACGCAAGGTGCTGCGATCTATTCGCAGAAATGCGCCATGTGCCACGGCGAGAACGGCGTCAATCCCGCGGCCGGCATCTTGCCCTTAGTCGGTCCCAGCAAGTTCGACCGCATCGATACGATGAAGACCGTCCCCTACTACAAATATGCCACCACACTATTCGATGTCATGCGTCGCTCGATGCCGTACCAGATGCCGAAAACGTTGGCCAACGACGAACTTTACGCGCTCAGCGCCTATATCCTCTCGCTCAACAAGATCATTGGCGAGAACGACGTGATGGACGCAAAGACTTTGCCGCAAGTGAAGATGCCGAACCGGGACAATTTCATCATCTGGGCTCCGGACAAGATTTAGACCGGGCCGCAGCTCAACGCTGCCGACACTTGGCGCTGGCCGGGCTCGTCCCGGCCAGCGCCATCATTGGGAGTCAATCACCCGCAACCTCTTCATTCCCGCTCTCGCCAATGCCATAAGCTGCCTCGCTGCCATGCGTTCGCGTTGAGGCACGTACGAGGAGCTGGTGAATGGAGCTTGGGTTGAAGGGTAAAATCGCGCTCGTGACCGGTTCGAGCCGCGGGATCGGACGCGGCATCGCCCTGGCCTTGGCCGATCAAGGCTGCGACGTCCTGCTCACGGGCCGCGACGCGCAAGCGCTGGACGCCGTTGCGCAGTCCATCCGCGACAAAGGACGCAAGGCCGCTGTACACGTGCTCGACCTGTGCGAGCCGCGCGCAGCCGAGAGGCTGGTCGATTCGGTGCGGCGCGAGTTCGGCGGACTCGATATTCTCGTCAACAATGCCGGCGCGACCAAACGGGGCGATTTTTTCGAGCTCACCGACGCCGATTGGGAAGCCGGTTATGCGTTAAAACTATTCGCCCATGTGCGCCTCACGCGTGCGGCCTGGCCGCTGCTCAAGGAGCGCCGCGGCGCGCTGGTCGCGATTGCCGGAACCAGCGGCCGCAAGCCCGAGAAGCACTTTACCATCGGCAGCTCGGTGAATGCCGCCGTGGCCGCCTTCACCAAATGCCTGGCGCACCTGGGGAAGGAGGACGGCGTCCGCGTCAACTGCATCCATCCATCGCTGGTCGAGACCGAGCGGCAGTGGCGGCGCATCCGTGCCGAGGTCGAGCGGACCGGGCAGCCCGAAGCAGACATCCGTGCGCAATTCTGCCGGGAGACGGGAATCATCCGTTACGGTAAGGTCGAGGATGTTGCGGATTTCGTCACGTTCATCGTGTCCTCGCGGGCAACCTGGCTGCACGGCGCCACCTTGGATCTCGACGGCGGCGAGATTCCCGTGCTGTGAATAAAGCTAATCTGCCTGGTTGTCTCACCGTCGTAGCTTCGCTTTGGGCAAGCTCACAGATAGCAGAGACCAGGAGAGGTCTTGATGAACCTCCTCGTCGACTACCTCAAGCTGATTGACCTGCTCGCCCTCGCAGCGCTGGCGGCGCTGGCATGCGCCGCGTTGGTCCGCAACAGAAGCGTTTGGCTGTTCGTGGCGGTCATTTTGGTGGCAATTTGGGGCGCGATGCGGATCATGGGTTGGCCTTGAGATGGCTGATGGTTTAGGCTCATAGCAACTGGTTGCTCCGCTGGTTTGTTCCAGAAGCAACGACACGGGTTCAGTTCATCTTCTGAAGACTTTCGGCGCAGAAGATCTGGTTGACGCGAGCGGCGGCTCTGTACGTGACCGGCATCTCATGAACATCCTGCTCACCCCGGCACGCATCGGTTCGCTCGAGATCCCCAATCGGATCGTCATGCCGCCGATGACCACGCGCACGGCGGATGAGGAGGGGTACGTCACCGAGGACACGGTCGCCTATTATCGGGCGCGAGCACGGGGTGGGGTCGGCCTCATCACTGTCGAAATGGCCTCGCCTGAGAAGGCCGGCCGCCATCGCCGCCGCGAGGTCGGTATCTACGACGACCGTTTTCTGCCCGGGCTTACGCGTCTCGTGGATGAAATTCATCGCGCCGGTTCGAAGGCGTCGATTCAGCTCGGCCACGGCGGCGGACATACCCGCCGAGACATCTGCGGCGAGACGCCCATCGCGCCTTCGGCGATCCCGCATCCGGTTTACGAGACGACGCTCGAAACCATCATCCCGGAGGAAATGACCACGGCGCGCATCGAGATGGCGATCGCCGCGCACGTCGCGGCCGCGGTCCGCGCAGCCAACGCCGGCTTCGACTGCGTCGAGATCCACGCCGCCCACGGCTATCTCATTTCGCAATTTCACGCACCGTTCGAGAACCGTCGGTCCGACCTCTATGGCGGCAGCCTTGAGAACCGCGCCCGCTTCGGGCTCGGCGTATTGCGCGCGGTCAAGGCGGCGGTGAGCGCAATGCCGGTCGTATATCGGTTATCGGTCGAAGACTTCTTCCCCGGCGGATTGCCGTTCAGCGAGGGCCGGCAGATTGCCGTGTGGGCGGCGGAAGCGGGAGCAGACGCGCTGCACGTCACGGCCGGGCACTATCGCTCCTTGCCGTCCGCACAGGTCGTGCTCCCACCGATGAGCTTTCCGGACGCAACTTTTATCGATCTTGCCGCTGGCGTGAAGAAACTCATCCGTATTCCCGTGATCGCCGTGGGCCGGCTCGGCGACCCGGCGATTGCGGCGGAAGCACTAGCCGCCGGGAAAGCCGACTTCATCGCGCTCGGCCGCACGCTCATTGCCGATCCGCAATGGGTCGAGAAGGTGCGGCGCGCGGAACCGATCCGCCGTTGTCTCGCGTGCAATACCTGCATCAACGAGATGCGCGGCGGTGCCGGCATCGGCTGCGTGGTCAACGCTGCAGCCGGCCGCGAGAGGACGTTTGCCGATCTGCGCTCGCCGCGCGGCGAGCGCATCGCCGTGATCGGCGCCGGCCCCGCCGGCCTGACCTATGCCTCGCTGGTGGGCGAGGGAAACGATGTGACGGTGTTCGAAAAGGAGTCGCGCGCGGGCGGGGCGTTCCGTTACGCCGGCAAAGCACCGCTGTTCCAAGAGGTCGCGGCGAGCGAGACGAGCTTCGCGCGATATATCGACGACCTCGTCGCCGCATGTACCGTCAAGGGCGTCAAGTTTCGCTGGCGGTGCGACGTCGCCGCCGACCCGCGCGTGCTCGCGCCTTTCGACCGCATCGTGATCGCCACCGGCGCCGGTTATCGCTTCGGCCTCGGGCCGATCGCCACCAAGATGCTTGCCTGGGGAGTCCCGCGTTGGCCCCTCCTCTGCCGTTTTTTCTCCGGAGCGATGTTCCGCGACTGGTTCTATTACCAGGCGCGCCGCGGAACGGCCGACCGATTTCGGCAGCTAGCCCAGCCCGGGCAACGCGTCGTCGTCATCGGCGACGCCATGACAGCGGGCAAGAGCAAAGAGGCGATCGCCAGCGCATTCGAGGCCGCGCTGCTGGGATGAATCCTTGCGGCCTCGAGGGTCTGGTCCGCGGGTTCCGACGTCAGGCGATGACAAGATTCAGAATCTCGACGCGCGTCACTGCGCCCCGAGGAGATCGGCGACTGCCAGGGCGACGATCTTGGTCGCCGCGCGCAGATCGGCAAGCCGCAGGTTCTCGTCGGCGTTATGCGCGTTGGCTTCGCCGATCGAGCGCGGGCCAGCGCCGTAGAGCACGGTCGGAATGGCCGCCGCGGCGTAGTGGCGCGCGTCGGTATAAAGCGGCACGCCGGCAGTCGGCACTTCGACGCCGAGCACCTCTTTGGCGCGGCGTTGAAGGGCGGCTGCGATCCGCTCCGTACCCGGGCGCGCCCTCAGCGGTTCGGCCAAGAGCAACCGGCGCACGTCGACTTTGATCTGCGAACTAAGTCCCGCGCAATTGGCGATCAGCGCGCGCAAGCCGCCCTCGACCTCGGCCGCGTCCTCTTCCGGAATCACGCGCCGATCGAGGCGAAAGGTGACCTGATCGGGCACCACGTTCGTGTTAATGCCCCCCTTGATCAGTCCGACATTGAGCGTCGGCGAGGTGATGCCCGCCGTGGTGGAACGTATGCGCGAGAGCGTCGTGCGATGCGCATAGAGCGCAGAGAGGATCGCGTTGGCGGCTTCGAGGGCGTCGATCCCGGCCGTTGGCATAGCCGCGTGCGCCTGGCTCCCCGTGACCGTCACCTCCAGATGCAGACAACCGTTGTGTGAAGTCACCACCGCGTAGGAAAAGCCGGCCGCGATCGCGATGTCGGGCCGCACCAAGCGCTCATCGAGAAGCCATTTCGGACCGATGCTTCCACCGGCCTCCTCGTCATAGGTGAAATGCAGCTCCAGCGTTCCATCGAGCCTGGCGCCTTCTGCAACCGCCGCCCGCAACGCCAGCAGCGCCCAGGTATAGGTGGCGAAATCAGATTTGGACACCGCCGCGCCGCGTCCGTACATGACCGGGCCGTGCGGCCCGTCCTCGATGACCGCCCCATAAGGATCGTGCCGCCACCCGAGACCGGGCGGCACCACATCGCCATGGGCATTGAGCGCGACGACCGGCCCATCGGCGAAACGGTGGCGGACGATGAGGTTCGTCGCGCTCCTCATGCCGGCGGCCTCGACGATGGCGCGCGGCACCTCATGCGCCTCGACCACGAGACCGAGCTGTTCGAGCAGCCGCTGCGCGCGCTGCGCATGTGCCGCACAATCGCCGGGCGGATTGTCGCTCGGCACCTTCACGAGTTCGGCGAGAAATTGCGTCTCGCGCGCGAATTCCCGATCGACGAACGCCGCTACGACCTCGAGGATGCTCATGACGCGTCGGCGAGCTGCAACACGGCGTCGAGCACGACGCGTGCGGCGATATCCGCGTCCTCGGCGGTGATGATCTCCCGCGGAGAATGGCTGACACCGCCGTTACCACAGCGCACGAACAGCATGGCCGTATCGGTGAGGCCGTCGAACATCATGGCGTCGTGACCGGCGCCGCTCGGAAGGTAACGCGGCTTCATCCCGGCACGCGCCACGGCGTCGGCCAACGCCGATTGCAGGCGCCGCGAGCATCGCACCGCGCCGGTGCGCTGCACTTCCTTGCAATCAAAGCTGACGCCCCGTCGCGCCGCGATGCGGCCGATCTCCGCCATGATGTCGGACACGGCCGCATCGCGTGTGACGTCGTCGCTGGCGCGAACATCGAGCGTGAGCTCGCAGCGCCCTGGAATGATGTTGATGGCACCATCGGGAACCGCGAGCTGCCCCACCGTGCCGACAAGCGTGGGCGCTTGCGCGCAGCGCTTTTCGATATAGAGAACGAGCTCGGCCGCGGCCGCGGCGGCGTCCTGTCGCCGCGCCATCGGCACAGTGCCGGCATGGCCAGCGCTTCCGGTCACCGTGATTACCATGCGAACCGAGCCGGCAATCGCAGCCACGATGCCGACGGGAAGGCCTTCATCGAGTAGAACCGGACCTTGCTCGATGTGGACCTCGAGATACCCTAGGAGTTCCTCGGGGCGGCGCCGTAGGCCTCGGATCTCTCCCGGATCGAGGCCCGCCTCGCGCATGGCTGCCGCCAAGCTCACACCGCCGGCATCGCGACGTTCAAGCAGCTCGTTGTCGAACCGTCCCGCCACCGCACAGCTGCCGAGGAAGCTCGACGAGAAACGCACGCCCTCTTCTTCCGAGAATGCGATGACGTCGAGGTGAAAGGGCAATTTGCGGTCCAGCCGCTTGAGGTGCTCTGCCACCACCAGCGCGGTGAGGACGCCGAGCCGTCCATCGTATTTACCGGCGTTGCGCACCGTATCGTAGTGCGAGGCAAGGATTAGGGCCCGCGCCGCTTGGTCGCGCGTGGGGTAGCGTCCAACGACATTTGCGACCGCATCGATCTCGGTAACGAGTCCTGCGCGCCGCATCAAATCGGCGATTTCCGCTGCGACCGAGCGATGCGCCGGCGAGAGATAAGTACAGGTCAAGCCATCGGGACTTTCCGACCATTGGGCGAGCCGATCGGCAAGCTCCATGATGCGCTTGCCGAAGAGGCCCGGCTCGCCGCCGATCTCGGTCGTCGCTTCGATCATCATATCCGTACACTGTTTAGCCGGCGCAGCCCTTGCAAGCTCGAACACGTCTCTGTCATCCTGGCACGGCTCACCAAAAATACGAATGGTCGAAGAAAGAAGGATCTCTGCGTGATTTCGGTACTCACCGAGTGGGCGAGCCTCCTCGTGCGCTGGCTGCACGTCGTCGCCGCCATCGCTTGGATCGGAAGTTCATTTTATTTCATCCATCTCGATCTGAGCCTCAAGCCGCGCTCCGGCCTGCCGCAGGGCGTCCAGGGCGACGCTTGGCAGGTGCACGGCGGCGGCTTCTATCACATGGTGAAATATCTCGTTGCCCCAGCCCGCATGCCGGATGCGCTCACCTGGTTCAAGTGGGAAGCCTATACCACCTGGCTCTCCGGCTTCGCGCTGCTCGTCATCGTCTACTATCTCGGCGCCGAACTCTATCTCATCGACAAATCCGTGCTCGACCTGACGGCGCCGACCGCCGCCGTCATCGCCTTCGTGAGCCTAGCGCTCGCCTGGCTCGCGTACGAGGCGCTATGCCGCTCCACGCTCGGCCGTCACGAGGTCGCGCTCGCGCTGGTCGGATACGCCTTTCTCGTCGCGCTCACCTATGGCTTCACGCATGTCTTCAGCGGCCGCGGCGCCTTTACCCAGATCGGGGCGCTGATCGGCACGATCATGGTGGCGAACGTGTTCGTCATCATCATCCCCAACCAGAAGAAGACGGTCGTGGCGCTGCTCGCCGCCAAGGAGCCCAACGCGGCATGGGGAGAGCAGGCCAAGCAGCGCTCGGTCCATAATAACTATCTCACGCTGCCGGTCGTGTTCTTGATGATCGCCAATCATTACCCGCTGATGTTCGCGACGCGCTTCAACTGGCTGATCGTGGCGATCGTGCTCGCCGTCGGTCCGGTCATCCGCCACTTCTTCAATTCCCGGCACGAGGGTAAAGGCAGCCCGTGGTGGACGTGGGGCGTGGCTGCCGCCGGCATGCTTGCCGTGGGATGGCTGTCGGCTGCCGGACCCGCGGACATCGGCGCGCGCGCTGAGCGCGTCGACGTCAAGGCGGCGCAAAATGCGATCCTCGCACGCTGCAGCATGTGCCACCGCAACGAGCCCGTGTGGCCGGGTGTGCACACGCCGCCCAAGGGCGTCGTGCTCGATGATCCCGACAGCATCCGCCGACACGCGCGTCTGATCGAGATCAACGCGGTGCGATCGAGCGCCATGCCGCCGGGCAATGTCACGGGGATGAGCGCACAAGAGCGCGAGCTCGTCGCCACCTGGCTTGCCGCCGGCGCCCCGGCGCAGTGATGCGCCCCGCTGAGGGCACCTTCGAAGCCGCGGTCCGCTCCCCGTCCGGGCACAGCGCTATTTTCGAGCAACTGTAAGCGGGCTCACAGAGCTCTTCCGCTTTCCTCGCTAGGCTCCGTACCGCGGAAATGATGTCGGGTGGCATCAGGAGGCGGACATGGCAGCCAGAACGAGAGTCGCGCTCGTCTTCTGGATGGCCGTTGCGGTGGCGGTGACCATCCTGACCATCAAACCGTGGTCGAGCGCGGAGTCCGACAACAAATCGGCAGCGCCAATGGCGGCACGGGAAATCATCTATCGGCCGCAACACTGGACCGTTTACTGAAGGTAAGGCGAGCGTCGGACGATCGAGCCAAGACCGCACAATCTCGGTTTCCCGCCGACGCACCAGAAACTGTGGCTCGGCGTTTGCGCGGATTGCGACAGCCACGCAACGGCTGGACGATGTCGAATGGGCAGTCCTGCCCGACTCGCCACGCGTTCGTGTTCGGTCAGGTCTACTTTCCCTCGGTGTTCGCCGCCTTGAGGATGGGAGACCAGCGCGCGATCTGCGCCTTTACGAATTCGTTGAACTTCGCCGGCGCGCGCTCGTCCTTGCTCGGCAGCGATCCGCCGAGGCCGGTCAGCCGGCTCTGAACACCCGGATCGTCCAGCGCCTGGTCGAGTGCGGCCGCGAGCTTGTCGATGATCGGCTTGGGCGTGCCTTTGGGGGCGAAAATTCCGGCCCAGATGCTCATCTGATAGTCGACGCCGGCCTCCTTTGCCGTCGACACGTCGGGCAGCGCCACCAGCCGCTGGCTGGAGGAGACGCCGTAGACCTTGATCGTGCCAGAGGTGATTTGCGGGGCCACGCTGACCGCCTGCTCGCAGAAGTAGTCAACATGTCCGCCGATGAGGTCGTTCAGCGCCGGGCCCGTGCCGCGGTACGCCACCAGCGTCGGCCGCACTCCGGCCGCGGACGCAAACAGCAGACATGCCATGTGCGACGAGGAGCCGATGCCGCCGTGCGCCTGTTTGACGCTCTCGCCGTGCTTCTTCAGGTAACCCACGAAGTCGCGCAGGTCCTTGGCCGGAAAATCCTTGTTTGCGACGACCACGGCCGGGGCGTGCGCCGTGAAACCAATCGGTTCGAAATCGCGCTCGGAATCGTACTTCACGTTCGGCGTGAGCACCGGGGCGGCGACGTGGGAGCCCATGCTACCCGCGAGTAACGTATAGCCGTCCGGGTTAGCGGCGGCGACGCGCGCGCTGCCGATCGTGCCACCGGCGCCGCCGATGTTCTCGATGATCATCGACTGCCCGAGAATCTTTCCCATCTCTTCGGTGACGATGCGCGCGACGACGTCGCTTGGTCCGCCGGCGGGGAACGGCACGACGACCGTGATGGGTCGCGACGGGTAATCTTGCGCGCTTAGGTCGAGCGACGCCGCCAACAAGAAAAGCGCCGCGATGCAAACGAACCGCTTCAACATGAGCGACATCGACCTTCGGATTCCTTGACTATCGCCTTGTTTGTCAGCCGTATTTGCACCTGCATGCGCTTGATTAGCACAGCGCGCGGAATGTTCCGGAAATATTTTGCATATCTTTTATGGAATTCCTGCGGCTGATGCGCGCGGCGACTTAAGTTGCTCCGACCACCGCGCGCGGGCATTTGGCGAGAGCGGTAGTACGAGCGTACCCCGGTTGCTCCTAGTAGAGTACATCTCTACCAACCAGTCGTACATTCAGTAGCCAAGAATGTTCAGCTTGCAAAAATTTTCTCGCTCGCAAAACAAAAATCGTAAGACACCGCATCATGACGGCGTAAGATGACCTAACGCGATATCCCAAGTTCCGCATAGCGCTCGATTGGGGGAGATACGGATGCGCGTTTTAGGAGTGATGGGCGCACTATGCTTGGCCCTCTCAGCTCTCACCCACACGTTTGGCTTCGTCTCGCTCGGAGTGGGATTGGTTGAACCGGCTCGAGCACAGACCGTGCCGAAGGCGATCGAGGAAGGCGGCACCGACGCCGCAATGAAGTTGCGTAAGAACAACTGGACGGTGGGCGTCGCCGGGGGCCAGCTATCAGGGACTTACATGACCTTCGCCAACGAACTGGCGGAGGTCCTCGACGACGGTGACAATCTGCGGGTCATTCCGATCGTCACCTATGGCGCCGCTTCCAATCTCGATGATTTGCTGTATCTGCGCAATGTGGACGTCGCGGTGACGCAAGCGGACGTATTTGAATATTTCCGCACGCACCGAAAAATTGCCAATCTCGCTTCTCGAGTCAATTACATCATCCGCTTGCCCGTATCGGAGATGCACATTCTCGCACGCGCCGACGTAACCTCAATCGAGGACCTGCGCGGCAAGAAGGTGAGTTTCGGGCCGGCAGGAAGCGCTTCGAGTCTCACCGGCACGATTGTTTTTCAGCGACTCGGAGTCGAGGTCGAGCAGGCGCTGTATGACAACCCCACCGCCCTGCAAAAGCTAAAGACGGGCGAACTTGCGGCGCTCGTCCGCGTAATCGGTAAGCCGATCGACTTCTTCGCGAAGATCCCCGCCAATTCGGGTCTGCACTTCGTACCGATTCCGTTTTCAAAGGCCTTCGCCGACTACTACACGGTCGGCGAGCTCACGAGCAACGAATATCCTGGGTTGGTACCGGAAGGTCAGCCCGTCGACACGATCGCTGCTCCGGCGGTGCTTGCGGTGTTCAATTGGTCGAAAGGAAACGATCGCTACCGGCGCCTGGAGAGATTCGTCGAAGGGCTCTTCACCAAGTGGGACAAGCTTCGCGAGCCTCCGCGCCATCCGAAATGGCGCGATGTCAATCTTGCCGCGACGGTTCCCGGCTGGAGCCGCTGGGCCGTCGCCGAGGAGATGTTACGTCGTGTTCGCCCAAAGGATGCGATGGATCCACAGGTGGCTAGCGGCGATTTTTCCGCGTTTCTCAAGGATAAAGGTTCGCCGGCCGCGAACTTTACCGAGGAGCAGCGCGAGACGCTGTTTCGCGAATTTTTGCAGTGGCATCACGGGGTCACGGTGGGACGACGGCACACACAACATATGGAAAATGTTGGTGTATTCGTCTCGATAAGCGCCGGCATTTCGAGAGCCAAAACCTAGCGGTAAGCACCTGGTCAGCAACGGCCAGGGGCACCTGACGCGCGCCGGGTTCTTAATGAGCGCGGCCAAGCGCGCCGCCGTCGAGCGTGTTTTCGCAGCGCCGGACTGGTTAAGTCAGACGGCCGCGACCGTCGCGGCCTTCTTGCGGCAGGAGGAGCGCGGCCGACGCCGGCTGCACCCGTAGGGCCGAAACCAAGAGGAGGAGCGCTGTCAGCGCTTGCGGCGATTGTGCTCGGGTGCAAAAAGAAGACGCAGGTCTCGGACCGCTGGGAGGAAATCAGGCCGCTGGCGGTCGTTGGTGAGCCTATGGAAATGTGGTTGCCTGCAACCTGACGAATGAATTGGATCGCGGGGCGGAGCTCGCGGTATGATGCGGAATGGATGGTGTGCGTCTTGACCACCTGCGAAGATTTTACGCGGCGCTTTCGGTTCTGGAACAAAAGCGGGGAGGCGCGCGGACGCTTGGCTCTTGTTCGGGCCGGATGAACTGGCCGCGTCGCGGCGTCTATTTCTTCAGGGAATTGGGAGAGGAGCGTAAAGAAAGTGGCGACGGCCTGCGCGTCGCGCGCGTCGGCACGCATGCGCTGAAGGAGAATGGCAGCACCGTGCTCTGGACGCGGCTCTCGCAGCATCGCGGCCGAGCCCGCACAGGGAGCGGCAATCATCGCGGCTCGATCTTCAGGCTGATCGTCGGCAAGTCTCTGATCGCGCAGCGCGGATATGGGTACCCGAGCTGGGGCAACGGCAATAACGCGGCCAAGGACATCCGTGCGGGTGAAGTTGCGCTCGAATGCGAAGTCACCGGTGTGATCGGCGCGATGCCGTTTCTGTGGCTCGGGATCGATGACGACGCCGGACCGGGGAGTTTGCGCGGGTTCATCGAGCGGAACGCAATTGCGCTACTCAGCAATTACAGGAAAGAGCCGCTCGATCCGCCGTCTTCGCGCTGGCTGGGGCACCATTGTGACCGGGAGCGGGTCCGCAGTTCAGGACTCTGGAATTCAAACCATGTCGATGAAAAGTACGACCCTGCGTTCCTGGGAACGCTGGAGCGTCTCGTCAAAGAGACGGAGACTGCGTCTTGATCGTCGTGATTCAATGCGCAGCGAGAAAGCGTTATGGCGGCTACCTGAGGACGCGGGAGGGAAAGCCTGTAGTGTTCGTCGCCAATCCGGCTTCGGCGCCTGCGAGGGACAGCTGCGTCTACGCGCGGCCTGACGATCCATCGGATCATGGCGGGAGCTGGCGGGAGGTTCTCGTGCGCTACAACAAAGCGTCCGGAAACAACCCGCTTTCGCTTCTGCCGGCCTTCGAGCTCTACGAACCGGACACGTATCGTGCACTCGTAGAGCGCTTCGGCATCGACAAGACCTATATCCTGTCGGCGGGTTGGGGGTTGATCC
>DASSGH010000043.1:0-216831 GCA_035693615.1 Xanthobacteraceae bacterium
GCCGGGAATTGTCATCTGCATCGGTGATTGCGCCGACGGCGGGCATCCTCAGTAGAAAATCCGAGAAGGCCGCCGGTAGGAGCCGGACGGTCCATAATAGCTGTTCGGTGCGGCGTAGCTGAAGCCGTAAGGCGCACAGAAAAACCGGACTAACCCTATGGTGGATCGATAGTTTTTCTCTATCGCCCGCACCTAGACGCACCGCTGCCGCTGCTCAGCGAGTTCCAGCCATTGATGCGCCAGCTCTTCGTACCGCCGTTTGCTTTCCTCCTGCCAGCGGTTCGCGACTAATTCCAGGCAATCTGCAGCCTCTGTCGGCGGCTCTTGCGTGGCAGGGCCTAAGCACCGACGCCAGACCCAGTGGGCGCGAGAGGGGATATTCATGGCGATCTCCTTTATTCGAAGTCTCCATCGATGATCCCACACTATCGCCTCCTTCATGCTCCCGCTGTGATTGCTGTCACAAAACTGCGCTTTGGCCGTCCAGTGGTCCCTCCACTAGTCGGCGGCAAAAGGATGCCAAAACGGGAGCGAAAGATATGTAGTTGGCAGGATTGGCTAATTCTGGGAATGCACACCGGGCATCCCTGGAGCTGAATCTTCGAAGGCGCGATGATGGACACTTACGTCCCGCTCCAAAGTTCCATCGCTGCGTAGGTTACTGCCACCAGCGGTTGTAATTTGGGGGCAAAATTGCTCCGGTGCTCCGGGGCAAGTTTGAGTGAGACAGGTTGGCAAAAAACAACCAACGTGCAACATCATTATTTTGATTGGGACGATAAACGACATTTATAGCCATGCGCGGGCTCAATCTCGATCAACTTAGGGCCTTCGTCGAACTGATCGAGCGCGGCAGTTTTACTGCGGCGGCACGAGAGCTGAACCTGACCCAGCCCGCAGTAACGCATCAGGTGCAGGAGCTCGAGCGCCGCTTCAAGGTGACCCTGGTGGAGCGCTTCGGGAAACACGTCTATCTGACGCAAGCGGGCGAGAAGTTGATCGAACATGCCCGATGTCTGTTGGAGGAAGAGGCGCGAACCCAGCTGATGATGCGCAGGTTCAGCGATGGATGGCTGGGCCGGGTGCGCGTTGGCACGAGTATGACTATCCTGATGTATTTGCTGCCACCGATCCTGCGCCAACTGAAGACCGATCATCCCCAACTGGAAATTAGTCTTAAAGCAGGTTTGACAGCGACAACCTTGCAACTGCTGAAGGCCAATGCGCTGGACCTTGGACTGTGTGCGATTCCAATCGCAGATCCGGCGTTTAAAGCGGTTCCGCTGTTCAAGGATGAGTTGGTGGCCATTCTCCCAGCGGAATTGGAAGGTGTGCCCGACAAGGTGACGCCGGCATTTCTTTCCCGGTGCCCATTAATCCTTGGCAACGAGGAATCGGCGCTGCGTCGAATGGTAACAGATTGGCTGGCACTTGCGGGGCCGCCGCCTAAGCCGTTGATGGAGTTCGATAACGTCGAAGCAATGAAAAGCGTCGTAGCTGTGGGGCTTGGTGCTTCTGTTGTCCCAAGCGCCTCTTTGGGTGCCGGACACATTCCGGCGACGAACATGCTTGTGCGGCCCCTCAGTCCCAGCGCGAGCCGGCCAATCGGATTGGTCCGGCTGCGGGGAAAGCGGGACACGGATGGGATGGAGCTCGTCTCCGCGGCATTGCTGTCTTTGCGGCGCCAGGGCGCGCGCGGCTCCGCCCCCCACGCCGCTCACAGCTAGGATCACTCCTCCGTTTCACGCTGAAGTGCGGCCCTGTTCTCCAGGCTATAGTAACCCGCAAGACGCTTCACCAGCGAGCGGTTACCCCACTCATTAAGGACCCGGCTGACATTTTCCCGCGCAATCCCTGCCATAGCGGCGAGGTCGCTCTGAGAGACCTTCTGCCGAATAAGGATGCGGCCCCCCCCGATGTCACGGCCGAACGCGTCGGCAAGGCTTAAGAGGGCGCGCGCAACCCGCCCTTTCACCGACAGAAAGTTAGTGGCCACCAGCGCCTCGTCCGTGTCGCGCAACCGCTGCGCCAGCAATGTCGCGAGATGGCGATAGAGGTCCGGCCGTGATTGCCCGAACGCCTCAAAGGCGGTGCGGCCGACGAAGCTCAGTTTCGAATCGCGCAAGGCCGTCACCGAGGCGGAACGGGGCCCCCGGTCGATCATGGACAACTCGCCCACGACGGAGCCGGGCCCTAGTATGGCGAGGATGCGCTCGCCCCCGGCCGGCGCGGCGATGCTCGCCTTGAGCAGCCCTTCCTCGACCCGATAGCACCCGTCGCCCTCATCCCCTGCCACGAACAAGATCTGATCGGCCTTGAGGGACAGCGGGCGCGCCTTGGCAAACAGGCTTTGTGACAACTCCGCAGGCAATGCGGCCAACAAGCTTTCCGGTCGGGGAGCTGACTTCGCCATGGTGAGTGTTGCCTGTTGAACGCGATGCTATCGAACCATACAGCGTCGCAAGGAAAAAGGGATCATTTGAATGAACGATGGCAAACCCAGCTAAGCGCTCCCGATGATGTCTGCGCAAGGCCGCAGGCAGTAATATGGGCTTACGAGGAGGAAGAGCACCATGGCAAAAGTGAGAGTGGGACTTGTCGGGTGTGGCTTTGTGGCCGAGCTGCACATGTATGCCTATAAGCGGGTCTATGGACTCGATGCGCAGGTGACCGCGGTTGCAGCGCGCGGTGAGCAGGTCCTCGATTTTGCGAAGAAGCATCAAATCCGCCAGACCTATCGCAATTTTCCCGCACTGCTGGCTGATAAAGACGTCGACGTCGTCGATATCTGCACCCAGCCCGCGCTGCATGCGACGATGATTGTGGACGCCGTGCGAGCAGGAAAGCACGTGATTTGCGAGAAGCCGTTCACCGGATATTTCGGGCGGGATGACGATAAGGTGCCGGTCGGAAAATACGTGCCGAAGTCCCGCATGTACGAGCGCGTCATCGAGGAGATGGACAAGACCTGCGCCGCCTTCAAAGCCAGCGGACGGCTCTTCATGTACGCGGAAGACTGGATTTATGCGCCGGCGGTGACGAAAACGGCCGAAATTCTCCAGGCCACCAAGGACAAGATCCTGTTCATGAAAGCGGAGGAGAGCCACAGCGGGTCACATGCCGCGCATGCTGCCCAGTGGTCCATGACTGGCGGTGGCTCACTCATCCGCATGGGATGCCACCCGCTCTCGACGGTGCTCTATTTAAAGCAGGTTGAGGCGCGCTCGCGCGGCGAGCGCATCGCGGTAGCGGCTGTGACCGCTGATGTGGGCAATGTCGCCGCCTGCTTGCCGGCGCAAGAGCGCCGGTTCATCAAAGCCAACCCCGTCGATGTCGAGGATTGGGGAATGATCACGCTCACCTTCTCGGACGGTACCAAGAGTACGGTCTTTTCCGGCGATATGGTCATGGGCGGGGTGCGCAATGTGGTGGAGACCTATACCAGTGGCGGAGCGCTGCTCGCCAACATCACGCCCAACAACCATATGACGAGCTATTTGACCGACGAGGACAAGCTCGCAGGCGTTTACATCACCGAGAAAGTCGATCGAAAAACGGGTTGGCAATTCGTCTGCCTCGAAGAGGAGTGGACGCGCGGCTACTTGCAGGAGATCCAGGATTTCATGGAATGCGTGTCGATCGGACGGCAGCCCCGCGCCGATCTCGGCCTGGCCTACGAAACCACCAAGCTCAACTATGCCGCCTATTGGTCGGCCGAGGAAGGACGGCGGATCGCGGTGTAGGCTTCAAGTGGGCGCGATAGCGCGTGCGCGCGGGCGGCGTGCCGCTTCGACCCAGCCGAGAATTCCGCGTGGCATGAAGATGACAAAGAGAATGAGGAGGATGCCGTAGATAGTGTTTGCGGCGCCGACGAAGTTGGCGCCGAACCACACGCGCAGGCCCTCGGTCAGCGCGATTGTCAACAGCGCCCCGACGCTGGGTCCGAGCATGGCGTACATGCCGCCGGCAATTGCCGCGAACACGATCTGCAGCGAGACCCCGATCCCGGATACTGTTTCCGGGTTGAGATACATCAAATACTGTCCGAACACGGCGCCGCCGAGGGCCGTCAGCGCCGCGCTGATGATTGTCACGCGCAGCTTTTCCCGCATCACATCGATGCCGATGGCTGCGGCCGCCTCTTCGTCGTCTGAAATCGCATCGAGTGCCTCGCGGCCGATGCCGCGATCGATCCAGCGCCAGACGGCTAGGCCGATGAGCCACACAACGAGCGCGATCGCGTAGAAGTAGCCTTTCTCGGGAAATTGCAGCGCGTACCAGGAGTGGCCGATGCTTCTCGGCGTCATCCCCAAGGAGCCGCCGGTGATATCGCGCGCCGCGACGATCGATAGCAGCACAACCTGACTCAAGGCCAGCGTGACGAGCGCGAAATAATGCCCCACGACCTTGAGGCGGAAGCACGGATAGCCGATGACCAGACCGAGCAGCGCCGACAGAGCGATGCCGAGGGGGATGCCGAGCCACGGCGTCACGTCAAAATAGTTCCACAGCAGGGCCGGCACGTAAGCACCGATCCCCATGAAGGCGCCGTGGCCGAGCGACACCAAGCCGAAGCGGCCCATCATGGACCATGCCGTATAGATGAATCCCCACAGCAGGATTTGGATCAGAAGATGCAGAAAATAAGCCGGTGTGACGAACGGCACCGCGAGCAGGCCGCCAAAGCCGACGAGCGCCGCTATGCGTGTTTGGTTCATCGGCCGATGATCCCTTGCGGTCGAATGAACATGAGCACAATGAACAGGGTGAACGCGAGCACATAGGAGAGCTCTGTCGAGAAGTAATAGCCGCCAATGGCAATGATCTGACTGATGATGAACGCGGCGATAAAACCGCCGATCATGTTGCCGAGCCCGCCGAGGACGCAAATCATGAAGATTAGCGGACCGAAGGTGTTGCCGATGAACGGATGCACGTCGTATTGCAAGGCCAGTAGACATGCACCGAGGCCGGCGAGCGCGCCGCCGATCGCCGAAGTTACGAGATAGATGCGCCGTTGGTCGACGCCCATGAGCCCGATGATCTCGCGGTCCTGGGCAATCGCGCGAATGGCAGTGCCGATGTAGGTGCGTTTGAGAAAGAGATACAACGCCGTCGCACCCGCGAGCGCGGCGCCGAAAGCGAGCAGGCGCGAGTAGCTGATATAGACGCCGCCGACCTCGAGCACCGGCAGCCGTACTCCGATGTTGCGGAAGTCGGTCGTGAAAAGCAGCGTGGCGAAACTTTGCAGGAAGTAGAGCAGCCCGCCCGTGGCGAGAAGCTGGTTAATCGGCGCCGAGCCGAGGATGGGGGCGATGATCAGGAGGTGGACGAACACGCCGAGCACGGCCACGCCGACGACGGAAGCGGCAAACGCCAGAGGAAGCGGCCAGCCGAAGACGGCAAACAGCCAATAGACCGCATACATGCCGCACATGACGAGATCGGCATAGGCGATCCAGACCACGTCGATTACGCCGAAGATCAGGTTCAGTCCGAGCGTAAGCAGCGCAAGGACCCCCGCGAGCAGCAGGCCGTTGATCGCCGCCTCGAACAGAAAAATGTCCATCCCCGCTACAGCCCCATGTAGGCCTTGCGAATGAATTCGTTGTTCTTCAGCTCGGTCGAGGTGCCCGCCAGGCGAATGGCGCCAACCTCGAGCAGATAGGCGCGATCGACCACCTCGAGCACATGCTGGATATTCTGCTCGACGATGAGAACCGTCAGCCCTTCGGAGCGAATGCGTCGGATCAGCTCGAACAATTCCTGTACGACCAGCGGAGCGAGACCCGCAGACGGCTCGTCCATCAACAGGAGCCGCGGCCGCGACATTAGCGCGCGGCCAATCGCACACATCTGCTGCTCTCCGCCGGAGAGCGTGCCGGCGGGTTGGGTTCGCCGCTCTCGCAGCCGTGGAAAGAGTTGATAGACCCAAGCAAGCTGTTCGGCAAAATGGCGCCGCGCCGCTGGAACGAAGGCGCCGATCCTCAGGTTGTCCTCCACGCTGAGCTTGGGAAACAAACGCCGGTTCTCGGGAACGTGGGCAATTCCGCGCGCGACGATGCGGTGCGCCGGAACACCGACGATCGATTGCCCATCGAGGCTGACACCGCCGGCAAACGCCGCGACGAGGCCGGATATGACGCGCATCAAGGTGGTCTTGCCGGCGCCGTTGGGACCAATCACGCCGACCGTCTCGCCTGCCGCAACCTCGAGCGACACCCCGAACAGCGCGCGGAACGAGCCGTAGCCGGCGGAAACGTCGACGAGCGACAGCATGTCCGCTTAAGCCCGCCTGCCGAGATAAACCTCTGCCACGCGCGCGTCGCGCGCGGCCTCGGCGGGCAGTCCGTCGAAAATTTTCTCGCCATGATCGAGTACAATGACGCGCTCGACGACCCGCATGAGCACTCCCATGATGTGCTCGACCCAAACGATCGTAATACCCATGCGGCTGCGGATATGCGCGAGCAGGTCGGCGGCACGTTCCATCTCGGCGGTATCGAGACCGCCCAGGCTTTCGTCGGCCAAAAGCAGCTTCGGCCGCGTGGCGAGCGCGCGCGCCAGTTCCAGCTTCTTGAGCGCCGCAGCGCCCAGTCCGGCGGTCGTGGCACTGCCGCTCGGGAGACCGACCAGTCCGAGTGCGTCCTCGGCTCGCCGCCGCGCCTCCTCGCGGCCGATCCTGCCTGCCTCGCCGTAGTAGGCCGCAAGCATGACGTTGTCGACGAGCGACAGCTTGCGGAACGGGCGCGGAATCTGAAACGTGCGGGCAATTCCTCGATGGCGGATCTGATGCGACGGCAAGCCGGTTATGTCTTGGCCGCGAAACTGGATGCATCCGGCAGTGGGACGCAACGCGCCGGCGACGAGATTGAACGTCGTGCTCTTGCCCGATCCGTTGGGGCCGATGAGCCCGACGATTTCGCCTTCCCGGACTTCAAACGAGACGCGGTTGACCGCCAGAAATCCCCCGAAGCGCCGGGAAAGATCGGTGACGACCAACATCGTCAGCGCATGGCGTAAATCGATGAGGCGGGCAGCGGCAGGACCGGTTCCTGAGTCTTGATATTGTCGGGCCAAACGACGGAGATATGCTCGCCGGCATTCTGCATCACCACCGGCGTCGAGCGCTCGTTTTGGCCGGAGAGCTGCGTTCCGGGCGGGTAGAACTTCACTCCGTAACCCTGAATGGTGCCGCCGGGCGGGATATCCACGTCGAGCGCGGCCTTGCGCACCGCCTCCGCGTCGAAGCCGCCATATTTCTCCTTGGCGATCGGCAGAACGCTATTGAGCAAGATCCAGGTCTGGTTGAATCCCATCGAGCAATGCGGCGGCACATCGGTCGCGTTGGTCTTGGCCTTGTAGCGCTCGACCATCATCTTCGTGAGATCGCCCAGGCCGGGCGCGAGCGATGCGGGATTGAGCAGTTGCGCGGGGACCGGATCGATATTGCAGAAATTGTCGACGTCTTTTCCGAAGGTGGCGCGCAGCTTGTCGAGTTGGCTGTAGCCGGCGCCGTTGCCGACCAACATTTTGAAGCGCAGCCCGGCTTCGCGGGCTTGGCGCAGGAATAAGGTGATGTCGGGGTTGTACCCGCAATGGGAAATGACATCGGCCCCGGCGCGCTTGAGCTTCGTCACCAATGAAGAGAGGTCGGGTGCGCTCGACGAATAGCCTTCCCGCAGCACGAGCTGCAGGCCGCGTTCCTTGCCGAATTGCTCCGTCGCCTGCGCTACGCCCACCCCGTAGGGTCCGTCCTCGTGCAAGATGGCGACTTTGACATCCTTTGGCTCGAGCCCGAGCTTTGCTTTGGCATTTTCCGCGACAAACGCGGCGAAAGCCTGACCATACTGATCGGAGTGAATCTGGGCGCGGAACACGTATTGCCGATTTTGATCCTTGAACACCGAAGTCGCTATCGCCGTGGTGATCCAAAGAATTTTCTTCTGCGCCTCGACCTTGGCGGCGAGCGGCACGGCGTGCGCGCTGGCATAAACGCCCAGCACGATTTCGACCTTCTCCTGATTAATCAGCCGCTCCACCTCGTTGATGGCGGCATCTGCCTTGCTTTGCGAATCGGCATTGATCGGATGCACCTTGTATTTTCCGGCGACGCCGCCGCGCTCGTTGACGATGTCGATTGCGCTTTGGGCGCCGATCGCACAGGGGACCGACCCAGCCGCCGCGAACGGCCCGGAAAGATCATAGATGACGCCGATCCGGATCGGCGCCTCCTGCGCGTGAACAAGGTTGGCGCCGAGACCGGCTGCCGCGACGGTCGCGGCCGAGTTCTTAAGGAGCGATCTGCGCGACGTGACTGCTGCCATGATGTCCTCCCTATGGATGGTCCGCGGCCACCCGCGATGCCGCAGCTTTTTCGGAGAGTATTTGAAGAACCTCTGGCGGAGTCAACGCGTCCGTCAGGCCGGCCTACGCAGCTCGTGCCCAGCGCGGGAAAGCGGTTTTTTGTGATGGCCATCACGTCCTTTAATTAAGCGCTGGCCTACTATGGGCTTACGGTCGAGGTGTGGGGAAATCGCCATGACGATCACGGGCGGAAGGGCCGCGCTGTTGGGCAGAACCCGAAAAAACGACGCTGTTAAAGTGCTTAACGCTTAGGTCGGCTGGTCCCGGTCGACGGCTTGGCTTTTGCTTCAAGCCGGGCCGATCACCCTGCCGGTTGCCCACCATGGGCGCTAACCAGTCCTTCAGTGCGACGTAGCTGACAATGACGAAGGCGGCCGATATGGCGGATAAACAGCGCGGACGTCGCGCCAAAGCGGACATTCATGATTTTCTTCAGCGCAGAAACTTGGAACAAAGGCGAAAATACCTGGCCCGTGGACGCCGGTTTGTCGTCCTGGACGTCGGACAACTGGGCAAAAGCTGGATCGCCGCGGTCAGGAACTGGCTTACTCGCAAAGATCGAGCTGCCGAAGTCACGATGGACGACTTGACGGCAGAGCTACGATTGCGCGGCCTCGAGCCCCCCTACGAGGCGATCAAACACGAGTTGGCCCTTCGCTTCGCCGGCATCGACGAGGTCGCACAAAAAAAACTTGTACGAGAGTTTGCCCGGCAAATCGGCATGTCCATTCCCAAGGGCGAAGAGCGGCTTCACTAGCCGTTCCCGAAAGGCCCATCAGCTCGATCCCTTGACCAGCGATCCCGCCGCCCGCCGGCTGCGCCAAGTCTCCAGTCAACCCGCCATGTGGGGATCGCCGGTCGGCATCGACCGTTGGGTCGCTTGAAGGCGGACCGGAATCGGCGTTTCGACGGCTACATCCTGCAGGATCATATCCGCCGCTTTTTCCGCGATCATCACGATCGCCGCATTGGTATTGCCGGAGACCACCGCGGGCATGATCGATCCGTCGACCACGCGCAGCCGTTCGATGCCGCGCACGCGTAGCCGCTCGTCGACTACGGCGGCGGGATCGCAGCCCATGCGGCACGTGCTGGTCGGATGAAAAACGGTCGTAGCGGTCTCGCGGGCGAACGCCAGAAGTTCCGCATCGCTCGTGCAGCGGGCATTGGGCGCGCGCTCTTCGGCGATGTAGCGGCGTATTGCGGGCTGCTGCATGATTCGCCGGAGAAGCTTCATTCCGCCTACGACGGTGTCGCGATCGGACCGGTTCGATAGATAGCGCGGTTGAATCGCCGGCGGCTGCGTCGGGTCGGCTGATTTGATACGCACGAAACCGCGGCTCTCCGGCCGCAATTGACACACGGACGCGATGAATCCCGGAAACGAGTGCAGCGCGGCACCGGCCGCGTCGGCGCTGAAAATGATGAAATGGACTTGCACATCGGGTGTCGCAACAAGCGGGTTCGTGCGGAAAAATCCGCCGGCATAGCCGGCGCCAATCGCGAGCAATCCCTTTCTGAACAGAAGATATCGCAGCCCGGCGCCGGTTCGATGCCGCCAACTGTGGATCACGTCGTTCATGGTGATGCGATCCGTGCAGCGATATTGCATACGGACCTGAAGGTGATCCTGCAGGTCGGCCCCGACCCCCGGCATGTCCGCCAGCACGTCGATGCCGAGGGAGCGCAACAGCGCCGCCGGCCCCAGCCCCGATAGTTGGAGGAGCTGCGGCGAGTTGAATGCGCCGCCCGCCACGATGATTTCCGCGTTGGCATGGGCAACGCGAGTCGTCTCACCCTGCCGGTATTCGACACCGATCGCACGCCGTCCGGAAAAGAGAATTCGGCTGGCGAGAGCATTGGAGACAATGGTGAGATTGGGGCGGCGGCGTGCCGGGCGCAGGTAGCCGACCGCCGTCGACCACCGACGGCCATGACGGGCCGTCAGCTGGAAATAGCCGGCGCCTTCCTGGGCGGGCCCATTGAAGTCATCGTTGCGCGGAAACCCCGCCTGTTCCGCGGCGGCAATGAAAGCTTCACATAGGGGATGGGGTTCGCATACGTCGGAGACCGCGAGCGGGCCGCCGACGCCGTGCAGCATGTCCTCGCCGCGCGCCTGGTCCTCGGCGCGACGAAAATAGGGCAGCACATCGTCAAAGCTCCAGCCGGAATTGCCGAGTTGCCGCCAGTGATCGAAGTCCGCGGACTGGCCGCGGATATAGAGCAATCCATTGATCGAGCTCGATCCCCCTAAAACTTTCCCTCGCGGCTGTATGATCCGCCGATTGTTGAGTTCTGCCTCCGGTTCCGACGTGTAGAGCCAGTTGACCTTGGGATTAGTGAACAACTTGCCGTAACCGAGCGGGATGTGAATCCAAATATTGCGGTCGTGTCCGCCCGCTTCCAACAACAGGACGCGATGCCGGCCGGAGGCGGTCAGACGATTGGCGAGCACGCAGCCGGCGCTGCCGGCGCCGACGATGATGTAGTCGAACGAGGCGGTTTGCGTCGTCATCATCTTCCGCCCTGAGCCGTTGCAGGCGGTTGGCCTTTGAGCGGACCTGCCGCGCTGCGTGTTGGAGATGAGTGCGTGTGTATTCCCGCGCGATCTCGCGGCCTTCCCGCTGTCTGCAGGCGTGCCTCGCCCCGGTTACCTGCCCATCCTTCCGGCATGCTTGATCCGTTCGCACCAGGATCGGGTGATCGGACCAAGCTCGTCGTCGGATATCACCAGCGATGCGCCCGGAATCAACAAATCGATGAGGCGATCGCCCGCTTCGTTCGGCCACCGGAGCCGGTTGAGCGCCTCGGTCGCCCTCGACGGAGCCTGGACGGCGTCCTTGTTATCGGCTGGCCCCCACGGCCTCCCAGGGTCGGTCACAAGCTTCCATCCTATACCGGTCCCGTCTTCGGTCGATCCCACTGCGGTGAAGACGTGGGTTCCCAAGGGCCGATCGGGATCTTCGATCACAATCGGAATGGTGAATAGGGGCACCAGGCCCTCATGAACCAAAATCTTTCCCTCTTTGCGGCTGACGAAAACCGCGATCTGACCGCCTCGGCTTTCATTCGGGCTGGGTGAGGCTCCCGGCACGGTCGGCTGCGGCTGGCTGTCAGCAACGACCCGATCTTGCTGCACGCGCGCGTCGGTTATCTCGCGCTGCCCCGCGAGGGAGTTCCTTGCCGTCATCTCTCGGTTCGCAACCCCGTCAGTACGTTCGCGCTGAAGTCTGTCATTGAACTCGCTGATATGTCGTTCGGCCTGGGTCCGATAGGCCTGGGCGGCGAGTTCGACTTTTTCAATCCGGTCGGTCAGCGAGTTTAGTTCTTGCGCCTTTTCGGCGAGCGCGATCTCCCGCGCCTTAAGCCTTTGGGCCAACCCAGCAGACTGAGCGGTCGCCGACGCGTGCTGCTGTTCGAGCTCCTTGTTTTTTGCGTGAAGCGCGGCATGGATGGAGTGGCGGTCCATGCGCTCACGCTCGAGGCCGTCCTGAAGTTCCCCTATGCGCCCCTCCGCTTTGGCTCGATATGCTGCGGCTTCGGTCTCGATCTCCGCGAGCCGATCGGTCAGCGCCGTGATGGTCTGCGCGGCCTGGGCGACCTCGGCCTCGCGTGCCTGCAGGATTCCCGCCTGAGTATCGGATCGTTCCAGCAATAACGCACGTTCGCGTTCGAACTCCCTCATTTTCTCATCCAAGGCGGCGCGGCCGGCGGCGCGCTCACGGTCAAGGCTGTCAGTAAGTTCTGCGAGGCGTCGTTCGGTCTCCTTCCGGTACGTGTCAGCCTCGGCCTCGATCTCCGTGATGCGATCGGTCAGCGATGTGATCCGTACTTCGGCATCGCCGCGCGAAGCCTCGCGCGTCATCAAAGCTTCCGCCAGGCTGTTGGAACGCTCGATCAGTGAAGCCCGCCCCTTTTCCAGTTCCATAATCTTCGCGTCGAGCGCGTCACGCGCCGTGGAACGCTCGTGCTGCAGAGTTTCATTGAGCCCCTCGATGCGCCGTTCGATTGCGTCGCGATACTTTTTACTCCCCGCTTCCATTTCGGCGATGCGATCAGTCAGGGATTTTATCTTCTGCTCGCCCTGAGCGATTTCGGCTTCGCGCACCCTCAGCTTTTCCGCCAGGCTGTTGGAACGCTCGATCAGCATCGCACGTGTCTGCTCGAATTCCCTGATCTTGCCGACCACCGCCTCGTGGCTTGCAGCGCGCTCGCGCTGAAGGCTTTCGGTGAGCTCTTCGATACGCCGCTCGGTCTTCGCCCGATATGCTCCAGCGTCGACCTCGATCTCGGCGATGCGGTCGGTCAAGAGCTTTATCTTCTGTTCGGCCTGCGTGAGCGAAGCTTCGCGCGCCTTCAGCGTTTCCGCCAAGCTGTTGGAGCGCTCCATCAGGGATTTCTGGCCGAACTCCAGCTTCTGCGCTTTCGTGCCCAATGCATCGCGGGCGGCGGTGAGAGCTTCGATCGTCTTCTCGGCCGTAGTGCGTGCGATGACCGCTTCCGCCGTCTTACGCTCCGATAGTCTGAGCTCCTCCGTGCGTAACACGAGGGATTGTCGCACCTCCGAGAGCAGCTTCTCGGCGGCCGTGGCCCGCGCGCGCAATGCTTCAATCCGCACGTTCAATGTATAGGCCTCGGATCGATGCCGTTCGTCGGCTTCATCTCGAGCGGTACATAATGCGGAACGCTCGGCCTGCGCCGCGAGCAAGCTTATTTCCATTTGTTCTAGATTCGCGCGCGCGGCGGCGACCTCGGTCGTCAACTCGGATTTGTCGCGCTGAAGCCCGCGCGCAGTCTGCTGCGCATGGACGAGTTGCTGTTCGCTCCCCGCGCGGTCGTTGTCCAGTTCAGCCGCTCGCTTTTCGAGCGCGGTGAATTTGCTATGCAGGCCGTCGTAGCCGATGCGCAGCTCGGCAAGCGCGTTGCGCAATTTGCCGTTTTCGATGCGCTCTTGGTCAAGCTCGCGAATTACTGTGTTGACCGGTTCGGCCAGGCTGCGGAAGGCTTGTTGAACCTCGCCTATCGCGCCGATTCGATGCCCGGTGTCGATCAGCAGATTGCGCAGCTTCTCGTTGTCCTCGCCCAGACGGGCGCCGATCTCGGCGAGACTCAATTCGCTTCGGTTTTGGGGAACGGTTCCATCCGCATCGGCGGAAGGCGCCGCCGCGGATTGCTCAGAGGCAGGAGCCTTGCGCGCACCAAAACCGGAAAGCATCCAGACGTTCCCAAGCCCTGCCAGACCAGCCCGTTGATGTTATACAGCTTTTTGCTACGTGTCACAGGCGACACAGTACCGCGCAGGGCAATCAGCCATGGCTCGCCGCCAGCGGCACCCCTCGGGCGCGTATGCCCCGGACCCTGCACAGCCGTCGCGTGTTAACTTGAAATGGACCCGACAGCCATTGCGGGCACCGCGAGCGGGAGCCGGCCTCGTAATCCATGTGCCAATCGCCGCCCGCGCTGGCGGTTTTGCCAGCGAGGGCTTAGTTTTTTCGGATCACCCGCCGCCTCTATTCGGAGGGAGCAGCGAGGAGCGCCATGGGCATCGACGCGCTAGGCTATATCGGGGTTCGCGCCAAGGAGGTGGAAGACTGGGCGAGCTACGGCGAAAAGCTGCTCGGGCTGCAGCGCATCGACAAGAGCCGCTCGAGTCTCGCCTTCCGCATGGACGATCGCAAGCAGCGCCTGGTGGTCGACGCCGACGGCGGACAGGGCATCGGGTTTTTCGGCTGGGAGGTTGCGGATGCTGCCGCCCTCGACGCCATCGCGGCCCGCATCGAAGCCGCGGGAACCAAGGTCGCTCGCGGCTCGCGCTCGCTCGCTGGGGAGCGGCACGTGGCGGACCTGATCGTATTCAACGATCCCGCCGGCAATCGGCTCGAGGTCTTCTATGGTGGAGAAGCCGCCGCCGATCCGTTCAAGCCCGGGCGCAACATTTCCGGTTTTCGCACCGGTCCGCTCGGCATGGGCCACGTGGTGATGCATTTCGAGCGCATCGCCGAGGTGATGGCGTTTTATCAGAACGTCCTCGAGTTCAAGCTTAGCGACTTTTGGCTGCGACCGTTCCCGGCCTACTTCCTGCACGTCAATCCGCGCCACCACAGTATCGCTTTCGTCGAGAGCGGCATGACCATGATTCACCACATGATGGTGGAGCTCTACAGTTTCGATGACGTGGGACAAGGCTACGATCTTGCGCTCGGCGATCCCGAACGCATCGGCGTCACGCTTGGGCGCCACTCCGGCGACTACGTGACGTCCTTCTACACCTGGAATCCGTCCGGCTTTTTAGTCGAGTACGGCTGGGGTGGCCAACTCATCGACGACACCACCTGGAAGCCGTTCGAGCGCAAGTTTGGTCCAAGCCTATGGGGTCATGAACGGCGTTGGATGTCGGCAGAAAAGAAGGAGGAGTCACGCCGGCTGTGCATCGAGGCCGCCGAGAACGGGCAACGCCAGCCGGTCCAGGTGATCCCCGGCAACTACAATCTCATGCCCGGCGTCTGCCCATGGTGGGACAGCATGAAGCAAAACCGCAAGGCCGGGTGATTTTTCCGCGCAATGCGCCGTAGATCGACCAGGTGCGGGGATGGCTGATTGCTGTGCGAATGCGCTAGGACTCGTCGACGGATTTCCGCAGCGCGGCGGCGGAATGGGCGAGATCTTCGACATTGATGCGCGCCAGTGCGGCGCAGAAGGCATGCTCCGCCTCTCCCAACGCGGGCATCACGACTTTGCTGAGCAGGGCGGAGTTGGCGAGGGGCTGTCCATTCATCTCTTCGGCCGCCCCGGATGCGCGCACGATATCGTCGGCGGTGATGCGGCGTTGCTCGCGCGCAAGCTCGTAACCGCCGCGAGGCCCTCGCGTTCCCTTAAGAATGCCGTGGCGCACCAGTGCCTGCAGCACCGGCTCGAGATGCCGCGGCGGCAGGCGATGGCGTGTCGCTAACGCTTTGGCCGCTACAGGGCGTCCGCGCGCATTGAGCGCGATGTCGATGACAGCGGCAATGGCCAAGGCGCCTTTGTGCGGCAGAAGGGGCATTGACGTTCCCCACTGGAGGGACGGGTGCCAAAATCAATCGCTGCGCTCTTCCCGTCCCGTGCCGGTAGACCCAAAACCCCCAACTCCGCGCGTTGTTTCATCAAGAGCGGAGACTTCGCAAATCGTGGCGCGTACGGTCGCCGACACGACCAGTTGGGCGATCCGCGTCCCGCGCGCCACCGGGAACGGGTCGGTGCCGAAATTCGCAAGAATTACATGCACTTCGCCGCGATAATCGGGGTCGAGCGTGCCGGGGGAATTGAGCACAGTGACGCCGTGCCGCAGCGCGAGCCCAGAACGCGGCCTGATCTGGCCCTCGATCCCCCGGGGTAGCGCAAATGCAAGCCCGGTGGGGATGGCGGCGCGGCCGCCCGGGGGGATGACCAGCGGCGCGTCAGCGGGCACTGCGGCGACGAGGTCCAGGCCGGCAGCATCGGCGCTCTGATAGGCTGGCAGCGCCAGGCCGGCGGCGTGCGGTAGCCGCATGACCCGCAGTTCGACGCTGTTCACCGTGTGGCTCCGGCGAGCGTTTCGGCGATGCGCGCGATCAGCGCGCGCGCCACCTCCTCTTTCGATTGCTGCGGCCAGGATTCAACCCCTCGTGCCGTCAGCAGGTGGACCGTGTTGCGGTCGCTGCCCATGACGCCGCTTTCGGCCGAGACGTCGTTGGCGAGGATCCAATCGCAGCCTTTGCGGGCGAGCTTGGCCTTAGCATGCTCGATGATCCGCTCGGTCTCGGCGGCAAAGCCGATGACGAGGCGCGGGCGCCTGCTCGCGTCATGCGCCACCGTCGCGAGGATGTCGGGATTTTCCGTGAGCGCGAGTTTCGGCGTTGCGTCCGTGCCCTTCTTGATCTTGTTCGACTGCGCCTTGGCCGGCCGCCAATCGGCCACCGCCGCCGCGAATACCGCGACATCGGCGGGCAACGCCTTCTCCACCGCAAACAGCATGTCCTGCGCGCTCGCGACGTTGACGACCTTAACCCCGGGTGGATCGGGCAGGTGGACCGGCCCGGAGATCAAGATCACCTCGGCGCCCGCCGCGGCGGCCGCCGCTGCGATGGCATGGCCTTGCTTGCCCGAGGAACGATTGGCGATGTAGCGCACGGGGTCGATCGGCTCATGCGTCGGACCGGAGGTGACGATTACCCGCTTGCCGACGAGCGTTCCCTCGCCGGAGGCGGGGGCGATAAGCGGCAGCGCTGCCGCCACGATTTCGAGTGGCTCGGCCATACGCCCGATACCGGCCTCGCCGGCCTCGGCCATCGCGCCCGCGTTCGGGCCGACCACCGCGATGCCGTCCTCGATCAGCCGCGCGAGATTGCGCTGCGTCGCCTTGTG
Source organism: Xanthobacteraceae bacterium (assembly GCA_035693615.1). GTDB lineage: Bacteria > Pseudomonadota > Alphaproteobacteria > Rhizobiales > Xanthobacteraceae > VAZQ01. The sequence continues at coordinate 16,750 of DASSGH010000043.1, forward strand.
CTCCCACATGCGCGGGTTCATCGCCGGCGCCAACAGCACGGGGCATTCGGTCGCGAGCAGCACGGCACTGGCGAGGTCGTCGGCGTGTCCGCCCGCCAACTTGGCCATGAGGTCGGCAGTCGCGGGCGCCACGATGACGAGATCAGCCTCACGTGCCAATCTGATGTGCCCAACGTCGAACTCGCTCTCCCGATCAAACAAATCCGTGAACGCACGCTCGCCCGAGAGCGCGCCAGCCGAGAGCGGTGTGATGAATTCCTGGGCCGCCTTGGTGAGAATGCAGCGCACGGCGAGCGAGTGCTCCTTCAATCGGCGGATGAGATCGAGCGCCTTATACGCGGCGATCCCGCCGCCGATGATCAGCAGAATGCGTCGCGTGCGGCCGGCGTGGGTGTTCCCCGCCGGGGGCGCCGCGGCATCCGCCCTCACCCCGCGGCGCTCGCGTTGGAGGATACGCGCGGAGCCCGCGCCCTCCTCCAGTTGCGCCTTGTCGTCCAGCGCAGCGGCAGTGCGCAGAATGGTGCGCGCCTCATCTTCCATTGAGCGGCCGTTGCGCGCTGCGCGCAGGCGCAGCCGGCGCTTCAATCCTTCCTCAAGTTGGCGAATGGTGATGCTGGCCATGCACCGCTCCGCGGGGGGGGACTAGCATATGATTGCAATGCAATCAATGCAATCAGAGCATCAACGAATGAGCAAGTAGATCAGCCAGCCGAGCAGCAGGGCAATCGTCCACAAGGCGGCCGCGGTCCAGCGGTTGCGCCGCGCCTGAGCGTGCCCGATGTCGGCGACTGTCTGCGGCGCGAGCACCAGGCCGTCGCGAGTGATGGCGTCGAGCTGTTCCGCCACCAGAGCGCCGCGCGAGAGCAGCCCCGGCACGGCGGCCAGCACTCTGGCGACTTCGATCGCCCCTTCCGCGGCGTCCTCGATCCTCCCGACCGGGCCGAGATTGCGCTCGATCCATTCCCGCACCACCGGCTCGGCCACCGCCCACATGTCGAGCCTGGGATCGAGCGAGCGGGCGACCCCTTCGACCACCACCATGGTCTTTTGCAGCAGCAGAAGCTCGGGCCGGGTCCGCATGTCGAACAACCCGGTGACCTCGAACAGCAGCGCGAACAGCTTCGCCATCGAGATCTCTTCTGCGGTGCGATTGTGAATCGGCTCGCCGATGGCGCGGATCGCCTGGGCAAAACTTTCGACCGAATGATGCCGCGGTACGTAGCCGGCTTCGAAATGCAGTTCGGCGGTCCGCTGATAGTTGCGGGTGATGAAGCCGAGCAAGATCTCGGCGAGGAAGCGCCGTTCCTTCGCGCCGAGTCGGCCCATAATGCCGAAATCGACTGCAACCAGTTCGCCCGCGTCGTCCACGAACAGATTGCCGGGATGCATATCGGCGTGGAAAAAACCGTCGCGCAGGGCGTGACGTAAGAACGTTTGGATCACCGCGCGAGCGAGACGCTTGAGGTCGAAGCCCTTGGCTTCGAGCTGGGCGCGGTCCGAGAGCGGCGTCGCCTCGATCCATTCGAGCGTAAGCACGTCGCGCGCGGTGCGGTCCCAGTCGACGGCGGGCACCCGGAAGTCGGGGTCTTGTTTGGTGTTCTCCGCCATTTCCGAGAGCGCGGCCGCCTCGAACCGCAAATCCATCTCGATTGCGACCGAACGGCGTAGCGTCTCCACCACCTCAACGAGCCGCAGCCGCCGGGCTTGCGCGGATATCTTCTCGGCGTGGTGCGCTGCGAAGGTGAAAGCGTCGAGGTCGACCTTGAAACGCCGCTCGACCCCCGGGCGCAGCACCTTCACCGCGACGGACCGAGCGCCGCCAGCGGTTGCGACCGCTGCGCGGTGCACCTGCGCGATCGATGCGGCCGCGACCGGCCCGCCAAACCAAGCGAACAGCTCGGCCAGCGGCTTGCCCAACGCGGCCTCAACCGCGCGTTCGGCCTCCGCCTGCGCAAACGGTACCATCTTGTCCTGCAAGGTCTCGAGGTCGCGCGCCAATGCGGCCCCGACGACGTCCGGCCGCGTCGCCAGGAACTGACCTAGTTTGACGTAGGTGGGCCCGAGCCGGGTGAGTGCGGCTGCGATGCGATTTGCTGCGACACGGCTTGCGGGTCGCTCGACCAGCCGCGCCAGGCGCACGGCCGCCCGGGCGGACGGCGGCACCAGCATCGTATCGATGCCTGCAAACACCCCCTCGCGCGCGAACACGAAACCGGCATGCCCAAGGCGGACGAGAGGGGCCGGGCTTGCGATCACAATCGCCAGCCCGAATGCAGCGCGACGATGCCTCCGCTCATGCGTTGAAACGAGACTCGGGCAAAGCCGGCCGCCCGCATCATTTCGGCGAGCGCATGCGGGGGCGGGAAGCGGCGGATGGATTCCACCAGATACCGGTACGCCTCGGCATCGCCGACGACGGTGCGTCCAAGCACGGGAATCACGTTGAAGGAGTAAAAGTCATAAAACACATCGAGGCCCGGCACGTCGACGGTGGAGAATTCTAGGCACAGGAACCGCCCGCCGATCCGCAGGACACGATAGGCTTCCCTGAGCGCGGCTTCGATGCGCGGCACGTTGCGGATGCCGAAGGCGATGGTGACGGCATCATAACTGTGGTCGGCGAGCGGTAGCGCCTCAGCGTTGCCTTCGATGAAGGTGATCGCGTCGTCGAGGCCGCGCTCGGCGGCCCGCGCGCGTCCGACGGCCAGCATGTCGGCATTGATGTCGACGACGGTTGCGCGCGTGCCACTGCCGCCCGCCTGGATCACGCGGAACGCGATGTCACCGGTGCCGCCGGCAAGATCGAGCAGCGTAAACCGTGGTGCTGCCAGCCCGGTATCTCGGGCAACTGCCGGGCGCTCTTTGGGCGGATTGACCGCGGTGACCAGGGCTTGCTTCCACGCGCGGTGCAGTCCGCCCGACATGAGATCGTTCATCAGGTCGTAACGAGGTGCCACGCTGTGAAAAACGTCATCGACCATGCCTTGCTTGCGCTCGAGTGGCACCTCCCGGAAGCCGAAGTAGGTGTGTTCGCGCGGTAGCGGCATAGCCGATGGTCCTTCGCCGTCACGACCATAGCGCGCCAGCCCGCAGGACGCTATGTGTCGGGCGGGAGTTAACCATGCCCGAACTGCCGGAAGTCGAGACCGTGCGCCGAGGCCTTCAGCCGGTGATGGAAGGGGCGCGCTTTCTCAAAGTCATCGCGCATCGCGGCGACCTGCGCTGGCCGCTGGGCCAGGATTTTGCCGCGAGGCTCCAAGGCAAAACGGTTGAGGGACTCGGCCGGCGCGCCAAATATCTACTCGCGGATCTCTCCTCGGGAGAGGTGTTGGTGATGCATCTCGGCATGTCGGGCTCGTTCCGGGTCGCCCATCGACGCGGCAAGGCCACGCCCGGCCGCTATTATCACGAACGTGCCAAGAACGCGGCTCATGATCACGTCGTGTTCCACATGTCCTCGGGCGCGCGCATTTCCTTCAACGATCCGCGACGCTTCGGCATGATGAAGCTCGTCCCCCGCGCCGAGCTCGACCGCGAGCCGCTGCTGTGTGCGCTCGGTCCCGAGCCGCTCGGCAACGAATTCGACGCGGCGATGCTGGCACATGCGTGCAAGGGCAAGAAGACCTCGCTCAAGGCCGCGCTATCGGACCAGAAAATCGTCGCCGGGCTCGGCAACATCTATGTGTGCGAAGCGCTTCACCGCGCTCGGCTCTCACCCAAGCGCCGCGCCTCCACGATTGCGACGAGGGCGGGGGCGCCGAACGAGCGCGCGCAACGGCTGGTCGATGCCATCAAGGCGGTGCTTGCGGAGGCGATCGCGGCCGGCGGCTCATCGCTGCGCGATCACCGCCGCACCGACGGCGAGCTCGGCGATTTTCAGCACAATTTTCGCGTCTATGACCGCGCCGGCAAGCCCTGCCCCACGCCGCGCTGCAACGGCACGACCAGGCGGATGGTGCAGGGCGGCAGATCGACCTTCTTCTGCCCCGTCTGTCAGCGCTAGCCGCCCTTGCGACGCTCGCGCGCCGAGACGGATGCATCAGCCCGCAATGGCATCAGTCGCCACTTCCCGCGCGCGATGCGCCATGACAGCATGGCGCGGAAGGAACGCGAAGGACAGCCATGAGCACCCCATCCATTGTTACCGAACGCCGAGGCCGCGTCAGGATCGTCCAGCTCAATCGCCCGCACGCCTTGAACGCACTCAACCTCACCTTGAAGAACGAGCTCCTCGACGCAGTCGAGGCTTTCGACCGCGATGCAGATGTGGGGTGCATCCTCATCACCGGATCGGACAAGGCCTTCGCCGCCGGCGCCGATATCAAGGAAATGGCGGACAAAAATTATATCGAGATTTTCCGCGCCGACTACACGGCCGACTACGAGCGGCTGACGCGCGTGCGCAAGCCGGTCATCGCCGCAGTCGCCGGTTTTGCACTCGGCGGCGGCTGCGAGCTTGCCATGATGTGCGATTTCATCATTGCCGCGGATAACGCCAAGTTCGGACAGCCCGAGATTAAGCTCGGTATCATCCCCGGTATCGGCGGGACGCAGCGCCTGGCCCGCGCAGTCGGCAAGGCGAAGGCCATGGACCTGATCTTGACCGGACGAATGATGGATGCCGCGGAAGCCGAGCGCTCCGGCCTGGTTGCGCGTGTGGTGCCGGCGGCAAGCCTGATGGAGGAGGCGATCAAGGTCGCCGAAACCATTGCCGCGCTGTCTCAGCCGTCACTTCTGGCGGCGAAAGAGGCAGTCAACCGCAGCTTCGAGACCTCCCTCGCCGAGGGTGTGCGCTTCGAGCGCCGCGTCTTCCACGCCTTATTTGCGACCAAGGATCGCAAGGAGGGAATGACCGCGTTCATCGAGAAACGCCCGCCGCGGTTCACGAACGATTGACGCCGCGGGGCAAGTCATTCCACGGCGCCGGCCGCTCCCTGCCCGATAGCGAGGGGGATCAGTGTCGCCTTGGATCGCGCAGACTTGATTGCGAACGAACCACCTTCGATCGCATAACCTGGGCCGGCGCTGGCAGATCATCGGTTACGCGAAAATCGCGACCAACGTCGAGGAGCCGTCGATGCTCAGTCCGGAGGAGCTTGAGCGCTATGCTCGCCACATCGTGCTGCACGAGATCGGCGGCCCGGGTCAGGCTGCGCTCAAGGCGGCGCGGGTCCTGGTTGTCGGCGCCGGCGGGCTCGGCGCACCGGCCCTGCTTTACCTCGCTGCAGCGGGGGTCGGCACCCTCGGCGTCATCGATGATGACGCGGTCGCACTGTCGAACCTGCAGCGCCAGGTGATCCACGCCACGGCGGAGATCGGCGGGGCCAAGGTGGAGAGTGCTGCCGCCGCGATCCACCGCCTCAACCCGCATGTGAAGGTCGAGACGCATGCCGCGCGACTGGTCGCGGCGAATGCGCTCGCGCTCATCGGCCGCTATGACATCGTTGCCGACGGCTCGGATAATTTTGCCACGCGCTACCTGGTGTCGGATGCCTGTTTCTTTGCCAAGAAGCCGCTCGTCACCGCCGCCGTCGGCGTGTTTGATGGCACGCTCACGACCATTCGCGCCCATGAGGGTGACGCAGCCGGAACGGCCAACCCGACCTATCGCTGTCTCTTTCCCGAACCGCCGCCGCCGGGCAGCGTTCCCGCTTGCGCGGAAGCCGGCATTCTCGGCGCGCTCACCGGAGTGCTCGGCTCACTCATGGCGCTCGAAGTGATCCGTGAGATCGTCGGCTTCGGCGAAGGGCTGGTCGGACGGCTTCTCATGTTCGACGCCCGTGCCATGCGCTTCGAAACGCTTCGTTATGGCTGGGACCCTTCCAATCCGCTCTCGGGCGAGCAGCCCACGATTAAGGATCTCTCGCTTCACGCTTGACCTGTTGCCGGAGTCGCGCGGACGTGCACGATCGCGCCCCCAGCTCTTTTCTGAGCGCGGGCTCACTTCGTCCAGGTCGCGACCGCGGTAGCTCCTTGCATCACCGACCACTTGTTGTCGCCGGCGGTGAGCAGGCGGTAGCAATTGGGTTTGGAGCCTTTCCAGGTGGTACAGAAACCATCCTTGCTCAGCTTCCAGGTGCCTTCGCTCTTCGAGCCCGCAGTACCGACCGGTTCGCGCGTCATCTTGCCGTCGGCGCTAAATACCATCTTGTATTTGACGTTGGTGGCAGACGCCGTGAAGGGTTGACCAGTGAAGAAGGTCGTTTGGATTTCGTTCGGCGTAAGCGTTGCGGCAACAACGGGCGTGGTCGCTGCCAAGGCGGCCATGACGGCGACGAGCGAAGCACGCATCGAGCGCTCTCCCTAAATTAGCTTTTGCCTTACGCTAGCGCAAATCGAGCCGTCCCACAGCAGGGTCCTGGAGGAAGAAACCTGCGAGCTCACCTCACAGCATCGACGGCAGCACGCGGTCAGGAGGGCGATGCCCATCCAGAAAAGTCTTGATGTTGACAATCACCTTTTCACCCATGTCGATGCGGCCTTCGAGCGTGGCTGAGCCCATGTGCGGCAACAGCACGACCTTGCCGATGCGCGCGAGTTTGACCAGCTTCGGATTGACCGCCGGCTCGTGCTCGAAAACGTCCAGTCCGGCCCCGGCGATGTCGCCTGAGGCGATTAGGCGCACCAGCGCGTTTTCGTCGATGACCTCCCCGCGCGCGGTATTGACGATATAGGCTTGCGGCCGGATGAGCTTGAGCCGCCGCGCCGACAGCAAATGAAAGGTCGCCGGCGTGTGCGGACAATTGACCGAGATGATGTCCATGCGGGCGAGCATCTGATCGAGACTCTCCCAATACGTCGCGGTCAGCTCCTCCTCGATCCTGGCCGGAACGCGGCGGCGGTTGTGGTAGTGGATCTGCAGCCCAAAGGCGCGGGCGCGGCGCGCCACTGCCTGGCCGATCCGCCCCATGCCGATGATGCCGAGCCGCTTGCCCCAGATTCGGTGACCGAGCATCCAGGTGGGCGACCAGCCCGGCCACGGCTTGTCTTCGCTCAGCACGGCGGCGCCCTCGGCAAGCCGGCGCGGCACGGCGAGGATGAGCGCCATCGTCATGTCGGCGGTGTCTTCGGTGAGAACCCCCGGCGTGTTGGTTACGGTGATGCCGCGGCTGAGCGCGGTCGCCACATCGATATGGTCGACCCCGTTGCCGTAATTGGCGATCAGCTTGAGTTTATCTCCGGCCTTACTCAGCACGGACGCATCGATGCGGTCGGTTACAGTGGGTACCAACACATCGGCGTTCTTCACGGTGTCGGCGAGCTCCGCCGCGCTCATGGGCTTGTCATCGAGGTTGAGCCGTGTGTCGAACAGCTCGCGCATGCGCGTCTCGATGCTGTCTGGAAGCTTGCGGGTGACGACGACCAGCGGTCTTTTGCGGTGCGCCATGGTTTGGACCTTCGCCACTTCGCTGCCCCGCGAACGAGCAAAGCCTCGCGTTCGTTCAGGTCTCCTTAACCGCCGTCCTCGACACTGGCGTCGCTTTTGACGCGGGTGAGGTATCTCTCTGTAACAGATGCAGGTGTGAAGACAAAGGCCCGTTGCGATCGCGGCCGCTTGCGCGAGCCGATCGCAGCGTCGATGTTTCCACCGCCGTGGAGCCATGAATTCGACACGCAATTCGCCGATCGCTCGGTATGCATGTGCAGCGGCTCTCGCGGTGCTGCTGGTGGCGATGCCGTGCGTCGCCTCGCATGCACCCGCAGGGGAGGTGATAGGCCCCAAGAGCGGCTTGCCAATGCCCCGGTTCGTGAGCCTCAAGCCCGATCGCGTCAATGTGCGCGGCGGTCCCACGCGCGACCACGAGGTGAGTTTCGTCTATACGCGGGCTGGCTTGCCGGTGGAAATCACCGCCGAATCCGACAATTGGCGTCGCATCCGTGATTGGGAAGGGTCGGAAGGCTGGGTCTACCATTCGCTGCTGTCGGGGCGGCGCACGGCGGTGGTCACGCCCAAGGACAAGAAAGAGCTCGTGCCGCTTTACGACAAGGGCGACAGCAATGCCCCCGTCATCGCGCGATTGCAGGCCGGGGTGCTGGCCGGAATCAAACGATGCACCGGCAGCTGGTGCCGGATCGTCGGACCAGGCTTCGATGGCTGGACGCTGCAGGAGCAGCTCTGGGGAGTCTATCCCAACGAGAAGGTGGAGTAGCCGAGAAAAAAATGCGACCGGGAAAACGGTCCCGGTCACATGAAACCGGCGGACGAACCGCTCAGCGCGCCTTGCGTCGCAGCCGAACTACCACATCCACACGCGCAATCTCGTAGCCTTCAGGCGGAATGGGCGTCCTGCCGACGACCACGTCGGCGTCGGGGATGTCGAGCAGGTCGTTCTCGCCCTCGATGAAGAAGTGGTGGTGCTGCGAGACGTTGGTATCAAAATAGGTCTTCGAGCCGTCGACGGCGACTTGGCGCAACAGCCCGACGTCAGTGAACTGATGCAGCGTGTTATAAACGGTGGCAAGGGACACCGGAACCTTGGCCTTCACCGCCTCCTCATAAAGGATCTCGGCGGTGACGTGGCGATCGCCCTTGCCGAATAGGATCCACCCGAGCGCCATTCGCTGGCGGGTCGGACGCAAGCCCACGTCGCGGAGCATGGATTTCACATCGCGCCACGGGCAGCCCGTCAAGGTGGCGCGGGGGGACATGCTCGCCGGATGCTCGGCACCCTGGATCGTGTTGGTAAAGACGATGGTGCGCGAGAGGGGCGTGGACACGGCCTGAACCTTAGGGCACTGGAACGATTGTTGCATTTGTAACATATGCTGCCGAAGGTGCAACTCCCTCCCCAGCGACACTGGGGCAATTCTAATCTGGCCGGGCACTCGGCAGGATGGCTAGCTTTTCCGGCCCGGTGGCTGGCTTTGCCCTCCGCGCCGCCTATGTTAGGAGTTCCACGCTTTGGGTATTTACCAGGCGGCCACGGACACGACGCGGATGGCGAACCGGCGCAGCAGCTTCGGATACGATGACCTATTGGCCTGCGCGCGCGGCGAGCTTTTCGGCGCCGGCAATGCGCAGCTTCCGCTGCCGCCCATGCTCATGTTCGATCGCATCTCCGAGATCGCGGAAGCCGGCGGCGAATACGGCAAGGGCTTGGTTCGCGCCGTGCTCGAGCTCAAGCCTGACCTCTGGTTCTTTCCCTGCCATTTCAAAGGCGATCCGGTCATGCCCGGCTGCCTCGGCCTCGATGCGCTTTGGCAGTTGCTGGGCTTCTTCCTGGGTTGGCTCGGCGCGCCGGGCAAGGGACGCGCGCTCGGGCTCGGCGAGCTGAAATTCTCCGGCCAGGTCCTGCCCACGGCCAAGAAGGTGGTCTACGGCATCGACATCAAGCGGGTCATGCGCAGCAAGCTCGTGCTCGGCATCGCCGATGGCTGGCTCTCGGCCGACGGGTCGATCATCTATCGCGCCATGGACCTGAAGGTCGGACTATTCCGCGACGAAGTGATGCAGCCGAGCGGCGGTTGAAGACGGCGGTTGCGCTCGCTGTGCGGGTCGAGATGCGGACGAGGCGTTCATGAGACGGGTCGTCGTCACCGGGATGGGCATCGTCTCGTCCATCGGCAACAACACCCAGGAAGTGCTGGCAAGTCTGCGCGAGGCGAAGTCGGGAATTTCGCGTGCCGACAAATACGCCGAGCTCGGCTTTCGTTGCCAGGTGCACGGTGCGCCGACGCTCGTTGCCGAAGAAGCAATCGATCGTCGCGCCATGCGCTTCCTCGGCGGCGGCGCGGCCTGGAACCACGCGGCCATGGAGCAGGCGATCCGCGATGCGGGTCTCGAGGAGGATGAAATCTCACACGAGAGAACCGGCATCATCATGGGGTCGGGCGGGCCATCGACCCGCGCCATTGTCGAGGCGGCCGACACCGCCCGCAACAAGAGTCCCAAGCGGGTCGGTCCCTTCGCCGTGCCCAAGGCGATGTCGTCGACTGCATCGGCGACGCTCGCCACCTGGTTCAAGATCAAGGGAATCAGTTATTCGATCTCGTCGGCGTGCGCGACCTCGAATCATTGCATCGGCAACGCCGCGGAAGTGATCCAGTCAGGTAAGCAAGACATCATTTTCGCCGGTGGCTGCGAGGAACTCGATTGGACGCTCTCCGTGCTGTTCGACGCCATGGGAGCTATGTCCTCGAGCTTCAATCAGACGCCGGAGAAGGCCTCGCGCGCCTACGACGTCGACCGCGACGGATTCGTCATCGCCGGCGGCGCCGGCGTGCTAGTGTTGGAGGAACTCGAACATGCCAAGGCGCGCGGCGGGCGCATCTACGGCGAGGTCGCCGGCTATGGCGCCACCTCAGACGGATTCGATATGGTGGCGCCCTCGGGAGAGGGCGCGGTGCGTTGCATGCGGATGGCGCTCAACGGCGTGAAGGCGCCCGTCGATTACATCAATCCACACGCAACCTCGACCCCGATTGGCGATCTCAAGGAGATCGAGGCGATTCGCGAGGTCTTCGGCCAGCGCTGCCCGCCGATTTCCGCGACGAAATCGCTCACCGGCCATTCGCTCGGAGCCGCCGGCGCGCAGGAGGCGATTTATTCCCTGTTGATGATGAACAACGGTTTCATATGTGAAAGTGCCAACATCGACAAGCTCGATCCGGCTTTCGCAGACATGCCGATTGTGCGCGAGCGGCGCGACGACGTGAGGCTCGGGTGCGTGCTCTCAAATTCGTTCGGCTTCGGCGGCACCAACGCCTCGGTGGTGCTCAAGCGCCTGGATGTTTGAGGGACGCATGATGATCAATTCAGATCCGCGCGCGGCGCGTGCGGCGGAGCGGCAAGTTTGGGTGCCATGACGCAATTGATGCAGGGCAAGCGTGGCTTGATCATGGGGGTGGCCAACGATCACTCCATTGCGTGGGGCATCGCCAGGATGCTCGCCGCTCACGGCGCGACGCTCGCCTTCAGCTATCAGGGCGAGGCGCTGGGCCGACGCGTCAAGCCTTTGGCGGAATCGGTAGGCGCGTCGCTGCTGTTACCCTGTGATGTGGAGCAGACCGATTCCCTCGATGCGGCCTTCGCCGCGATCGCGGAGAAATGGGGCTCGCTTGATTTTCTCGTCCATGCCATCGCCTTCTCCGACAAAAACCAGCTCAAGGGCCGCTACGCCGATACGACGCGCGAGAATTTCGTCCGGACCATGATCATTTCGTGCTTCTCCTTCACCGAAGCGGCGAAGCGCGCGGCGGTGCTGATGCCGGCCGGCGGTGCGATGCTCACGCTGACCTACAATGGCGGACAGCGCGCGATGCCTAACTACAACGTGATGGGAGTTGCGAAGGCGGCGCTGGAAGCGTCCGTGCGCTACCTCGCGGTCGACTTCGGCCCCGCAGCAATCCGCGTCAATGCCATCTCGGCGGGACCGATCCGCACGCTCGCTGGCGCGGGCATCAGCGATGCGCGGCAGATGTTTGCCTTCCAGCAGCGCCACTCGCCGCTGCGGCGAGGGGTGACGTTGGAGGAGATCGGAGGCGCCGCGCTCTATCTGCTTTCGGATCTTTCGACGGGCGTCACCGGCGACGTGCACTTCGTGGATTCCGGCTACAACGTCATCGCCATGCCGCATCCCGCCTCGCTCAAGGACGAAACGGCGGCCAACGAGCGGGCGATCGTCAAGGACGCGGCGCAATAGCACGCATCACAATGTGTCGCAGAGCCCGCGGCCCGTTGCGCGCCGGCGCTGACGCCGTTGCGCTCGGCCAGATTGTGAATGCACGCCGAGCGGCGCGTAGCGGCCCCGCAGGGCGCGCCCGCGCCGTGACCTATTCCGCGCTAGCCGCTTCGCGCGGCTGATCGCTGCGGGCCTGCTCGGCCTCGCCCTTCTGCTTCGCTTCCAGATCTTCGCCGGTCGTCTGATCGACGGCCTTCATCGACAGACGCACTTTCCCGCGCTCATCGAAGCCAAGAAGCTTGACCTTGACCTTGTCGCCTTCTTTCACGACGTCGGTCACTTTCTGTACGCGGCGGGCCGCGAGCTGGCTGATGTGCACGAGACCGTCCTTGGCTCCGAAGAAGTTTACGAACGCACCGAAGTCCATCACCTTGACCACCGTGCCCTCGTAGATGTGACCCACTTCGGGCTCGGAAGCGATCGACTTGATCCAGTTGATCGCCGCCTTCATCGCATCGCCGTTGGCCGATGCAACCTTTACCGTCCCGTCGTCGGAAATGTCGATCTTCGCGCCGGTCTTTTCGACGATCTCGCGGATCACCTTGCCGCCGGAGCCGATCACTTCGCGGATCTTGTCGACCGGAATGTTGAACACTTCGATGCGCGGCGCGTGCTCGCCGAGTTGAGCACGGTGTTGGGCGAGCGCCTTGCCCATTTCGCCCAAGATATGCATGCGCCCCTCCCTCGCTTGGCTGAGCGCAACGCGCATGATCTCCTCGGTGATCCCCGCGATCTTGATGTCCATCTGTAGCGAGGTGACGCCTCGTTCGGTGCCGGCAACCTTGAAGTCCATATCGCCGAGATGATCCTCATCGCCGAGGATATCGGAGAGCACGGCATAGCGCTGATCTTCGAGGATCAGACCCATAGCGATGCCCGCGGTGGGCCGTTTGACGGGGACGCCCGCGTCCATCAGGGCGAGCGACGTGCCGCATACCGTCGCCATCGAGGAAGAGCCGTTCGATTCCGTGATCTCCGATACAACGCGCAGCGTGTAAGGGAATTCGTGGTGCGGCGGTAGAATCGGATGGATGGCCCGCCAGGCGAGCTTGCCGTGGCCGATCTCGCGGCGGCGAGGTCCGCCCATCCGGCCGGTCTCGCCCACCGAGAACGGCGGGAAGTTGTAATGCAGCAGGAAGGTCTCCTTGTAGGTCCCCTGCAAGGCATCGATCCACTGCTCGTCTTCGCCGGTGCCGAGCGTGGCTATCACCAGCGCCTGCGTTTCGCCGCGGGTGAACAACGCGGAGCCGTGCGCACGGGGCAGCACTCCGGCCTCGCACGCGATGGGACGCACGGTCTTCACGTCGCGACCATCGATGCGATGACCCGTATCGAGAATGTTCCAGCGGACGATCTTGGCTTCGATCTTTTTGAAAACGTCGGCGACCTGTTGCACGGAATAGGGCGGGTTCTCCACCCCCTCCGGGCAGAAGTGCGCCATCACCTTGGCCTTGGCGGCATCGGCCGCCTGGTGGCGCTCCATCTTGTGCGCGATCGCGTAGGCCGCGCGCAAATCCGGCTCGACCAGGGCGAGCATGTCTTTTTCGAGCGCCGAGGTGTCCGCAACCTGCAGCTCGCGCGGCTCTTTCGCCGCCTTTTCCGCCAGCTTGATGATGGCGTCGATCACCGGCTGGAAATGGCGGTGGCCGAACATCACGGCCCCAAGCATCACCTCTTCGCTGAGCTCCTTTGCCTCAGATTCGACCATCAGCACGGCATCCTGGGTGCCGGCGACCACGAGGTCGAGCTGGCTCTCCGTCATCTCGTCGAGCAACGGGTTGAGCACGTATTCGTTGTTGACGAAACCGACGCGGGCGGCCCCGATCGGTCCCATGAAGGGTGCTCCCGAAAGCGTCAGCGCCGCCGAGGCGGCGATCATCGCCAGAATATCGGGATCGTTCTCGAGATCGTGCGAGAGCGTGGTCACGATCACCTGGGTCTCGTTGCGCCATCCGTCGGCGAACAGCGGTCGCACCGGACGATCGATCAATCGCGAGACGAGCGTCTCCTTCTCCGTGGGGCGGCCTTCGCGCTTGAAATAGCCGCCGGGGATGCGGCCCGCGGCGTAGAATTTTTCCTGGTAATCGACGGTGAGCGGCAGAAAATCGACGCCCGCCCGCGGTTCCTTAGCGGCGACCACCGTCGCCAGCACCTTTGATTCACCATAGGTGGCAACTACGGCACCGTCGGCTTGCCGGGCGATCTTGCCGGTTTCTAGGACGAGCTTGCGCCCTCCCCAGTCGAGCTCAACACGATGGATATCGAACATTGCAGTCGTCTTTCATGGTCTCTGCGAAGGGGCGAAAGCCATGAGCAAGACGGCGAGATGCTGCCGTCTGCGGCCGTGCCGCAAACCGAGACAGCGTCTGGCGATCCTGCCATGGCCTTCGAGCCTTCCGTTAAACAACGGGCGATCATTCGGCCCGTCTTCCCAACTCGGCAGCGGTCTCGCTGCCGGATAAACAGCGGATTTGTCCCGGTATCCGCTTCAAAACGCGCGAACATGCCGCGCATACTCGTCAACGGCGAATACCCAGCCGTTCGATCAAGGATTTGTAACGGGCCGCGTCGACACGGGCGAGATAGTCGAGAAGCTGCCGCCGCTGGGACACGAGCTTGAGCAGTCCACGCCGGGAATGATTGTCCTTGACGTGGGTCTTGAAATGCTCGGTCAGACTGTTGATGCGCTCCGAGAGGATCGCTACCTGCACTTCCGGCGACCCGGTATCGCCGGCCTTGACCGCATAGGTCTTGATGACTTCGGCCTTACGGCCGGGCGTTATCGACATCGGGTGATTGTCCTTTATTCTGTCAGGGCCATACTCGGCGGCCGGGCCGGGATGTCGTCCAGCGCGGTCACCAGAAGTAGGTTGCGCGGGCCAATGCCCGCGCTACGGGGGGCAATATAGCAAAATGCGCTCCGACGCCAGCGGAAATTGCGGCACTCGCAACAGCGCCTGGGCGACCGCGGCGCCAGGTTAAAGGCCGCCGCCGGCTCCTGGTCGCGGCAATCAGCGCGGCAGATTGAAAATGCGCCGCGGGCGCAATTCTCCCTTCTCCACCTCCGCAAGCGCGATCAGCGCTCCCTGCGAGGAGACCGCCACCCAGCCTGCCATGACGGGCGCATCACGCCCGCGTAGCAGTACCGCTTGCCCACGCGCGAGCCGTCCGGCGTCGGCGGAACTCACCCGCAGCGCCGGCAATGCCGCGAGCCCCGCTTCGACGGGCAGGAGGACCGCTCGTTCCGCGGTAGCGTCATCAGGGCGCAGGAGGTGTTGCAATACGTCGAGGCTCACGCCGACATGCTCCCCGAAGGGGCCTACCGCGGTACGGCGCAAAGCCGCGACATGCCCCAGGCAGCCCAGCGTGCGACCAAGGTCGCGGGCGAGCGCGCGCACATACGTTCCCTTGCCGCACTCGGCCATGAACTTGGCGTGATCTTGATCAGCCGTCTCGATCAGTTCGAGGCGATGGATTTCCACCGGGCGCGCCGCGATTTCGACCGGCTCGCCGTCGCGGGCGAGATCGTAGGCGCGCTCTCCGTCGATTTTGATCGCCGAGAACCGTGGCGGCACTTGCGTGATTTGGCCGACGAAAGGCGGCAATGCCGCACTGATTGCGTCCGCGCTGGGGCGTTGCGCGCTCACGGCGGTGATACGGCCCTCAGCGTCATCGGTGTCGCGCTCCTCCCCCCAGCGCACGGTGAAGTGATAGATCTTGCGTCCCTCCATGACGAAAGAAACCGTTTTGGTGGCCTCCCCCAGCGCGATCGGCAATACCCCGGAGGCGAGCGGATCGAGCGTGCCGGCATGGCCGGCGCGCTTTGCCTGGAACAGGCGCTTGACCACGCTGACCGCATGCGTCGAGCTCATGCCTACAGGCTTGTCGAGCACGACCCAGCCGTGCACGTCGCGCTTCTCGCGCTTGCGCGCCTGGGGCGATGACGGTTCGGTCTCGACCCGTGTCAAGTATCCTCATCCTTGTCGTGGAGGTCGCGCTGCACCGCAGGCGTTCGCAACAGCTTTTCGATCCGTTCGGCCTCGTCGAAACGCTCGTCGATCCGGAATCGCACCTCGGGGGCGAATTTCAAGTTGATTCGCCGCGCAATCTCGGCGCGTAGGAAACGCTTGTTGCGGTCGAGCGCGGCGAGCACCGCGTCCGCATCACGTCCGCCGAGCGGCATGACGTAGATGGTCGCGAGCCGTAGGTCGGCCGCCATGCGCACCTCGGGAACGGTGATCACGTGCGCTTGGATCACCGGATCGTGGACCGCACCGCGCGCGAGCAGGTCCGCGAAGGCATGGCGCACGAGTTCGCCAACCCGTAGCTGGCGCTGCGAGGGCGTGTGGCTCGTCTCGGGATCGCGTTGAAAGCGTCGACGCGTCATGATCGTTCTGAATGCTCTTGATGCCCGGATCGATCCGCGCATCCAACATCTTGCGAAGAAAATGGTCCGGCTGACGGTAGGCGCGCGAGGCTCGAGCTCAGAGCGAGCGTTGCACCGTCTCCACCCGGTAGCATTCGATGACGTCGCCGACCTTCATGTCCTGATAATTTTCGAAGGCCATGCCGCACTCCTGTCCGGCAACCACTTCGCGCGCATCGTCCTTGAAGCGTTTGAGCTGGGAAAGCTTGCCCTCGTGCACGACCACGCTGTCGCGGATAAGACGCACATTGGCGCCCCGCTCCACCACTCCGTCGGTGACGCGGCAACCGGCCACGTTGCCGACTTTGGAAACTTTGAAGATCTCCAGGATGGTCGCGTTGCCAAGCATCGTTTCGCGGACGGTCGGCGCCAGCAAACCGGACATGGCCTTTTTGACGTCGTCCACGAGATCGTAGATGACGTTGTAGTAGCGCAGCTCGATGCCAACGCGTTCGGCGGCTTCGCGGGCTTCCTTGTGGGCGCGCACGTTGAATCCGAGGATCGGCACGCCCGAGGCCTCCGCCAGGGTCACGTCGGATTCCGTGATGCCGCCGACGCCGGAATGAATGACCCGTGCCCCGACTTCGTCGGTGGCGAGCTTCTCGATGGTGCCGATCACCGCCTCCAGCGAGCCCTGCACATCGGCCTTGATAATCAGCGCCAGATCCTTGCGCCCGGCCGTTTTGAGCTGACTCATCATCTGTTCGAGCGAGCCGCGCATCCCGGTCGCGCGTGCAGCCATTTTGTCACGCCGCTGCCGGGCACGGTAGGCAGTGACTTCTCGCGCGCGCGCCTCCGACTGCACGACCGCCAATCGATCGCCCGCCTCGGGGGTGCCGTTGAAGCCGAGAACTTCGACCGGCGTCGAAGGTCCCGCCGCTTCGACCGGCATTCCGGTGTCGGAGACCAGCGCGCGCACTCGGCCCCACTCGGCACCGGCGACGACGAGGTCGCCGCCGCGCAACGTGCCACGCTGCACCAATACGGTCGCGACCGGCCCACGGCCGCGATCGAGCTTGGCCTCAATCACGGTGCCCTCGGTCGCCCGGTTCGGATTAGCCTTCAGATCTAGGATTTCAGATTGTAGGCCGATCGTCTCCAGCAGTCGGTCGATGTTGAGTTTCTTGGTCGCCGACACTTCGACATCGAGCACTTCACCGCCCAACGTTTCGACCTGGACCTCGTGCTGCAGCAACTCGGTGCGCACCCGTTCCGGCTTGGCGTCGGGCCGGTCGATCTTGTTGATCGCGACGATCATCGGCACCTTGGCAGCTTTGGCGTGGTTGATCGCTTCAACCGTCTGCGGCATGACGCCATCGTCGGCGGCGACCACGAGCACCACAATATCGGTCACCCGGGCCCCACGGGCGCGCATGGCGCTGAAGGCGGCATGGCCGGGCGTGTCGATGAAGGTGATCTTGTTGCCCGATGGCGCGGTCACCTGGTAGGCGCCGAGGTGCTGGGTGATGCCGCCCGCCTCGCCCGCCGCTACGTCGGTCGAACGAATGGCGTCGAGCAGCGAAGTCTTGCCGTGGTCGACGTGACCCATGACGGTGACGACCGGCGGGCGGGGTACCAGCGAGCCCGGGTCGTCGGCGACGTCGAACAAGCCCTCTTCGACATCCGACTCGGCAACCCGTTTGACCGTATGGCCCAGTTCCTCCGCCAAGAGCTGTGCGGTATCGGCGTCGATCACGTCGTTGATCTGCGCCATGTGGCCCTGCTTCATGAGCAGCTTGATCACATCCACGCTGCGCTCGGCCATACGGTTGGCGAGCTCCTGGATGGTGATGGTTTCCGGAATGATTACTTCGCGGACGAGCTTCTCTTTTGGTTCGTCGGCGGTGTGGCCCTTCAGCCGTTGCACGCGGCGGCGAAACGCGGCGACCGATCGCTCGCGCTCTTCGTCGGCGCTGAGCGCGGTAACGACTGTGAGCCGGCCGCGGTTCTTCTGTGCGCCGCCCCGCGTCGGTTTTGGCGTCGGCGCCGGTCGCGCCGCTCCGGGACCGCGGCGTGTGCGGGGAACATCATCCTCGTCGGGCTCGAGCGCCGGCCGTGCGCTGGGCCGCGCCGTCAAAACGGCGTCCTCGCCAAAACGCTTCTTGGCCTCCTGCTCGGCCTTGAGCTTGGCTTCGAGGTCGTGCTTGCGACGCCGCTCTTCGTCGGCCTTGCGCGCTTCGGCCGCCTCGCGCTCGGTTCGCTCGGTCGCTTCTCGCATGCTGCGGACGAAAGCTTCTTCTTCCGCAATCTTGCGCTCTTCCGCTTCGCGCAACCGGGCATCGTTGAGCGCGTGGACGCGCGCCTTCTGCTCCTCCTCGGTCAAACTCCGTAGCACCATGCCCGGTTTGGCGGCAGGGGGAGGTGTGGTCTGGATCGTCGTCATGGACGGGGGTGCTGAAGGCTTCGCGACGGCTGCACGCTTGCCGGGTGCGGCAGGTGTGGCCTCGGCTTTCGCGCGCGTCGGGACCCGACTTTTCACCTTCTCCACGACGACCGCCTTGGTGCGGCCATGGCTGAAGCTCTGGCGCACGACACCTTGCTCGACGCCGCGCCCTTTCAGGCTCAGGGTCTTGCTCGGGGTGACGCTCAGCTTCTTTTCGCCAGTTTTTTCCGTCGTTTCAGCCATTCCAGTGCCAATTCCTAGGGCTTGCGCCCGTTTCAAGTTCCCGCGTTGTACATCGGCCGACTTGCCGTGACGGCGCCTTCCGAACCCGTCCGGAAACGCTCGAGGCGCGCGTGGCGCGCCAGAAACGTCCCGCTTTCAGGACCGGCAAGCAGGGCTGCATGTACCACATTTGACCGCCCCAATGCCAAATCCAATTGCGCCGAGGTAAATGCATCGACGACCGAGATTTCCGCGTCGTCCGCGCGGCGGTTGAGCGCGGCCGCGAGCTTTCGTACGCCGTCGGGCGCGGCTTCCGCAGCATTGAGAAGTGTGACGACAGGGGCGCGCGCGAGCGCCGCTTCGACGTTGGCAAAGCCGATCGCGACCTTGCCCGCTTTGTGGCAGATCGCCAGCGCGTCGAGGGCGGCACGTTCGATAAGGCCCTCTGTCGTCTCGACCAGGTCAGAGGCCACGCGGACGTCACGTTTGAAGCCGCGCGCAAATGCGTTGCGCGCCATCGCGACACGCAGCGCATGGCGTGTCGCCGTGATCCAGATGCCGCGTCCGGGCAAGCGGCGCTTGAGGTCTGGCACTACGCTCCCGTCCGGGGCGACGACAAAACGCGCCAGCTCCTCCGTAGGCCTGACTTCTCCCGTCACCGCACAAAATCGCTGCGTGCCGGGCGCGCTCTTGCGCGCCCCGTCATCGACTGCGCTATCGTGCGGTCGAGCAAGCATTCAATATCCTCAGGCCGATGTCGCGGCCGCCTCGGCCGGAGCATCTTCCTCGACAGGAGGTGGAGCGAGATCTTCCTCCTTGATCCAGCCCGCCTTGAGCCGCGCCTGCATGATTAGCGCTTCGGTATCGTCGCGCGATAGATCAAACTCGTCGAGGATGCCGGGATAGCGCACCGTCTCGCCATCCTTACGCTCGCTCCACCCGAACAGATCGTCGGTGGCGCAGCCCGCCAGATCTTCGACAGTCTTGATTTCGTTTTCACCCAACTTCACCAGCATGGCAGTGGTGATGCCGGGGACCTCCTTGAGCGCATCCTCGACCCCCAGCTCCTTGCGCTGGTCATCGAGTTCGGCCTCCTGGCGAGCGAGATAGTCGCGTGCGCGTGTTTGCAATTCGCGCGCGGTCTCTTCATCGAAACCCTCGATCCCCGCGAGTTCCTTTTCGTCCACCACGGCAAGCTCTTCCACCGAGTTGAACCCCTCGGAAGCAAGCAGCTGGCCGACCACTTCATCGACGTTGAGAGCCTCGATGAACAGCTTGGTGCGTTTCTCGAATTCAGCCTGCCGGTGCTCCGATTCTTCCTGCTCGGTGACGATATCGATGTCCCAGCCAGTGAGCTGTGAGGCGAGCCGAACATTCTGTCCGCGCCGGCCAATCGCAAGCGAGAGCTGCTGGTCGGGAACGACCACTTCCATGCGATGACGATCCTCGTCGAGTACGACCTTGGCGACTTCCGCCGGCGCCAGCGCATTGACCACGAAATTGGCAGGGTCGGCGGTCCATGGGATGATGTCGATCTTCTCCCCCTGCAGCTCGTTGACCACAGCCTGTACGCGGGAACCGCGCATGCCGACGCAAGCGCCGACCGGATCAACCGACGAATCGCGGGAAATCACCGCTATTTTCGCGCGCGAGCCTGGGTCGCGCGCGACCGCCTTTACCTCGACGATCCCGTCATAAATCTCCGGCACTTCTTGTGCGAACAATTTGGCCATGAATTGCGGGTGAGTGCGTGAGAGAAATATCTGCGGGCCCCGCGGCTCGCGGCGCACGTCGTAGATGAAGGCGCGGATCCGGTCGCCGTTGCGGAACGTCTCTCGCGGCAACAATTCATCGCGGCGCACGATTGCCTCGCCGCGGCCGAGATCGACGACGACGTTGCCGTATTCGACGCGCTTGACGATGCCATTGACGATATCGGAAATGCGATCCTTGTATTCTTGGTATTGGCGGTCGCGCTCCGCTTCGCGGACCTTTTGCACGATCACCTGTTTCGCCGACTGGGCGGCGATGCGGCCATACTCGAGCGGCGGCAGGGCCTCGGCGATGTAGTCATCGACCTGCGCGGCGGGGTTGCGCTTTTTTGCGTCTTCGAGCGCGATTTGGGTCGCTTCGTTTTCGACCTGATCTACCACCAGCAGCAGGCGCGATAGCCGCATCTCTCCGGTCTTTGGATTGATCTCGGCACGTACCTCCGTCTCGCTGCCATAGCGCGAGCGCGCCGCCTTCTGGATCGCATCCTCCATGGCGGCAATGACGATGCCGCGGTCTATCGCCTTCTCGCGCGCGACCGCGTCAGCGATTTGCAACAATTCAAGCCGGTTGGCGCTCACGGCCATCGGTCATTCTCCTTCGTTCCTGGTGCCAACCCGCTCATCGACGGGGGTGGGCTGGACATGGTTGGGCCGGGCTTCGGTCTCTCGACGCCCTGCAACCCTGTGCTCTAGGTTCTGCCCGTGCTGGCGCCGCGCGGCACGTTCCGCCGCCTTCCCGCGCCTGAGCGACTCGGCGATCAAGGCGTCGGTAAGGACGAGTTTGGCCTCCGCCATTTCTTCGATTGGCAACAAAACCTCGTTTGATTGGCCGGGCGCGGCATCATCGTGGCGAATACGCGCCGCCGAGCCGTCTACACCCAGCAGCACGCCACGAAACCGCCGCCGGCCATCGATGGCGATCGCCATTTCAACCTTCAGGCGGTGCCCGGCGAAACGCTGAAAATCCGACCGCCGCACCAGTGGGCGATCCAACCCCGGCGAGGATAGTTCGAGTCGATACGCGCGATCGATCGGATCGGCCACGTCGAGCACCGGCGAGAGTGCGCGGGAAACCCTCTCGCAATCCTCGACCGTCATGGTGCCGTCCGGACGCTCGGCCATAATCTGAACCGTGCAGCCGTCGATCCCGGAAATCTTCACGCGTACGAGACGGTATCCCATGCCGACCAAAACAGGTTCACTGATGGCGGCTACGCGCGCGGCGACGCCCTGCTCCGCGATGAGGCGTGGCTCGCCATATTCCTCGAGCGTGTCGATCGCTGGTGCCATGCGCTTTGGCCGTGCAGCCTCTTGTCAGAACACCGTCTCGGTGCGACCGGGGCTCGCCGTTTCGGTAACAAAAAAGAGCGGGTCCCGGGGGGAACCCACTCCCAAAAACCGACCAGACTGCATCCGATCGTTATGAGACATCCAAAAGCTGGACATGGGAAATATAGCGATTTACGCCGCCCGCGCAAGGGCCGGTAGGCGCGTCTCCTCGTCGGTCAGCGGTCATCCCGGCCTCGTAGGCTGTCGCCCGTTTTGCGGAACGTAAGATAGCAAGGCACACGGCCTTCACGCTTTGCTTTGGCTTCGTAGCGCGTTTCTGAAAAGTCCGGCCATGGACGGCGCCAGTCCTCGGCGCGCTCGGCCGTCCACGCGAAAGTGGGTGACTGCGTCAGGTGCTTGAGCGTCCAGGCCGCGTAGTCCGGGATGTCGGTTGCAAAACGGAACTCGCCGCCCGGCCGCAAGATGCGCGCAATAGCGGCGACGCTGTCGTCCTGGATAAAGCGTCGCTTCCAATGCCGTCGTTTCGGCCACGGATCGGGATAGATCAGATCGACGCACGCGAGCGAATCCGCCGGTAACCAGTCGAGCAGGGAGGTCGCCTCCTCGAAATGCAGCCGGATGTTGCACAACTTCTTTGCATTGATCGCCGCCAGCGCCTTGGCCATGCCGTTGACGAACGGTTCGACCCCGATGAAGCCGGTGTGCGCGTGCTGCTCGGCCTGGGCGACCATATGTTCGCCGCCTCCGAATCCGATCTCGAGGCGGATATTGTCGACCGGTGTGGAGAACAAGGCCGCGAGCTCGGTCGGCGCAGGCGTGGCCACATCGATTGCAAGTCGCGGCAACAGAGTCTCGAACAGCTGCGCCTGATGTGGGCGCAACGCGTGACCCTTGCGGCGCCCGAAAAAGGCGCCGCGTCGAGCCTTGTCCCGATCGGAAGTGGACATGGCGGCCTGCCATTTTGGACCGCCCCCGCCTCCGCGCGTCGACAGGATCAGCCCACGGCGCTCCTGATTTCCCTGACCAGGTCGGTCTTCTCCCAGGAGAAGCCCCCGTCCTTATCCGGCGCCCGACCGAAGTGGCCATAGGCCGAGGTCCGCCGGTAGATGGGTCGGTTGAGCTTCAGCGTGCGGCGGATGTTGGTCGGCGTGAGCCGAAAGATCTCGGGCAGCGCCTTTTCCAGCTTTCTCTCGTCGACCTTGCCGGTGCCATGCATATCGACCAGCAGCGACATCGGATCGGCGACGCCGATGGCGTAGGCGAGTTGGATGGTGCAGCGCTCGGCGATGCCGGCGGCGACGACGTTCTTGGCGAGGTAGCGCGCGGCATACGCGGCCGAACGATCGACCTTGGTTGGGTCCTTTCCAGAGAAAGCGCCGCCGCCATGCGGTGCATACCCCCCATACGTATCGACGATGATCTTGCGGCCGGTGAGGCCGCAGTCGCCGTCGGGGCCGCCGACCACGAAATTGCCGGTGGGATTGACCAGGAAATCGTTGGCTCGTTTCGGCATCCAGCCGTCCGGCAGCGCCGAAGCCACGGCATCCCCGATCAAGTCCTTCACCATTGCCGGCGAGTATTTTTTTCCGTTTCGGGTCTCGGCATTGTGTTGCGTCGAGACAACCACTTTGGTGCAGCCAATGGGCTTGCCGTCGATGTATTGCACGGTCACCTGGCTCTTGGCGTCGGGCTGCAGGTCGAACAGCTGCTTCGAGCGGCGTTTTTCCGCCAGCACCTTCAAAATCTTGTGCGCGAAGTAGATTGGGGCCGGCATGAAGGAGCCCTTTTCGTACACCTCGCTTTCCGTACAAGCGAACCCGAACATCATCCCCTGGTCGCCTGCGCCCTCCTGCTCCTCACCCTTTTTCTTCTTGGCGTCGACGCCTCTGGCGATGTCAGGCGATTGGCCGTGCAGCAGCACCTCGATATCGGCGCCGTGATAAGAGAATCCGTTCTGGTCATAACCGATCGCACGCACCACATCGCGCGCGATCTGACTGATCATCTCGCGATTGGCCACCGCGTGGTCGCCGTACTTAGTGAAGAGCGGCGCTTGGCCACGGCCTTCGCCGGCGATGACAATTTTGTTGGTGGTGCAGAGCGTCTCGCAGCCGAGACGGGTATTCACCAGGCTGTCATCGGCGATACCGAGCCGGACATCGTTCTCGATGAACGCATCGAGGATCGCATCCGAAATTTGATCGCACACCTTGTCAGGATGGCCTTCCGAGACGGACTCGCTGGTGAAGAGATAATTGGCGTGTGGCACTGAAAGCTCCCCTCTCAGGCTCGATTGCAACCCTCGCGGCCGATAAGCCCGGAGTGTTTCTTGCAGCGTCCCCGCACGGGGTCAAGGTGTGGGCGAACTGTGGGCTGCTTGACGAAAAGCGGTCATGGCCGGTCGCGCGTGTTTGCGGCCCGGGTCAGTCCTCGTCGCCGGCGATTTCTTCGACCAGATCGACGATTCGGCGCCTGAGCTTCGGCTGCTTGATCCGCATAAAAGCCTTGGTCAGTGAGAGCCCTTCGGAGGTGGCGAGAAAATCCGAGACGTAGGCGGGTGAGGGCGCTTCTTTGCTTCCGTCTGCGGAGCTATGCAAGTTCGGTGCGCCCTCGAAGAAGAATGCCACCGGTACCTGCAAAATGTGGGAGATTTGCTGCAGTCGGCTCGCCCCGATGCGGTTCGTTCCTTTCTCGTATTTCTGTACTTGCTGGAAGGTAAGGCCGAGTGCGTCGCCCAGCTTCTCCTGGCTCATTGCAAGCATCATCCGGCGCATGCGCACCCGGCTGCCAACGTGTTTGTCGATAGGGTTTGGGGCCTTCTTGGCGGCGGCCATAACAATCTCCCGTGGCGCGCTTGCTAATGTTCCCGCTGGACGGCCTGAACGCAATCGTATTCCGAGCAAAATCGACGAGTACTGCAAAAAATTGTTGAAAGGTGAATGCCAGTTGGATCACCGTAGATTATTGATGGCAAAGTGGAATCCGTCGATTGTTGCGATTGAAACCTGCCGTCCATAAGTTGCGGCCGGCCGCGAAGTGCACAACTTAGAGATGAGTCAGACCTTCATGGAACCGGTCGCGTTCGCGCGCTCGACCGCCAGCGCGAGCCCATGACCCACAGGAAGGCAATCCCGATAATGACCCCGACCGGTCCGTCGCCCAGCCGCGCATAGGGCGTGGGGGCGATTGGCTGCGGCAGACGTGCTTCGAGGACGCCCATGCTTCCCAGCGGCAGCGACTTGACGATCCGCCCGAGCGGATCGATGACGGCGGAGATTCCGCTGTTTGCTGCGCGCACGAGGGGCAGTCCTTCCTCGATCGCGCGCACTCGCGCCTGCTGAAAATGCTGGTAAGGGCCTGCGCTGGCGCCGAACCACCCGTCATTGGTCAGGTTGAGCAGCCACCCCGGACGTTCCCCCGCCCCCGTCACCGTCGGCCAGCCGAGATAGCGGCCGAAGTGGCGATAGAACCACCCGGTCTCGCCGCTGCGCGGAACCGCGTCCCCCGGAAAAATGATCTCGTAGCAGACCAGCGGCAAGAAGTTCGGGGCCCCAGGCGCCGTCTGGTTGCGGCGATGGTCGCCGGCGATGAACCCGCCCCGTACCTTTGTGAGCTGCATCAGACCGAGCTGCTCGAGCAAGTCCTGAAACGGCAGATACTCGCCGAATGGCACGAGATGGACCTTGTCGTAGACCGAAAGGATCGCGCCGCCGTGGCCGATCACGTAGATCGAGTTGTAGGCGCTGGTCACGGGTCCATGGGGCGGCGCAGTATCGGGCGGACGGATCGCGCCGGTGATGAGCGCCGTTCCCTCCGGCAGAAGCTTTGCGATCTGCGCAAGCGCATCCGGTTCGCGCACGAGGAAGAAGGGAAACGCCGATTCCGGCCAGATCAGAAGAGTTACATCGCGCAGGCCCGTGGATTGTGACCCACGTTCCGATAAGGCGAGATAGCGGCTCATCACCTCCTGCTTCTGCGAATAGTTGAACTTCTCGTCTTGCTGCAGGTTCGGTTGCATTATGCGAACCTGAACGCCATCCACAAAACGCGTCGGGGTCTGCTGCAGCCGCACGGCGCCGTAGATCGCAAGCGCCACGATTGCGGCTGCGCCTAGCCCGCAAGGCAGCCAGGGTCGTCTCGTGTGTGCACGATCGTCGGCGAGCACGGCCGGCGAGGCGTAGAGCGCAACGGCGCAAAAGGTGAGACCCCAGATGCCGATGAGCGCGGCGCCCTGGGCGAACCAGAGCGGCGAGATCAGCGCATAACCATAAGCATTCCAAGGAAAGCCGGTGAACAGGTGGCCGCGAAGCCATTCTACAAAGGTCAGGGCGACGGCAAGCGCGAGCACACGAGTGGCGCCCCTGGTCCAGATCAGTCGCGCGAGCGCGAGTCCCAACGCGGTGTAGACCGCCATCGCTGCCGGCAGCGCAACCACCGCAAACGGCAGCAACCACCCGAACGTCTTGGCGTCGACCAGAAATGCGTGGCCGATCCAGTAGAGCCCGGCGAGAAAATAGCCGAAACCAAATGACCAGCCTGCAGCCGCGGCCGCGAGGATTCCGCCCAGGCGCCGGCCGGATGAGCCGTCGACGAGCCACACCAGGATCGGAAAGGTAATGAAGGGCAGAGGCCAAACATCCGTCGGCGGCAGGGCCAGCGTCGAGGACGCGCCCGCGAGAAACGCGATTAGAATACGCCACCATCCCTCGGCCAACACGATCGCATGGGCGAGGCGCTTGAGCGTCACGGCCGGGCGGATTTGGATGGTGCCGTGTCGGAGGAGCGATGATCGGCTTCCTCGCCGGCGGTCGACGAGGAGGGGGATGCGCTCTGCAGCGCTGGCGCGGATCCGAGTTGCCGCCGTGCTACAGGCCGGCCGCCGTTCTGCCGGTCAAGCCCGCGGTAAATCTTGAGCTTCTTCACCCGCCGCGGGTCGGCATCGAGGATTTCGAGCTCGAAAGGCCCTGGCCCCGGCACGAGTTCCCCGCGCACCGGCACTCGGCCGATGCGTGTCGCAACATATCCGGCAAGGGTGTCCACCTCCTTCGCGACGTCCCCGACATCGAATTCGCTACCCACGATCGCGGTCACGTCATCGAGATTGGCGCGAGCATCGGCCAAGAACGAACCATCGGATTGCCTTACCACGCCGGGCGCCGTGTCCTCGTCGTGCTCGTCGGCGATCTCGCCCACGATCTGCTCGACAATGTCTTCGATCGACACGACCCCATCGGCGCCGCCGTATTCGTCGACGACGAGGGCAAGATGGATGCGGGTCGTCTGCATCTTGGCCAACAAATCAAGGACCGGCATGGAGGGCGGCGCATAGAGAATTTCGCGCACGATTTTTGCCGTCGACAGCGGCATCGACAGATCGACCGCTTTAAGATCGAGGCCGGCCGGAAGCGGCTTTTTTCGCCGTCGTTGGGTGGTTGCGATCTGACTCGCGCGTTCCGTCATGAACGCAACGAGGTCGCGAATGTGAACCATGCCGATCGCGTCGTCGAGGGTTTCCTCGTAGACCACGAGCCGGGAATGCGCGGCACTCTCGAAGACCTTCATGAGTTCGCCAAGGGCGATGTCCCGCTGCACGCCGATGATGTCGGCGCGCGGGACCATCACATCCGCGACGCGGCGCTCGCGCAGCGCCAGGATGTTCTTGAGCATGGCGCGTTCAATTGGCGAGAACCCGCTCTCGCCGGCGCCATCCTCGAGCACGTCCCGCAGATCGGCGCGGAAGGTGCTCGATTTCCAGCGGAAGATCGTCCGCAACACGCGCGTGAACCAGTTCTCGCCGCTCTCGGGCGCGTTTTGAGCCGGACGTGGCAACGGCACGGGCAGATTGCGCGTCGTGCTCGGTTCGCTCGAACTGGGCGGATCTGAGTCAGGCATGGAGACTAGATGGCGCTGCGCGCAACGTAAGGGTTGGGAACGTCGAGGCGGGAAAGGATCGCCGTTTCAAGCCTCTCCATCGCGGCCGCCTCGTCGTCGGCCGCGTGATCGTAGCCGGCGAGATGCAGGAATCCATGCACCGCAAGATGGGCAGCATGATGTGCAAAGGGTTTGCTCTCGGCGCACGCTTCACGTTCCGTGGTCTCGTAGGCGATCACGATATCACCGAGCAGGCGGGGCGTTCCATGAGCGCGGGTCGCTTGCGTGGTGCGAAAAGACAACACATTGGTTGCCCTGTCCTTGCAACGCCAATCACGGTTGAGCGCCCGGATCGCCGCATCGTCCGTCAGCACGATCGAAAGCTCGCCAACTGCTGTTGACGTCAGCAGTGCTGCCTGACCGATCGCTCGGCGAAGCAGCGCCTTGACGCCACGCTTCGTCGTCCAGAGCGGGGATGCGACCACGAAGTCCACCGCCGGCGATGCCCGCCGCCGCGGCGCCGCTCGCGCGCGCCGCTTACGACTCATCGTGTTCCTTCCCTTTCGGGCAGCGACCGTGACGAAACCCAGAGACCTCATTCCGTGGTCTCGCGCCCCCGCGCGGGCTTGACCGGTGCCTTGTCATAGGCCTCGACGATGCGCCCCACCAGTTCGTGCCGGATGACGTCCTCGGCGGTGAAAACGATGTGGCCAATTCCCTCGACGTTCCGCAGGAGCCGCGTCGCTTCCGCGAGGCCGGACGTCTGTCCCGGCGGCAAATCGACTTGACTCGGGTCGCCGGTGACGATCATGCGGCTATTCTCGCCCAATCGGGTGAGGAACATCTTCATCTGCATCGCTGTCGTATTCTGCGCCTCGTCGAGGATGATGACGGCGTTGGAAAGAGTGCGCCCGCGCATGAAAGCGAGCGGCGCAATCTCGATCTCACCCGTCTGCAGCGTGCGCTCGACAATCCTCGCGTCCATCATGTCGTAGAGTGCGTCGTAGATCGGACGCAGATACGGATCGACCTTCTCCCGCATATCGCCGGGAAGAAAGCCCAGCCGCTCACCGGCCTCGACCGCCGGACGCGACAGAATGATCCGATCCACCTCCTTGCGCTCGAACAACTGCACCGCGTGAGCCACTGCGAGCCAGGTTTTACCTGTGCCCGCCGGCCCGGTGCCGAAAACCAGCGCGTGTCGGCGCAACGCACGGATATAGGCGTCTTGAGCCGCGGTGCGCGCGCGCACCGCGCGTTTGCGCAGATTGATTTCCTCGAAGCTCGGCCGGGCGGTGACGGCGTCATAGTCGAACAGCGAGCCTTGTGCGATTGCCAAGCGGATCGCGCCTTCGACGTCGCCGGATACAAGCTCGTCGCCTCGCCTGAGCTGCTCATAAAGACCTTCGAGGACCCGCCGCGATCGCTCAACGCCGTCGCGTGAGCCGGCCAAGGTCACGTGGTTGCCGCGCTGCTCGGCGACCACCCCGAGCCTGCGCTCGATCAGCGCCAGATTTTGTCCGTATTGGCCGAACAACAGGGAGGCGAGCCGGTTGTCGTCGAAGGCGAGCACGATCTGAGTTGCCGCACCATCACCGGCGGTGGATGAAGGTACGAAGGTTTCGTTATCCGATCGAGAGGAGCGCAATGGGTCAGGCCTCCATCCACATAGGCTCGGCATCCGCGCCGTCGTTCGCAAACGCGCCGAATAGACTGTTACTCGCGATTTCGGTAATTTTCACCGCCGCGATCCCGCCGATCATTGTCTGGGGGGCCATGACTTGCACCGGCTGGAGATATGGGGAGCGCCCGACGATCTGACCAGGATAGCGCCCTGGCTTTTCGAATAGCACGTCACAGATGCGGCCAAGGCATCGCGCATTGAACGCAGCCTGCTGCCGGTCGATTGCGGCTTGCAACCTGTGGAGCCGCTCGGACTTGACATCTTCGGGAACCTGATCGGACGCCTCCGCGGCCGGCGTTCCGGGCCGAGGCGAGTATTTGAAGGAGAAAGCGCTGGCGTAGCCCACTTCCTCGACCAGCGACAGCGTCGCGCGAAAATCGTCCTCGCTCTCGCCGGGAAAGCCGACGATGAAGTCGGACGAGAACGCCATTCTTGATTGGGCGGCGCGCACGCGCGCAATCGTCTCAAGATAACCGGCGCGGGTGTGGCGGCGATTCATGCGCTTGAGGACGTGGTCGGAACCGGACTGCACGGGCAAATGCAGAAACGGCATCAGGCTGGGCAGGTCGCGATGCGCGGCGATGAGGCTAGCATCCATGTCGCCGGGATGACTCGTGGTGTAGCGCAGCCGGGCCACCCCGGGTAGATCGGCGACGCGCTCCAGCAAGCGTCCGAGCGTCCATGCCGTGCCGTTGGGCCCTGCGCCGTGATAAGCATTGACGTTCTGGCCGATCAGCGTGATCTCGCGCACGCCGGCGTCGGCCAGTCGGTCGATCTCAGCAAGAATCTTGCTCACCGGCCGCGAGACCTCAGTGCCGCGCGTATAAGGCACGACACAGAACGTACAGAACTTGTCGCAGCCTTCCTGCACGGTGACAAATGCACTGACGCCGCGGGCGCGTATCGCTTTTTGGCTCGGCGCTTTGAGCGAGTCGAACTTGTCCTCGGCCGGAAATTCGGTGTCGACCACCGCCCCCTCGTGCTCGGCTCGGGCCAGCAGTTGCGGCAGGCGATGGTAGCTCTGCGGTCCGAAGACGAGATCGACGGCGGGCGCTCGCCGGATGATCTCCTCCCCTTCGGCCTGAGCGACACAGCCGGCGACGGCGATGGTCAACCGGCGACCCTCGCGCGTCGCCGCCGCCTTGAGTGCGGCGACGCGACCGAGCTCGGAATACACCTTTTCTGCCGCCTTCTCGCGAATGTGACAGGTATTCAGGATGACAAAGTCTGCGTCCGCGAGGTGGGCCGTCTCGGCAAACCCCTCGGGCGCGAGCATGTCCGCCATACGATGGGAATCGTAGACGTTCATCTGGCAGCCGAAGGATTTGACGTAGAGCTTGCGCGGTCGGGTCATGCCGGTCGAGTCGTGCTGCGCGCCCGGTAAAGCTTCAACTGTTTGATGCGCCTGGCGAATCTTTAGCCGCGGCGCAATCCGACGATGCCGGGCTTTTTACCCGCCCCGGCGCCAAAAGGAAATGGGTGTGGATTGGCCTGTTTGCTACTCCGCAGGGCGGATGTCGGCCTGTTGGATCACGTTGGACCATTTGGCGATTTCGGCTTTGATGTAGCCGTCGAGTGCCTCGGGCGTCCCGGCGTCGATCGTCATTCCGAGATCAGCGAAGCGTTGCCGCGTATCCGGCTCTCCCACAAGCCGCGTCACTTCCATGTTCAGCCGGCGGACGATCTCGCGTGGAGTCCCGCCCGGTGCGACCAGCGCGAACCAGGTTGCCGCCTCGAAGCCGGGCAGTGCGGCCTCCGCGACCGTGGGAATGTTCGCAGCAGTCACGGCGCGTTGGGCGCTGGTCACGGCGAGCGCACGCAGCGAGCCTGCCTTCACGTTGCCAATGACAGCGGAGAGGTTCGCGAAAATGAGATGCAACTGACCGCCGAGGAGATCGTTGATGGCGGGCGCCTCTCCGCGATAGGCGACGTGCACCATCTTGATGCCGGCCTGGATGGAAAAAAGCTCACCTGCCATGTGCGGCGTGGTGCCGACTCCGCCGGAGCCGAAATTGATTGTGCCTGGGTTCCTCTTGGCCCACGCGACGAGATCCGCGACCGATTGGGCGGGCACCGACGGATGAACGACGAGCACCAGCGGCGACACGCCAGCGTTCGCCACCCCGACGAAGTCCCTTGCCGCATCTAGCGCAAACTTACGGTACAGCGCCGGGGCAACGGCCAAAGTGGTCTGGCTCCCCATCATCAGCGTGTATCCGTCGGCGGCCGATTTCGCCACTGCTTCCGCCGCGAGCATCCCGCTTGCGCCCGGACGGTTCTCGACCACGACCGATTGACCCAATACCTCGGTCAACTTCTGCGCCAGAATTCTGGCGGCGACGTCGGTGCCGCCGCCGGCGGCAAAGCCCACCAAAATTTTGATCGGTCGGTCGGGGTAACGTGCCGTCTGATCTTCGCCCGCGCGCGAGGCCGAGGCGAGAGCGAGGCCGAGCAAGAAGCCCAGCAAGATGCGCCACGGTTGCCGCAATGCTGTGTCCTCGTCGCAAGCTCAGCGTTTCGGCTTGTCCTCAAGCGGGACGGCATAAAGCTCGAGCCGATGATCGACCAGCCGGTAGCCGAGGCGCCGCGCGACGTCGGCCTGCAGGCGTTCGATATCTTCCGATTGAAACTCGATCACCTCGCCCGTACGCAAATTGATGAGGTGGTCGTGATGGCTGTCGGGCATCTGCTCGTAACGTGCCCGTCCGTCGCGGAATTCATGCCGCTCGATGATGCCTGCATCTTCGAACAGCTTCACGGTTCGGTAAACGGTGGAGATGGAGATGCGGTCGTCGACGGCGGAGCAGCGCCGGTAAAGCTCCTCGACGTCCGGGTGATCACCGGCCGCAGCGAGCACGCGTGCGATCACGCGGCGCTGTTCGGTCATACGCATGCCCTTGGCGCTGCATAGAGCTTCGATGTCTCTGGGCTTCGGCGCGTTCACGACGCTTCTCCGTCCGATCGCAATATCACGGCGAAGCCGTCGAATCCATTGGGTCCAGGGCAGTGTCGTCCCCGCGCCGACTGTTCCGCGCGGATCATCATCACGGGAGATCCCGGCGCAGAACAAGGGCGGCGGCGCCGTGTTCTGGCGCATAATATCCTTCTCGGCGTCCGACCTCCCGGAACCCCGCGCGGCGGTAGAGTCGGCGCGCCGATATGTTGCCCTCCCCCACCTCGAGAAAAACCGAGCGCGCCCCGAGTGCCGCCAGTCGACGCAGGTTGATATCGAGCAGCTGCCGCGCCAATCCTCGGCCCCGCCGGGCGGACGCAACAGCAATCGACAGGATCTCCGCTTCGTCCTGCACGAGCCGCGACAGGATGAATCCAGCGAGCGCGGCTCCCGCGGTGGCGCGGTGCGCAACGACGTGACGATCTGAGAGCAAACGCTCGAACTCGTCCTCGCTCCATCCGCGATGGAATGACGAAGCATGCAGCGCCGCTAAAGCGCGGGCGTCTGCTGAGCCGGCTTGCGAGACCGAAGCTTCGCGCGCGAACAGACGCGTAATGATCCCGATCATCGGCGGGGTAGACGCGCGCCGTCCTGCGGCTGTGCGTCGGGCTCGCGCAGGTAGAGCGGCTTAGGTGGGCTGTAGCCATCCGTTGCAGCGGCGCCGAGCCGGGCGATCCATTCGATGTCCGGAGCGGCGCGCTGCTCGACCGAGAGCGGCGGCTCGGCTCCTTTCGGCCAAGCAGCCGCCATCTTATTGGCAGCGGAGCCCACGATGCGTGCCGGTGCGGCCATCGCCGCGCGTGCGGCATCGCGCAAGCTTGCCACCCGAGGACCCACAAGCGTTCGGCCGTTGACGCCGAACACTTGCAGAAAGATGTGCTCGTGCCGGGCATCGATTGCCGCCACGACCTGGGTGCCATCGTCGGTGGCGATCAGCGGCGCCGCGAGAGCGGCAAGCGTGGAAAGCCCGACCGCCGGCTTGCCCGCCGCCAGCGCGATGCCGCGCGCGGCCGAAATTCCCACGCGCAGCCCAGTGAAGCTGCCGGGACCGGTCGTAACGGCGATGCGGTCGAGCTGGGCGAATTCGACGCCGGCACCGTTCATCACGCGGGCGATAAGCGGCATTAGCGTCTCGGCGTGGCCACGCGTCATGGCGAGGCTCTCGCTCGCGGTGATCCCGCTGTCGGGGTCGAGCACGGCCGCGGAGCAAGCCTCCAGCGCGGTGTCAATGGCAAGGACGCGCATGACCTACCTTCGCGCCGTGATCCAGGCTCATGGACCACTCGGGTAGACGCCGACGTTTAGTTTTTACCGCGGTTCCATCGAGGTGTTCGGATGCAATCGCCGCTTATCCCATCGGTCTGACTTCGACCACGTCGGGTAAATAATGGCGTAGCAGATTCTCGATGCCGTGACGCAGCGTGGCGGTCGAGGACGGGCAACCGGAGCAGGCGCCCTTCATATCGAGATAAACGATACCGTCCTTAAACCCGCGAAATGTGATGTCGCCGCCGTCATTGGCGACCGCCGGCCGCACCCGTGCTTCGATTAACTCCTTGATCGTTGCGACGGTCTCGGAATCCTTCACTTCGAAGAATTCGTCGCCCTGCGTCGATGCCGCGGCATCGGTACCGCTCACGATCGGCGCCCCGGACATGAAGTGTTCCATGATCGCGCCAAGGATTGCCGGCTTGAGCTGCTGCCATTCTCCGGGGCCCTTGGTGACTGCGATGAAATCCGAGCCGAAGAACACACCGGAGACTCCCGGAATGCCAAACAGGCGCTCGGCCAAAGGCGATTGGGCGGCCGCCTCCTTGTCGCGCATATCGAGCGTACCGCTCGCCAAAACCGCGCGTCCGGGCAGGAACTTGAGCGTTGCCGGATTCGGGGTCGGTTCGGTCTGAATGAACATGGCCTGCTCCTTCCCGCCGCAGGATAAAAGTGTTTGTCAGGTCATCCTAATAGGTGGCGCGTCCCGGCGGAAGTTCAACCCATCTTAAGCTCGGCGCGAGGCCAACGAGGAGTTCCGGCGACTTTTCGATCCGGCTCCGCTGGGAGTGGTGGACCCGGCCTCAGCGCGCCCCTACGACATCGCGTCGAGTTCTTCATCGCTGAGGTGGCCAGGCACGATAGCGACCGGGATCGGAAAATCGCCGGCGTTCCTGGCGATGCTGGACACCAGCGGCCCCGGCCCCTCTTTGCTCGTTGCGGCGGCGAGTACCAGGATGGCGATGTCTTCGTCGTCCTCAATGAGGTTGAGGACTTCCTGCGCTTTATCGCCTTCAAGGATGACGCGCTGCGGCATCACGCCGGTGATGCTGGAAGAGCGAGCCGCGTGGCGGTCGAGAACTGCATTTGCCTCCTCGTGCGCCTCCGCCCGCATGATATCGGCGACCCCGAGCCATTGTTGGTTGCGGTCGCGGGTCTCGACGACGCGTAGCATGAGCACCGTTGCGCCGATGCGCAACGCACGCCGGCTCGCGAAATAGAGCGCCCTGTCGCATTCCGGCGAATCGTCGATGACGACCATGAATTTCGGTGAGTGTCCCGCCTCGTAGCTGCGGCGCTTCTTGATCATCGGCTCCCCCGGCCGTCACCGGACAACATGTTAGGCGTTTCGCCCGCACCCCGGCTCTTGTCCTGCAAAACCCAAAACCCTGGTATGGTCTTCAGGGGGCGGCACACCCTACCACGGGAAAGGCCTTGCAAGCAGCAGGATGCCGGGTCGCTATCGGGCGCGAACGAACCCGACGATGTCCTCAACCGCTTTCATGGTCTCCGCCGCGATCACGCGCGCGCGGGCGGCGCCATCGGCCAGAACCGAATCGATGTAGACGGGATCGGCGATGAGACGCTTCATCTCGGCGTTGATGGGCGCGAGTTTAGCAACCGCGAGCTCGACGAGCGCGGCCTTGAAAGTGGAGAATTGTGCGCCGGCGAATTCGGCGAGAACATCCGCCTTGCTCTTTCCGGCCAGCGCGGCATGAATGCCGACGAGGTTGTCGGCCTCGGGCCGTTGCTCGAGTCCTTTCTCGTCATTCGGTAGCGGATGTGGATCAGTCTTTGCCCGGCGGATCTTGTGAGCAATCGCATCGGCGTCGTCGGTCAAGTTGATGCGCGACTGGTCCGAAGCATCGGACTTCGACATCTTCTTGGAGCCGTCGCGCAGCGACATCACGCGCGTCGCAGGGCCTTGGATCAAGGGCTCGGGTTGCGGAAAGAATGCGTCCCCGTAGCCGTGCGCCTGGATCGACTTCGCGAAGTCGTTGTTGAATTTCTGCGCGATATCGCGGGAGAGCTCCAAATGCTGCTTCTGGTCCTCTCCTACCGGCACGTGCGTTGCCCGATAAACGAGAATATCGGCGGCCATCAGCGTGGGATAGGCGTAGAGTCCGACCGAGGCGTTCTCGCGGTCTTTGCCCGCTTTTTCCTTGAATTGGGTCATCCGGTTGAGCCAGCCCAGGCGGGCCACGCAGTTGAATACCCAGGCGAGCTCGGCATGCTCGGCAACTTGACTTTGATTGAAGACGATATGTTTTTTCGGATCGATCCCGCAGGCAATGAAGGCGGCGGTCACCTCGCGCGTGTTCTTCGGCAGTTGCTCGGGGCCACCCCAGACCGCCAGCGCTTGGGTAATCGCGTGCAGGTCGACGACGCAATAGATGCACTCGTACCGGTCCTGCAATGCGACGAACTTGGCGATGGCGCCGAGGTAATTCCCGAGATGCAGATTGCCTGTCGGCTGTACGCCGGAAAATACTCGTTCCTTGAAGCCCATGCCCGAACCTCGCCGATGGCGCCGCCAGATGGCACGAGCCACGGCGCAGGCGCAAGTCCGTTCGTCTGCCGTCGCGAGATGCCCGCCGACGCGGTTTGGCCGATCGCCGCGCGTCCTGCCGCGCATCATTGATTCGGGCCGATCGACCGCTATATTGCGCGCGCTTTTAGACGAGAGTTCGCACATGGCCTCCACGCAATTCGACGTTCTCGGTATCGGCAATGCGATTGTCGACGTGATCGCGCGCACCGATGAAGGTTTTCTTGCCCAGCATAAAATGCGCAAGGGCACCATGCAGCTGATCGACGAGGCGCAGGCCGCGCGTCTGTACGACGCGATGGGGCCGGCGGTTGAGGTCTCCGGCGGGTCGGCGGCCAATACCATCGTCGGGGTGGCAAGCCTCGGTGCGCGCGCGGCCTTCATCGGCAAGGTCAAGAACGACGAACTCGGCCGCGTCTTTGCGCACGACATCCGCGCCGCTGGCGTCGCCTTCTCGACACCTCCCGCCTCGGCAGGCCCCTCCACGGCGCGTTGTTATGTGCTGGTCACGCCGGACGGCGAGCGCACCATGAACACCTATCTCGGCGCCGCGCAGGATTTGCATCCGAACGACATCGAGGCAGATGCTATCGCCGCCGCGCAGATCATCTATCTCGAGGGCTATCTCTGGGATCCACCGCGCGCCAAGGAAGCTTTCCTCAAGGCGGCAAAGATCGCGCACGAAGCCGGGCGTGACGTCG
Source organism: Xanthobacteraceae bacterium (assembly GCA_035693615.1). GTDB lineage: Bacteria > Pseudomonadota > Alphaproteobacteria > Rhizobiales > Xanthobacteraceae > VAZQ01. The sequence goes on from DASSGH010000043.1 coordinate 53,550, forward strand.
CCCTTACTCTGTCCGATGCGTTCTGCGTCGATCGGTATCGTACGGAATTCCTCGAGCTCATTCGCGCCGGCACGGTGGACCTCGTGTTCGCGAACGAGCGCGAGCTGCACAGCTTGTACGAGACCGCCGACTTCGACACGGCGCTCCAGGCGCTGCGCAAGGATGCCCGGCTGGCGGTGGTCACCCGCAGTGAAAAAGGGTGTCTGGTCGTCACACGTGAGCAAACCGAGGCGGTTCCGGCGAGCCCGGTGGAACGCGTGGTCGACGCAACCGGCGCCGGCGATCTCTTTGCGGCGGGATTTCTGGCTGGGATCTCGCGCGGCGCCGATTACCGGTCGGCAGCGCATCTCGCGGCATTGGTCGCTGCGGAGGTGATCCAACATCTAGGGGCGCGACCCGAGACCTCCCTCAAGACATTGGCCCAGGACAACGGCTTCGATCTTTGACTGCAGGCGGTTTAGCCTCCGCTGAAGAGCGTCGCCAAGCTGCGGTGTCGCATGGCAAAATCCCTGCAGCGCGGTTGCGCGCGGGACCGCCTTGTCCACAGTGATTCACAGAAATCGTGGCCGAATGCGGCGCCGTCTCGGAACTGTCGCGCTGGTCTGGCATTGGTGGCGGCAAGTTCCAGGAGGGTTGTTGCTTCCGAGGAGGATTTTGACATGTCCGCGTTCGCAGATGACCTGCCCAGCCGGTTCCCGGTTGGAACTCGCTATGTCATCGAGGGCCGTGCCGGCGGCCGAGGAGCTCTTCGCATCCATTTGCGATATCTCGAATTTCCCGACGGCAGGCACGTCGACTTGCCGGTCGATGTTGCGCATCGCACGCGCATGCAGCGGCGGCGGCGCGCGCAGCGGAGGAGAACCCGAAAATAATTTCGCAGACAGGAAACCCGCGCGCCGACGGAGCGTTGAATTGACAGCGCCGGGTGGAGTGCCCCCAGCCCCCAACCCCTCACCCATCCGGCGAGAGACCCTGGCCCCTTTTGGCGCCGGGGTCTTCCTTTATGGAACCATTGTGGAAACCCGCCGTGACAAGTCGGGCACTCGCTTGCGAGTGCAAGCGTGTGCGCGTTACCCATGCGGCGCTGGTGTCGGCGCCGGGTTGGCGGCCCTCTCCCCTTCGGCACGAAACCCGGCGCGTTTCTTTGTCGGTTGGCGGCCGCCCCGCGCGCGCCAGGTTCGCGGCAGCTAAACCCGCCCCACCACCAGATCATCCCGGTGCACCATCTCCGCGCGGCCGCCGAACCCGAGGATCGAGAGAATGTCGGCGGAGGGGCGGCCTTTGATCTTGAGCGCGTCCTGCGCATCGTAGGCGACGAGGCCGCGGCCGACGTCGAGCCCGTCGGGACCACGGATGACCACGGCATCTCCGCGCGCAAAACTGCCGTCGACTTGGATGACGCCCGCGGGCAGTAGGCTCTTGCCGCTGCGCAACGCGGCAACCGCGCCAGCATCGATCGTCAGGATGCCCTTGGGCTCGAGGGAACCCGCGATCCATTTCTTTCGCGCCGTGATCGGATTGGCCGGCGTGAGAAACCAGGTGCAGCGCACGCCGCTCGCGATCGCCTCGAGTGGATGCGCGATGCGACCGGATGCAATGACCATATGCGTCCCGGCCTGCGTGGCCATTTTGGCGGCCTCGATCTTGGTGTGCATGCCGCCGCGAGAAAGTTCTGAACCGGCGGCGCCTGCCATCGCCTCGATGCCGGGCGTGATGCACTCCACCAGCGGCACTAGCTTCGCCGTGGCATTTTCTGCGGGCGGCGAGTCATAGAGGCCATCGACATCGGATAAGAGCACCAGCAGATCCGCACTGGCCATGGTGGCGACGCGGGCGGCCAGCCGGTCGTTGTCGCCGTAACGGATCTCGTTGGTCGCAACGGTATCGTTCTCGTTGATCACCGGCACGGCTCGCCACTCGAGTAATTTGTCTATGGTCGAGCGCGCATTGAGATAGCGCCGGCGCTCCTCGGTGTCCTGCAGCGTGAGCAAGAGCTGCCCCGCCGTGATGCCTTCCCGGCCGAGCACCTCCGACCACGTGCGCGCCAGCGCGATTTGGCCCACGGCGGCCGCGGCCTGGCTGTCCTCAAGTTTTAGCGGTCCGGCCGGCAGCTTGAGTACGGCGCGCCCGAGCGCGATCGCTCCCGAGGAGACTACGAGCACGTCGCGCTTGCTTCGGTGCAGCTTGGCAATGTCAGCAACGAGCGAGGCGAGCCAAACGTCGTGCAGGCGCCCGCCGTCGCTGTCGACCAGGAGCGAGGAGCCGACCTTCACCACCAAACGGCGGAAATCGGCGAGGGAGAGCGCTTTGCGGGGCATGCTGAGGGCTTCGTCTGACCGGCAGGGGACAACCATTGTCGCGTTGAAGCGTTGTTTAGCATGCGTCTTCGGGTCGGCGCCAAGGCGTGACGGCATGAGCAAGGTATTCATCGGTACGTCGGGCTGGACCTATGACGGTTGGCGCGGGCGCTTTTACCTCGAGACTTTGCGAAAAAGCGATTGGCTCACCTGGTACGCCAGCCAGTTTCCAACGACCGAAATCAACGGCTCGTTCTACCGCACCCCGTCATTGGATGCGGTGCGGTCGTGGCGCGATCAGACTCCGCGGGATTTCCTGTTCGCCTGGAAGGCCTCGAAGTTCATCACCCATTGGAAGCGGCTCGGTGAGACATGCCCGAATTCGATCGAATTGATGGAAAGCCGGCTCAAGGCATTGTCGCCGAAGGTCGGCGCAGTCCTATTCCAGCTTCCACCGCAATTTTCGAAGAATCGCGACCGGCTGGCCTCCTTCCTCGAAATGCTCCCGCGCGGCTACCGCTTCGCATTCGAGTTTCGCCACAAGAGCTGGTACGACGATGATGTCTTCACTCTGCTGCACGAGCATGATGTTTCGCTCTGTCTGTCGGACCACCACGACGCGCCGTCCCCATGGCAAGTGACTGCGCGCCATGTGTACGTGCGCGGGCACGGGCCTACCGGGCGGTACAAGGGCAACTATTCGGATCGGACGCTGCGTGCCTGGGCGGACGCTATTGCTGGATGGTGCCGTCAACGCCGACTGGTCTTCGTCTATTTTGACAACGATCAAAAGAGCGCCGCCCCGACCGATGCCCGCAGATTGATAGAAATGCTCAAGCCGCTCCGAGCTGATCGGCGGCGGGGGAGGAGTGGCCAAACGGATTAGTCGCTCAGCCGCCGGGATGCCAGGCTTTGACGGCGCCCCCTGGTCGTTCTTCGTCCTGATCGATGATCCGCAAGAGCGCACGCAGGACCTCGGACACGCCGAGCCCAGTCGCGGCCGAGACGACGAGTGGCGTCGCCTTGGCAGCGCGTTTGAGCCGTTCGCTCTGTCGTTTCAGCTCTTCGGGCGTCAGCGCGTCGGCCTTGCTCAGGGCCACGATCTCGGGCTTCTCCTCAAGTCCCTCCCCATACGCATCGAGCTCCCCACGCACAGTCTTGTAGGCTATTCCGGCATCCTCGATGGTGCCGTCGACGAGATGCAAGAGGACGCGGCAGCGCTCGACATGGCCGAGAAAACGGTCGCCAAGTCCGGCGCCCGCGTGCGCGCCCTCGATGAGACCGGGGATATCAGCGAGCACGAATTCTCGGCCGTCGATCTCGACCACGCCGAGTTGGGGGTGCAGCGTCGTGAACGGATAATCGGCGATCTTCGGTTTGGCGGCGGTCACCACGGAAAGAAAGGTCGATTTGCCTGCGTTGGGCAGCCCGACAATGCCGGCGTCCGCAATCAGCTTAAGACGTAGCCGGATCGTCAGTTCCTCACCGGGTTGACCGGGGTTGGCGCGCCGCGGCGCACGGTTGGTCGAACTTTTGAAATGGGCGTTGCCGAAGCCGCCGTTGCCTCCTCGGGCAATCACCGCGCGCTGACCCGCCTCGGTAAGATCCGCAAGCAAGACCTCACCGTCCTCTTCATAGACCTGCGTTCCTGCCGGGACTTTCAGCACGATATCCTGACCGCTCGCACCGTGGCGGTCCTTGCCCATTCCGGCGCGGCCGTTCTTGGCTTTGAAATGCTGTTGGTAGCGGTAGTCTATGAGCGTGTTGAGACCATCGACCGCCTCTACGACGACGTCGCCACCCTTGCCGCCGTCGCCCCCGTTAGGCCCGCCGAATTCGATGAATTTTTCCCGCCGGAACGATACGCAGCCATTCCCGCCGTCGCCGGAGCGTACATAAACCTTGGCTTCATCGAGAAATTTCATGACGCACGATATGCGATGCCGGGAGCAAAATACGAGAGCCCGCGCGGACGCGCTGCCCGCACGGCACGAACAAAATCCGGCAAAAAAGATGAGATGATGCCGAGTACCCGTCGGGAGGGGCCAGGGCGGGCCATGCCTTACTGATGCGGCCCCAGAGGCCGCTCCCGACGTTACCGTTCGCGAAGTCTGCCGCTACGCCTCGGTCCGAACGCTGCCGCAGCGATCATCGCGGCCAAAATAACCCGGGGGCATTGCACCTCCCTCGGTTGTGAGTGCGTGTCACCCCGACAGTGACCGAACGCGTCATAATCCTGATCACGGCCAACGGCGCTGTCAATGGGCCGCCGTTCGCCGCTGTTCAAATCATGTGTCATCGGGTGTCGTTTCTGACGATCTCGTTTCGCGGCGGCGCGCGCGCAAGACCTCGAACGTCTTCCGCACGGGCTGCAGTGAAGCGCCTAAGAACGTCCTTCCGAGTTGCCACGCCGCGCGCCGACGGCTGCGGCCCACGGCCCGCGCTCGAGCCGGAAACGGTCGAAGGGCGCGGACGAGGCGAGCGATTCGATGCGATAGAGGCCCACCCCCATCCACTGGAACCCGCACTTCTCCAGCACCCGGCGCGAGGCAGCGTTGCTCACCCGCGCGCCGGCGTGGAGCGCCTCGTACCCGAGATGCTCGAAGACGTAATCGACCATCGCGTGCGCGGCTTCAGTCGCGTAACCCCGGCCCCAGAATGGAACGGCGAGCCAATAGCCGATCTCCGGCGGCGCTGCGGGCTGTTCGGCAACTCCACAAGCGCCAAGCACGGTCGTGTCACGCTCGGTGATGAGAAATACGGTCTCGCCGGAATTTGCGTTCGCGCCAGCGATAAACGCTCGCGCATCAGCGATCCCATAAGGATACGGAATGCGCAGCGTATTTTCCGCGATCCGACGGTCGTTGACGAGCGTAGCGATCGTTTTTGCGTCCTCCAAGCGCGGCGCGCGCAGGACGAGCCGCTTCGTGCGTAAGCGCGGAGTACGTCTGTTCCGAAGGGGTTTCGGCGCAATCCGATCGAACAAGGTCATCACACGGGCTTCCTCAAAAGCGAAGAGGGGAGCCGGATTCCCGTCTCCCCTCTTGGGTACCCCGTGTGGGTCCGCCGGTTCGATGGGATCCGGCAGACCTCGAAAGAGTCTACCGTCTATTCGGCCGCCGCCTCCGTCATCGGCTCAACCGACACGAATACCCGGCCTTTGGCTTTGGTCCGGAATTCGACACGGCCGTTGATCAGGGCAAACAGGGTATGATCTTTGGCTAAGCCGACATTGGTGCCCGGATGCCATTTGGTGCCGCGTTGGCGCGCGATGATGTTGCCGGCGAGAACTTGCTCGCCGCCGAAAATCTTTAAGCCGAGCCGCTGACTGTGCGAGTCGCGACCGTTGCGGGATGATCCGCCTGCTTTCTTGTGGGCCATGGTTTCAGGTCCTTACGTCGGCTCTTATGTAGTCGACCTTTGTGGCGAAATCATCCCTTTTTCTTAGGTTTTGCCGCCTGATTTCGGCTTCTGCGGCTTCTTCGCCGGGGATTTCGCAGGCTTTTTCGCGGGCTCGGCCCGGGCGCGCGTCTTGGGCCCTGCCTTGGCCTTTGGCGGCTTGGCTTCGTCGGGTTCGCCCGCCTCAGCCGGCGCTGCGGCCACCGGCTTCTTCGGCTCGCGCTTGGGGCGTGCGGTTTGGCTTGGCTTTGCTCCGTCGGTGAGGATTTCCGTTACCCGCAGGAGCGTGAATTCCTGCCGGTGGCCGCGTCTCCTGCGTGAATTCTTGCGGCGACGCTTCTTGAAGGCGATGATCTTTGGTCCGCGTCCTTGCTCGATGACCTCGGCGGCAACCGATGCGCCGGCAATCGTTGGTTGACCAAGGGTGATGCTGTCGCCGCCGACGACCAACACCTCGCCAAATTGGACGATCTCGCCCGGGTCGCCCCTGACCTTATCGACCTTGATCACGTCCTCGGCAGCCACGCGGTATTGCTTACCGCCGGTTCTGATGACTGCGAACATCGCTGTTGATCCTCGTGTTCGATACGGACCGGCTTCTTCCAGTCAGCTGAAGGCGTTACGGCGCTAGTCGCCCTGACAGCATGCGGACCCCAAGAGTCCCGCATCCCATCTCGCCCTGACCGAGGCCGCCGCGTAAAAAGGCAAGTCGGCGTGCGCCGACTTGCGGGGGATGCTTATGGCGGCGGAGGCCAAAAGTGTCAAGGAAATGGGACCTTTCGGCACTTCGCCCGCCGGAGTTCTGCGCAACACTCGATTTGCCCATCCCAGTCGATTTTCCCATATAACACGGCGAGAACTCGGCCCCACATGAGCGTGCTTGCTAACCATCCCTTCACGAAGATGAACGGTCTCGGCAATGAGATCGTAGTGGTCGACATGCGCAATCAGGCCGAGACAATCAGTGCGCAGGACGCCCGCGCCGCTGCCGCCCCCAACGGCGTACCCTACGATCAATTGATGGCGCTGCATGCGCCGCGTACCCCCGGCACCGATGGTTATTTGCGTATTTACAACAACGACGGCTCGGAGGCCGGGGCCTGCGGCAACGGCATGCGTTGCGTTGCCGAGTTGCTGTTTGAGGAAACTGGCAAAAGCGTTTTGACCTTCGAAACGACGGCCGGCTTGCTGAACTGCTGGAAGGGCGAGCGCCCGTCGATCTCGACCGTCGATATGGGGAAGCCGCGTTTTGCCTGGAACGAGGTCCCACTCGCCAAGAAATTCGAGGATACCCGGGCCATCGATCTCGGGACACGTCCGATGGATGAACCGACCCTACACTCGCCTTCTGCGCTGAGCATGGGCAATCCGCACGCCATCTTCTGGGTCGACGATGTCGGCGCCTACGATCTCGGCAAGATCGGGCCGTCACTGGAGACCCATCCGATATTTCCCCAGCGAGCCAACATCTCGCTCGCGCAGGTGGCCTCGCGCGCCCGTCTCGTTGTGCGCACGTGGGAGCGCGGCGCTGGGCTGACCAAGGCGTGCGGGTCGGCTGCTTGCGCGGCGGCGGTGGCGGCGGCGCGGCTCGGCCTCGTTGATCGTGAGGTGACAGTGGCGCTGCCTGGGGGGGAACTGCGGATCGAGTGGCGGGCGCAGGATGATCACGTGTTCATGACAGGTCCGGTTGCCTACGAATACGAGGGCAAATTCGATCCCGCCCTATTCCAAGTGAGGGCGAGCCGATGAGCGTCGATGTCGTCACCTTCGGTTGCCGGCTCAATGCTTATGAGAGTGAGGTGATCCGCCATCAGGCGAATGGTGCCGGTCTGGCCGATGCCGTCATTGTCAATACCTGTGCGGTGACGGAAGAGGCCGTACGGCAGTCGCGCCAGGCCATCCGTAGCCTCAAGCGCCAGCGCCCTGGCACGCCTATCGTGGTGACGGGCTGCGCCGCGCAAGTCGCACCCGAGAGCTTCGCGCAAATGGCGGAGGTCGCGTTGGTCCTGGGCAACCAGGAAAAGCTCAGCGCGCAGGTCTGGAGCCAGCACGGCGCCGCCTTGGCGCGAGGACCCTTCGATCTCGCCGCCGAGGAGAAAATCGCGGTCAACGACATCATGACCGTGAGGCGGACGGCCGCTCATCTCATCGATGGCCTGGAGGGTCGGGCGCGAGCTTTCGTCCAAGTGCAGAACGGGTGTGACCATCGCTGCACCTTCTGCATTATTCCGTTTGGCCGCGGCAATTCGCGCTCGGTGCCGATGGGAGAGGTCATAGCTCAAGTGCGCACCCTCTGCGTGCGCGGCTATCGCGAAATCGTGCTCACCGGCGTCGATCTCACGAGCTATGGGACAAATCTTCCGGGCGCGCCCAAGCTCGGCACATTGGTGAAGCAGATTTTCAAACATGTGCCGGACGTCGCGCGGCTGCGACTCTCGTCGATCGACTCGGTGGAAGCCGATCGTGAACTCCTCGAGGTATTCGGGGCTGAGACGCGACTCATGCCGCATCTGCATCTCTCGCTTCAGTCGGGGGACGATCTCATTCTAAAGCGCATGAAACGTCGCCATTCGCGCGCCGACGCGATCGCCTTCTGCCACACGGTGCGGCGGCTGCGGCCCGATGTCGTGTTCGGCGCCGACGTCATCGCTGGATTCCCGACCGAAACCGAAGAGATGTTTGCCAGGTCGCTCGATCTGGTGGACGCATGCGGGCTCACTCATCTGCATGTGTTTCCGTTCTCGCCCCGGCCCGGCACCCCCGCCGCGCGCATGCCGCAGACCAAGCGCGAGGTCATCAAGGACCGTGCTCGCCGGCTGCGCGAAAAAGGGGATGGGGCGCTGCGCCGTCACCTCGAGGCGCAAGTTGGCGCCCGCCGCCAGGTGTTGGTCGAATCTCCCGGGCTTGGCCGCACCGAGCATTTTACCCGGGCGCGCCTTGCGATGCCTAAGGAGCCGGGAATGATTCTCGACGTGACCGTCGCCGGTCATGACGGGCGGCAACTCCTCACGGCGTAGGACGGGTGTGAGAGGAACGTGATACAGTCCGTCGGTTCGTGCGGGAGCCCTGACATGTCGGAATTTCGCGATCACATCGTCACCAGCATTGAGGCCCTCGGGCGCATCTATGGCGAGCCCTATGGTCCATCGATCGCCAAGGAGACCGACCGCATCACCCCCCAGTACCGGGCGTTCATCGAGGCTGCGCCGTTCTTCGCCCTTGCTACCGCCGGCCCTGATGGGCTCGATTGCTCCCCGCGTGGCGACGCACCGGGCTTCGTGCGCGTTCACGACGAGAAGACCCTGCTCGTTCCCGATCGGCGCGGCAACAACCGCATCGATAGCCTGCGCAACCTTTTGCACGATCCGCGGGTTGCGCTCCTGTTCCTCATTCCTGGCTGCGGCGAGACCATCCGCGTCAACGGCCGCGCTGCAATCTCGACCGATCCGGCGCTGGCGCAAAGCTTTCTCGTCGATGGCAAGAGTCCGCGCGCCGTGCTCGTCGTTGCCGTTGATCGCGTGTTCTATCAGTGTGCGAAGGCGATCGTGCGCTCCAAGCTGTGGGATCCGTCCCGCCACATCGACCGCAAGAGTCTGCCGAGTAACGGCACGATCCTGGCCGAATTGACCGAGGGCCGACTCGGCGGCGAGGCGCACGACCGTGAGGCACCGGCGCGCCTGAAGGCGACGCTTTATTGAGCGGCATCTTCGTCCCGCGCAGATTCATTCGGCTAACGACTCGCCCCGCCATCCGCACGCGCGCAGCAACTGCTGCATGCGCGGCGGCACGGGTGCGGTAACGCGGATCGGCGCCCGGTTGTTGTAAAGCGGCACGACGATTTCGCGCGCGTGCAGATGCAGTTCCGGTGTCTGCGTTCGCTGGGCGGCGCCATAGATGCTGTCGCCGATGATCGGCCATCCCATGGCCGCGCAATGCACGCGCAGCTGATGCGTGCGGCCGGTCACCGGCTCGAGCGCAAGCCAGGCGAGACGAGGCGAATTGCTGGCGGCGGCCTGCGTCTGTCCCATCACCTTCCACGTGGTCAGCGCCGGGCGGCCCGCGGGATCGTGCTTCATCCACCAGCCGCGCGTGGCGTCCTTGCGGCCCAGCGGAAGCTCGATGCGGCCCTCCTCCTGCCCCGGCTCGCCTGCGACCACCGCCCAATAGGTTTTGCCGATCCGCCCACTCTTGAAAAGTCGGCCAAGCGCCGCCAGCGCCTTGCGATGGCGGCCGAGTACCAGGCAGCCGGATGTATCGCGGTCGAGGCGATGGGCGAGCGCGGGTGGGCGCGGCAGCCCGAAGCGCAGCGCGTCGAAATAATCTTCGAGACTTTCGCCGCCCTTCGGTCCCTTATGGACGGCCAATCCCGCGGGCTTGTCGATCACCAGCATCAGGCCGTCGCGATAAACGAGCCGAGCCACTATCTCTTCAGCCGTCATGGTCGCTTACCAACTTTGAATGAAACCGCTATCACGATCGTGATGTCGAACGAACCGGAATGATATGAACGACGAGCCGGCAGAACAGAGAAGCTGGTGGCAGCGCCTCAGCGGCGGCCTCAAGCGTACCTCGGCGTCGATCGGCGGCGCCGTTGCGGATCTCGTCGTCAAGCGCAAACTCGATCAGGCGATGCTCGATGAAATCGAGGATGTGCTGATTCGTGCCGATCTCGGCGTCGATAGCGCCGCGAGGATCGCAGCCGCGGTGGGCGAAGGACGCTACGACAAGTCGATCACGGCCGATGAGGTCAAAGCAGTGGTCGCCGCCGAGGTCGAAAAGGTCCTGGCGCCGGTGGCCAAGCCGCTCGCGATGGGCGAAGCAAAGCCATTCGTCGTGCTCGTGGTAGGGGTGAACGGTTCGGGTAAGACTACGACCATCGGAAAGCTCGCGGCCAAGCTCCGCGCCGAAGGCCGTTCGGTGACGCTTGCCGCCGGCGACACGTTCCGCGCCGCCGCCATCGACCAGCTCAAGATCTGGGGCCGACGCAGCGGCGCCTCCGTCGTCGCGCGGTCGTCGGGCGCCGACGCCGCGGGCGTCGCCTTCGATGCGCTCACCGAGGCACGCGGCGAGAAGATCGACGTGCTGCTTGTCGACACCGCCGGACGCCTGCAGAACAAGGCGGTGCTGATGGAGGAGCTGCAGAAGATCGTGCGCGTGATGAAGAAGATCGATTCGAACGCGCCGCATGCGGTTTTGTTGGTGCTCGACGCGACGGTCGGGCAGAACGCACTCTCCCAGGTCGAGGTATTTCGCGACATCGCCGGCGTGAGCGGACTTGCCATGACCAAGCTCGATGGGACGGCACGCGGCGGCATCCTGGTCGCGATCGCCGCGAAATTCGGCCTGCCGGTTCACTTCATCGGCGTCGGGGAGGGCATCGACGATCTCGCGCCCTTCTCGGCCAAGGACTTCGCCCAGGCGATTGCCGGAATCGAATGAAAATCATCTCTTCCCGGGACGCGAAGCCCGATGGCAATTGCGCTGCGGCCACGCTAGATGAGCGGCGATGAAAGCAAAAAAGCCGCAGCTCAACCCTGTGCTCAAACTCGGGCTCGATCTCGGGCCGTTGCTGCTGTTCTTTCTTGCGAATTCGCGCCCGGCGCTGTTTCTGCCGCTGGTGTCGCCCATCCTCCCTACGGACATCGGGCCCGACGGGCGCGTTGGCATCTTCGTCGCCACCGCCGTTTTCATGGTCGCCGTGGTGCTCGCGCTGGGCGTGTCGTACGCGCTGACGCGGCACCTACCCGCGATGCCGCTCATCACCGCGGCGATAGTGCTGGTGTTCGGCTCGCTCACGCTCCTGCTGCATGACGAGCACTTCATCAAAGTCAAACCCACCCTCATCTATGTGTTGTTCGGCGTCGTGCTGCTCAGCGGGCTGGCCCTCGGCAAGCCGCTCCTCGGGATGGTGTTCGATTCCGTGTTCCATCTCACCGAGGAGGGTTGGCGCAAGCTGACGCTGCGCTGGGCGCTGTTCTTCTTCGCGCTCGCGATACTCAACGAAATCGTCTGGCGCTCGCAATCGACGGACGTGTGGGTGAACTTCAAGGTGTTCGGCGTGGTGCCGCTGACGTTCGTGTTCGCAGCCTTGCAATATCCGCTATTGGCGAAATACGCCGCGCCGGAGAAGACGGAGGAGCGATGATCATGGACCGGCGAGCGCCTTCTCGATGGCGGGCTTCACGGCCGATTCGAGATTGTCAGGCGTGAGCGGCCCGATCAGCTTGTAGGTGATGCGGCCGTCGCGATCGACGACGAAGGTCTCGGGCACCCCATACACTCCCCATTCGATGGCGGCGCGGCCGTTGCCGTCCACACCGTTGGCGGCAAACGGGTTGCCGTAGCGGCCGAGGAATCGCCGCGCGTTATCGGGCTGGTCCTTGTAATTCATGCCGACGACGCGCAGGCGCGAATCCGCCGCGAGCGTCATGAGCAATCCCGCCTCCTCGCGGCAGGGCACGCACCATGACGCCCACACATTGAGTACCGTCACTTGGCCCCGGAAATCCGCGCTGTCTAGGCCGGGTACCGCCTTGCCGTCGCGCTCGAGGCCGGCGAGCGGCGGCAGTTCGGTGCGGGGGGCAGCATGTCCGATCAAGGCTGAGGGGATGCGCGAAGGATCACCGGCCCCAAGTCGCAGCACGAAGAGCGCAGCAAGCGCGAGGAAGGCGAGGAGGGGGATGAGCACGAGCATCCGGACTCGCCACGCCCGCGCATTCATGCCGGCCACGCTTTTGTCCATTACTTCACCACTTGTCCGCGTCGGCGCGTGTGGAGCGCCGGCTAATGCCCTGCGCGTCGAAGTCGTCGAGGATGCGGCTCAAACGTCGGCGATCGAGCACGATCCATCCGATCAATCCAGCAACGATTGCGATCGCGGCGACATAGGCAGTGACAATGAACGCGGCATGCGGACCCAGGTTCATTATCACGGTCCCATCCGGGCGCCCGCCTGCAGCATCATCAGGGTGCGCACGCGCCGGCGCATAATCTCATTGCGCATGGCGGCCACATGCAGCGCCACGAACAATAACGTGAAGGCAACAGCCATGACGATGAGCGGCGCGAGAATCGCGGGATGAATCGTCGATCCGCCGAGGCGGAGCACGGACGCAGGCTGGTGCAATGTGTTCCACCAATCCACCGAGAATTTGATGATCGGGATATTGATGGCGCCGACGAGTGTCAGGACCGCGGCCGCGCGTGCCGCCTGTGCCGGGTCGTCCATCGTGCGCCACAAGGCGATGACGCCGAGATACATCAGGAATAGCACCAGCACCGAGGTCAAGCGGGCATCCCAGACCCAGTAGGTTCCCCACATCGGTCGGCCCCAGAGCGAGCCGGTGACGAGACACATCAGCGTGAAGGCTGCCCCGATCGGTGCCGCGGCCTTGGCAGCGACATCGGCAAGAGGATGGCGCCAGACCAACGTGCCTAGTGCAGCCGCGCTCATTACGATCCAGGCAAAAACACCGAGCCACGCGGCCGGCACGTGGATGAACATGATCTTCACGGTCGCGCCCTGCTGATAGTCGTCGGGCGCGAAGTAGACCTCAGTGATGCCGATGGCAAAGGCCAGAACAGTTGCCGCCGCGAGCCACGGTAATACGCGCGCGGTGAGAGCGAGGAAACGGGACGGATTGGCGAGGTCGATCAGGCTCATCGTAGTATTCCTAACCGTGATTTGCGCATGGCGGCGATTTGGCGAGGGCGCCGCCGTGCCGCTCTCATGTCGTGCAACTTCCGCCTTCATTCCAACCCCTGCCGTAGCGCGACTGCGGCGGCGATGGGGCCGATCACGAGGCTTATCAGCGTGAGCGCGCACAGGATACCGAAAGGTGCGCCGAACGGGACTGGCCCGGCGATCGCCGCGTTCGAGGCGGCGACGCCGAAGATCAACACGGGAATTGTCAGCGGGAGAACCAGGATGGCGAGCAGGAGACCACCGCGCCGCAATGGCACGGTGAGCGCCGCGCCAATGAGGCCAATGAAAGTCAGCCCCGGCGTGCCGGCCAGCAATGTGAGCGCAACCGCGCCGCTCGCCTTCGCCTCGAGGTTGAGCAGGAGGCCGAGCAGCGGCGAAGACAAGACGAGGGGCAGCCCCGTGGTGAGCCAATGCGCGAGCGCTTTGACGGCCACTGCGAGCTCGAGCGGCACCCGCGCTGTGAGAATCAGGTCGAGCGAGCCGTCCTCGTGATCCGTTGCAAGCAGCCGGTCCAGGGCAAGAAGACTCGCGAGCAGCGCCCCGAGCCAAAGGATCGCGGGTCCCATGCGTGCCAGCAGGCCGAGATCGGGGCCAATGGCGAATGGCATTAGCGTCACAACAACGAGAAAGAACAGCACACCGATCAGTGCGCCGCCCCCGACGCGCACGGCGAGCCGCAGATCGCGGACGAATAGCGCGCAGAGCGCGGTCATGGCGGCTGCGTCCGTTGTTTTGGCTGCTGCCCGAGGCGTAGTTCCTTCACCCCCTCGAGCCCAATCGGGCCATGGCTAGCCACGAGAATGAGCCCGCGGCCGGCCAGATGGGCGCGCATGAGGTCGGCCAGCATGGTTTGCGCCGCGGCATCAAGCGTGGAGGTTGGCTCGTCGAGTAACCAGATCGGCCGCTCGACCGCGATCAACCGCGCAACGGCGAGGCGGCGGCGTTGTCCGGCGGAAAGATAGATCGCGGGTAATGGCGCGAGCCCGCCGAGCCCGACGGCGGCAAGCGCGACCTCGCTCTTTTCGACGCCGCCTCCCAGAAGCGCCGCCCAGAAAGCGAGATTTTCTCGCACCGACAGCGACGGCTTCAGCGCGTCCTGGTGGCCGAGGTAATGGACATGCTCACTGATGCTCAGCTCCGGATCACCGTCCTCGAGCTCGAGCTGACCTTGCCGCGGCCGCACCAGGCCCGCCACCATGCGCAGCAGAGAGGATTTGCCTGCCCCATTGGGCCCCGTCACCACGAGCGCTTCGCCGGCCTCGACAATAAAGGCGAGGCCACGGAAGACCTCGCGGCCCCCTCTGACGCAAGCGAGATCGGACCCTCGGAGCCGCATCAGTGGCTGCCCCCCGTCGCCCTGCCCCTAAGGGAGGTGCTTGTCGCGAAGCTTGCGGTGCTCGCGCTCCCATGGGCCCGCATGGGAGGCGGAAAAAACCCTGATTCTATGCCCATGTCTTTGGCGCGCGTCGATTTTCTGGAATGGTGCAAAAAAAGACCCTATAAGCCATCGTCCCGCGCCGCCTATCAACCCGCGCGGGACTCGCGACCGGTGACGAGGCAAGCGCTTCCGGTAGTTTCCTACCGTCGAGCCGCTTCTCTCCCGGTTGGATGGGACCCGATCGCAATGACCTCACTCGACAGCTTTCGCTGCTGCAAACCCCTGAAGGTGGGCAGCAAGACCTACGCCTATTACAGCCTGCCGACCGCCGAAAAGAATGGCCTCAAGAGCATCTCGCGGTTGCCATTCTCGATGAAGGTGCTGCTGGAGAACTTGCTGCGCAACGAAGACGGCCGCTCGATCACCAAGGAGGACATCCAGGCGGTCGCGCAGTGGCTCAAGACCAAGACGTCAGAACGCGAGATCGCCTTTCGTCCGGCGCGCGTCTTGATGCAGGACTTCACCGGCGTGCCGGCGGTCGTGGACCTCGCTGCCATGCGCGACGCTATGCAAAAGCTCGGGGGCGACCCGAAGAAGATCAATCCGCTCGTTCCGGTCGACCTCGTCTGCGATCACTCGGTCGCGGTCACGTTCTTCGGCATTCCCAATGCGGCCAAGAAGAATGTCGACGAGGAATACCGGCAGAACCGCGAGCGTTACGAATTCCTCAAATGGTCGCAGAAATCGTTCGACAACTTCCGCGTCGTGCCGCCCGGCACCGGCATTTGCCATCAGGTCAACTTGGAATACTTGTCGCAGACGGTGTGGAGCAAAAAGGAGAAGGTCAAGATCGACGGCAAGTCGGCGGTGATGGATCTGGCCTACCCGGATACGCTCGTCGGCACCGATTCGCACACCACCATGGTCAATGGTCTCGCCGTGCTCGGCTGGGGGGTCGGCGGCATTGAGGCCGAGGCTGCCATGCTCGGCCAGCCGTATTCGATGCTGCTGCCGGAAGTGATCGGGGTGAAGTTCACCGGTAAGCTCAAGGAAGGTGTCACTGCCACCGATCTCGTGCTCACCGTCACTCAGATGCTGCGTAAGCGCGGCGTTGTCGGGAAGTTTGTCGAGTATTTCGGCCCTGGCCTTGCCAATCTCTCGATCGCCGACCGTGCCACCATCGGCAACATGTCGCCGGAATACGGCGCGACCTGCGGCTTCTTTCCGGTCGATGACGACACGCTGAAATATCTCGCCGATACCGGCCGATCGGCAGCACACGTCGCTTTGGTCGCCGCCTATACCAAGGCGCAGGGAATGTTTCGTACCAAGTCGACCCCGGACCCGCTCTTCACCGATGTTCTCAAACTCGAACTGTCGCAGGTCGAGCCTTCGCTCGCCGGGCCCAAGCGTCCGCAGGACCGCGTGGCGCTCAAGGACGTCAAGGTCGGTTTCGCGGCGGCAATGGATAAAGAGTTCAATAAAGGCGGCGACGGCAAAGACATCTTCGACCTCCACCCCTCGCTCGCCACCTCGCTTGACAAGAACTTCGCCAAGGCCGGGACGTCGAAGCGGGTAGCGGTCCCAGGTCGCCAGCACGATCTTGGCCACGGCGACGTTGTCATCGCCGCGATCACCTCCTGCACCAATACTTCGAACCCGAACGTGATGGTCGGAGCCGGCCTGCTCGCGCGCAAGGCAGTGGCAAAAGGCCTGACGGTCAAGCCGTGGGTGAAGACCTCGCTGGCCCCGGGCTCCCAGGTTGTCGCCGACTATCTCGAGAAATCCGGGTTGCAAAAGGATCTCGACAAACTCGGTTACAATCTCGTCGGCTTCGGCTGCACCACCTGCATTGGCAATTCCGGCCCGCTCGCGCCCGAGATTTCCAAGACGATCAACGACAAGGACCTCGTCGCCGCGGCGGTGCTGTCCGGCAATCGCAACTTCGAAGGCCGCGTCAATCCAGACGTGCGGGCGAATTATCTCGCCTCGCCGCCGCTGGTCGTCGCCTATGCGCTCGCGGGCTCAATGTATTCTGACCTCGTCAAGCAGCCGCTCGGCCTGGATAAGAAAGGCCAGAAGGTCTTCCTCAAGGACATCTGGCCGTCGACGCGCGAGATCAATGGCGTCATCCGCAAGACGCTAAGCAAGCAGATGTTCACCAAAGAATACGCCGACGTTTTCAAGGGCGATTCCAACTGGCGCGCCATCAATGTGAAGGGTGGCTTGACTTACAGCTGGGACAAGAAGTCGACCTATGTGCAGAACCCACCCTATTTCATCGGCATGGGACGGCATCCGACGCCGCTGACCGACATCGTCGATGCGCGCGTGCTCTGCCTCCTGCTCGATTCGATCACCACCGACCACATCTCGCCGGCCGGCTCGATCAAGATCGATTCGCCGGCGGGCAAGTATCTCATCGAGCACAAGGTCAAGCCCACCGATTTCAACCAGTACGGCACGCGCCGCGGCAATCACGAGGTGATGATGCGCGGCACGTTTGCCAATATTCGTCTCAAGAACCAGATGGTGCCTGGCGTCGAGGGCGGCGTGACCGTGCATTATCCATCACGCCAGCGAATGTCGATCTACGACGCGGCGGTGCGCTACAAGCAAGACAAGGTTCCGCTCGTCGTGTTCGCCGGGAAAGAATACGGCAGCGGATCCTCGCGTGATTGGGCCGCCAAGGGACCCAGCCTCCTCGGCGTGCGCGCGGTGATTACGCAATCGTTCGAGCGCATCCATCGTTCAAACCTCATCGGCATGGGCGTGCTGCCGCTCTGTTTCGAGGAAGGCACATCCTGGCAGTCGCTTGGTCTGCGCGGCGACGAGCAGGTGACGATCCGCGGTCTGCATGGCGAGATCAAGCCGCGACAGCGGATGATCGCCGAGATCGTGGCAGCCGATGGCGGGCTCAAACGCGTCCCACTCGTTTGCCGCATCGATACGCTGGACGAGCTCGATTACTTCAAGCACGGCGGCATATTGCACTACGTGCTGCGGCACCTGGTGGCGGCTTAGAGGCGCCGTCTGGGCTCACCTCGAATTGAGTAGCGGGTGATCGCCCGCCTGCCTAAGAGTCCGTAGGCAAGGGGCAAAACGGACCCGCCTACGCGGTGAGGACAGAAATCCATGATACGTCGTTGCCTCGCCTACGCGGCGGTCGTCATTTGTTCTCCCCTCCCGCTGCAGCCCGCCCACGCCGAGCCCCGCGCCGTGATTGAGTTGTTCACGAGCCAAGGCTGCTCGTCCTGCCCGCCGGCCGACCAGTTGCTCGGCGAGCTGACGAATGACTCCTCACTGGTCGCGGTCAGCGTGCCGGTCGACTACTGGGACTATCTCGGCTGGAAGGACACGCTGGCGGATCCTCACAACACTGCGAGGCAAAAGGCCTACGCCCATGCGCGCGGCGACGGTCAGGTCTACACCCCGCAAGTGGTGGTGAATGGAACCCTGCATGCCCTCGGCAGCGACAAGGCGGCGATCGAGGTAGCCATTGCCGCAAGCCGGAAGAAGGGCGCGATGTCAGTGCTGCCGACGCTTACGGTCGGCGACGGGCGGCTCAATATCACGGTACCGGACCTCGTCGATGGTCAGGCGGGCGGGGAAGTCTGGCTCGTCGGCGTCATGAAGGCCGCCACCATCGCGATCGCGCGCGGCGAGAATAAAGGTCGCACGATTACGTACCACAACGTTGCGCGTCGCTGGATCAAGCTCGGCGATTGGACCGGGAAAGCCAATTCGTGGAGCATCCCGGTGCAGACGCTCAAAGCGGCGAATGTCGACGAAGCTGCCGTCCTGGTGCAGAGCGGCACGACGGAAAAGCCCAAAACCATCCTGGGCGCTACCCTGGCCGGGATTCGGTAAATCCCCCAGCGACAAGCAAACGCGGCGCAATGGCTTGTGGCCGGCGCTCAGCGTTATGATTCCGTTCAGGAATCCCGTGATGCTCGCAGCGACATTCATTCCCTCTTGCCGATAGGTGCGTCCGGCGTAATCATTGCGCTCGATCTAGAAATGGAGGCGCCGGATGAGCTACGGCGATACCGAGCCGAGCGAATTCCATGGGGGCGAGGCCCCCGCTGCTTCGTTCCTCGCCCCCGCCAGCCGAGTGACCTTCGACCGGCGCGAGCTCAACCGCATTTTAGGCCTGTATGGCCGCAAAGTTGCCGCCGGCGAATGGCGCGACTACGCAATCGACTTCCTGAAGGACCGCGCAGTGTTTTCCGTCTTCCGCCGTGCGTCGGAAGTGCCGGTTTACCGCATCGAGAAAAGTCCGAAGCTTGCGCGCCGGCAGGGCGCCTATAGCGTGATCTCGGCGACCGGTCTGATCGTCCGCCGCGGCCACGAGCTCGACGGCGTGCTGCGGGCGATCGATCGATCACTCAGCGTGGTGGCGTCCTGACTGCGGCGCAGAATCACGGCGCCGTCGTCGCGCCGGTCCCGAGCGGTCGCTGCATCAAAACGCTGTCGAGCCAACGGCCGAACTTGAAACCGACGTCGTCGAAGGTGCCGACCAAGCGGAAGCCGGCGGCGCGATGCAGCTCGATCGAGCCGACGTTAGCGGAATCCCCGATGACCGCGATCATTTGCCGAAATCCGCCGTGTTCAGCCTCGGCGATCAGCCGGTCGAGGAGTGCGCGGCCGATCCCGCGGCGCTGCGCTGCCGGGGCGACGTAGATCGAGTCCTCGACAGTCCAGCGATAGGCCGGACGCGCGCGGTAGGGGCCTGCATAGGCATAGCCCATGATCTCGCCCTCAAGCTGCGCCACCAGGTAGGGATAGCCGCCGCGGCGAAGCGCCTCATACCGGCTCGACATTTCGCGCTCGCTCGGCGGCTCGAGCTCGAAAGATGCGGTGCCGTGCCGCACCGCGTGGTCGTATATGCCGGTGATCGCTGCGAGGTCGCGCGCTTCGGCGATGCGGATCGGGATGGAGATCATGACGACGGCGGCGGCGGACGTTGCCGATGATATCCTCTCCGCCGCGTGCTGTCCGGCTCTGCCGGTGCAAACGCGACGGCGCCCCGGCTCATCGCCGGGGCGCCGTGCAGGTAAAATCGCTGTCGTAACCGCTCAGCGGCGGTCGCCGAGGAATCGCAACAGGAACAAGAACAGGTTGATGAAGTCGAGATAGAGCGTGAGCGCGCCCATCACCGCTTTGCGGCCGACGACCGTGCCATCCTCCATAGGGTCGTACATTTCCTTGATGCGCTGCGTGTCCCAGGCGGTCAGGCCGGCGAAGATCAGCACGCCGATCGCGGAGATCACGAAATCAAGGCCACTGCTCTTGAGGAAGAGATTGACGAGCATGGCGATGATCAGCCCGATCAGTCCCATCATCAGGAACGACCCGATGGGCGAAAGATCACGTTGCGTGGTGTAGCCATAGAGGCTCAGTGCACCGAACGCCGCGGCCGAGATGAAGAACACTCGCGTAATCGAAGCGCCGGTATAGGTCAGGAAGATCGACGACAACATCACTCCGAGCAGGGCCGCATAGACCATGAACAGCGAGAACGCGGTCGAGGGCTCGAGCCGGTCGATGCGCCAGCTGATCAGAAACACCAGCCCCAGCGTTCCGAGGAACAGAACCAGCACCGCCGGTCCGCTGAAGATCATCTGGCCGAACGAGGTCAATCCGATGATCGCGCCGTTGGCATTGGTCACGACCGCCGCCTGGAAGGTGAGCCAGGACGCGATGCCGGTGAGCGCGACGCCGAGCGCCATGTAGTTGTAGATGCGGATCATGTAGGCCCGCAGGCCCTGATCGATCGCAACTGCCCGGTCCGCACCGACGCCGCGTCTGGCAGCCGCGTAGTTCCGGTCGAAATCCGACATGGAAGACACCTCTCTCTATTCCGACCCGAGGCCGGATCATATGGCGCCTACCGGGAAGAGCGGCTGGCGTCCGATGCGCGGAATCTAGTGCGGGAAAGGTTCCCGCGCCAGATCCCATAATGGGATTTGTTGACGCTGGCTTCTCCCCGCGCCATCCCGACAAGCTTACAACCTAGCAATGTGACGGCGCTGCGACGCGCTGGCCGGGCGCGGCGTGTTGTCGCCGGGGGCTGTCGCATGACGCATGGGTTTGCGGCCGAACAGGGGCGCAGCGCCGGTGGGCGGCCGGCTCCTACATCTCTTTGCGCCCACCTTGCTGAACGGGTTCTAGAGGTTACGAAGCACGCGCGCTGGCTTCTGGCCGAGGGCCGTGAACGTGCCGATCAGTCCCAGCACGACCATGACGGCAATGGCGGCGACCGCAGCAACGAGCAACGGGATCGGAACCCACACGAACGGAAGTTTCATCAGCTTGATGATGATCCAGGCCGCGGCTGCCGAGCCGGCGGCCACCCCGAACACTGCGGTGGTCACGCCGAGCGTAAGGTATTCGAGCACATAGGCGGACAGAAGGCGAAGCCGTGTTGCGCCGAGAGTCTTGAGGACCACGGCGTCGTAAACCCGGTGCCGATGCCCGGCCGCGAGCGCTCCCCCCAGCACCAGCATAGCCACGACGAGCGTGAGCGCGCCCGCTCCTCGGATTGCTAGCGCCAACTTCACCACGATCTCGCCGGCTGCGTTGACCGCGTCACGCACCGGCACCGTCACGACGCCGGGGAACGCATCGGCGACCGCTCTCAGCAGAGCGGCGTCCTCCTCGCGCGTGCTTCCGTCGGGATAGCTGAGCGTTGCGATATCGGTGTGCGGTGCGCCGCGGAACGTGGCGGACGAGAATACCATGACGAAGTTGATGCCAAGGCTCTGCCAATCCACCGCGCGTAAGTTGGCGACCGTCGCGGTCACGTTGCGGCCCAAGACATTGACCGTGATCTTGTCGCCGACCTTAAGGCCAAGCCCTTCGGCGATGCGAGTTTCGAGCGAGATCAGTGGCGGACCCTGGTAGCTCGATGGCCACCATTGTCCCTCGACCAAACGCGAGCCGGCCGGAAGCGCGTCGCCATAGGTGATGCCGCGGTCACCGCGCAGCGCCCAGAGCGCTTCCGCTGACGGCTTCAAATTTTCGGCGGGCACACCGTTTGCGGCTACGATACGACCACGCAGCATCGGTACCCGCTCGAGCGCGGCGCGCGACGCGCGCGCACGCATGAAGGCATCGAACGCTTGCCCATCGGCGGCCGGAATATCGACGAAGTAGAACGACGGCGCGCTGTCGGGCAATGCCGCCAGGAAGTGGCGCCGCAAATTGCCCTCGATCGAGATCACGGCGACCATAACCGCAAGGCCCAAGCCGAGGGATAGGACGACGCTCGGCGTGAGCGCGCCCGGCCGGTGGATGTTGGCGAGCGCCAGACGAACGAGCGGTGAGCGCGGGCGTGGCAGGCGGCGCGCAGCCGTCATTATGAGACCCGCCACGAGGCGCAGCAGCACGAAAACCGCGACGGCCGCTGCCACGAAAATAGCGGCAATGCGCCGGTCGTAAGCGAGTTCGACCGCGAGCACCGCGAGCGTGCATCCGAGCAGAATGGCTGCTGCGACATAAGGAGGCGGCGGCCAACGCCGCTCGCTCGCGACCTCGTCGCGGAATAGTGCCGAAACCGGTACGTCGTGGGCGTGCCCGAGCGGCCATAAGGCGAAAGTCGCGGCGGTCAGTAGTCCGAAGATGAAAGCGAGCACAGGATCTCCGGGGTGCAGCGCCGGCGCGAGCGGCAACGGCAGGCTGGGACCGAGACTCCAGGCGACGACAAACGGCAAGGCCGCGCCGACGAGGAGCCCGGGTATTGCGCCAAGGCCGGCGAGTATCAGCACCTGGGTGAAATAGATCGCGAACACGCGCCTGCCCGACGCGCCCAGCGCTTTAAACGTGGCAATAACCTCGCGCCGGCCATCGAGATGGCCCTTGACCGCGTTGGCGACGCCGACCCCGCCGACCAGTAGCGCAGTAAGCCCGACCAAAGTGAGATATTGGGTGAACCGCGCGACGTTCTGTTCGAGTGCCGGCGAAGCATTGGCGCGTGAGCGCAACTCCCAACCGGCCTCAGGCAATTGAGCTTGCGCCGCGGCCATGACCGCGCGCATGGCCATATCCGTCGAGTCATGGTCGGGAAGACGCAGTCGGTAATGCCAGCGCACGATGCTCCCCGGCTGCAACAGGCCGCTTGCGCGCAGCGCGTCTTCGCTGACGAGCAGGCGCGGGCCGAAGCCGAGGCCGCTGGCAATCCTGTCGGGCTCCGACGTCAGGACAGCGCGAATGTCGATCGTCGCAGCGCCGAGCGTGATGCGGGCGCCCGGCTTGAGGTCGAGTCGCACCAGCAGCGTCGGATCGACGGCGGCGCCGAATGCTCCGTCGCGGTATGCTAGGGCCTGCGCGAGGGGTTGTTGCGGGTCGAGCGCGACCGTGCCGTACAGCGGATAAGCAGCATCGACCGCCTTCACTTCGACCAGTGCCGCGCGCCCGTCTTGCGCCCGGGCCATGGCGCGCATGGTCGCGGCAAGCGAGGCGATGCCCCGGCGGTCGAGAAATGCGCGCTCGTCGGCGTTTGCTTCCCGCAGGCTGAGGGTGAACGCCAGGTCGCCGCCGAGGATGACGCGGCCCTCGCGCGCGAGCCCTTCGGCAAGCCCGGAGGCGAGCGAACTCACGGCGGCGATTGCCATGACCCCTAGCGCGATGCAGGCGATGAACACGTAGAAGCCGCGCAAGCCCCCACGCAGCTCGCGCGCAGCGAAGCGCAGCGGCAGGAGGGCGCCCCCGCGACGGTGAGAAAGCGAGAGCCCGGCGTTCACGTTCGCGCTTCCTCGCCGCGCGCCTGAGCTGCTCGAGCCGCGCAATGAAGAGGGGAGCGGCGCCTCGATCGATTCACGGCTTTGCCCCCGCCCGCGAGCCGTCCGGGACAGCTTCGATCCGCCCCGAGCGCAATCGGACCATGCGGTCGCACCGCAAGGCGAGCGCCGGATCGTGGGTGACCAGGACCAGCGTGGTGTCACGTTGTGCGTGGCCGGCAAAAAGCAGATCGATGATCTCGGCGCCTGTGCCTTCGTCGAGATTGCCGGTCGGCTCATCGGCAATGAGAATGCGCGGGTCCGGCGCAAGGGCGCGGGCGAGCGCCACGCGCTGCTGCTCGCCGCCGGAAAGCTCGGCTGGATAGTGCTGTCGCCGCCCGCTCAAGCCCACGGCGGCAAGCTCGCGTGCGGCGCGCTCGTGCGCGTCATCGAGGCCGGCAAGTTCCAACGGGACGGCCACGTTTTCCAGCGCGGTCATCGTCGGAATGAGGTGGAAAGACTGGAATACGATGCCGACGTTGCGCCCACGAAATCGCGCCAGCGCATCTTCGCTCAACGCATCGAGGGCCTCGCCCGCAACGACGACCGAGCCGGTATCGACACGCTCCAATCCGGCCATGACCATAAGCAAAGTCGATTTGCCCGAGCCTGACGGACCAAGTAAGCCGATCGCCTCGCCGCGATCGATGTGCAGATCGAGGTCTTTGAGGATATGAACACGGGCCGCGCCGCGCCCGAGCGAGAGATTGACCCCGCTGAGCACGACGGCCGGCTCTGCGCGCCCCGACCCCGAGGTGTCCTGCATGTTGCGTTGCTCTTTCCTGCCTTCGGTTGCGAGCGGGCCGGCATTGCCCCGGTCATACGGGACTTGCGCGGCACGGGTCCAGACGTTTGCTTGCATCGCCATCGCCCTGGTGCTCGCGGTTGCGCTGCGTGCGCTCCCTGCCACAGCCGCCGATCAACCGGTACGCATCGTGGCCTTGGGCGATTCGCTCACTGCCGGGCTTGGCCTGCCGGCCGAGGAAACCTTCCCGGCGAAGCTTGAGCGGGTGCTCAAGGCAAAAGGCATCGCGGTGGAGGTCGCCAATGCGGGGGTGTCCGGCGACACTGCGTCCGGCGGGCTTGCCCGCCTGGACTGGTCAGTGCCGGAGGGGACGAATGCGGTGATCCTCGAACTCGGCGCCAATGACATGCTGCGCGGCATCGATCCGAGCCGCACGCGCCGAGCTCTCGACGAAATCGTGCGCCGCCTGACAGAGCGGCGCATTCCCGTGCTGCTTGCCGGCATGCGGGGGGCGGCCAATCTCGGTAGTGATTATGCACGCGATTTCGAAACCATTTACTCGGAGCTCGCAAGTCGCCATGGCCTGCTGTTTTATCCCTTCTTCCTTGAGGGCGTCGCGGGCGAGGCCGGGCTCAATCAGGGCGACGGACTTCATCCCAGCGCGGCCGGGGTCGATGCCATCGTGGCGCGGATCTTGCCCAAGGTCGAAGAGCTTGTCCGCCGGGCCCGTGACAAACGTGTGATGTGAGCGTCACGGGGACGTGCGAATCTTTGTGATTTAGCCTATATGCACATCCAACCCGCAGTCCTTCCCCCATGCCGCGCCTCTTCACCGGTCTCGAAATTCCCTCCGATGTCGGTCAAGCGCTGGCCACGTTGCGCGGCGGCTTGCCGGGCGCACGGTGGATCGATCCCGAAAACTATCACGTCACCTTGCGATTTATAGGCGATGTCGATGATGTCGTCGCGCATGAGATCGCGTCGATGCTGGGGCGCGTGCGCCGCCAGGCATTCGAATTGCGAATTGAAGATCTCAAATCGTTCGGTGGGCGCAAGCCTCGCCAGATCGTGGCGACGCTCGGACCGGCGCAGGCCCTGATGGAGCTTCAGGCCGAGCACGAGCGGCTCATGCAGCGGGTTGGGCTGGAGCCGGAAGGCCGCAAATATACCCCGCATGTTTCGCTGGCGCGCCTGCGCGAATCATCGAGTCGGCAGGTTGCCGACTATCTCGCGGTGCGCGCTTTCTTCCGCTCACCGCCATTCAAGGTGTCGCGCTTTGTGTTGTTCTCATCGCGGGCATCGATCGGCGGCGGCCCGTATGTGGTCGAAGCTGCCTACCCGCTCGCGGCCTGATACCCGCTGCACCACAATCATACTGGTTTGAGCAATCTCGAGTGCACGTCGAACATGGCGGTGGCAAAGCCGTGACCGTCGGCAAGGATTTCACGCATCATCGAGAGCGGCGTCGGCCGCGGAGTGGCAACCTCGCCCACGACGTTCGAGAAGTCGAAGCTTAGCTCGGCCTCGTACTTGCGGGCGAGCTGCTGCATGCGCTTGTTGTCGGCGAGACATGCCATGTGCAGAAATTTGAGCCCGCGATTGCGCGCTGCGAGCAGCGTGCGCTCCAGCAGCAAAGAGCCGACGCCGTGGCTCTGCCATGACTTCTCGATCGAGAATGCGGCCTCGGCCTCGCGGGTCATGGGTGCTCCAATAGGCCGCAGTTCCGCAGCGCCTCGCAACGCGCCATCGACGAAGAAGCCATGAATGAGTGAATCGATGCCGAAGGAAAGGTCAGCGTAGTCGCGTACGAAATCCTCCGAGACCGCGCCGGCGAAGCGGTTGCGGCGGCTCACGGGATCGAGCCGCAACAGGTGGTCGCGGTAGAGGTCGGCCTCGCCAATCCACAATTTCCGGATCAGCCCGCCGCGCGGCAAGGGATCGTGCATGAGCCTTCTCCCGCAAGATGGTTGCGAATCGAACCAATCTCATATTGCAGTGCACTAAAGGCCGGACAAGGGCAGCCAGTTCCTGACCGATCACAATCAAGTCAATGATCCTTACGGCAAAAATCGCATGGCTGGCATGCGGAACCCTTTCTCGACCGCCGCTGTTCCGCACAACTTTTCCGCACTGCACTGTCACCAGACGGGCGTTTCCCCCCACTGGCGCGGGCCGGCGGTCAACAGGACCACGTGGCTAGCGCCATGCGGGCGCTCGATGCGGTCGCGCGGGGGGTGTCGCCGCAAAATACCCGGGGCCCTGCGCCGCCCCGGCGCGCTTCGCCCTTCGAGCTTGCGCCACGTCCGCAAGCGTGCCGTCTGCTCGAAAGCGGCTTGCAGCCCGCGGTGCAAGATCGCTATTCCATCGCAGCCCTCAACGTCCTCTCCATCCGCTCATGTCCGCTTCCGTCTCGGTGCAGTATGCGGCG
Organism: Xanthobacteraceae bacterium; assembly: GCA_035693615.1. GTDB lineage: Bacteria > Pseudomonadota > Alphaproteobacteria > Rhizobiales > Xanthobacteraceae > VAZQ01. The sequence goes on from DASSGH010000043.1 coordinate 80,282, forward strand.
CGCCTCGCCGCTGGAAAGATCGAGCGCGACAGCGCCCAGCAGAGGATCGTCGATCGGCTGGCCAAGCTCGAAACAGAACTCGGCGAGCAACGGCTGGCGCGAAAATCATCCTCGCTCGGCTGGCTGTTCGGATCTCGCGAGCCGGTGCCGATCAAGGGCCTCTACATGTTCGGCGAAGTCGGTCGCGGCAAGACCATGCTGATGGACTTGTTCTTTGCCGCATCATCGGTTGTTCGCAAGCGCCGCGTCCACTTTCATGAATTCATGGGCGAGGTGCACGAGCGCGTCCATGTGCTGCGACAGAAGACAAAGCTGGGCGAGGCCAGCGGAGAGGATCCGATCGGGGTTGCCGCGGCCGCGATCGCGCAGGAGGCGCAGCTTCTTTGCTTTGATGAATTCCACGTTACCGACATTGCCGATGCCATGATCCTCGGCCGGTTATTCAAGCGCCTGTTCGAGCTCGGCGTGGTGGTGGTCGCGACCTCGAACGTGCCGCCGACCGAACTCTACAAGGACGGCCTCAACCGATCGCTGTTCTTGCCCTTCATCGCGCTCATCGAAGAGCATATGGACATCGTGCAGCTCGAGGCCCGCACCGACTTCCGGTTGGAAAAGCTCGCCGGCGCGCCGGTGTGGTACGTACCCGCCGATGCCGCAGCAGCGGCCGCTCTCGACGAGGCTTGGCGGCGGCTGACCGCGGGTCACTTCGGAGAACCGCAGGCACTGATGGTAAAGGGGCGCACCATTCACGTACCGCGCGCAACCATGGGAGTTGCGCGATTCTCGTTTCAGGATCTGTGTGGGGAGCCGCTTGCCGCCGCCGATTATCTCAAGATCGCACGTGAATACCACACCATCGTGATCGATCATGTCGTGGCGATGGATTACGACCGGCGCAACGAGGCCAAGCGGTTCATTATCCTCATCGACACGCTCTACGACAACGCAGTCAAGCTCGTTGCCTCGGCGGACGCCGAGCCGGACGCGCTCTATCGCGCCAATGAGGGTTTCGAGGTGGGCGAGTTCAAGCGCACGGCTTCCCGTCTGATCGAGATGCGCTCGGAGGCTTACCTCGCGTTGCCGCACGGGCCGGGGCACGCGGTCACGTCGGGATCGATGCAAGGATTGGTGGACACATGACGCGATCTTCGCTCGCGCGACGCGGGCATCTTTGCCTCTGCGGTGGGCGACTTGAAGGGTAGGGCGAAAACGGTCTATGACCGATTTCGCCCGCCTTCCGCCGGCCCCGATCCGAGGTTCTCCGCGCGCATGCCCCGTCCCAAGATTGCACTGATCGGTGCCGGCCAGATCGGCGGCACGCTCGCCCACCTTATTGGCCTCAAAGAGCTCGGTGACGTCGTGCTGTTCGACATCGCCGAAGGCATTCCCCAGGGCAAAGCGCTCGACCTCGTGCAGTCTTCGCCGGTCGACGGGTTCGATGGACGCTTCACCGGCACGAATTCCTATGACGCCATCGATGGCGCCAGCGTCTGCATCGTCACCGCAGGGGTGCCGCGCAAACCGGGCATGAGCCGCGACGATCTGCTCGGCATCAATCTCAAGGTCATGGAGCAGGTGGGGGCTGGCATCAGGAAGTACGCGCCGGGGGCGTTCGTGATCTGCATCACTAACCCGCTCGACGCCATGGTCTGGGCGCTGCAAAAGGCCTGCGGCTTGCCCAAGCAGATGGTCGTCGGCATGGCTGGAGTGCTCGATAGTGCGCGGTTCCGATTTTTTCTCGCCGATGAGTTCAACGTCTCGGTCGAGGACGTGAGCGCCTTCGTCCTCGGCGGCCACGGCGACAGCATGGTGCCGCTCATTCGCTATTCGACGGTTGCCGGCATTCCGTTGCCCGATCTCGTCAAAATGAAATGGACCACGCAGGCGCGGCTCGACGAGATCGTTCAACGCACGCGCGACGGAGGCGCCGAGATCGTCAACTTGCTCAAGAGCGGCTCGGCTTACTACGCGCCGGCCGCCTCCGCGGTGGCCATGGCGGAGAGCTTTCTCAGGGACAAGAAACGGGTGCTTCCTTGTGCGGCCCATCTCAACGGCGAGTACGGGATTAAGAATCTCTATGTCGGCGTGCCCGCCGTGATCGGCGCCAAGGGTGTCGAGCGCATCGTCGAGATCCAGTTGAACGGCGCCGAACGGACCATGTTTGAAGATTCGACCGAGGCCGTTGCGACGCTGGTCGAGGCTTGCAAGAAGATCGCACCAAATCTGGATAAGTGAGGGTGCTCATGCGCGGGCGACAGGCGGCGCGAGACCCTCGCGGGTGCTATGTCGCCCGTGCGGTGCGAGGGCGCTCTAGGAGCGCGGCAGGGCTCGCATGAACATCCACGAATACCAAGCGAAGGCGGTGCTGCGGGAATTCGGCGTGCCGGTGCCGCGCGGGATGCCCGCCTTTTCCGTCGAAGAGGCAGTCAAGGCCGCGGACGATCTCGACGCGCCGGTGCTCGTCGTCAAGGCGCAGATCCATGCCGGTGGCCGCGGCAAGGCCGGCGGCGTCAAGGTGGTCAAATCGAAGCAAGAGGTGCGCAGTGAGGCCGAGCGGCTGTTCGGCGCGGTGCTGGTCACGCATCAGACGGGCCCGCACGGCAAAGAGGTTCGCCGCCTCTACGTCGAGGAGGGCTCCGCCATCGAGCGGGAGTTTTATCTTTCGGCGCTGGTCGACCGCGAAAGCTCGCGCATTGCCTTCGTGGTATCCACCGCGGGGGGCATGGACATCGAGGAGGTCGCCCGCACGCGTCCCGAACAGATCGTGACGTTTGCCGTCGATCCAGCGACCGGAATTATGCCGCACCATGGACGCCGGGTCGCGAAGGCGCTCGGACTCAATGGCGATCTCGCCAAGCAGGCGGAAAGGTTCGTTACTCAGCTCTATGCCGCCTTCATTGCCAAGGACATGAGCCTGCTCGAGATCAATCCTCTGGTCGTCACCAGAGGCAACGAGCTTGTCTGCCTCGATGCCAAGATCGGGTTCGACGATAACGCGCTTTACCGTCATCCGGACATCGTGGCGCTGCGCGATCTCACGGAAGAAGACGAGAAAGAGATCGAGGCTTCCAAATACGACCTCAATTACGTCGCGCTCGACGGCACGATCGGCTGCATGGTCAATGGCGCGGGTCTGGCCATGGCGACCATGGACATTATCAAGCTCTATGGCGAAGCACCGGCCAACTTCCTGGACGTCGGCGGTGGGGCGAGCAAAGAGAAGGTTGCGGCCGCCTTCAAGATCATCACCGCCGATCCCAAAGTGCAGGGGATCCTGGTCAACATTTTCGGCGGCATCATGAAATGCGACGTGATCGCCGAGGGCGTCGTCGCGGCGGTGAAGGAGGTGGGCATGCGCGTGCCGCTGGTGGTGCGCCTTGAAGGCACGAATGTCGAGCTCGGTAAAGAGATTATCGCGAAATCCAACCTCAACGTCACCTCGGCCGACGATCTCGACGACGCCGCGCAGAAGATCGTCAAGGCGGTGAAGGCAGCGGGCTGATGCCGAGAGAAGCACAATCGAGAGGTATCCTCGCTTCATTCCTCGCCTCGAAAGGGAGAGGCGCACCGAGTAAGCCGCACCGCTGAACACAACAGGCCATGTCCATCCTCATCGACAAGAGCACAAAGGTCATCTGCCAAGGCTTCACGGGCAAGAACGGTACGTTCCATTCGCAGCAGGCGATCGCCTATGGCACCAAGATGGTCGGCGGCACCTCGCCGGGGAAAGGCGGCAGCACCCATCTCGGGCTGCCCGTGTTCGACACCGTGGCGCAAGCGAAGGAGCGCACGGATTGCGACGCAAGCGTCATCTACGTCCCGCCGGCCGGAGCGGCGGACGCGATTTGCGAATCGATCCAGGCTGAGATTCCCCTCATCGTATGCATTACCGAAGGCATTCCCGTGCTCGACATGGTCAAGGTCAAGCGGGCGCTCTCGGGAGGAAAGTCGCGGCTGATCGGGCCAAACTGTCCGGGTGTGATGACCGCGGGCGAATGCAAGATCGGCATCATGCCCGGGAATATTTTCTCGCCGGGCAAAGTCGGCATTGTCTCGCGCTCGGGCACGCTCACCTACGAGGCCGTGTATCAGACCACCCGCGAGGGGTTGGGCCAGACGACGGCGGTCGGCATCGGCGGAGACCCGGTGAAGGGCACCGAGTTCATTGAGGTGCTGGCGATGTTCCTGGCCGACACGGCGACCGAGGCAATCATCATGATCGGCGAGATCGGCGGCTCGGCCGAGGAGGACGCCGCGCGATTCCTGGCCGATGAGGCCAAGCGCGGCCGCAAGAAACCCATGGTGGGGTTCATCGCCGGGCGCACGGCCCCGCCCGGCCGCCGCATGGGGCACGCCGGCGCCATCATTTCCGGTGGTCGGGGCGATGCCGAAAGCAAGATTGCGGCCATGGAAGCCGGCGGCATCAAGGTTGCGCCCTCCCCGGCGCGTTTGGGCAACACGCTCGCCGAGCTGCTGCGGCGGTAAAATAGCAAGGCGTCGCCGCCGCATAGCCGGCGGGCAGCCGCAAAAAAAGCGCTTTGACCCCATACCCGGGTGCCTATTGAAACGCTTTTACCGGCGACTGTGGCGAACGGGTCACAGCTTATTTGCGCCAGCCGGACTAGAGTTAAGCCAGTACGCACGGGGGGCGTCATCCGAGCGCCGGCGTGTGGGGTTCCAGTTGCTGCCGGGGAAGCGTTAGCGCAGCGGCTAGGCGAACTTGATGAACATCGGACAGGGGGATCCTGTGATGAAGAAGCTTTTTCTTGCTACGACTGCTTTCGTTGTGCTCGCGGCGGGTTCCGCGGGGGCGGCGGACATGACGGCGCGGCCCTATACGGCGGCTCCCCCGCCGGCGCCTATCTATACCTGGACGGGCATGTATTGGGGCGCCAACGTTGGCTACAGCTGGGGTCAATCGAAGAATGACCGCACGCTGTTTGGCCTGGGTGTCACTGCCAGGGAATCCCAGGACCTCGACGGCGTGATCGGGGGCGTCCAAACCGGTTACAATTATCAATTCGGCGCGTGGGTGTGGGGCCTTGAAACCGACATCCAAGCCTCCGGTCAGAAAGGGAGCGCGGTCATTCCGGTTATTCCGGGCGCGACGCTCACGACTGACCATAAGCTCCAGTGGTTCGGCACCACCAGGCCGCGCCTCGGTTACCTGGCGACGCCCAATCTCTTGGTGTACGGAACGGCCGGCGTGGCTTATGGCCAGGTCAAGGACACGTTTACCGCCGCGTTCGCTGGTGCGCCCGGTGCTGTCGCGACCGTGAACGACCTGCGCGCTGGTTGGACCGCGGGCGGCGGCATCGAAGGGGCATTTGGGGGAGGCTGGAGCGCAAAGGTCGAATACCTCTATGTCGACCTCGGCAAGCTCGAGACCACCGTGACGGTGCCCGCTGCCGGCCTCACCGCGAACTTCAACGGTCGACTGACCGACAACATCGTGCGCGTCGGCCTCAACTACAAATGGGGTGGGGCCGGCTACGGCTACTGATCGACGTCGAATCCCGTTCCGATCGAAGGGTCGCTTGCGGCGCAAGCGGCCCTTCATCATTTTTGCGGATCGACCTCACCTATGAATAGAAGTTCAATTCTTGCATTGTTCTGCCGCAACTGCGGCATAGATTCCGGGCGGCGATCTCGCGATCCGCCAAAATTGAAACCCACAGGACCTGAGCATGTCTCGTCAGGACGCCAACGCCGCCTTTGCGCGCACCTCCTTCCTCTACGGTGGCAATGCCGACTACATTGAGAACCTCTATGCCCGTTACGAGGCCGACCCGGCGGCGCTCGACGGCGAATGGCAGGCCTTCTTCGAGAGCCTCAAAGACGACCGCGCCGACGTAGCGGCGAGCGCGCGCGGGCCGTCCTGGCAGCGGCCACAGTGGCCGCAGCCCGCGCGCAGCGAGCTCGTCTCCGCGCTTGACGGCGACTGGCAGGCGCTGGAGCGCCAGCTCGCCGACAAGGTCAAGGCGCGGGCGCGGGCGGCAGGTGTCGAGTTCTCCGTTGCCGAGGTGCAGCAAACCACGCGGGATTCGATCCGCGCCTTGATGCTCATCCGCGCCTACCGCGCGCGCGGGCACTTCTACGCCAATCTCGATCCGCTCGGGCTCGAGCCGCACCACGACGAGGAAGATCTCAACCCGCGCTCGTACGGCTTCACCGAAGGGGACTACGACCGCAAGATCTTCCTCGACCGCGTGCTCGGTCTCGAATTTGGCACGTTGCGGGAAATTCTCGCGATCCTTCGTCGCACGTACTGCCAGACGCTCGGCGTCGAGTTCATGCACATCTCCGACCCCGCGCAGAAGGGTTGGATCCAAGCACGCATCGAGGGGCCGGACAAGGAAATCACGTTCACGCAGGAGGGCAAGCGTGCGATCCTCAACAAGCTGATCGAAGCGGAAGGTTTCGAGAAATTCTGCGATTTGAAATTCACCGGCACCAAGCGCTTCGGTCTCGACGGCGCCGAATCGACGATCCCCGCGCTGGAACAGATCATCAAGCGCGGCGGCGCGCTCGGGGTGAAAGAGATCGTCATCGGCATGGCCCACCGCGGTCGGCTCAACGTGCTGGCACAAGTGATGGGCAAGCCGCATCGCGCCATCTTTCATGAATTCAAAGGCGGCTCCTCGACACCAAACGAAGTCGAGGGCTCGGGCGACGTAAAGTACCATCTCGGCGCCTCCTCCGACCGCGAGTTTGACGGCAACCGCGTGCATCTGTCGCTCACGGCCAATCCCTCGCACCTCGAGATCGTCAATCCAGTCGTGCTCGGCAAGGTACGCGCCAAGCAGGACCAGCTCGGCGCGACGCGCGAAGACCGCACGATGGTGATGCCCCTGCTCATTTCCGGCGACGCTGCATTCGCCGGCCAGGGAGTGATCGCCGAGTGTTTCGGCCTCTCCGGCCTGCGCGGGCATCGCACCGGCGGCTCGGTGCATTTCATCGTCAACAATCAGATCGGATTCACCACCTATCCGCGTTATTCCCGCTCCTCGCCCTATCCCTCCGACGTCGCCAAGATGATCGAGGCGCCGATCTTCCACGTGAACGGCGACGATCCGGAAGCGGTGGTGTTTGCAGCCAAGGTCGCAACCGAGTTCCGGCAGAAATTCCAGTGTCCGGTCGTCATCGACATGTTCTGCTACCGGCGCTTCGGGCACAACGAGGGGGACGAGCCGTCGTTCACCCAGCCGCTGATGTACAAGGCGATCCGCAAGCATCCTCCTACGTCCGAGATCTACGCCAAGAAGCTCATCGGCGAGCACGTCGTCAGCGAGGGTGAGGTCGAGAAGATGCGCCTCGACTGGCGCGCCAAACTCGACGCCGAACTGGAAGCGAGCCAAGGCTACAAGCCGAACAGCGCCGACTGGCTCGACGGCCGCTGGGCCGACATCAAGGCGGCGCGCGATGCCGATGATCCGCGCCGCGGCCATACCGGCGCTCCGCTGGCGACGCTCAGGCAAATCGGGGCGAGCATCACGGCGATACCGGAAGGCTTTCACGTCCACCGGACCATCCAGCGCTTCCTGGAAAATCGCCGCAAGGCGGTCGAGACAGGTGAGGACATCGACTGGGCCACGGCGGAAGCTCTCGCGTTCTGCTCGCTGCTGCTCGAAGGCCACCGCGTGCGAATCTCCGGCCAGGACACCGAGCGGGGCACGTTCTCGCAGCGCCATTCGGTGCTGATCGACCAGGAGAACGAGGACCGTTACGTCCCGTTCAATCATCTCGGCGAGGGCCAGGCCCGTTTCGAGGTGATCAATTCGATGCTCTCGGAGGAGGCGGTGGTCGGCTTCGAATACGGCTACTCACTCGCCGAACCGGACGCGCTCACGCTGTGGGAGGCGCAATTCGGCGACTTCGCCAACGGCGCCCAGGTCGTCTTCGATCAATTCATCTCATCGGGCGAGCGCAAGTGGCTGCGCATGTCCGGGCTGGTGTGCCTGTTGCCGCACGGCTACGAGGGGCAGGGACCCGAGCATTCCTCAGCGCGGCTCGAGCGCTTCCTGCAGATGTGCGCCGAGGACAATATGCAGGTTGCCAATTGCACCACGCCGGCCAATTACTTCCACATCCTGCGCCGGCAGCTCAAACGCGACATCCGCAAGCCGCTCATCCTGATGACGCCGAAATCGCTGCTGCGGCACCGCCGCGCGGTGTCGCGGCTCGCCGAGATGGGCCCGGACACGACGTTCCACCGCCTGCTGTGGGACGACGCCCAGATGCATCCGGGCGAGAAGATCAAGTTGGTTTCGGACGACAAGATCCGGCGCGTGGTGATGTGCTCGGGCAAGGTGTATTACGACCTCTATGAGGAGCGGGAGAAGCGCGGGGTCAACGACGTTTATCTGCTGCGCGTCGAACAGCTCTATCCGGTTCCGCTGAAAGCGCTGGTCAACGAGCTTGGCCGCTTCACGCACGCGGAATTCATGTGGTGCCAGGAGGAGCCGCGCAACATGGGTGCGTACTCCTTCATGGCGCCGTATCTCGAATGGGTGCTCGAGCAGATCGGGGCCAAGAACAAGCAGCCGATCTATGCCGGGCGCGCGGCCTCGGCGGCAACAGCGACCGGCCAGATGCCGCAACACCTCAAGCAACTCAACGCGCTGCTCGACGAGGCGTTGCGCTAGTGTGGCGGTTCAGAAGTCCGCATCATTCTTGCAGCGAGTCCGAAATGCGGACTTCTGAACCAAAGCCACACTAGATCAAATAAGTTGCTAGTGTCCTTCGACCGAAGTTCGCAAACGAGGCGGCGGCACAATGATGCCAACTTCGGAATCGGGACACTAGCAGCGAGACCTGGTGGTTCTTTTGCCGCCGCTCGGGCGAGCGTGGCGAATGACCGAAAGAAGGTGGGGACCATGGCTGACATCCGCGTGCCCGCGCTCGGCGAATCGGTGACCGAGGCGACCATCGGCAAGTGGTTCAAGCGGCCGGGCGATCCGGTTGCCGTCGACGAGCCGCTGGTCGAGCTCGAGACCGACAAGGTGACCATCGAGGTGCCCTCGCCCGCCGCCGGCGTGCTCGCCGATATCGCGGCCAAGGACGGCGAGACGGTCGCAGTCGGCGCGCTGCTCGGTCAGATCAAGGAAGGCGCGGCCGCGCCTTCCAAGGCCTCGCCCGCGCCGACCGGCCGGCCGGATCAGAAGACCGACACGACCGCGCCCATCAATGCCGCAGCCGAGGAGCCGCGCCCGCGCCCGCAACCCGCTGCCAAGCCGCCCCCGGCCGCGTCACTCGCCCCTTCGGTGCGCAGGATCGCCGCCGAGACGGGCATCGACGCTGCCACCGTTCCCGGCTCCGGGAAGGACGGGCGCGTGACCAAGGGCGACATGATGGCGGCGATCGAACGCGCCGCTTCCGCTCCCACTCCCGTCGCGCAGCCCGCCGCCGCCGTGCAAGTCCGCGCGCCCTCCCCCCCGGACGACGCCGCGCGCGAAGAACGCATCAAGATGACACGCCTGCGCGCGACCATCGCACGCCGGCTCAAGGAGGCGCAGAACACCGCGGCCATGCTCACGACCTTCAACGAGGTCGACATGAGCGCGGTGATGAACCTGCGCAGCCACTACAAGGATCTGTTCGAACGCAAGCACGGCGTGAAGCTTGGCTTCATGGGTTTTTTCGTGCGCGCCTGCGTGCAGGCGCTCAAGGAAATCCCCACGGTCAATGCCGAGATCGACGGCGCGGACATCGTCTACAAGAACTACTACCACATCGGAGTTGCGGTCGGCACAGACAAAGGGCTGGTGGTGCCGGTGGTGCGCGACTGCGAGAGAAAATCGCTCGCGCAGATCGAGAAGGAGATTGCCGACTTCGGGCGGCGTGCGCGCGAGGGCGCGCTCAAGATCGAGGAGATGCAGGGCGGCACCTTCACCATCTCGAATGGCGGCGTCTATGGCTCGTTGATGTCGACGCCCATTCTCAATGCGCCGCAGTCGGGCATCCTCGGCATGCACAAGATCGAGGAGCGAGCGGTGGTCGTGTCCGGCAAGATCGAGATTCGCCCGATGATGTATCTGGCTCTCTCTTACGACCACCGCCTCGTCGACGGCCGTGAGGCGGTCACTTTCCTGGTGCGCGTGAAAGAGGTTTTGGAGGACCCGGCGCGGCTGGTCGTGGATCTGTGAGTCGAGGCGTCCATGCCGGCTCGGACCCCGCCGTCTCGCTGTTCGCGGCAGGAGCGATGGCCGCCGACGACCTTCCATGATTTGAACGCCGTGGCTCGGGGCCTTTGCTCGCGGCGACACTGTTAGCCGGACAAAGAAAGATGTGATCCATCATGTCCTACGACCTCATCATCATCGGCTCCGGGCCCGGCGGCTATGTCTGCGCGATCCGCGCTGCGCAGCTCGGCATGAAGGTTGCGGTGGTCGAGAAGGATGACACCTTCGGCGGCACCTGCCTTAACATCGGCTGCATTCCGTCGAAGGCGCTGCTGCATGCCTCAGAGCTCTATGAAGAGGCCGGCCACATGCTCGACAAGGTGGGGATCAAGGTCGCCGCGCCGAAGCTCGACCTTCCGGCCATGATGAAGTTCAAGGACGCGGGGGTCGAGGGCAACGTCAAAGGCGTCGCCTTCCTGTTCAAGAAGAACAAGATCGATACCGTGCACGGCGTCGGCCGCATCGTCGCGCCCGGCAAGGTCGAGGTCAAAACCGCCGACGGGAAGACGGAGGCGATCGAGGGCAAGGCTATCGTCATTGCCACCGGCTCGGACGTGGCGCGCTTGCCTGGCATCGACATCGACGAGCAGCGGATCGTGTCTTCGACCGGTGCGCTAGTGCTCGGCAAAGTGCCGGAGCGGCTGCTCGTCGTCGGCGCCGGCGTGATCGGGCTTGAGCTCGGCTCGGTGTGGCGCCGGCTCGGCTCCGAGGTGATCGTGGTCGAGTGGCTCGACCGGATCTTGCCGGGAATCGACAACGAGGTCTGCCGGCAGGTCCAGCGCATCTTCGAAAGACAGGGCATGAAATTCAAGCTGTCGTCCAAAGTTGCCGCGGTCGAGACCGGAGGAAAGAAGCTCAAGGTGACGGTCGAGCCGGCAAGGGGTGGCACGGCGGAGTCGATCGAAGCCGACGTGGTGCTAGTGGCGATCGGCCGCGCGCCGTTCACCGTGGGGCTCGGGCTCGAAACCGCCGGGGTGAAAATGGATAACAAGCGCCGCATCATCGTCGATGCGCGTTTCGCCACCAACGTACCGGGCATATACGCCATCGGTGACGTCATCGCCGGCCCGATGCTGGCGCACAAGGCGATGGAGGAGGGCACGGCGGTCGCGGAACTGCTCGCCGGACAAGCCGGCCACGTGAATTACGAGGTCATTCCGAACGTGGTCTATACCTATCCCGAGATCGCTTCGGTCGGTAAAAGCGAGGAGGAATTGAAGGAGGCCGGCGTTGCTTACAAGGTCGGCAAGTTTCCTTTCAGTGCCAATGGCCGCGCCAAGGCGAACCTGCAAACGGACGGCTTCGTGAAAATCCTCGCCGATGCCAAAACCGACCGCGTCCTCGGCGTGCACATCGTTGGCGCCGACGCCGGTAACATGATCGCCGAGGCTGCGGTCGCGATGGAATTCGGCGCCGCGTCTGAAGACATCGCCCGCACCTGCCACCCGCATCCGACCTTCACCGAGGCGGTGAAGGAGGCGGCATTGGCGGTCGATAAACGCGCCATTCACATGTGATCCCGAAGCAAATTCGTCATGTCCGCGATAAGCGCGGGCACTCTAGATCAAATGCAGCGAATGCAGGTAATGCGGGTTGAAAAACCCGAGCCCCATGAACGCCAACCCGATGATGCCGAGCCCCATGGCCCCGTAGACCAGGGCCATCATGCCGGTGATCACAGCTGCCGAGGCCAACACGATGGCGATCTGATAGGCCGCCGCCGCGAACTCGTAGTGATGGTAGCGCGCCAATTGGGTGTCACGTGCATGCTCGTAGGCTTCGGCTTGCGCCCGCAATTCCTTGCGGCCGTCCTTCTCCGCCGGGTCGGACTCGTAGCGCGCCACGGTGTTCATCCAGTCGTTCGCCTGCTTCAGTAGCGCGGCTTTGCGGGTTTCGTCGGCGAGCGCGGCTTCCTGGGTGAAAGCCTGGGCGGCGGTGCGCAGCGTGGTCTGGCGGATGGTTTTGGCTTGGAAGAAATTCCAGGTATCGGACGCCTTGATGTTGAGTGAAATGCCCTCGGTCTGGGCGCTCTTCCCGAACATTTCGGCGAGCGCCAGCAGGAGCGCCATCACCGAGATCAAGAGCGCGATCTGCTTATTCCTGCTCTCGCCGATGGGCTTTCCGCGGCCGCCGTGTCCGTGCTCCTCGTGTTCGATGTGGTGCTCGACCTCGTGCTGGACCGCGTGCACCCCATGACTCATGTCACCCTCCAGGCTTCGCTCGCGGACGATGTATCGAACCTACCGGCCTGCGCAAGGGGCGCGCGCTCGCTCACGCGCGAGGGTGAGCGTTGCGGTAGACTTCCATCAGCCGCTCGGTGTCGACCGCGGTGTACATCTGGGTGGTGGACAAGGAGGCGTGGCCGAGCAGCTCCTGGATGGCGCGCAGATCGCCGCCGCGCGCCAGTAAATGCGTTGCAAATGAGTGGCGCAGCGCATGTGGCGTCGCGGTGTCCGGCAGCCCGAGCGCGCCGCGCAGCCGTGCCATCGCGAGCTGGACAAGGCGCGGTGACAACGGGCCGCCTCTGGCGCCGACGAACAATGGGCCTTCGGCCGGAAGATCGTAGGGGCAAAGCGCGACGTATTCGGCGGCGAGCCTCGTGACCTGCGCCAGCACCGGCACCATGCGCGGCTTGTTGCCCTTGCCGATCACGGTAATGGCGTCGCCACCTCTGGCCGCCGGAACGTCGCTGCGCTTGAGCGCCAGTGCCTCGCTCACTCGCAATCCCGAGCCGTAGAGCAACGCCAGCACCGCGGCATCGCGGGCGATGATCCATGGCGCGCGCGCCTCGCCGGCGCGCAATTCGACTTCGGTGATGCGCTTGGCGGCCGCGATCGCGAGCGGCTTGGGCAGCGTCTTCGCCATCTTCGGGGTGCGCACGGCAGCGAGCGCGCCGATCTTGCCTTTGCCGCTGCGTTCGAGAAAACGGGCGAAGGAGCGCACCCCTGCCAGCATGCGCATGAGCGAGCGACTGCTGACGCCGTCGGCTCGCCGCGCCGCCATGAAGGCGCGCACGTCGATCGGCTTCAGGCGTGACAGCGCCGGAAGCGTTGGCCGGCTGCCGAAATGTCCGCAGAGGAAGACAAGAAATTGGCGAACATCGCGCGCATATGCGTCGACCGTCTTAGCCGACACGCGGCGTTCGTCAGACAGGTGCGCCAGCCAGTACGCGAGCTCGCGGCCGACATCGCCGGCGACGAAAGTCGGCTCGGGGGCGGCGGTTGCGCTTGACATGGCGGAATTTATCGCACCCCTTCCTTCACTCTTCATTAAGCGCTCGAGTCGGCCGCGAGTTATGGCCCAACGCGTCGTCGATGTCCTCGTCCCGGTCGCCCTTGACCAGGCCTACTCCTATCGCGTGCCGGCAGGAGTTGAGCTTGCGCCCGGCGACCTCGTGACCGTGCCGCTGGGGGCGCGCTTGGCGACGGGAGTGACCTGGGCGGAGAACCGCCGGCCCAACCCGCGGCTCGACAACCGCATGCGGGATATCGAGGCCAAGCTCGATATTCCGCCGCTCAAGCCGGAGCTGCGCAACTTCATCGACTGGGTGTCGGCTTATACGCTTAGCCCCCGCGGCAGCGTGCTGCGCATGGCGCTGCGGATGGGCGAGCATCTCGGCCCGGCGCGCGAGCGCGTCGGGGTGCGGCTCGCCGGCGCCGCTCCCAAGCGGATGACGCCGGCGCGCGAGCGTGTGCTCGCCCTGCTTGCCGACGGCCTTGCGCGTGGCAAGCGCGACCTCGCCGAGGAAGCGGCAGTCTCCCCCGGGGTGGTCGACGGCTTGGTCGATGAAGGGACGCTGGAGAGCCTGGTGCTGCCGCCAGAGCCGGTGGCGCGTGCCCCAGATCCGGATTTTTGTCGTCCCGACTTCACGGCGGCGCAACGTGAAGCCGCGGATGCGCTGTGCGCGACGGTCGTCGCCGGCGGCTATGGCGTCACGCTGCTCGACGGCGTCACCGGAGCGGGCAAGACGCAAGTTTATTTCGAGGCCGTCGGTGAGATCATTCGGCGGGGAAAGCAGGCGCTGGTCCTCGTTCCCGAGATCGCGCTGACCAGCCAGTTCCTCGACCGCTTCGCCCAACGCTTTGGCGTGCGACCGGCAGAATGGCACTCGCAGCTGTCGCAGCGCTTGCGCGCGCGGACGTGGGGCGCCGTAGCGGCAGGAGAGGTCAGCGTGATCGTCGGCGCGCGCTCCGCCTTGTTCCTGCCCTATGCCGAGCTCGGGCTCATCATCGTCGATGAGGAGCACGACCCCGCCTATAAGCAGGAGGACGGCGCGCGCTATCATGCGCGTGACATGGCGGTGGTGCGCGCGCGGGGGGCCGACATTCCGATCGTGCTCGTAGCGGCGACGCCGTCGGTCGAGACGGAGGTCAATGCGCGGCGCGGGCGCTATGCGCGGGTGCATCTGCCGGAGCGGTTCGGCAGCCGCCAGCTTCCCGGGATCGAGGCGATCGATCTGCGCGCCGAGGGGCCGCCGCGCGGGCGCTTCATCGCCCCGCGTCTGGCGCAAGCGGTGAGCACGGCGCTCGAACGCGGCGAGCAGGCGCTCCTCTTCCTCAATCGCCGCGGCTATGCGCCGCTCACACTCTGCCGCCGCTGCGGGTTCCGGCTCGCCTGTCCCAATTGCGACGCCTGCCTGGTCGATCACCGCTTCCGCCGACGCTTGGTCTGCCATCACTGCGGCTTTTCGATGCCGCGCCCGCCGCAGTGCCCGCACTGCCAGGCAGCAGATAGTTTCGTCGCGGTCGGCCCCGGGGTCGAACGGCTGGAGCAGGAGGCGGCGGAATTGTTCCCGGCGAGCCGCATCCTGGTCCTCTCGAGCGATCTCGTCGAATCGGTCGAGCGGCTGCGCGAGGAACTCGACGATGTTGCTAACGGGCGCTTCGATATCATTATCGGCACGCAGCTGGTGGCCAAGGGGCACCACTTCCCGAAACTCAATCTGGTCGGCGTGATCGACGCCGACCTCGGCCTCGCAAACGGCGACCCGCGCGCCGCCGAGCGCACGTTCCAACTGCTGCATCAGGTGATCGGCCGCGCCGGACGCGAGGAAGGCGTCGGCATCGGCTATCTGCAGACGCATCAACCCGAACATCCGGTGTTGCGTGCGTTGGTGGCGGCCGACCGCGACGCGTTTTACACGAGCGAGATCGAACTGCGAGAGAAGACGCACTACCCGCCGTTCGCGCGGCTCGCGAGCCTCGTCGTGTCGGCGGGAGAACGTCCGGTGGCGGAAACGTTCGCGCGCCGCCTAGCCGCTGCCGCGCCGCGCGCCGAGGAGGTGCGCGTGTTCGGACCGGCGGAAGCGCCGCTCGCGGTGGTGCGCGGCCGCCATCGCTTCCGGCTGCTGGTGAAGGCGCCGCGCGCTTTCGATCTCTCGGCATATCTGCGGCGCTGGATTGCCGCAGCACCCAAACGCAAGGGCAATCTTCGGCTTGAGGTGGACGTCGACCCGCAGAGTTTTCTTTGAAGGTCACGCGGGCCGGCATTATCGACTGACGGGCGGCTTATCGCGTCAGCCGCTAGATCATTGCTCGATTGGAGCGCTCTGCGCTGAGCGGGCGGTGGGCGCGAGCAGCACGCCGGCGGCGGCGGCCAGGATAAGCGCAGAACCGACCATGTCGGCAACGGTCGGCCGCTCGCCCAGGATCAGCACCGAGGCCACGATGCCCACGACCGGCACGCTTAGCACGCCGAGGGACGCGGCGGTGGCCGGCAGGCGGCGCACGATCTCAAACCAAAGCAGATAGGCGAAGGCGGAGCCGATCAGGCTGGAGAATGCCAGCCCCCAAAGCGCGCGCGGATGAACGGGCCACAGGTGCGGCGAGCCTTCGACCATGAACACGCCGGCGACGGTTATGAGAAATCCGACGACGAGTTGCCATATTGCGACTGCGATCGGATCGGCCTCGATCCGCGCCCATTTCAAGTACACCGTGCCCATCGCCCAGCTCACGGCCGACGCCAGGGCGAAAACGAGGCCGATCAGATCGCTCGATCCGATCAATGGAGAGATCAGCACCGCCAGTCCGACCGTGCAGAGCAGAAGTGAAATGCCGCGCGCGACGCTCAATCGCTCGCCGAGTATGGGGTACGCCAACAATGCGGCCCAGATCGGCATGGTGTAGGTGAGGATTGCCACCCGCGATGTTGCGGTCGCGACTTGCGCGAAGGCCGTAAATAGCGTGAAGCCAGCGATATTCAGGCAACCGGCGACGACGAGATGCGCCCATGCCATGGCGCCGCGCATCCGGATACTGCGTCGCTGCATGAATGCGAGCGTGAGCAACGCGGCGGTCGCCAGGCCCGACGTGCCCATCCGCATGCTAAACGGCGGAATCTCGTCGAGGGCGATCTTCATTGCCGGCCAGCTCAAGCCCCAGGCCAAGCTCACCGCGACCAGCATGAGACGGGCCCGGCCGACAGCGTCGTTCGCAGAGGCGGGTGGCACGTTGCAGAGTTCCGGGAGCCGACAGCAGAGGCGAGAGCATTGGTGTAGCACCGGCGCCATCGGCTTGCGCAAGAGCCGTCAGGTCGCGAAAACGCGTCCCGCGTAGACATTTCGTCATGTTGCACCGCAGGTAGCGGTGTGTTACGCAACCGCGCGATTTCGCGGGGTTTCGGGGCGCGCCGGCGCTCTCCCGCGAAGATGCAAAGTTTCATCACTTTCAAGGGCTTGGAGCCCACCGTCCGCGACGGTGTCGAGCCCTCGGAATTGCCGGAAGAGCATCCTTGTGGCAGGCGAACATGCAGTCGTTTCCGGCATGGCGGGTCGCTACGCGACCGCGCTTTTCGAGCTCGCGCGCGAGCAGAACGCCATCGATCGCGTCAAAGTCGATCTCGATCGCTTCGATGCCCTCGTGGCCGAGGTCGCCGATTTGGCCCGCTTGCTGCGCAGCCCGGTATTTTCCGCCGAGGAGCAGACGCGCGCACTCTCGGGCGTGCTCGAGCGGACCGGCATCGATGGGCTCGCCGCCAATGTTCTCAAACTGCTCGGCACGAACCGCCGCCTTTTCGCCGCGCTCGACGTGGCGAGCGCCTACCGGTCGCTGGTCGCCCAACACAAGGGCGAGGTAACGGCGGAGGTGACGGTGGCGGAGAAGCCGAGCGAAGCGCATCTTGCTGCGATCAAGGAAGCGCTCGCGGCCGTGACCAAGAAGGACGTGCAGGTGAAGGTGAAGGTTGAGCCCTCGATCATCGGCGGCCTCGTGGTCAAGGTCGGCTCGCGCATGGTCGACAGCTCCCTGCGCACCAAGCTCAATGCGATCAAGGTGGCGATGAAAGAGGCCCGCTGATGGATATCCGCCCCGCCGAAATTTCGGCAATTCTGAAAGAGCAGATCAAGAACTTCGGCCAAGAGGCGGAGGTCTCCGAGGTCGGCCAGGTTCTCTCGGTCGGCGACGGCATCGCTCGGGTCTACGGACTCGACAACGTTGAGGCCGGCGAAATGGTCGAGTTCGAGAACGGCGTCCGCGGGATGGCGCTCAATCTCGAGGTCGACAATGTCGGCATCGTGATCTTCGGCGAGGACCGCGAGATCAAGGAAGGGCAGACCGTCAAACGCACACGCGCCATCGTCGACGTTCCGGTCGGCAAAGGCTTGCTCGGCCGTGTGGTAGACGCGCTCGGCAACCCGATCGACGGAAAGGGCCCGATCGAGGCCAAGGAGCGCAGGCGCGTCGACGTCAAGGCGCCCGGCATCATCCCGCGCAGATCCGTGCATGAGCCGATGGCCACCGGGCTCAAGGCCATCGACGCCCTCATTCCCATCGGCCGCGGCCAGCGCGAGCTGATCATCGGCGATCGCCAGACCGGCAAGACCGCGATCGCGCTCGACACCATTCTCAATCAGAAGGCGCTCAACGCGACGGGCGACGAGAAAGTTAAGCTCTACTGCGTGTACGTGGCGGTCGGGCAGAAGCGCTCGACCGTCGTACAGTTTGCCAAGGTGCTGGAGGAGAACGGCGCGCTCGACTATTCGATCATCGTTGCGGCGACCGCCTCCGATCCGGCGCCGATGCAGTACCTCGCCCCGTTCTCCGGCTGCACGATGGGCGAATATTTCCGCGACGGCGGCATGCACGCGGTGATCATCTATGACGACCTCTCGAAGCAGGCGGTGTCGTATCGCCAGATGTCGCTCCTGTTGCGGCGGCCGCCCGGGCGCGAGGCCTATCCCGGGGACGTCTTCTATCTGCACTCGCGCCTGCTCGAGCGCGCTGCCAAAATGAACGAGGCGCACAAGGCAGGCTCCCTCACGGCGCTGCCCGTCATCGAGACGCAGGCGAACGACGTGTCCGCCTACATTCCGACCAACGTCATCTCGATCACCGACGGGCAGATCTTCCTGGAGACCGATCTGTTTTATCAGGGCATCCGACCGGCGGTGAATGTCGGCCTCTCGGTATCGCGCGTCGGCTCCGCCGCCCAGACCAAGGCGATGAAGAAGGTTGCCGGGCGCATCAAAGGCGAACTCGCGCAATACCGCGAAATGGCGGCGTTCGCCCAGTTCGGCTCCGATCTCGATGCCACCACCCAGCGTCTGCTCAACCGCGGGGCGCGGCTTACCGAACTGCTCAAGCAGCCGCAGTTTTCCCCGCTCAAGATGGAGGAGCAGGTCGCCGTCATCTATGCCGGCGTCAACGGCTACCTCGATCCGCTCCCGGTCGAGCGGGTGCGCGCCTTCGAAGAAGGCCTGCTGGGACTCATGCGCACGCAGCACGCGGACATCCTCGCCGCCATCCGCGACAGCCGCGATCTCGACGATGCAACCACCGCCAAGCTCAAAGCCATCGTCGACGAATACGCCAAGACCTTCGCGTGAAACAGACGACAAGACGGAGAACAGACGACAGTTGTTTGACGGCTGACGGCCGGCGCCTGACGCGAAGCTCGCTTCGGCGCCCTCTGTCGTGCGTCCTCTGTCATTCGAGCTGAAAATGCCCAGTCTCAAGGACATGCGCGTGCGCATCGCCGCTACGAAGGCGACGCAGAAGATTACCAAGGCCATGCAGATGGTCGCGGCATCGAAGTTGCGGCGCGCGCAGGCCGTGGCCGAAGCCGCGCGTCCCTATGCCCGGCACATGGCGAAGGTGCTCGGCAACATCGCCGGGGGGGTCGGGGATCTTGGCGCGGCGCCGCGATTGTTGGCCGGAACCGGCAGCGACCGCGTGCATCTCCTGCTGGTATGCACCGCCGAGCGCGGCCTGTGCGGCCCGTTCAATTCCGCGATCGTCCGGCTCGCGCGCGAGCGGGCGAATACGCTGATGGCGGAAGGCAAGGAAGTGAAGTTCTTTTGCGTCGGCCGCAAGGGCTACGATCAGCTTCGCCGGCTGTACGAGAAGCAGATCATCGAGCACGTCGAGCTGCGCGCCGTGCGCACGCTCGGCTTCGAACACGCCGAAAGCATCGGCGACAAGATTCTGCGCCTCTACGAACAGGGCGCGTTCGACGTCTGTACCCTGTTCTTTTCGCGCTTCAAGTCGATCATCGCGCAAACGCCGACGGCGCAACAGATCATCCCGCCCGTGTTCGAGGGCGACGCCGGCAACGGCAATGCCATCGTGTACGAATACGAGCCCGAAGAGGATGAAATCCTCCTCGAGCTTCTGCCGCGCAACATTTCCGTGCAGATTTTCGTCGCGCTGCTCGAGAATGCCGCGTCGTTCTACGGCGCGCAGATGACCGCGATGGACAACGCCACGCGCAATGCGGGCGAAATGATCCGCAAACAGACGCTGACCTACAACCGCACCCGTCAGGCGATGATCACCAAAGAGCTCATCGAGATCATCTCCGGCGCGGAAGCGGTATAAGGGGCAGAGAAACTCTCAATCTCGCTGCAATAACAAGGACCATCCATGGCCAACCCAGTCGGGCACATCACCCAGGTCATCGGCGCCGTCGTCGACGTGCATTTCGAAACGCATCTGCCGCCGATCCTCAATGCACTCGAGACGAAGAATCAGGGCAATCGCCTGGTGCTCGAAGTCGCCCAGCATCTCGGCGAATCGACCGTGCGCACTATCGCCATGGATACGAGCGAAGGGCTGGTACGCGGTCAGGAGGTGACCGATACCGGCCGACCCATCGCGGTGCCGGTCGGCGACGGCACGCTGGGCCGCATCATCAACGTGATCGGCGATCCGGTCGACGAGGCGGGCCCCGTGCCGCACGACCAGCGGCGGCCGATCCATCAGCCTGCGCCTCTCTTCACCGACCAGTCGACGGAGGCGGAGATTCTGATCACCGGCATCAAGGTGGTGGATTTGCTCGCCCCCTATTCCAAGGGCGGGAAGGTCGGCCTGTTTGGCGGCGCCGGCGTCGGCAAGACCGTCATCATCATGGAGCTGATCAACAACGTCGCCAAGGCGCACGGCGGCTATTCCGTGTTCGCCGGTGTGGGCGAGCGCACCCGCGAAGGCAACGATCTCTATCACGAGATGATCGAGTCGGGCGTCAACAAGGACCCGAAGAAGAACAACGGCTCGGCTGCGGGCTCCAAATGTGCGCTGGTCTACGGGCAGATGAACGAGCCGCCCGGCGCCCGCGCCCGCGTCGGCCTTTCCGGCCTCACCGTCGCCGAATACTTCCGCGATCAGGGCCAGGACGTGCTGTTCTTTGTCGACAACATCTTCCGCTTCACCCAGGCAGGCTCGGAGGTGTCGGCGCTGCTCGGGCGCATTCCTTCTGCCGTGGGCTACCAGCCGACGCTCGCGACGGACATGGGTGCATTGCAGGAGCGCATCACCACCACGACCAAAGGCTCCATCACCTCGGTGCAGGCGATCTACGTGCCCGCCGACGATCTCACCGATCCGGCGCCGGCGACCTCCTTCGCGCACCTCGATGCGACCACCGTGCTGTCGCGCTCGATCGCGGAGAAGGGAATTTACCCGGCGGTCGATCCGCTCGACTCCACCTCGCGCATGCTCTCGCCCATGATCGTCGGCGACGAGCATTATGGCGTGGCCCGGCAAGTGCAGCAGATTCTGCAGCGCTACAAGGCGCTTCAGGACATCATCGCCATTCTCGGCATGGATGAGCTTTCCGAAGAGGACAAGCTCACCGTCGCGCGCGCGCGCAAGATCGAGCGCTTCTTGTCGCAGCCTTTCCATGTCGCCGAGGTGTTCACCGGTGCGCCGGGGGTGTTCGTTCAGCTCGCCGACACCATCCGCGGCTTCAAGGGACTGTGCGAAGGAAAATACGACCACCTGCCGGAGGCGGCGTTCTACATGGTGGGAACCATCGAGCAGGCGGTGGAGAAGGGCAAGAAGCTCGCGGCGGAAGCGGCGTAGCGGGGATGGCTGACGTCATTGCCGCCATGATGGGCGACAAACGGAGCTGAGCGATGGCTACCTTCCACTTCGATCTCGTGTCGCCGGAGAAGCTGCTGTTCTCCGGCGAGGTCGAACAGGTCGATGTGCCGGGCTCGGAGGGTGAGTTCGGCGTGCTGGCAGGGCACGCGCCGCTGGTCACCACGCTGCGGCCAGGGATCTTGGTCATTCATGGCGAACGGGACGCGCTGCGCGTGGTGGTCGATGCCGGCTTCGCCGAGGTCGGTCCGGCGGGCCTCACCGTGTTGGCCAATTTGGCGGTGCCGGTGGACGAGTTCGACGTCGCGCAACTCGCCAGCGTGATCAAGGATACCGAGGAAGACCTCGCCGACGAGAAAGACGGCTGGACGCGCGACAAGCTCGCGCAAAAGCTCGACCGGCTACGCGCGCTGCAGGCTGCGCTAGGACATTAAATCCGGTTTGCGGGCACGAGGCGCAATGCGCTTCGGTTATTGCGCCCTACACGCGCTTTAATCCCGCTTGCGGGCAAATCTCTCGAAATCGCGCACCAAGCGCGCGTAGACCTGCCGTTTGAACGGCACAACCAGCTCCACGATGTTGGAGAGCCGCTCCCAGCGCCACTCGGCGAATTCCGGCTTATGGCCACCCGCGGGATGGGCAATGTCGATCTCGCCGTCGTCGCCGGTGAAGCGCAGCGCGTACCATTTCTGACACTGCCCGCGGTATTTGCCGCCCCAAGCCTGGCCGAGGATCTCGCGCGGGATGTCATAGCAGAGCTCTTCCGCGATCTCGTCGAGCTTTTCGACCGAACGGATATTGGTCTCCTCGTGCAGTTCGCGTAGCGCGGCGGGCCAGGGGTCCTCGCCGCGATCGATGCCGCCCTGCGGCAGCTGCCAAACATGACGCTCGTCGACATGCTCAGGCCCATTGATGCGGCGGCCAATGAAGACACGGCCGACGCGATTAAACACCGCGGTGCCGACGCAGGGGCGATAGGGGAGGGATTCGGGCCGAGCCATCTCTCTTTCTCGTTCAGCACGTGACGCGGTGAGGCGCAGGCGCCATCCATATCCTCGCTCTCGGCGCGAATCGAGCCCTTGCCGCTTGGATGGCGGCTCGCCCGCTTGCTGAAAAGGATCGGGGCGGCCCATGTGGGCCGCCCCGATGGTTTGGTGTCCTATGCCGCCTAGTTTGGGACGGCAGTCTTCGGATTCGGCGGGTAAGCTGAGTTCTTCTGGATGCCGCGAATGAGATCAAGCGCGGTGTGAAGCGCCTTGTCATCCTTCGGATCCGGCGGGATGTAGGATTGCGAGCCGGTCTGCTCGTCGCCTTCCGCCTTGAGGTGGCCGCGCAGCGAAGCCTCGCCGCGGGTGTCGGTGCGCGCTTTGAGCTCTTCCGGCACTTCCTGCAGCACCTCGATATCGGGCGAGATGCCCTTCGCCTGGATCGAGCGGCCGGACGGCGTGAAATAGCGCGCCGTGGTCAGCCGCAGCGCCCCATTGCCGGAGCCGAGCGGAATGATGGTCTGCACCGAGCCCTTGCCGAACGAGCGCGTGCCGATGACCGTCGCGCGCCGATGATCCTGCAGCGCGCCCGCGACGATCTCGGAGGCCGAAGCCGAGCCGCCGTTGATCAGCACGATAACGGGCTTGGTCTTGGTCAGGTCGCCGGCACGGGCATTGAAGCGCTGGGTCTCCTCGGCGTTTCGCCCGCGCGTTGATACGATCTCGCCCTTCTCCAGGAAGGCGTCGGACACCGAGATCGCCTGATCGAGCAATCCGCCGGGATTGTTGCGCAAGTCGATCACGTAACCCTTGAGCTTGTCGCCGGCCTGGACGGCAAGATCGGTAATCGCCTTCTTCAGGCCTTCGGTGGTCTGCTCGTTGAACTGGGTGATGCGGATAAAGCCGACGTCGTCGCCTTCGAGCCGCGAACGCACCGAGCGGACCTGGATGCGCGCGCGAGTGATGGTGACCTCGAGCGGCTTTTCCTGACCCTTGCGCATGATCTTGAGCTTGATCTTGGAATTCTCCGGCCCGCGCATCTTCTCGACCGCCTGGTTGAGCGTGAGGCCCTGCACCGGCTCGTCATCGAGATGCGTGATGATGTCGTTGGCCATGATGCCGGCCTTGGCCGCCGGCGTCTCGTCGATCGGCGCGACGACCTTAATCAGGCCGTCCTCCATGGTCACCTCGATGCCAAGACCGCCGAACTCGCCGCGGGTCTGCACCTGCATGTCGCGGAAGCTCTTGGAATCCATGTAGCTCGAATGCGGATCAAGCCCGGCCAGCATGCCGTTGATGGCCGACTCGATCAGCTTGCTATCATCGGGCTTCTCTACATAGTCCGCCCGCACCCGTTCGAAGACATCGCCGAACAGGCTCAACTGCCGGTAGGTATCGGCGGCGGCCGCTTGTGCGCGTGCCCCATCGAGCACGATGCGGGGCGGGGTTGCGATCAGCGTCACGGCTACGCCGGCCGCCGCACCGAGGAGAAGCAGGGAAGTTTTGCGCATCATCATCCGCGAACCTTCTGGCCTTCGTTTACGGCCCACCATGGGCCTGGATCGACGGGTATCCCGTCCTTGCGGAACTCCACATATAGTACGGGTTGGCTTGCACCGCCCGCTTTGGCAACGGCCGATTGGGCGCCGTCGCCCATTACCGCGACGGGCTCGCCCGTCACCACGAACTGCCCCAGATCAACGGATATCCGTTCCATCCCAGCGAGCAAGACATGATATCCGCCGCCGGCATTAAGGATCAAGAGTTGGCCATAATTGCGGAAAGGACCCGCATAAACCACCCATCCATCGCACGGGGCTGTGATTTGGCCGCCCGGACGGGCAGCGATCGATACGCCCTTTTCCGTACCCCCGAGGCCGTCTGCGGCGCCAAATTCCTTGATTCGCGCACCGTTCACCGGCAGCGGCAACGTGCCCTTGGCGGAAGCGAAGGAAATCGCCGGGGCGAGGCGCCCGGGGTCCTTTAACGCGGCGAGGTCGGGCCGCCCGCCGGGCGCCTTGGCTTCCTCGCTGGCGCGCGCGGCCGCACGCGCCGCGCGGACAGCGGTGTCGAGACCCTGTTCGAGCTTGGCGATCAATTGCGTGAGATTTTCCGCCTGGCGGGCGAGCTGCGCCGCGCGTTGGCGCTCCTCGCTCAGCGCCTGCTCCGCCTCCGTCAACCGCTTCTGGCGCTCCTCGATGAATACCGAGAGGCGCTGACGTTCATCCGCGAGTACGAATAGGTCGCGCGCGAGGCGGTCGCGCTCGGCTGCAATCTGCTGGCGCAAGTGCACGAGCTCGGCGAGATCGGCTGCGAGCACTTCCGCTTGCTGTCGCATCTCGGGCAGAACCGCTCCGAGCATCATCGCCGAGCGCACCGATTGCAGCGCGTCGTCGGCGCGCATCATCAGCCCGGTTGGCGGGCGGCGGCCGATGCGTTCCAACGCCGCCAATATTTCGGCGATCACGCTGCGCCGCTGTTCCAATGAGGTCCGCAGCGCCTGTTCGCGTTCGTCGAGCGGCTCGAGACGCGCTTGCGTTTGCGCGATCCGCTCTTCCACGGCGAGCACGCGGGACGCTGTGTCGATCAGCTGCTGATTGAA
Source organism: Xanthobacteraceae bacterium (assembly GCA_035693615.1). Taxonomy (GTDB): domain Bacteria; phylum Pseudomonadota; class Alphaproteobacteria; order Rhizobiales; family Xanthobacteraceae; genus VAZQ01. The sequence continues at coordinate 105,366 of DASSGH010000043.1, forward strand.
TCTGCGCCGGTCGTCGCCGACGGATTCGATCTCCCGCTTGAGCCGCGCCTCGTTTTCGAGGGCCCTTCGCTGCTCCGCGCGCAGCGCTTCCAACTCATGGTCGCGCGTCTTGAGGGCGTCGAGGTTTCCCGCTTCGGCCGGAGTTTGCGGGCGGGTCGTTTGGGCCGGCGCGGCGGTAGACCCCCATGGGGAGAGGCCGAGCGCCGCCAGCATCAGTGCGGCAAGGAGGGGAAACGGCGACACGACTGGCATCAGTTCGTCTGTGCAAGCGGGTTCCAACCGCAATAGATAACCACGATTGCCGCCGGATTAAGACGCGCCCGCAGTGCGGCGCCGGCTGTGGCGGGTAAACGCGTGAATCTCGCCTTGTTCTTCCGTCGCGAGCTCAGGCACGTGACTCAGGCGCGATGGTAGGGGTGTCCCGCGAGAATGGTCACCGCGCGGTAGAGCTGCTCCAACAGCATGATGCGGATCAATTGATGCGGCCAGGTCGCCGCGCCGAAGGCAACCGCAAGACTTGCCTTTTCCTTCAGGCTTGGCGCGAGCCCGTCGGCGGCGCCGATGATGAACACGACCGCGGGCTTGTTCTGCCGCCGCCAGTCGTGCAGCCGCCCGGCGAACGCGGCGCTGCTCATGCTCTCGCCGCGCGCATCCAAGATCACGCTGATCGCCCCCTCGGGGATGAGGTTGGCGACGGCGATCGATTCTTCGAGCATGCGCCGGTCGGCTTCGCCGGCACGGCTCTCCTTGATCTCGACGATATCGACGGCGCTCAAGCCGGCGCTGCGACCGGCGTCGGCCGCGCGCTTGCGGTAGCGCTCGGCAAGCTCACGCTCGGGACCCTGCTTCAAGCGGCCGACGGCGGCGACCACGACGCGCATGCGTGACGATACGCATGGATCATGGGTCGGCTCAAGCCGTTCAGGCGCACGGACCGATACCGCCGCGGCCGTTAGCTCGCCCGCGACCCATTGCGTCCGGCCGACGCCCACATCTTCTCGAGATTGTAGAAGGCGCGGACTTCGGGCCGGAACACGTGGACGATGACGTCGCCGGCGTCGATGAGCACCCAGTCGCAGTGCGGCATGCCTTCCACGCGCGCGTCGGGCACGCCGGCCGCGGCCAGGTCTTCCAGCACGCGATCGGCGATCGAGCCGACATGGCGGTTCGACCTTCCCGAGGTCACAACCATGGCGTCCGCGATCGTCGATTTGCCGGTGAGGTCGATGGTGACGGTATCCTCGGCCTTCATGTCGTCGAGGCGTGCGAGGACCATGCGAAGAATCTCCTCGGCGTCAGGTCGCACCTGGGAGATGGGTTCGGCGGCGCCGTGGGCGCCAGCGCGAGAGACTGCAGGTGTCGGCAGGGGTCCTTTCCTTTCGTTCATCGCCCCGCGCGAAGCGAAGCAAGCCTAAGATAGGCACGGCCGGTTAACGGTTTCAACCAGCCGCCGTTCCACAATCCCCATACTGTGGCGCTTTCGCATCAGTTCTATGCCGGGCGGCGCGCAAAGCCGTCGACGACAGCGGCGATTTAAGCCCATGGAGGTAAACCCAGGCCGGCGGCTTGCGGTAAGGCAGAGACTTCGCCGCCGACTCCGGGATGCGCGCGCGCGAGAGCGCGTGGCTCGCCGGGCTGGCGCCGGCATAAAGGCTGGGGCCGAGCCGATCGACAACCGCGATCGGCACCACGGATGCGATCCCGCGCCATCGTTGCCAACGGTGGAAGCTGCGCAGATTGTCCGCGCCCATGATCCAGACAAAGCGGACGCCTGGGCAGTGGCGGCGCAAATAGGTGAGGGTCTCGTAGGTATATGGCGTGCCGATTTGCGCCTCGAGGTCGGTGATATCGATGCGGGGATGGCGCGCAAGCGCCTCAGCGGCGACGATCCGATGTGCGAGGGGGGCAAGCCCGCGCGTGTCTTTGAGCGGATTGCCCGGCGTCACCAGCCACCACACGCGGTCGAGATCGAGCCGCTTCATCGCCAGCAGAGAGGCGCCGAGATGCGCCTCGTGCGGTGGGTCGAACGTGCCGCCGAATAGGCCGATGCGCATCCCCGGGGCGTGGGCAGGCAGCACGATGCGCGGCGCTGCCGCTAAAACCTTTTGCCCTTGCCTGGATCTTGGATGGGTCATTGCCGAGGCTGACCCGGCAACCCATCCTCTTCGTCAAGGCATGGTTGCGAATAAAGATGGACTTGCAGCTCGTAAGCGAGTCTACGCGCGTCCATAGCCCGTCGAAGACGGGCGTGAACGCCCTTGACGACGCGCTTCTGCCCGTGGGTGACACGTGTGGCTACGTCTCGAATGTAGCGAGCCGGAAAACCCGCTTGACCCTCTGCCCGTGTGGGAGGGGGTTGCGCCGGCGCAAGCGATGTCGTCACGGTCTGATTTGCCCCGAGCCGCGCACGCGATACTTGAAACTCGTCAGTTGCTCGACGCCGACCGGTCCGCGCGCGTGGAAACGGCCGGTGGCGATGCCGATCTCGGCGCCGAATCCGAACTCGCCGCCGTCGGCGAATTGGGTCGACGCGTTGTGCAAGACGATCGCGGAATCGACCTCGCGGAGAAACTTGTCCGCCGCGGCGCCATCCTCCGTGACAATCGAGTCGGTGTGATGCGAGCCGAAGCGCTCGATATGTCTGATCGCGCCGTCCACGCCATCGACCACCTTGGCCGAGATGACGGCATCGAGATACTCAGTCGACCAGTCCTGCTCGCTCGCCGGCTTCACGCGCCGGTCCGTTGCGCGCGTCGCCTCGTCGCCGCGCACCTCGCAGCCGGCGTCGAGCAGCATGGTGACGAGGGGCTTGAGGTGCGTCGCTGCTACGGCGCGATCGACAAGCAGCGTCTCGGCCGCGCCACACACGCCGGTGCGCCGCATCTTGGCGTTGCGCACGATCGTCTGTGCCATATCGAGCTTGGCCGCCTTGTCGACGTAGACGTGGCAAACGCCTTCGAGGTGGGCGAACACCGGCACGCTCGCCTCGCTCTGCACCCGCGCGACCAGGCTCTTGCCGCCGCGCGGCACGATCACGTCGATCGCGCCGTCCAGGCCGGAAAGCATCATCCCTACGGCGGAGCGGTCGCGGCTCGGCACGAGCGCGATCGCAGCCTCGGGTAGCGACGCCGCGCGCATGCCTTCGACCAGCGCGCCGTGAATCGCTTGGTTCGAACGATAGCTTTCCGAGCCGCCCCGCAGGATCGCCGCATTGCCTGCCTTGAGGCAGAGCGAGGCGGCGTCGGCGGTCACGTTGGGCCGGCTCTCGTAAATAATACCGATGACGCCGATTGGAACGCGCACGCGCTCGATGGTCATGCCGTTCGGCCGAGTCCAGCGCTCGGTCACCGCGCCGACCGGATCGGTGAGCGCGCGCACGATGTCGAGCGCATCGGCCATGGCGGCCACGCGCCGCCCGTCAAGCGCAAGGCGGTCGAGAAACGCCGGCGTCGCGCCCGCGGCCTTTGCCTCGGCCATGTCCTCGGCATTGGCGGCGAGGATCTGCGCCTGCCGGGCGCGAATCGCCTCCGCCATGGCGGCGAGCGCACTGTCCTTTTGCGCCGTCCGCGCGAGCGCGAGCACACGCGCGGCGCTTTTCGCCCGCGCGCCGGTTTCGCGCATCAGCGCGGCGATGTTTGACGCTTCGACCGTCTTGAGCGGCGCGGTCATGACGAGATCCGTTTTCCTGGCATTTGTCCTACCATGTTCGCGGCAGTCCCGCGAGGCCGGCTTCCTTGCGACATGCCATTGGCAAATGTAATGACAGCGGGGCGCAGCCGATGGGCCGACAATGAAGCTTAAAAATCAGGTGGCGGTGGTGACCGGCGCCGGCCGCAATATCGGCGAAGAGATCGCCAAGCTGTTCGCCGCCGAAGGCGCCAAGGTTGCCGTCGTCGACATCGACAGGCCGCGCGGCGAGCGGGTCGTGGCCGGGATCAGAGCAGATGGCGGGGAAGCCGAGCTGTTCCCCGCCGATGTCTCCAACGGCGGCGACGTCGCCGCCGTTGTCGGGGCGGTCGTCGAGCGCTTCGGCCGCATCGACGTTCTCGTCAACAACGTCGCGATCTCGGACAACAAGCACATCTTCGACATCAGCGAGGAGGAGTGGGACCGCGTCATGGCGGTGACGCTCAAGAGCCAGTTCCTCATGGGCAAGCACGTCGGCCTGCAGATGGCCAAACAAGGCACCGGCGGGCGCATCATCAATATCGGATCGACCTCTGGGTTCATGGGCAGAAGCCGCGCGCTCGCCTATTCCGCCGCGAAGGGCGGCGTTGCGAATTTGACGCGTGCCATGGCAGCGCAACTTGCGCCCCACAAGATCAGGGTGAACGCCATCGTGCCCAACAAGATCGGCTCGCCTGTCGGCAAGGATGAGTTCGACCCCTCGCGGCCGGTGCCGAACATGGCCAAGCGGCCCGGCCAACCGCAAGAGGCGGCCAAGGCGGTGCTGTTCCTGGCCAGCGAGGACTCCTCGTTCGTTTACGGCGCCAATCTGTTCGTCGACGGCGGCGTGTCGGCGATGGATTTATCGTGATCAGGATTCGCCCTCACGCCTTCGCCTTGAGCAGGCTCGCGAGCGGCTTGCTGGGGTCGGAAAGCTCCGCCGCATCGACCGGGATGCTGCGCTCGATCAGTCGCCGCGCCAGCGCAATTTCGCGCTGGGCATTGATCCCCCACGCATAGACAACCCGCGGGCCGTCGAGCTCGAACATGAGCACCCCATCGCCGGCGAGCGGCCGGCGCACGCGCTCGCCCGGTTCCGCCGCCGGCCAGCCCACGCCCTGGATGTACATGTCATGCTGCTCCGACCAAAACGAGGGCACGGCGGCATAGGCCACATCGCCGCCGGCGGCGTTGCGGCCGGCAATCGCCCCATGCTCCTGGGCATGCCGCCAGTTCTCCAGCCGCATCGATCCGTGCGGTCCGGGAAAGCGCGCGCAGTCGCCCGCCGCGAAGACCGCGGGATCGCTGGTGCGCGCATGGCGATCAACCATGATGCCGTCTTGCGCTGGAAGTCCCGCCTCCCTCGCCAGACGATCGTCGGGCACGACGCCGGCGCCGACGACGATGAGATCGGCCGTGATGGCGCCCCGCTGCGTCTCGACCGCGAGGCGGCCGTCGGCAAGCTCGCGTAACTCGCGCGGTGCGGTATCGATGCAGAGATCGACGCCGCGCGTGGCGTGGCGCTCGTGAATCAAGGCGGAGATCTCCGCGTTGCAGGCCCGCGCGAGGATGCGCGGCGCGATCTCGATCACGCTCGTCTTGACGCCGAGCTCCGCGGCGGAAGCAGCCACCTCCAGCCCGATGAGCCCGCCGCCGATGACGAGAAGCGCCCGGCTCTGGTGCAGCCGCGCCTTCACCGCGCGGGCGTCCGCCTCGGTGCGCAGATAATGAATGCCGCCGCGCCCCGGCGGGAACATCGGCAGAACGCGGTTGATCGAACCGGTGGCAAGCACGAGCGCGTCGTAGCCGATGCGCGCGCCTGTCTCCGTCACCACCGTGCGCGCGCTGCGGTCGACTGCCTTGACCGCGCTGCCGAGCGCGAGGCGCACGCCGTGGGCCGCAACGCCCTTCGGGCCCGCGATTGGTGCGTCCTCGGGCAGCGCCTTACCCGTGAGCACGGCCTTCGACAGCGGCGGCTTCTCGTACGGCTCCTGCCGTTCGTCGCCGATGAGGACGACCTCGGCGGCGCTGTCCTGTTGCTTCGCTGCGAGCGCGGCGGCCACGCCCGCCGGTCCGCCGCCGACAACGACGATTCGGCGTCCGCCGCTCACGCGGGCCCTCCGGGCGCGTGCACGGCACCACGGCGGGAGCACGCAAGCATAACTCTTGCAGCCGCCGTCATGCTCGCAGCGCCGACAACATCTCCTCGATGTACTCGTCGCTATTGGCGACGACAAGCATCGACGCGTAGGGCCGCAAGGTCGCCAGTGTTTTCGACAGCGCCTCGTCTGACTGCTGTTCGCTGCCAATGATCAGCGCCATGGTCATCACCTTGCGCGCGGCGCAAGCCTCGCCGATGACGGCGGCCGCTTGTGCGCTGCTGCCTGCAGTCGACACCATCACCACGAGGTCGGCGCCCGCCACCTCCTCGACCAGCGCCTTGGCGCGGCCGGCGAGGTCGCCGAGCCACGCCTGCATCGACCAGCTATCTCCGCCGCGCGGGGCGCCCTCGAACTTGATCGAGGTGAAGAACGTGGCGCGTTGCCACGCCCGTTGCGCGACGCGCTTGACCACCCGTTCGCTCGGCGTATCCAGCGCAACCACCTTGACGATGCGCGGCTTGGAGTTGGGATAATCGACCCGAAAGCGGGCCTCAGCGGCGGAGCTCATGCGTGCGCTTTCGCTGTCCATGCTCGCTTCTCCACGCCCACCACCGCGACATGTGGCGGCGGTTCTCCCGTTCCGTCGCCGGTAATAGCATCTTGGCCCAGCCGGCCGCGACGAGCAACGATTTGGAACTATGAAAGGATCGGCCGACGGAAGTTTCTTTACACCAACGGCCGAAAGTTCGTGCACGCGCTTGGACAAGTCTATATCTTGGATCAGTATCGGCGGGATTAGGAGCATCCTAGTCAGAGTCCAATTTCCTCGCGCTGGCCGCCGTTTCGCACCACTTGAGCGGCGGAGCACAGATCCGCTCTCTGCGAAAGACGCGCCGTGGATCGAAAGTGAGGGGGCAACTCGATGGGGGAGCCAGTAGCGCTAGCGCGGTCGAGGGAAGCGCCTTCCTTCGAAACCCCTGCGCAGTATCCAGAGCAAGTCTTTCTGGACTGGACCAGCTATTGCAACGCCAAATGCTTCTTCTGTCCGCGCAACATCGACGGAGGCGACTTCGTCCCGCTGGCACAGCTCACCAAGCTCGAGAAGGTGCTGAGCAGCGTCAAGTACTTCAGCATGTCGAGCTCCATTGGCGAGCCGCTGCTCCATCCGGAATTGCGCCAAATCCTTGAGTGGCTCTATCGAATAAACCCAACGGTATTAGTTCGCGTCACCACGAACGGCACCGCCCTGACGGCAGAAAAGGCGGCGTGGTTCGCGGGCCATCTCGATTGGTTGTCCATTTCGCTGAACGCCAGCAACGGGCAAGCGCACATGCGCGACATGTTCCCGCACCTGGCTAAGCGCGGCGTCGATCCTGAGAAAAGGTGGGAGCTGCACCTTCGTCACATCACGGAATTCATTGCCGCGCTGCCCGCCGAAGATCGCCCGCGCGTGCGGCTCAACATGATCGCGCATCGGCACAACATCGAGGACATCATCGACTTCATTTATGTCGTCCAGCGAGTGGGCAGTTCGCACGCGACAATAACGAATATCATGGTACATCCGAACATCGTGGACTGGTCTTTGTACGGGGTCCGAGATCTTTACAACGAGGCCATCGATGCGGCATGCGTGCTTGGCAGCCAGCTCGGGATCCGGGTCGATGCGTCTCGGTTCCTCACCAGCGTGAAAAGCGCCATCGATCTCGACAGCCGCTGCCGCGAACCCCTCGATGTTGCCTACATCGGCCGCTCGGGCGTCAGCGCGCCCTGCTGTCAGTGGAGCGAGGAAGGGCTGCTCCAGGACGTCTATTCCGATGGCGAGGGTTTCGACCGGTATTGGAATCAAGACGTCTATCGCCGCCTGCGGCGGAAGCGCGATCTGGCAAGCTGCCGCGCCTGCAACCTCGGGCGCGTCTTCGACGAGAGCGGATTTCATTTGTCGCCGCAACTGAAGCACGTCCTCATCGCTTCGGGGCAGCTGCCGGAAAGTCACCGCGAGAGTGATTATCCGGAGGAGCAGTTGGTCCGGACCTGCGTCGAGAACCGTTTGGACCTCCCGAGCATCCGGCACACGCTGCGGGAGCTCGATCTTCCCGTTGAAAAGAGCGAGCAAATTGAGAGCTTGAAACTCGCGGCGCTGCCTGCGCTCGATCAGGCGTGCTGGGACGCATTCCGCAAGCTCGACGCACCTGCCGGGCCGAGTGACATCTACGTTGCAGGTCCTTTCATGGGGATCGGATGGGGACCTCCCGTCCATGATCCCGGCCAGAAGATTTCCGCACGGTGGCTCGGGGGCGCGATGGCGGCCTCTATTTTCGTGCGCGTCACGCCTGGCCTTGACTGTGTGATTTACGTCACGAGCGCGTACCCCTCCGAGATGGAGCGGCGGCTACAGGTTGAGGTGTGCGGCCGTCGCCTCGAGCCGCGGTTTTCGCGCGACGAGGCGGGCCGCACCTTGATCGTCGCTTTTGTCCCGAATGACCTGACGCGTCTCCACGACGGACGGCTTTGGGTGCGGCTCGCATGCCGCGATGACGCGGGGGAGCCGCTGGCGGGATGGCTTTTAGTGATGCGGTTCTCGATATCGCAAGCGGACGCGATGGCAGCGGGGCCGGAACAGCTGGTGATTGAACTGGAACGGCTGGTCGCGGAGAATGATGCCTCGCGCAGGCAACAGGCCGCGCAACTCAGTCAGCTGGAGCAGCAGCTGTCGGAGCGCAACGCCAAATTGGCTGAATTGGAGCGGACCTTGCAAGAGACGTACGAGTCGCGGTCGTGGCGGCTGACAGCGCCGCTGCGGAAAATGAAGAAGTGGCTGTTCTGACGCGAAGACACCGCGAGCATACCCGAACAAATTTGAAGCGTTGCCCTCCAATGAGCAACCATCTGGGACTTTGGAATGATTGCCGCCATGCACGTTCTCTGCACCAACGGCGTGAAGTCGGTGCTGCTCGAGCTCATCCCGGCATTCGAGCGTGCCCGCGATGCGAAGCTTGCGGTCACCTGGGGATCGACGCAGGCTCTCCTCAAAGACCTCGAGACCGGCGCCGGCGGCGACGTCGCCATTTTGACCGCCGAGGCGATCGATGACCTCACCAAGCAGGGCAAGGTCAAAGCCGGCAGCCGCGTCGATCTCGCCCGCTCCGGCATCGGGGTTGCGGTGCGCAAGGGCGCCAAGCGGCCCGACATTGCTTCGCCGGAGGCGCTTAAACGCGCGCTGCTTGCGGCAAAGAGCGTCGCGCATTCCAAGACCGGCTTGAGCGGCATTTATTTTCCCACCGTGCTCGCCCGTCTCGGCATCGCCGAAGAGATGAAGGCAAAGATCGTGATGCCGGATGCGGGCACGCCGGTCGGCGAACTCGTCGCCAAGGGCGAGGCCGAGATCGGCATCCAGCAGATCAGCGAGCTGTTGCCCGTCGCCGGGATCGACATCGTCGGCCCGCTGCCGGCGCCGCTGCAGAAGATCACGGTCTTCTCGGGTGGCGTCTTAACGGCGGCGAAGGAGGCGAGCCTCGCAGCGGCGTTGCTGACATTCCTCGCCGCCGAATCCCCGCGCCTGCTCAACGCGAAGGGCCTGGAGCCGGCATAGCGGTTTACGTCATGGCCGGGCTTAAGCCGGCCATCCATCGTTTCGTAAAAGTCCTTCCGACAAGATGGACCCGCGGGTCGTAAGCGCGTTTACGCGCGTCTTCGACGCGCTTTTGCCCGCGGGCGACACAAAGCCGGGATAATCATCGGTGCTGCGTGATGGTATCGACGAGCGCCAGCCGTCCCTTCTTGACTTCGGCGAGCGCGCGCAACAGCGCGGGACGCACGTCCTGCGGCTTATCGATCGGGCCCTCCCCGTAGCAGCCCATGGCGCGGGCAAGCGCGCCGAAGTCGGGCTCCGGAGCGAACAGGTCCATGCCGATGTGGGCCTTGGACTCATCGGTCCCGCGCAATCGCGCCATGCGGATCTGGTGTTCCCAGTCGTTGTAGTAGGCGCGGTTGTTATGCATGACGACGAGCATCGGGATTTCGTATTTGGCGGCAATCCAGAGCGCGCCGGCGTCGAACATCAGATCGCCGTCGGGCTGGATGTCGACGACGACGCGGCCCGTGCCTTTGTGCGCGAGCGCCACGCCGAGTGAGATGCCGATCTGCGTAGAGGTGCCGAGCTCGGCGCCCGGATGCCGGTAGGCCTTGTCAAAATCCCAGAGCTTGCGCACCTGCTGCTTGAGCGTGTTTGCCGTGAGCACCCAGTCCTCGTTCTTGATCACCTCCCAGACTTCAAGCGCGAGCCGGCCGAAGGTGATCGGGGACGCGTCCCAATTGTGCCGCGCCTCCTCTTGCCATTTTGCCCAGACCTCATCGTGGCGCTTGGCCATCGCGGCCTTGCGCTCGGCGATGCGGGACGCGAGCTTGCCGTCGCGCGCAATACGCTCCTTGCACAAGCGTGTGAGCGCTGGAATGCCGAGCGCGGTGTCGCCCAAGGCGCGGATCGAGCAGGGCTGCATGCGGCAATAGTCGAACGCCCACTTGCTGATATTGATCTCGCCAAACCCGATCTCGACGAAATCGCACGAGGCCGGCGTGAGGCGTTCGCGCGTGCGCGTGGCGCTGTCGAGCTCGGTGAGCTGCTTCTCCCAGTCATTGACGTCGAGACCCACCACGAGATCGGTATGGCGAAGCGATGCCTGGTCCATGCTCAGGCACAGCGGGTGCTTGTTAGGAAAGTTGAGCGCGCCGTTGACGTCCCACACCGCTGCTCCGGCGGTCTGCGCCAACGTCACGATGCTCTCGAAGCCGCCCGCGCGCCGACCCGCATATTCCGCGAGCAGCATGGGATGCTCGGCGGCGAGCAGCTTCTCCGCGATTGCGGCGATCGCATCGGGATCGGGCGCCATCGGCGCCGGGGTCGCTGCCGCGCCGGCGGGCGGCAGCGGCACGTTTGCGGCGAGCGGCGCCTCCTGCAGCGCCGCGTCGTAACACACATAGACTGGGCCCTGCGGCTCGGTGGTCATGATCGAATAGCCGCGCGCGAAGCTTTCCGGCACGCCTTCGATTGAGGTCGGCTGGTAGTCCCATTTGACGTAGTCGCGCACGGCATTGCCCTGAACCAGGGCCGAATGCGTCCAGTCGATGTGGGGGCGCCGCTTACCTTCGTCCATCGGGCCGGTCGCGCCGATTATGAAGATCGGGGCCCGGTCGATGTAGGCGTAATAGATTGCCATGCACGCGTGCAGCAGCCCGACGACATCGTGCAGGATCACCGCCATCGGCCGGCCGGTTGCCTTGGCATAGCCGTGCGCGATCTGTACCGCGATCTCCTCGTGTTGGCACAGCAGCATCGGCGGCTCGTTGCCGCCGTAATTGACGAGCGAATCGTGCAAGCCGCGGAAGCTCGCGCCGGGATTGAGCGTGATGTGCGGGAAGCGGTAGCGCTTGATCAGATCGACGATCACATCGGACTGCCAGCCGCGATAGTTGGCCGGCTTGCTTTGTCCCATCTGTTCCTCAATCTGCCCGCGCTTGCGATCCATCATGCCGATAGCTAGAGCGTGCCCGATCGGAGGAGCGCGTTCACGCTCGTCATCCGGCGCGCATTGACGCCGATCACTCCATATCGACGCAACGCCCGTGGCGGAAACGCGTTTCACCGCGCCGGCTGTTGGCCAGCCTCGAATCCCGGTGCGCTTTCCACCTGATCGAACCAGTCGAAGCCCATCTCCTTGACGATGCGGTTGCTCATCATGATGAGCCGCGTGTCCGCGGTCGCGAAGTGCTGGTGCGTGGTGAAGGGAGGAATATAGATGTAATCGCCCTCTTTCCACTCGAACTTCTTCGGCACTTCGGCCCATTCCCATTTGAACGCCTCGAGACAATCAAACTTCATGTCGCAGTGCAGGTCGTAGCCCGAGCCCTCGACCACGAAGATGATTTCCTCCCACATGTGGCGATGCTTGCCCGAGCGCTCGCCGGCCTTGAGAAACTGCATATAAGCCTCGACGCAGCATTCGCGCGTGTTCAGGCGATGATGGACGAGATGCTTGATCAAGCCATCAGGGCAACGCTCCCACGGCATCTCCTCGGCTTTGACGACATTGGTCCGCGTCTCGTACTGCCTGCGGAAATTCTGCGAGGCCGCGACGTCGTCGGCATGAAATGTGCAGTTGGCGGAGCCGGACCATGCCTGGGCTTTGTCTTCGAAAGACATTCGCGCGTCTCCTCAAATATCGGCCGGCGGTTTGTAGGACTCCTGGCCTGGGGGCAATTTCTCGGGCGGCCACTCTACGATCTTTTGGAACAGGAGGTGCATGAAGAGGAACAGCGGCTTTGCTTTGAACACCAGGAGAATGGCCTCCTCGTTGGCATCGTCGTTGAAGTGCTGATGCACGCAACCGTTCTCGACGATCATCACGTCGCCGGCCTTCCAGGGGATGTGGCGGCCGTCGTGCACGTCGTGGCCGCGGCCCTTGAGCACGTAGAACACCGCGCTGTTGAGATGGCCGTGCTTCTGTCCGTAGGCGCCCGGCGCATAAGCCTCGATGTGCGATTCCATCGACTGGACGATGCTGGTCGCTTGCGGACTGATCACGCTTTTGCCGAACTGGCCGGGGCCGCCCTTCCACGGCACGTCGCGGGACGAATAGACCCGCTTCTCCTCAAGGAGCGCCTTGTAGAGATGACTGTAGGTGCCTTCGAGCGCGCGCACGAAGGTACGCTTCTTGGCCCAGCGCTCCCACCTCTCGTGCTTCTTCTCCTCGGCATATTCGTCGGGCTGATTATGCCCGATGCCGGGCCGCACCTGGTCGTACATCCCCGTCATTCCGGCGTCTCCCTGGAAACGGGTGCGCGATGGCGTTTCGCGCCAGCCGTCGTTGCAAACACGCTGTGAATTGGCCTTGTGGGCTGTCATTACGGGATAACGGGAAACGGTGCAACGCTCCGGCCCCGCTACTTGGTTCTCGCGATGCCAGGCGGCCAACGCCACTACGCGAACGATGGCGTTACCTAGGATGAGCCGGTTTTGGACCGCGCGCCGCCGCAGACGCCGCGGCGAGCGGTGCATGGGAGCGGGGAATTTGGGGGAGGACTGCTAGCGCCTGCTCGCGGCGTAAAAGGACGTCGCACTGCGCTGTTTGAGATCGCCGAAGGTGAGGACGCGGGCGCGAAGCTGCGCGAGCGTTCCGCGCTCGGTCAACGGCAGACCGCAAACCTTCTCCGCCGCCTCTTTTTCGCTGCCGGCCTCGACCTTGCGCCAGTTGTGCTGGGGATTCCATTCGCCGTTAGGCCAATGTTGCACCTGGTAAGTTCGCTTTGTTTGCATCGTGTTCCCCCGACGTTTCGTGCGGTGGCGCGGGTACAAATCGTTTTTGGCGACAATCGGGCGCGGCGCGTGAACTATTGTGAAATCTCTCGCCGCGGTGTTGCCGCTTTCAACCACGGCCGTGCGCGCGACGGCAGCGGTCGCCAATGCGCGATCTAGCTCCAGGCAACGTTAACGGAAAGTTAACGCCGCGAACCTCACCGCCGGTTTCTTGCGCGGGTCTTGCTCGTGGCGCGGGCGACAGGTCGCGGCGCGGACCGTGCCGGGGCGAGGCCGGCCGTTTGCGGCCGCGCGATCCTGCCGAGCTCCTTCATCCGCGGCAGTCCGGCGGTGGCCCACATCGCCTCCGCTTTTTGCAGTCGCGTCACCCAATACTCCCACGCCCGCTCGACCCCGCGCGGGCCGAGATTGTGGCCCCCGCACTTCTCCACCTCCCCCGGCGACAACGGCCCCGGTGTTCCGATCGTCATCGCGCGCAGCTGCAGCTCGGCATTGCGAGTCGTGTAGATGGAACGAAACACGCATTCGCGCAGCGATTTGCCAGCAAGCGAGGCGCCGTGCCGCCGCAGGAGCAGCATGTAGTGCGGGCCGAGCGCGCGGGCATGGGAGGCGCCTTCCTCCGGCGTGCTCACCAATAGATTGGTATCGCCGAATTCGTCCCGGCTGTCCCAGAACGGCACCTTGATTCCGAGTGTGCCGCCGAGGTGAAACAGCGGCACGAGCTCCACCCCAGTGGCGCAGAACGGCAGCACCGAAGGGGCGTGGTGGTGGCACACGGAATTCACGTCCGGCCGCACTTTGTAGATTTCGCCGTGGATCACCATCTCGCTATAGAGCCGCACGCTGGTGGGTACGACCGGTTTGGAATCGAGCGTCATCTCCAGAATGTCCGACGGCTCGACCAGCTCGGAGGCGCGATGCCGCGAAATGAAATAGCGATTCGGATCCTTGGGATTGCGGACGCTGATGTGGCCGAACGCGTCGATAATGCCTTCGTTGGCGAGAATGCGGTTGGCGACCGCGAGTTCATGGCGCAGTTCGGCAAAAGCGTCGGGCATAGCTTGATCCTCCGTTCTGGAACGATTTGGTAGTCGTCATGCTGGGTTTTACGCCGGGCATCCACGTCCTTGCGAACTAATGGCGATAAAGCGTTCATCGCGGGGCATACGCGCACGCCCGCGCGCCTTCGCGCCATGACCGACCATGACGAAACAAAGGGGGGCACATCGTCGATCGTCCGGCCGTGCGTGCTGAGTGCGGTGGATTTGAAGTTCCTATCATGGTGCCTCAAGCTCGCTTAGGAACTTCAAATCCAAAGACCGCACTAGAGTTATAAGGTTGCTAGCGTCCCTTTGATTCCGGAGTTCGCATTTGAGCGTGCCGCGAGGGCGTGCGAACTTCGGAATCGGGACACTAGCCGCATCCGATCCTGGCGAGAAGATCGGCGAACTTTTCCTGGACCTTGCGCCGCAGTTCGGGGCTTGCCCGCGCAACACGGGGAAAATTCCCCAGGCGCTCGAAGGGCCGGCAGGCGTCGATGATGGCGCGGGAATTGGTCGAGCTCGCCTTGTCGAGCAAGGGATCGAGCGGTCCGCTCCAGGCGCGGCGCACGAATTCGATGTCACTTGCGGGATCGCAGCGCGTGCATATTGCCCACATGACGTCGAATAGGTCGCTTGGATCGACGTCTTCGTCGACCACAACGACGAAGCGTCCGAGATAGGAGGCCGACTGGCAGCCGGCCGCCAGCAGGCCGGCCTGGCGCGCATGGCCGGGATAGGCTTGCTTGATGGCGACGACGTTGAACATGCGCGCGCCGCCAAATTCGTGCACCCACACGCCGGCGACCCCGGAGAGTCCCGCGCGCTCGACCTCGTCCCAGATCATTCCCGCCTTCATCACGCATTTGCTGAAGGAGAAATCGGACGGCGGACGCATCGGCGAGGCGATGCCGAGGATCGGATCGTTGCGGTAATAAACGCGCCTGACCTCGACAACCGGCTGTTCGCTCGGGCTCGAGGCGTAATAACCGGTGAACTCGCCGAATGGTCCTTCCCGGGCCTTGATCGAATCGACCATCTCGCCTTCGAGCACGATTTCGGCGTGCGCCGGCATGGGCAGGCCATGCAGCTCGCTCGGCACGATCGCGTACGGCTCGCCGCGATGGCCGCCGGCATAGTCGTATTCGCACAGGCCGAACTTGAGCTCGTTCCCCCCGGCGAGGAACAGGAGCGGGTCGTGCCCGCAGGAAATCAGAACGGGACACGGCTTGCCGGCGCCGAAGTATTTCTCGCGAATCTGCCGCCCGTGCTTGCCCGGCGAGATCCAGAGCGAGACGTGATTCCTGTCCTGCACCATGCCGCGGTAGGTTCCGCAGTTGACCCAGTCCGCGTCCGGGTCGCGCATGACGACGAGATCGTCGGTGCCGATGTAGCGGCCGCCGTCGTGCTCGTGCAGGAACGGCACCGGAAATTTCAGCACGTCGACCGCGCCGTCGCGGTCGACGTTCTCGAGTACCGGTCCCTTCACTACGGTCTTGGGCGGGATCGGGCGGTGGGTTTTCATGCGCCCGCGATAGGCGCGCACCACGTCGAGCGGATGCTCGGGGACGGGCAGGCCGAGCGCGATTGCGAGCCGCTTCGACGAATTGGTCGCACCAGAGAGGAGCCGCATCCCCTTTCCGTAGCCAGGCACCTCCTCGAATAGGATCGCCGGCGGCTCGGGGCGGGCGTGATTGACGATCTCGGCGAGCGTGCCCATCTCGAGGTTCCAGTCGGCGCCCTTGATGCGCACGACCTCGCCCGCGCTTTCTGCTCGCGCGATGAACTCCCGCAAATCGGCGTGCGGCCGATCGTAGGCGTTGAAGGTCTCACCCCGACTGCCTGGGAGTTTTTCCAGCACGGCGTCACTCTGCGAAATGCTTTTCCGCTGTTCTGCCACGCCCCATCGACCTTGTCATCGTGTCCTCACCACGGCTCCAGCGGATTCCCGTCCGGGATTCGCGCCGCCCACGCCCCGTGCGCGCAATCGCTTGCGCGCGAGCGATCTCCTTCAAACGGCTGGCGTTTTGACGCTGCTCGATGCGTCGTGCCATAACCGCCCGTCCGGCACGGCGCCGGTGTGAGGCACCAGTGCCGCCGATTTGAAATTCCTGCACCGTGTGCCGCGAGTCCGCCTCAGGAATTTCAAATCGAAAAGCGGCACTAGAATCATAGAGTTGCTAGTGCCCTTTGGTTTTCGAAGTTCGTGCCCGAGTTTGCCACGCTGTATCACGAACTTCGAAAACCGGGCACTACTAGGGAGCACGCTGAATGGCGGACGATCAGAAACGCAGCCACACGCTCGCGGACCATCTGCTCGGCCAGGACGTCGTGCACCAGCATGAGGGCGACGCCGATCACGACCACGACCATTTCGAGGTGGACCCCAACGAGCGGCTGGAAGACAACCCGATCTGGATGCAGGACCATGTGACGCTGCTGACGGTCGGCATCGACATCGGCTCCTCCGGCACCCAGGTCATCTTCTCCCGCATCAATCTGCGCCGCTATGGCGAGGACCTCACCAGCCGGTACTACGTCGTGTCGCGGGAGACCCTGTTCCAGTCGCCGGTCGCGCTGACGCCCTATGCGAGCGATGAGCGCATCGACGACGCCGCGCTCGGCGCCGTGATCGATGCCGCCTACAAAGCAGCGGCAATAGAGCCGCAGGATATCGACACCGGCGTGGTGATTCTCACCGGCGAGGCGTTGCGCCGCGAGAACGCCGAGTCGATTGCAGCGCTGCTTGCGGAGCAGCGCGGCGATTTCGTCACCGCCGCGGCCGGGCACCACATGGAATCGATGCTCGCGGCCTACGGCTCGGGCGCATCGAAGATTTCGTATGACGAGGGTAAGCGTATCCTCAACGTCGACATCGGCGGCGGCACCACCAAGCTTGGGATCGTCGAGAACGGTGACGTGATCGCCACGGCGGCGCTGCATATCGGCGGCCGCCTGCAGGTGATGGACGCGACCGGCCGCATCGTGCGGCTCGACCCGGCGGGAAAGTTTCATGCCCGGCAGGCGGGCTTGCATTGGGCGCGCGGCGAGGCGGCCTCGCCGGCGCATCTCGACAAGCTGGCAGGCAACATGGCGGATTTCCTCGTCGCGGCGCTCACGCAGCGTCCGCTGCCTGCCGCCGTCGAGCATCTCTATTTGACCGATCCGATCGGCGAGCTCACTCGCATCGACGGAGTGATGTTTTCCGGCGGCGTCGGCGAATACGTCTATGGCCGTGAGGAGCGCGACTTCGGCGACATGGGACGGCGGCTCGGCCGCGCGATCCGGGCGCGGATCGATGCCGGCGCGCTGCCCTGGCCGCTTGTTCCCGCCGGCGAGTGCATTCGCGCCACCGCGCTCGGCGCCTCTGAATACAGCGTGCAGCTCAGCGGCAATACCAGCTACATCTCGAAACCGGGCGAGCTTCTGCCGCGGCGTAATCTCCAGGTTCTGCAGCCGCCTTACTTCTGCGAGGAAACGATCGACTCCGACAAGCTCGCCAAATCGATCCGCGCGCATTTCACCGCCTTCGATCTGGTCGAGGGCGAGGGCGAAGTGGCACTTGCGCTGCGCTGGCAGGGGGCGCCCTCCTACGAGCGGGTCCTCGCGTTCGCCGAGGGCATCCGCCACGGCCTTGCCACCACCATCGAGCGCAAGAAGCCGCTCTACCTCATGCTCGACGGCGACGTGGCGCAGACGTTGGGCGCCATCCTGCGCGAGGAGTTGCTGGTCGAGAGCGAGATCTTGGCAATTGATGGACTGGTGCTGCGCGATTTCGATTACATCGATCTCGGGCGCGTCCGGATGCCCTCGTTCACCGTGCCGGTCACGATCAAGTCGCTGTTGTTCAGCGAGGACCCGCGGCGGGGCCGTCCGCCGCAGCGCATTCATCATCACGACCATCAACCCAATGATCAGGGGCACGACCATGGTCATGGGCATCACCATCATCATGATCGTCGGCGCTGAGCTATGTCTAGTGCGCCGGAGGCGCCCCGCTCTCGGTGCGCTGCCTCTCCCCATTTCCGGAGAGGGATGGGGTGAGGGGGTTACCGGCAAAACTGAGCGACCAAAACCCCTCATCTCATCCCTCTCCCTATGGGAAAGGGAGCCGACTGAGTCGGCGGCACGCGAGTCGCTGCAGTGACCGACTCAGTCGGGCGGCTCGCTCCGTTGCCGGCCCTCGCGCCGCGGCTCGATCTTAAATGGCTAGTGATCGGCGTTGCGGTTGCGCTGGTCGTTTGGCTCGCCCTCGTGCCGCTTGTGTTCCTGCTCTGGCAGAGCTTTCTCACGCCGCAGACGGCGGCGGAGCCGGCGCGATATACGCTGGAGAACTTCCGGACCGCCTATTTGAGCAGCGACAACGCCCGGCTATTCACCAACTCGCTGCAGTTTGCCGTCGGTGCGGCGGTGCTCTCGCTCGTGGTCGGCACCTCGCTGGCCTGGATGAACGAGCGCACGAACACGCCGTTCAAGACGCTATTCTTCGCGCTCGCCATCATCCCGCTGGTGATCCCGGGCATTCTCTTCACGGTGGCCTGGATCCTGCTGGGGAGCCCGAAGATCGGGCTCCTCAATCTCGGCCTGCAGAAGCTGTTCGACACCGACGCGGTATTCGTGAATGTCTACACTATGGCCGGAATGATCTGGATCGATGGACTGCACTACTCGCCCGTGGCTTTTCTGCTGATGAGCGCCGCGTTCCGCTCCATGGATCCCGCGCTCGAGGAGCAAGCCGCGATGAGCGGAGCCTCCATACTGCAGATCGCGCGGCGCATCACGCTGCCTTTGGCATGGCCGGCGGCGCTCGGGGCGCTGCTCATCCTGTTCGTGCGTGCGATCGAGTCGTTCGAGGTGCCGGCGCTGCTCGGGCTGCCTGTGGGCATTCACGTCTATACCTCGTCAATCTATCAGGCGATTCATCAATATCCAAGTGAGATCGGGCTCGCCGCCGCGTATGCCGTGACGCTGTTGCTCATCACCTCGCTCGGCACCTACTGGCAGTCGCGGCTCTCCCGCCAGGGCGGACGCTTCTCGACCGTCACCGGCAAAGGCTTTCGTCCGCGCACGATCGACCTTGGCCGCTGGCGCTATCTCACAGCGACAATTTTCATCGTCTACTTCGTCGTGATCGTGCTGTTGCCCTTCCTTGTGCTGGTTTGGTCCTCGCTGCAGAAATTCTACAGCGCGCCGTCCTGGGCGGCGCTCCGCCGCGTCAGCCTCGATTCCTATCGCGCCGTGCTCGATCATCCGCAATTCGCCAATACGGTATGGAACAGCGTCGTGCTCGCGCTCGGAACCGCCATCACCGTCATGCTCGTGTCGGCGGTCATCGCGTGGATCGTCGTGCGCACCAAGGTGCCGGGACGGTGGCTGCTCGACAATTTGGCGTCGTTACCGCTGGTTTTCCCCGGCCTGGTGCTCGGGCTCGCCATCATGGTCTGCTATCTCTACGTCGACATCGGCGTCTACGGCACCCTGTGGATCATCTTCATCGCTTATGTCACGCGCTTTCTGCCCTACGGCATGCGCTACAGTTCGGCCTCTATGCTGCAGATTCACAAGGAGCTCGAGGAATCGGCGGCGATGAGCGGCGCGTCGTGGAGCATGACCTTTCGCCGCGTCGTGCTGCCGCTGTTGAAGCCGGGGCTGCTGGCGGGTTTCATCTACGTCATGATCGTCTCGGTTCGCGAGCTGTCGAGCTCGATCCTGCTCTACTCGCCCGGCACCGAGGTGGTATCGATCATGATCTGGGAGCTGTGGCAGAATGGGCAGTACGTGGAGCTTTCGGCGCTCGGCGTCATGCTGATCGTCGCGCTGTTCGTGCTCGTCTTGTTGGCGCAGCTCGCCGGCCGGCGGTTCGGAATTGCGGAAACTTGAAGAACGCGAGGATGGGCCTGCTCAGCGTCAGATCGCTGTTCACCGAATACGCCAACGAGGGCGGCGGCGCGGTCAAGGCGGTGCAAAACGTCTCGTTCGAGGTGCCGGAGGGCAAGCTGTTCACGCTGCTCGGCCCTTCGGGCTGCGGCAAGACGACGACGTTGCGCTCCATCGCCGGGCTGGAGCGGCCGAGCGCGGGCGACATCGAGGTCGCCGGACGCTTGGTCTATTCGTCGGAGCAGGGCATCTTCGTCGCGCCCAACAAGCGTAATTTCGGCATGGTGTTCCAGTCCTACGCCATCTGGCCGCACATGAACGTCTTTCAGAACGCCGCGTTTCCGCTCGAGGTGCGCGGGCTCGCCAAGACCGAGGTTCGCGAGCGGGTCATGCGGGTGCTGCAGGCGGTGGCGCTCGACGATCTCCTCGAGCGCGACGCCACGAAGCTCTCCGGCGGCCAGCAGCAGCGGCTCGCGCTGGCGCGCGCCCTGGTGATGGAGCCGCAGATTCTGCTGCTCGATGAGCCGCTCTCCAACCTTGATGCTAAGCTGCGCGACCGCATGCGCTCGGAGCTCAAGCGGCTGCAGCGCGACCTCAACCTCACGACGGTGTACGTCACCCACGACCAGAGCGAAGCGCTCGCCCTCTCGCACGAGATCGCGGTGATGAACGAGGGGCGGATCGTCCAGATCGGCACGCCGCGACAGATCTACGAGCAGCCCGCCGACAGGTTCGTCGCTGATTTCGTCGGCATGACCAACTTCATCGGCGGAACGGTGACGGCGCTCGCCAACGGCCGCTGCGTCGTCAGCTCCGCCATGGGCGAAATCAAGGCGCATGCGAGCGAGGGCGTGCGCAAGGACGCCGCTGTTATCGTATCAGTGCGGCCGGAGGACGTGGAATTGTCGGAAGCACCGCCGGCGGCGGACGACCGCGACAACGTCTGCAAGGGTACGATCGACGCCAAGGATTTCCTCGGCGATTACCTGGATTTTCGCGTCAAGGTCGGCGATGTTGTGTTGTTGGCAAAAGCGCACCCGTCGCTGCGCACGCCGACCGGCGATTCGATCTATCTGCGCATGAAGGCGGATAAATGCGTTGTCATCAGTAGTCGGTGATCGAGCGAGGCGATCACGGCAAGGAGCAAGCCATGGCAAAGGACGCCGTTGTCCCGGACGAGTTGGCGAAGAAGTTTTCGACCGAAAAGGACACGCCTTACCTGCGCTGGGTCCGCGGCGAAGGTCTCGACATCATCAGCGCGCACTACGTGCGCAACTTGCGCACGGTCGAGCTCAAGCCGTGGCCGCGGCGCGGCGGGCGCGGTGTCTACATCAATCATGAGGCCTCGCGCACATCCAACGACTGCTACGTCTGCGAAATCCCGCCCGGCAAGAAGCTCGAGCCGCAGCGGCAGCTGTTCGAGGAGATGATTCTAGTGCTGGAGGGCCGCGGCTCGACCAGCGTTTGGAACGACGCGGGCCGGCGCATCACCTTCGAGTGGAAGGCGGGCGCGATGTTCGCCATCCCGCTCAACTGCTGGCACCAGCACTTCAACGGCTCCGGGCAAGCGCCGGCGCGCTACGTCGCCGTGACCAATGCGCCGCCGGTAATGAATCTCTACGAAGACGTCGAGTTCGTCTTCAATTGCCAGTACGACTTCAAGAACCGCTTCGACGGCGAGCCCGACTATTTCAGCGCCAAGGGTGAGCAGAAGGGCCTCCTCCTCGTCACCAATTTCGTCGCCGACGCGGTGAACCTGCCCCTAATCAGTGCGAAGGAGCGCGGCGCTGGCGGCGGCCACATCCGCTTCAACATGGCCAAGGGCTCGATGAACAGCCACATCTCCCAGTTTCCGATCGGTACCTACAAGAAGGGCCACGCGCACGGTCCGGGCGCGCATGTGATTATCCTATCGGGCGAGGGCTACTCGCTGATGTGGCCGGAGGGCGATGCGCCGAAGCGCTACGATTGGGAGGTCGGCACGTTGATCGTGCCGCCGAACATGTGGTTCCACCAGCACTTCAATGGCGGCACCGCCCCAGCGCGCTATCTCGCGTTCAAGCACGAGGGCGTCGCCATCCGCAACGCCCAGGGCGTGCCCAAGGCCTGGATCAGCCGGCGTCTCGGTGGTGATCAGATCGACTATGCCGACGAGATACCGGCGGTACGCAAAATGTTCGCCGAGACGCTCGCCAAGCAAGGTCTAGCCCCGCGCATGGACCAGGCCTACGCGCAGGAGCTGGCAGACCTGCCGCCGCCGGTAGCCAAGACCGGGTAGGAGATAATAGGCGTCATTGTCGCGCCCGAGCGGCCATCATCTCCTGCGACACGGTGCATGCTGCCGGCCACGGCTGCGCATGCCGGCAAGGTTACGGCCGCAGCGCCCGCGCGGCGGAGCGCAAGACATGGCCGGGTTCGCGATGCACGCGCTCGCCCCACAGGCGCCGGTGCAGCCTGTCGAGGAGGAGGTAGATCACCGGCGTGGTGTAAAGGGTGAGCATCTGCGAGACGATAAGCCCGCCCACGATGGTGATGCCGAGCGGCCGGCGCAGTTCCGATCCGGGTCCGGTTGCGATCACCAGCGGTACCGCGCCGAGCAGCGCCGCCATGGTCGTCATCATAATCGGCCGGAAGCGCTCGAGACAGGCGTCGTAGATCGCCCGCTCCGCCGTCAGCCCGCGCTTGCGCTCGCCTTCGAGCGCGAAGTCGACCATCATGATTCCGTTCTTCTTGACGATGCCGATCAACAGGATGATGCCGATGAAGGCGATCAGCGACAACTCGGTATTGAAGATCTGCAGGGCCAAGAGCGCGCCGAGTCCGGCCGAGGGCAGGGTGGAGATGATCGTCAACGGATGCGCCAGGCTCTCGTACAGAACCCCGAGCACGATGTAGACGGCGATGAGCGCCGCCAGAATCAAGAGCGGCTGCGCGCCGATGGAGGTGCGGTAGGCACGCGCATCACCAGCGTATTCCGCGTGCAGCGTGTCGGGAATGTGCAGCTCGGCGATCGCCTGATCGATGCGCCGTGTCGCCTCTTCGATCGGCGTGTTCTCACCGAGGCTGAAGCTGATGGTGATGGCGGGAAACTGACCCTGGTGGTTGACCACGAGCGGGGAGAGGCCGCGCCCGATCGTGGTCACGGCCGTGAGTGGAACCTGGGTGTTGCCGGCGCCGCTGACGTAGATGCGGCTTAGATCGGTCGGGTCGCGTTGATATCGGGGATCGATTTCCAGAATGACGCGATACTGGTTGCGCTGAGTATAGAGCGTCGACACCTGCCGCTGGGCATATGCATCGTTGAGCGCATTCGCGATGTCCTGCACGCGCACGCCGAGCCGTGAGGCTGCGGTTCGATCAATCGCCACCTTGACTTGCAAGCCGCCTTGGTCGCGGTCGGTCGAAATGTCGACAAGTCCGGGCAGCGTCTGGATCTTCGCCAAGACGCGAGGTGCCCGCTCCACGAGTTCGGTATAGTTGCTGTCCCACAGCGTGAATTGATAGGTGGCATCGCTCTGGCGCCCGCCGACCCGCACGTCCTGCATAGGGAAGAAGAATAGGCGAAGCCCGGGGATGTCGGCAGTTTTCTGCCGCAGCCGGTTGGCTACCGCCTGCGATGTGAGCCCTTCCCGTTCGGCCAGCGGCTTGAGGCCGATGAACAGGTTGCCGCGGTTGACCGAGGCGTTCCAGCCCGTGGTGCCGATGGAGGAGCCGACGTTGGCGACAGCGGGATCGGCCCGCACGATCGCTTCCGCTTTCTGCTGCAGGTCGTACATCGCCGGGAACGACACCTCGGTCGACGCCTGCGTCCCGCCGTAGATCAGGCCAGTGTCATCGAGCGGGAAAAATCCCTTCGGCGTGCGGACGTAGAGCATAACCGTGATCGCCAAGGTTGCGGCCATGACGAGGAGCATGAGCACGCGGTGCTCAAGCACGGCGCCGAGGCTTCGCCCATAAAAGCGCACCATTGCGCCCAACACGCGCTCAACCGTCCGGTCGAGCCACGTGGCGTGGGGACTCGGCGGCTTGCGCACGAAATGCGCGCAAATCATTGGCGTCACCGTCAGCGAGACCGCGGTCGAAACGGCGATCGCGAAGGCGAGCGTGACCGAAAACTCCCGGAAAACGCGGCCGACCAGCCCGGTCATGAACAACAGCGGGATGAAGGCGGCGACCAGCGAAATGCTGATCGAGAGCACGGTGAATCCGATCTGTCGCGCGCCCTCGATGGCCGCGCGGAACGGCGACATGCCTTTTTCGAGATTACTGAAGCAATTCTCGATCATGACGATGGCGTCATCGACCACGAACCCGACCGAAACCGCCAACGCCATCAGCGACAGATTGTCGATCGAGAAGCCGGCGAGCCACATCATCGCACATGTGCCGGCGAGCGACAGCGGAACGGTCACGCCGGCGGCGAAGGTCGTCGCCGCCCGGCGCAAGAACACGAACACGACCAGCATGACCAGAACGATGGTCGCGATAAGCGTGAGTTGCATATCCTTCACGCTGGCGCGGATCGTCTGGGTCCGATCGGACAGCACCGAAATGTCGATGCCGGTCGGGATCCAGCGCTTGATCTCGGGCAGCAGCGCGTAGATGCGGTCGACGGTCTCGATCACGTTGGAATTGGCCTGCTTGTTGATCACAAGCAGCACCGAGGGCTGGCCATTGAACCAGGCGGCAGCCCGATTGTCGCGCACTCCGAGCTCGATCGAAGCGATCGAGGAAAGCCTGACCACGCTGCCGTTGGCTGAGCGAACCACGATCGGGTCGTATTCCGCCGCGGTCCGAATCTGATCGTTGGAGGCGATGGCGACCGCGCGCTCCGCGCTGTTGAACGCGCCGATCGGTCCCACCGCGTTGGCGTTGGCGATGGCGGTGCGCACGTCCTCGAACGACAAGCCCATCGAAGCGAGCGCGATCGGATCGACCCGAACGCGAATGGCGGGCTGCTCGGCGCCATTGACGGTGACCTCGGCGACCCCTTCGATCTGCGCGAGCCGCTGGGCGATCACGCTGTCGGCGGCGTCGTAGAGCACGCTCGGCGGAAGGTTCTTGGACGTGAGCGCCAGGATCATGATCGGCGTCGCCGCCGGATTGAATTTGCGGAAAGCCGGCGATGATGGCAGGTCGGCCGGCAGGTCCGTGAGCGCGGCGTTGATCGCGGCCTGCACGTCGCGCGCGGCGCCATCGATGTTGCGGGCGAGATCGAACTGGACTGTGACGCGCGTGCTGCCCAATGAGCTGCGCGAGGTGAGTTCGGTGACGCCGGCGATTTCGCCCAGCCGCCGCTCGAGCGGCGCGGCAACGGTCGCCGCCATGGTCTCCGGATCGGCGCCCGGCCGGCTGGCGGTGACGCTGATGGTGGGAAAATCCACGGTCGGCATGCTGGCGACCGGAAGGAAACGATAGGCTACGGCGCCCACCAAAAATAGCCCAACCGCGAGCAGGGTCGTGCCCACCGGCCGGCGGATGAACGGTTCGGAGAAGCTCGCGCCGCTCATGGCGTCACTCCGCCGGGTGCTGCGACGGCTCCGGCTCGTCCGGCAGCTCGAGCTCGGTCTGCCGCGGCGCCGGGCGGCTCAGCCGCGTCTTCAAGCGCTCCATCGCGAGGTAGACGACCGGGGTGGTGTAGAGCGTCAGCAACTGGCTCAGCAGCAGTCCACCGATGATGGTGATGCCGAGCGGGTTGCGCAGCTCCGAGCCGGTTCCCGACTCGAACGCGAGCGGAATGGCGCCGAACAGCGCCGCGAGCGTCGTCATCATGATCGGCCGGAAACGTAGCAGCGATGCCTGCACGATCGATTCGCGTGGCGAGAGGCCCTGCTTGCGCTCGGCTTCGAGCGCGAAGTCGATCATCATGATCGCGTTCTTCTTCACGATGCCCATCAGCAACACGATGCCGATGAGGGCGACTACCGAGAGGTCCTGCTTGTACAACATCAGCGCGAGCAGCGCGCCGACGCCGGCCGACGGCAAAGTCGACAGAATGGTGAGCGGATGGATGAAGCTTTCGTACAGCACGCCAAGCACGATGTAGATCGTGACTGCGGCCGCGAGGATCAGCCAGGGCTCACCGGCAAGCGACTTGGCGAATTCGGCGGCGTCGCCGGAATAGCTGCCGGTCACCGAACTCGGCATGCCGATTTCCCCCTCCGCATGCGAAATCGCTGCCACCGCGTCGCTCAGCGCCGCCCCGGGCGCGAGGTTGAAGCTCAGCGTCACCGCCGGGAACTGTTCCTGATGCGCGACGACCAAGGGTGCGGTGGTGTGCTGATAACGACCGATTGCGCTCAACGGCACCATGGCGGCGCCGGAGACGGTCGGAACGACCGTGGGCGAGGTCGACGTCAACGAGGTGGGCTGGGCCACCGCCTGAACGCCGGAGGCGGGCACGTAGAGCTTGGCGAGCGAGGTGGGATCGTTCTGGTATTCCGGTTTTGCCTCGAGGATGACGCGATACTGATTGGCTTGGCCGTAGATGGTCGAGATTTGCCGCTGGCCGAAAGCGTCGCTCAAGGTGTCGATCACGGTTTGCATGGACACGCCGAGCCGCCCGGCCACTTCGCGATCGACGTGAATATCCAAGGCGAGGCCGTAGTCCTGCGCTTCCGAAACGACGTCGCGCAGCACCTCGGATCGCTGCAGTTGCTGCGCCAAGCGCGCGGCCCAGTCGCTGAGCTCCTTTGGATCGGTGGCGGTGAGCGTGTACTGGTATTGCCCGCGGCTCAGCCGAGTCGAGATCTGAATGTCCTGCACGGGGCGGAAATAAACGACCACGCCGGGAACCGCGGCGACCGCGTCCTGCAGTCGTTCGATGATCGCGCTCACCGGCGTCTGCCGTTCATCGCGCGAGCGCAGCGTGATGGCGAGCCGTCCGGCATTCGGGGTGAGGTTGATCGGGGTCACGCCGATAACGGAGACGACGCCGGTCACGTCCGGGTCCTTGCGAATGGTGTTCTCGACCGTCCCCTGCAGGCGCTTCATCTCGGAGAACGAGATGTCCTGTCCGCCTTCCATGACGGCAAAAATCAGTCCCGTGTCCTGGAGCGGCAGAAATCCTTTGGGAATGATGACGTAGAGCCAGATCGTGGCGATAAGCGTGGCGCCGGTGACGATGAGCGTCAGCCGCTCGTGGCGCAGCACCCACTCCAGGCTTCGGCGGTAGAGCTCGACCGAGCCGTCCACCGAGCGGTGGAACATCCACGCGATCCCCGCGCTCGCGGGCGCCTCCGACTGATGGCGCAGCAGTCGGCTGCACATCATCGGCGTCAAGGTGAGCGAAACGACCGCCGAGGCCACCACCGCGATGGTCAACGTAAGCGCGAATTCCCGGAACATGCGGCCGACCAGGCCGGTCATGAACAGGAGCGGGATGAAGACCGCGATCAGCGAGACTGTGAGCGAGATCACCGTAAAGCCGATCTCGCGTGCGCCGCGTAGCGCGGCTTGAAACGGTCCTTCCCCGTTCTCCATGTGGCGCACGATGTTCTCAATCATGACGATGGCGTCGTCGACGACGAAACCGGTGCCGATCGTCAGCGCCATGAGCGACAGGTTGTCGAACGAAAAGCCGCAGAACCACATGATGCCGAACGTCGCGACGATCGACAGCGGCAGTGCGACGCCGGCAATGATGGTGGCGCGGATGGTGCGCAGGAAGATGAGGACGACGGTGATGACCAGCGCCACGCTGAGCACCAAGGTGAATTGCACGTCGCGGACCGAGGCGCGGATGCTGGCGGTGGCGTCGTGCACTATGGTGAGCGTCGCCCCGACCGGCATCGAGCGTTGCAATTTCGGCAGTTCATTCTTGATGCGCTGCACCGTCTCGATCACGTTGGCGCCGGGTTGACGCTGAATGTCGACGACCACCGCCGGCATGCCCTGATAGAAGCCGCTGACCTTGCTGTTCTCGAGCCCGTCGATCACGTCGGCCACGTCGCGAAGCAGGACGGGGGCGGTGTTGCGGTAGGTCACGACGACGTTGCGGTAGGCATCGGCCGCGGCGAGCTGGTCGTTGGCCGCGATGGTGTAGGACTGGTGCGCGCCATCGAGCGCACCCTTGGCACCGGCGACGTTGGCGGCGATGATGACGTTGCGCACGTCCTCGAGCGAGATGCCGTAGTTGGTGAGGCGAGACAGGTCCACCTGGATGCGGATGGCAGGACGGATATTTCCCTGCACGGTGACACGCCCGACACCGGAAATTTCGCTCAACCGCTGTGCCAGCAGCGTGTCGGCGATGTCGCTGAGCGCGCGCAGCGAAATCGTGTCCGACGTGATCGCCAGTGTCACCATCGGCGCATCGGCCGGGTTGACCTTGGAATAGACCGGCGGATACGGCAGGTTTCGCGGCAGCGTGGCTGCCGAAGCATTGATTGCCGCTTGGACGTCCTGCGCGGCCCCGTCGATGTCGCGGGTGAGCTCGAATTGCAGGGTGATCTGGCTGATGCCGAACGAGCTCGAGGATGTCATCAGCTGGAGCGCGGGAATCTGTCCGAAATTGCGCTCGAGCGGCGCCGTCACGAGCGAAGCCATTACCTCGGGACTTGCCCCGGGAAGCTGGGTGGTGACCTGGATGGTGGGGAAATCCACCTGCGGAAGGGAAGAGACCGGCAGCCACAGATAACCGAGCAGGCCGCCGAGCATGACCGCGACCCCGAGCAGCGACGTGGCGATCGGGCGGTGGATGAACGGCGACGATACGCTCATGGAGTGGCGGTCCGCGGCAGGCCCGCGCTCGGACTACCTTTCCCTTTCTCGCTTCCGCGCTTGCCACGCGCGCCGTCGGGACGCGGCCGCCCGGCGGGCGCGATCTGGCCTGCGTCCTCCGCATCGGATACCGCGACCTGCGTGCCCTCGGTGAGCCGGGCAAAACCGGTCGTGACCACCTGCTCGCCGGACTGCAGGCCGGTGGCGACCACGGCGCGTGAATCGTCCTGCTGCGTCAGCGTCACCGGCCGCACCGTGACCGTGTTGTCCTGCTTGAGCACGTAGACGAATGCCCCGTTGGGGCCGCGCTGGATCGCCGCGGTGGGCACCACCACCGCCTGCCGCAGCGTATCGATGAGGACGCGAACATTCACGAATTGACCCGGCCAAAGCTGAAGGTCTTTATTGGGGAACTCGGCCCGCAGCTTCACCGTGCCGGTGGTCTGATCGACCTGATTGTCGATCACCGTCACCTTGCCTTTGTCGAGCGCGCCCTTGCCGTCGGTATTCAAGGCGTCGAGAGGTAGCTCGCCTTCGGCCATGCCCTTGTTGAGTTCGGGCAGATTCTGTTGCGGCAAGCTGAAGAATACCGAGATCGGTCGCAGCTGCGTGAGGATCACGATCCCGGTCGCTTCCGCGCCGCGCACCAGGTTCCCGGCGTCGACCAGACGGATGCCGGTGCGGCCGGCAATCGGCGCGATGACGTCGGTGTAGGACAGGACGGCGCGTGCGTTGTCGATCGCCGCTTGGTCGAGCTTGATCTGCGCCTCGAGCTGCGCAACCAGGGCCCTTTGGGTGTCGAGCTGCTGCTTGTTGACCGCATTGGTCGCCGCCAGCCGGGTGTAGCGGTCGAGGTCGAGCCTGGCATTGGCGAGTTGAGCCTCGTCCTGCGCTTTCTTGGCGACGGTCTGATCGTAGGCGGCCTGGTAGGTGACGGGATCGATCTTGGCGAGGATGTATCCCTTGGGCACGTCCTGCCCTTCCGTAAACAAGACCTCCATGATCTTGCCGTCGACCTGTGAGCGCACCGTGACCGTGTTGAGCGCTTTCGCCGTGCCGACTCCGTCGAGATAGACCGGTACATCGGCCAGCCGCGCGGTGGTCGCGAGAACGGGAACGGGACCGTTCGCCGCGGGACCGCCGCGGCGGCCGCCCTTCGATACCGCCGCCAGCGTTTGCTGCCAGTGCGGCATGTAGTAAACGCCGACCACCGCGGCGATGACGAGCGCGGCAATCAAGAACACCGTGATTCGCCGTTTGAGTGTCATTGCAGCACCACGCCGGCCGCGGCTCCCGGCGGCATCCAGCCGCCGCCGAGCGCCTGAAAGAGACTCAACACGGCTTGCAACCGCGCAAGCCGTGCGAGCGAGTAATTGTCTTCCGCGGTGAACAGCGTCTGTTGCGTCTGCAGCACGGTGACGAGGTCAATGGTGCCTTCTCGCAGCCGCGCCTCCGAAAGCCGGAACGCTTCACGCGAACTGTTGACCACGATCTGCTGCAGACGCTCGCGCTCCAGCGACTCGGCGATGGCGATGAGCGCAATCTCCACGTCGCCAAAGCCGGAGAGAATGGTCTGGCAATAGACCTTCACCAGCTCGAACTGCTTTCCCTGCGCCAATTCCAGCTGTCCCTCCAGGCGGAAACCGTCGAGCAGCGGCTGCGTGACGTTGAGCGCGATGTTGTAGAAAGCGTTTTGCGGGGTGAAGAGAAGCTTGAGCACGTTGCTTTCGTACCCGGCTTGGCCGGTCAGCGAAATGCTCGGGAAAAAGGCGGCGCGCGCCGCCTCGACGCTCGCATCCGCGGAGGCGAGGTTGGCTTCGGCAGCGCGGATGTCGGGGCGCTGGAACAGTAGCTCCGACGGCAGCCCGGGCGTGACGCGTGGGATCGCCAGCCGGTAGATATTGCCGCCTTTGATGACGACCTCGACCGGTGGCTTGCCGATGAGCACGGCGAGGACGGCGATGTTCTGGCGCAGCGCCTGTTCGAAGATGGGGATGTTCGCGCGCACCTGGGCAACGAGGCTTTCCTGCTGTGAGACGTCGAGTTGCGAGGCGGTGCCGGCTTCGAACCGCTGCTTGATGAGATTAAGAATCCGGCTGGCCGCCTCGACGTTGCTTTGGTTGATGCGCAGCCGGTCCTGTGCCGAGAGCACCTGGAAATAGGCATTGCCGACCGCCGCCATGGTCGAAAGCACGACCACCTCCTTGTTGAAGCGGCTGGCCACGGCGGTTTCCTGCGCCGCGCGCGAGAAAGCGCGGTTCTTGCCCCAGAAATCGATTTCGTAGCTGGCGTTGAGCGCGGCATGGAATAGGTTCCGCTCGGGGACGCCCGCGCCCGCGTTCCTGAAGCGCTCGGCAAAACCCGCGAAATCGACCTCGGGCAATAAGGCGGCGCCGACGATCTTGGCCTGCGCGTCGGCTTGTATGATGCGGCCGATGGCTGCGCCGATGTCGAGATTCTCGAGCTGCGCTTCCTCCATCAGGTTCGTGAGCTCGCGCGAGCGAAAGCTCCGCCACCAATCGAGCGGCGGCGGCGCGGACTCCCCCTTCCCGGCACCATATTTGGGCGGGATGTCGGGCGCGAGATCCGGCCGTGCGGTAGGAAAAGTACACCCGGACAGCATTTGCACGAGAGTTAATCCCATAAACACGACGAAGACGGGGCAAAGGGCTCTCGTGCCGTTCGCCCGGGCACGCGTGCGCCACCCGCCGAACATGCGACCGGGTTTCAACGCTATGGACCCCCGTGAACACGGGGCTTTAGCGTTAACGCCACGCACGCCATCCCCACCCGCCTGCCAGCCAACTTGCCATATTATCAGCCCGGCCTGTCCCGACCCACTTAATTAAAAGACATGTTGGGCGTGAGGCGGCACCGAAACGCCACTCGGCGCACGTCGCTTGGGCCTTCAAGCGGCTGATTCGAAACGGCTATTTCCGTCAGAGCGGGCCCGTGGGGTAAACCGGGCTAGGCGGCGACGTGGGTCTTCGCGTCCTTGGTGGCGGCGAGATACCAGTCGAGAATCTCGGCGCCGTTCCAGTGCAGCACGCCGGAAAAGCGGCGCGCATGGTCGTAGATGGCTTCGAGGTATTTGATCCGATGCGGTTGGCCGCTGATGTAGGGATGAATCGCCAGCGCCATGATCTTGGCGCGCTTCTTTCCCTCGGCGTAAAGGCGATCGAATTGATCGATGGCGCGCCGGGCAAGGTATTCGCTTTCGTGATGCTGGATGATCATCATGCCGATGTCGTTGATCTCGACGGTGTAGGGAAGCGTGACGAGCGGCCCTTTGGCCGTGCGAATGACCGTCGGCTCGTCGTCATAGACCCAGTCGCCGATGTATTTCACGCCGGCGTTGACCAGCAGCTCCGGCGTTTCAAACGTCTGCGTCAGGCCCGGTCCCAGCCACCCGAGCGGGCGCGTGCCGGTGAAGCGCTCGAGGATATCCATGGAGCGATTGATCATCGCCGCCTGGTCTTCGACCTTATGGATCGGCATTTGGTCGTAGGCGTGGCCCATGAATTCCCAGCGCAGGCGCTTGGCTTCCTCAGCGACGCGGGCGTAGTCCTCGCAGGTGCGCGCGTTGATGGCGAGCGTCGGCCGCAAGCCGAGCCGCTCGTAGAGCTCGAAGAAGCGCCATGCACCGACCCGCATGCCGTATTCGTGCCAGCTCCAGTGCGGTACATCGGGAAGGAGCGGCGCCCCAGTCGGCGCGGGAAGGACTTGGCGCGGCATCGGCCTGCCGATGTCCCACACTTCGTAATTGACGATGGTCCAGAACACGAGCCGCGCATCGCCCGGCAATTTGAGCGGCGGCCGGTCCACGATTGCGGAAAAATCGCAGCGCTCCCGCGGCAGCATAGGGGTAGTCGTCATGAGATGGGCGCTCCTCCTGCGTTCTGCGGCATGATAGGGCTGCGCGCCGCGATGATCCACCGCGCACTCCCGTTGCATTGCGGTGCGACATCGTATTGACGCGCGCCCTCGCGGAGCCGGCTATGCTGTGCGAGGGCTTGGGAAGCGAAAGATGGACCTGAGCAAGAGGCCGATGGTGTCCGCGGCCGGCGATCCCAGCGCGCGCTGGCTTGAACCGGCGCAGCCACCGCATGCCCGCGCGGTGGCGTGGCTTACGGCTCCATGGCGAGCGGGGATCTCGGTCGGGCGCCTTCCGCTGGCGCTCACGCTGTTGATGTTCATGGTCGCGTTCCTGCTTCCGGCCTGGCCCTGGCTTTCCGGTCGCATGACGATCCCGTGGGATGCGAAATCGCAATTCTTCCCGCAGGTGCAGTTTCTCGCGAGCTCGTTTGCGCGCGGCGAATGGCCGTGGTGGTCTCCCAACGTCTTTGCTGGCTGGCCGCAGATTTCCGATCCCCAGTCGCTCTTGTTCTCCCCGCTTCACGTGTTGCTGGCAATCGCCAATCCCGCGGTCAGCCTGCGCGCCTTCGATGCCGTGACCTTCGCTTATTTGCTTCTCGGCGGCTTCGGCGTCATCCTGTTTTTCCACGATCGCGGCTGGCATTCGGCCGGTGCGCTGGTCGCCGCGATGGCGTTCGCGCTCGGCGGCGCGGCCAGCGCGCGCATTCAACATACCGGCCAGATCATCAGCCTGGCCTATCTGCCGCTTGCCCTGTGGCTCTTATCCCGCGCGCTCGATCGCTCTTCGTGGCGGACGGGGCTCGGGGCCGGCGCGGTCGCCGGGTTGATGGCGCTCGATCGGGATCAAGTCGCGCTGCTGTCGCTTTACGTGCTCGCCGGATTTGTATTGGCGCATTGGTTCGCCGGACGGCAGGCGCTCGCCCGGATGCGCGCAAGCATCGCGCCGCTCGCCGCCGCTGTAGCCAGCGCCATGCTCATCGCCGCCGTGCCGATCGTCATGACCTTGCTGTTGGCCGCGCGGTCGAACCGCCCCGAAATCAGCTTCGCGTCGGCGGCGGCCGGCTCGATCCACCCCGTGCACCTCTTGCAGTTCGCGTTTGCCGATCTTTTCGGCGCCATGAACCCGCACGTCGACTATTGGGCGCCGGAAAGCCCGATCTGGGACGCCGCCTGGGGGTCGCCGGGTCTCTCTCTCTCCCAGAACATGGGGCTCGTTTACGCCGGCGGGCTGACCTTGGTCGCGCTCCTGTCCTTCGGCCTTATCCGCGGCCTTGCGTGGGCGCGCGAGGTCAGGGTCTTCACCATCGCTGCGGCCCTGGTGCTGCTTTACGCGCTTGGTGCTTACACGCCGGCGTTCCAGCTGATGTACGACCTGCTGCCCGCGGTGGCCCTCTACCGCCGTCCGGCCGACGCCACCTTCGTGCTGGTGGCGTTGATCGCGCTGATTGCCGGTTATCTCGTCCATCGCTGGCTCACCGGCACGGTGGCACCCGCGAGCCGCCTACAGCGCGCCTGTGAGATCACCTGCGGGATCGTGTTGGTCGCCGGCGCGTTGGCGCTGGCCCACTCCGTCGTCGGCATCGCTCCAGCCGTGGTGCCTGTCGCGAGCGCCGTCGTCTTCACGGCGGCGGCGATCGCGGTTCTGCTTTTCGCGCGGCGGCTGAATGCGCGCTCGCCACTTGCCGCCGCCGGTCTCGTGGTCGCGTTCATGGCCGTCGACCTGGGTTGGAACAACGCGCCGCATATTTCGACGGCGCTGCCAACCGATCAGTTCGAGGCGCTGCGCCCGAACACGAACGATGAGACGGTTCGGCTGCTCAAGGCCCGACTTGCCGCCGCCGCGGCGCCTGATCGGCGCGACCGCATGGAGTTCATCGGCATCGCCTATCACTGGCCGAACCTGTCGCTCGCCCAAGGCTTCGATCACCTGTTCGGCCACAATCCGCTGCGGCTCTCCTGGTTTCGCGAGGCAACTCACGTGGGCGACACCGTCGCCATCCCCAGCCAGCGGATGTTCTCGCCGCTTTACCCGTCCTACCGTTCGGCCTTCGCAGACCTGTTCGGCGTTCGCTTCATCGCCACCGGCGTGCCGGTGGAAGAGATCGACTCTTCGCTGCAACCGGGCGATCTCAATTTCATCGCCCACACCGATGACGCTTACGTCTACGAGAATCCCCGCGCGCTGCCACGAGTGATGCTGCTGACGGACTGGCGTGTTGCCGATTTCGACGAGCTGTTGCGCAGCGGTTGGCCGCCAGTCGATCCACGGCGTACCGTGCTGCTGATGAAGGAACCGCGCGACGTCTCGGCGGCCCCGGCCGATGGCGGCGAGAATGCCGGCAGCGCGCGCCTTCTTCGCTACGGCAACACCGAAATCGTCGTGCGGGTCGAGGCGCCGGCCGGCGGCATCCTCCTGCTCAACGATGTCTGGCAACCGTGGTGGCGCGCCAGCATCGACGGGATCGATACTGAAATCCTCAGAGCCAACGTGATCTTTCGCGCCGTGGTCTGCCCGCGCGGCGGGCACGTGATCCGCTTCAGCTTCCATCCTTTCGCCGGCGCTTTCGCGGAAATGATGGAGAAATTGACGCGCGCGAGGTGATCGAGCCGTGACGTTCGGCACTGCGGCCGATCCGATTCCTTTCTGGACCCGTGCAGCGCATATCGCATAAAGTCGCGGCCCGCGCGGGGCGGGGGCATGCGGTTCCCGCGCGTGATCCGAATGAAGCGATGCCTATGAGCACCTCGCAGCGCGTTTCATCTCTCATCGCGGCCGCGGCGTTATCGCTCCTCTTGGCGGCGGCGTCGGTGGCGCAGGATTATCCGTCGCGCCCGATCAAGATGATCGTGCCGTTCGGTGCCGGCGGTCCGACCGATATTTTCACGCGCTTGCTGGCCGAGGAGCTGCGCAAAGCGCTCGGCGAACCGTTAGTGATGGAGAACCGGCCGGGTGCCGGAACCATCATCGGCACCGATGCCGCTGCAAAGTCGCCGCCGGACGGCTATACGCTGCTGATGATGTCCGCGACGCAGACGACGACCGAGACATTGGTCCCCAACAAGTCGTACAAGTTGTTGCGCGACTTCGTGCCGGTGGCGTCGCTGCTCAATTCCGAATTGGTCATGGTCGTGCACCCCTCGGTGCCGGCGAACACGGTCGAGGAATTCATCGCGCTCGCCAAGGCGAAGCCCGGCGCGCTCAACTATGCCTCCTCCGGAGTCGGCTCGAATTATCACATGGCCGGCGAGCTTTTTAAGACCCTCACCGGCACGGATATCCTGCACGTGCCTTACAAGGGCAGCACTGGCGCCCGCAACGACATCATCAGCGGGCAAATCGAAATGATGTTCGACTCGGTGCCGAGCATGGCCCCGATGATCCAAGCCGGGCGCGTCAAAGCGCTCGGCACGACCGGCAAGGTGCGCTCGGCCATCCTTTCCGGAGTGCCGACATTGTCGGAAGCCGGGGTTCCCGGCTACGAAGCGACGATTTGGATCGGCTTGATGGCGCCGGCGGGCACGCCGCAGCCGATCGTCACGCGGCTCAACGCGGAGATCAACAAGATCCTCGCGCGCGCGGACGTGCGGCAGGCATGGGAGAAGCAGGGCGCAACGGCGATGGCGATGTCCCCCGATGAGTTCGGCGCTTACGTGCAGTCAGAGATCGACAAATGGGCCAAAGTCATCAACGCCAACGGCATAAAGCCCGAATGAGCGCGGGTGGACGGCGTTCTCACAACGAGGGGAGGAGCTAGCGTGAACAAGCCGCTTTCGTCTGTCGCCGCCATTCGCGGCGAGGAGCACTGGACCGACAAAGGCAGCGATGTGCGCCTGTTTCTGTGGAACAAGCACGGCGGGGATCCTTCCGGATCTGCGGGACGAATCTTGTTCGTGCACGGCTCATCCATGGCCTCGCAGCCGACCTTCGATCTGCAGGTGCCAGGTCGCGCGGACTCCTCGGTGATGGATTTCTTCGCCGCGCGCGGTTACGACACCTGGTGCGTCGATATGGAGGGCTATGGGCGCTCCACCAAGACCCGCGACAACAATGCGCCGATCGCCTATGGCGCCGACGACTGCTTCGTCGCCGCGGCCTATATCGAAAAACTGCGCGGCAAACGCCCGTTGCTCGTGTACGGAATTTCATCCGGCGCATTGCGCGCGGCCCTGTTCACCCAGCGTCACCCTGGCATGGTCGCGCGGCTCGCGCTCGACGCCATGGTATGGACCGGCGAAGGTTCGCCGACCCTTGCCGAGCGGAGCAAACGATTGCCCGAGTTCCGCGCCAAAAACCGGCGCCCGATTGACCGCAAATTCGTGCGCTCGATCTTCGAGCGCGATCATCCCGGCACCGCCGATGACACCGTCATCGAGGCATTCGCCGACGCCATTCTTGCGCTCGACGACTCGGTGCCGACTGGCACCTATGTCGACATGTGCGCCAATCTGCCGGTCTGCGATCCTGAGAAAATCCCCGTCCCCACCCTCATCATGCGTGGCGAATACGACGGCATCGCGAGCTTTGCCGACCTTCTGAAGTTTTTCGAATTGCTGCCCAATCCGGACAAGCAGTTCGCAGTGATGCCGGGCATCGCCCACGCCTCCTTTCACCAGAAGAACTACGCGATCTGCTATCACATCCTGGAAAGCTTCTTCTCGCAGCCGGCGCTGGTCTATCGCGGCGGGAATTGACCGCCCCCGCACGATCTCCACGGTTCTGCCATGCTGTGAGCGCAGGATCGACGGCGGAGGGGGGACAGCGATGACCTTTCGACGACGCGCTGTGCGCCTTGGCGCGCGCTTGTCCATGCTTGCCGTGGCGGCGCTCCTTTGCGCCTGCGCCGAGCGCGATCTGCCGAGCGGCGAGCCGAGTTTTTATCGCAGCCTCGCCGCCAAGGACGCGCAGGTCGACGCGACCATGGCCGCCTCGATGATCTCCGGCTACCGCACCAACAACGGACTGACCCCCGTCACCATCGATCCCGAGCTGATGAAACTCGCCGAGGCGCAGGCGCAGGCCATGGCGAGCCGCGACACGCTCAGTCACGAGGTGGCGCGCAGCTTCCACGACCGCCTCAAAGGGGGCGGCTACCGCGCACATACCGCGGCGGAGAATGTCGGCGCCGGGTATCACACCCTGGCGCAAGCCTTCTCCGGCTGGCGCGATTCGC
Source organism: Xanthobacteraceae bacterium (assembly GCA_035693615.1). Lineage (GTDB taxonomy): Bacteria > Pseudomonadota > Alphaproteobacteria > Rhizobiales > Xanthobacteraceae > VAZQ01. Next base: position 143,131 of record DASSGH010000043.1, read on the forward strand.
CGCCGCACCGCGACAATATGCTGCTCAAGGGCGCGACCCGCATGGGCATCGCTGCGGCCTATTCGCCGAAGTCCAAGTACAAGGTGTTCTGGGCGCTGATCTTGGCGGAGCCCGAAGAGGGACGTGGATAAACCCGCTTTCGCGTCCTCGCAGCGGCGTTTACGCCGCGCGCTCGGCCGTCAAATCGAGCAGCGTCGGCCCGAAGGTTTGCCGCGCCTCCTTGAGCAGCGGCGCCACCGCGGCGGCGAATGCATCGTGGTCGGCGGCGGTGAGCTCGACGATCTCGCAGCCCTGCGCGGCGATCGCTTGGCGTGCTTGCTCCTCCTCCTCGACGTGCAGCTCGCGTTGAAAGGCAACCGCGTCCGCTATGGCGCTGCGCATGGCGCGTTGAAGATCGGCCGGCCAGGAATCGAAGGCGGTGCGATGCAGGAAGATCGGCCGCGAAATGTAGAAGTGATTGCTCAGGGTGTGGAAGCGGTGGAACTTGTGCACGCCGTAGGTCACGGTATTCGAGAGCGGATTCTCCTGCGCGTCGATGTCTCCGGCGGTGATCAGCGCGATCGCCTGCGTGAGATCCATCGGCATCGGCACCGCGCCGAGCAATTCGAACGTCCGCGCCTGCACCTTGCTCGGCAGGACACGCATCCGCAGCCCGGCGAGATCCGCGGGCGCGCGCACTGGCCGTATGCGGTTGGAGATGTGCCGGAAACCGTTCTCGAACCAGCCCAGGATGCGGAAATTCGTGCGCTCCTCGATCTTGCGGGCAAGCAAGTCACCGAGCGCGCCGTCCATCGCCGCACGCGCGGATTGCGTGGTGGCGAACAGGAACGGCAGGTCGACGACGCCGAGGTCCGGCACCCGATCGGTGAGATAGCTCGAGGACTGATAGCCGAGCGTCAGAAGGCCGTTCTCGACCAGCCATAGAATGTCCTCGGCACGATAGCCGAGCTCCATGATGTTCCACACATATTTGACTTCGACGCGCTCGCCGAATTCGTCGGCGAGCCGGTCGCCGATCCGCTTGAGCGCGCGGCTGAAGCCGCTCGTTGGCGGAGCGTAGCCTCCCATTCGGATACGGATCGGGTCGGCCATGCGCGTTCTCCCGTGTAAGCGAATTTGCGTCAGGACGGCGCTTTCGGTTGGCGCACTGCGACGGCAACGCCCGATGCCGCCAGGCCGACCCCGATCGCCAGCAGGATCCCCGCCACGCCGGTTGCGGCGGCAAGCAGCCCCGCGAGGGCCGGAAACACGATTTGCCCGATGCGGTTGCCGGTCATGCGCAGTGTCAACGCCGTGCCGCACACTTCAGGCGGCGCGAGGTACATCACGCCGGAGAGGGTCAGTGTCGAGGCGATACCCATGGCAACTCCCAAGCCGATGAGAACGGCGTACATGATGGAAAGCGAGAGCGGCAGTGCGAGAAGCAAAAAAGCGGCGGCGCTGCCGAGCATGCTGATCAAGGTGAGTGGCGTGCGGCCGATGGCGAAGATTAGCCGCGCATAGAACGCGCGCGATACCAGGGATGCGATGGAGCGGACGGTCAACATCAGGCCGATATGATTGGCGTCGATCTCGCGCTCCGCGCCGAGCGCCGGAAGATAGATCACCAGGAGATCGAGCGCAGTGATGGTTACGACGCTCGAGACCATGACGGCCGCGAAGCCGCGCAGCGCGAGCAGTCGTCGAATCGGGATGAAGTCGCCGCCGTGGTGATGTTCGGCCTTGCCCGTGGCGGGCCTGATCAACAGCGCGATCACGGTACTGACGGCGGCGACGAAGAGGCCGATCTTGAACAGCAGCCCGGTCGGGGGCAGCGCCGCCGCGCCGCCGAGCCAGCCGACGACGAACGGCCCCAGCCCCTGCCCGATCGAGGCCGCCACCATGTAGTAGCCGAGTGCCGTCTCCCGGCCGCGCTTGCCCCCCGCGCGAACCGCCAGCATCTGATGCCCCGCCATGCAGAACATGTGGCCAAACCCCAACAGCACGGAGAAGCCAACGAGATGCATGGCGGAGCGGGGCCACGCCCAGAATCCGATGCAGGCGGTGAAAACGAGGGCGGAGCCGAGCCACGCCGCGCGCGCGTCGTTGCCGCGGTCGATCCACCGCCCGACCTGCAGCGCGGTGAACACCGGGATGATGGCGAAGCCGGTCGCAATGATGCCGAGCCAAAGGACGGGAAGGCCGAGTTCGATCGCGCGGTAGGAGGTCGTGATCCGGATGATGAGGGTGAGCGTCTGGACCAGCGTGACGTGGGCGAGGAACGGGATGAGCAGCCGGTAATCGATGTCGCCCTTCGGGGGCAGGCGCGCGCTCAGCTCCTCGGTCATCAATGAATCGTGGCTCGTGGTCCGCCCGGCTCGCGGCGGCGCTGGTTGCGCCGACCTTTTTTAGCGGGCGGTGTGCGCGAGGCAAAGCCTGCCTGTGGAGCTTTCTCATCCGGCCTGGAACGCAAGCGAATGGAAGCGCGGCAGACGTGGTGTACGAAGCGTTAACCACGTGCCGGGCGCCGCCACCGCCGCCAATTGGTCCCCCCGAGGTCAATTTTTCTCCTTATTTATCAATTCAACTTCTCCTGTTTGGGGATTACTTCCGGGGTGGGGAGCACTCGCTTTCGTCTGGTTGGAAACTGCGGGCGTTGACGCCGTTGTCGCCCTGGGGAGGGTTGTGCGCGCGCCATTCCAGCGGGACATCTTCGCCCAGAGTGATCGGCAGGGGGGAGCTTCACTTTGGCGGGACAGCTCGTCGCTTTAGTGCGGCATTCGCGCGCCGTTGGGCTGGCGCGGCGAACTCCCATGCGACCGCCGCAGGCGCCCCGCCGATCAGCGGTGGCGCCGACCTCACGTCACCCGACGATCACGCTGACGCTGCGCCGGCGCGCGCATGCGCTGCGCGGACCGGTGATCGTGTTGAGCGCGATTTTCTCTCACGCCCTTGTTGGGCTCAAGCTTGCCGCCTGTGCCTTGCTCGCAGGCATGGTGGCGCTGGCGATCATGAATTACCGGGACGGCGAGCCGGCGGTGACCGGCTCAGAACCCGTGGGCAACGAGACCATCGTCTATCGTCGCGCGACGACGCCGCCTCCGGCGCATCCGCAAAGCACCGATGCCGCCGAGCAAAGCGAGGACGCCGGCGCGCATTATCCGCGCGCGGTGCAAACGGTTCGCTTCGTCAATCCCGAGCCGCCGGTGTCCATCGCCGCTGCGGCACGCGAACTGATCAAGCGCGCGCTAACTAAGGTGGGTGCTTTCGTCGCGTTTCCATCGCGCGAGCAAGTGCAGCCGGAAAGCTCGGATATGCGCCGAAAGCGCGGGATGGTGGTCCTCGACGAAATCGATGATTACCTGTGGGAGGTCTACCAGCGCGCGCCGCTCAAGAAGGATTCGAGCGGCGATTTCACCTGGAAGGACCCCGCCGCTGCCAACCGCATGGGCTTGGCGCTCCAGGACTACGTGATCGGGGGCATGGATCCGGGCTTTCGGGAGCAACTCTACAACGCGGGCCGCGCGATGGATGCTGACGGCCTTCACTGGTCGATGCTCAGCGCATTTCGCGACGACTATCGCCAACGCCTCGCCGCCGGCTTCAAGGCGCGCGGCGGCAACTCGTTGCATGGCGGCAGCCGCCGCACCGGCGGCTATGGCCACGGCCGCGCGGTCGACCTGACCGCCGTCGAAGGAACCAATGCGGAAGAAGTCTGGAAATGGATCGACGCGCACGGTGCGAAATACGGGCTCGCCCGGCCGATGCCCGGCAACGACCCCGCGCATGTGCAGCAGCGCGGCGAATGGAGCAACGTCGCGTCGACGTTCCGGCAGAGCCGCGTTCGCGTGGCCGACGGCGGAAAGCGGCAGCGGCACAAATCCAGGCTGCGCCTCGCGCACGCCCGCTGATGGCCGGCGGCGCACCGGCCGGGGTTTAGAAATTCACCGAGCGGTCGACCTCAGGCCTGCCTGACCGGGATCTTCTTCTCGTTCTTGCGTGCTTGCAGCGTCTTCGGCAGCGTGACCGTCAGCACGCCATTCTTGAAATTCGCCTCGATCCGGTTGGCGTCGACCCCTTCAGGGACGCTGAAAGAACGCTGGAACAAGCCGTAGCGGCGCTCTGCCAGATAAAAATTCTTCTTCTTCTCCTCCCGTTCGTCTCGCTTCTCACCTTTGATGGTCAAGGTGCCGTCCGAGAATTTGACGTCGATACTGTTCTCGTCCATGCCGGGCAACTCGGCCGATAGCTCGTAGGCGTTCTCCTTGTCGACGAAGTCGACCACCGGGGTTCTGCTCCAGAGGTCGCCGCGCCAGAACGGTTGAATGTCGAACGCGCCGCGCCCGAACGGCGAGCGCCAGGCGCCCAACTGGAAGTCCTCGAACAGGCGATCGACTTCCCGTCGCAGGCCCTCGAACGGGCGCCATTCGGCGGGACGATCGACCCTCTGTTCCGAGATGGCGCGCGGCTTGGTTGCGATTTCATCCATGTGATTCGCTCCTACGCCTTGGCGTGACAGTCCTGTGCACGAACCAAACGCTCTGGTAGCGCGCCGGGTTGCATCAAATCGGCCGCCGCTCCGCTGGGGCGAATGCGGCCAAATCGTGTTCGAACCGGCTCGCTATGGACCTCCTGAAGTTGCATCACTAGCCTGCGCCGCCATGTACGCAGCCCCTGTCCTTCCGGCCGCGCGCGACTACGGCACGCTCTATCGTTCGTTCCGCTGGCAAATCCCGGCGCGCTACAATATCGGGGTCGACGTCTGTGATCGCTGGGCGAACAGCGATCCATCGCGGACTGCGATTCTCAACGTGCGCGGCGACGGAAAGGTCGAGGAGGTGAGTTACGGCACGTTGCACGAAGCCTCGAATCGGCTCGCCAATGCGCTCGCTGCCCACGGCATTCAGCGGGGCGATCGCATCGCGTTGCTGTTGCCGCAAGGCCCCGCCGTAGCGGTGTGCCACATCGCCATCTACAAGCTCGGCGCCATCGCGCTGCCGCTAGCAATGCTCTTCGGAACCGAGGCGATTTCGTATCGGCTGAAGGATTCGGGCGCACGGGCCCTGATCAGCAATGCGCAGGGGCTCACCAAGCTCGCGGCCGTTCGCGATGCTGCGCTCGCGCTTGAAGTCGTGTTGTCGACCGACGGAGCGGCGGACGGGGCCGAGGACTTCAACGCGGTGCTGGCGCGCGCCGCCTCTGAATTCACGCCGGTCGCCACCACGGCCGACGACCCGGCGCTGATGGTCTACACATCGGGCACGACCGGTCCGCCGAAAGGTGCGCTGCATGCGCACCGCGTGCTGCTCGGCCATCTTCCCGGAATCGAGGTCCCGCACGAATTTCTGCCCCAGCCCGGAGACCGGTTCTGGACCCCGGCAGATTGGGCCTGGGCCGGCGGCCTGCTCAACGTGTTGCTGCCGGGATTGCACTACGGCGTGCCGGTCGTGGCGCAAAAATTCGACAAGTTCGATCCGGAGCAGGCCTATGCCTTGATGGCAAAGATGCGGGTGCGCAACGCGTTCATTCCGCCGACGGCGCTGCGCATGTTGCGCTCGGCACGCCCGCCGAAGGCGCCCATCGCGTTGCGCTCGGTCGGCTCGGGCGGCGAGGCGCTCGGCATCGAGACCTATGAATGGGGCAAGGCGACGCTCGGCATCGCCATCAACGAGTTCTACGGGCAGACCGAATGCAACCTGGTGCTGGCCTCCTGCGCGGCGATCGGCGTTTCACGCCCCGGCGCCATCGGCAAACCGGTGCCCGGGCACGGCGTCGCAGTGATTCGCGCGGACGGCTCGCACTGCGCGCCGGGCGAGCTCGGCCAGATCGCGATCAAACAGCCCGACCCGGTGATGTTCCTGCAGTATTGGGGCAAGCCCGATGCGACGCGCGAAAAATTCATCGGCGAGTGGATGACGACGGGCGATCAGGGCGTGGTCGATGCCGACGGTTATTTCCAGTTCGTCGGGCGCGACGACGATGTCATCACCTCGTCGGGATACCGCATCGGACCGACTGAGATCGAAGATTGCCTCATTCGCCATCCCGCGGTGGCACTGGCCGCGGCGGTGGGCAAGCCCGATGCGCTGCGCACGGAAATCGTGAAGGCCTTCATCGTGCTCAAATCGGGCCACACGCCCTCCGACGCGCTCGCCGCGGACATCCAGGGCTTCGTCAAGACGCGTCTCTCCGCCCACGAATATCCGCGCGAGGTCGCCTTCATCGGCGAGATGCCGATGACCACCACCGGCAAGGTGATCCGCAGGTTGCTGCGGCAGCGGGCGTGAAGAGCCGCGGCGGGGCTTGCACGGCGTGCAGGATGACGGCCTGCGGTCAGGCGCTGCCTGCGCTTGTCCCGATATAGGCGGCAACGACGCGCGGATCCTTCAAGACCACGCCCGGCTCGCCTTCGGCCAGCGTCCGTCCGTAATCGAGGACGTGGATGCGGTCGGCCAGATCGGCCACCATCTCCAGATCATGCTCGATCCAGATCATGCTGATGCCGAGTTCATGTTTGACGCGCAGGATGAAGCGCGCCAAGTCCCCCCGCTCGTCGCGATTGAGCCCGGCCGAGGGCTCGTCGAGCATCAGGATGGCCGGCTCGAGTGCGAGCGCGCGCGCAAACCCGACCAGCTTCTGGATGCCGAAGGGCAGGCCGTCCACCGGCGCATGGCGATAGCGTTCGAGCTCGACGAACTCGATGATGCGCTCGACCGCCTCGCGGTGGCGCACTTCCTCGCGCCGGACCGACTTCAGAAACAACATCTCGGCAAGGGGATTGGTGCGAATGCGCGCGTGGCGGCCGGTGAGGAGATTGTCGAGCACCGACATCTGCGGGAACAGTTCGCCGTGTTGGAAGGTGCGGGCAAGCCCGAGCCGGGCGATCTGGTGCGGCTCGCGCCCGGCGATGTTACGGTCGCGAAACCGGATCTCGCCCTCGCCGCGGTAGATGCCGCTCACGCAATTGAGCACGCTGGTCTTGCCGGCGCCGTTCGGACCGATCAGCGCAAACAGCTCGCCCGCTCCAAGCGCGAGCGACACGCCTTCGAGTACCGTCAGGCCCCCAAACCGCAGCGTCAGGCGATCGACCTCCAGCTCAGCCATACCATCTCCGGCTGCGGCGATATTGCTTGACCTCGCGATAGCTCCTTCGTTCGCCCCTCTTGCGGCCCAGATAGAACTCCTGGATATCGGGATGCCGGCGCAGGCGCTCGGCCGTGCCGTCGAGCACGATGCGACCGTTTTCCATCACGTAGGCGTAGTCGGAGATCTCGAGCGCCACCGTTGCGCTCTGCTCCACGACCAGAACGGCGACGCCGAGCTGGCGGCGGATTTCGGCCAGCCGACGCAGTAAATCCTCTACCACTACGGGCGCGAGGCCGAGGGAAAGCTCGTCGACCAGCAGGAGTTCGGGCTCGCACACGAGTCCGCTGGCGAGTGCCAGCATCTGCCGTTCGCCGCCAGAAAGAAGGCCGCCGACGCGATGACGCAAGTCGGCGAGTTGCGGGAAGAACTGATACGCGAGCGCCTCGCGACGCGGGCGCTCGATGGCCGCCGCGGCGCGCGCCACCGGGGCGGCGAGGTTCTCGGCGACGGTGAGATTGGGGAAGACCTTGTCGCGTTCCGGCACCAGCACGATCCCGCGCCGCGTGTTCTCGTGCGGCGGACGATTCTCGATGCGCGCGCCCTTGAACGTGATCGCGCCTTCGGTGACGCGCGCGTCGTCGATGCCGAGAAAGCCGGAGATCGCGCGCAATGTCGTGGTTTTCCCGGCGCCGTTCGTTCCCAATAGCGCGACGATCTTTCCCGGGTCGACCGAGAGCGTGATGCCTTGCACCGCGGTGATGGCGCGGTGATAGACCACTTCGAGCTTTTCGAGCGTCAACAGTGCAGCGGTCATTCGCGCGATCCCCCAGCCCGACGATGCTTGAACGGCCACAACAGAAAGTAATTCTGCGTACGCCGCCACATGCCGACGAGACCGAGCGGCTCGAACATCAGGAACAGGATCATGACCAGGCCGAATGCGGCGTAATTCACCGCAAACAGTAGGCTGGCATGGCGCTGCGCCCCGGGCAGGGCGAGCAGGCCGATTTCGATGATGTAGGGAAAGAGGGTGACAAAGATTGCTCCGAGCAGCGCGCCGAGGAGCGAGCCCATGCCGCCGATAATCACCATGGCGAGATACTGGATGGTGAGGAAGAGCGAGAACGCCTCAACGGAAACGAATCCGCGGTAATAGGCGAACAGTGCACCGGCAACTGCCGTCGCCGCCGAGCTGACCACGAAGGCCAGCAGCTTGTATGAGGCGACGCCGATGCCGAGCGCCTCGGCGACGGTCTCGCGGGTGCGCAGCGCCCGCCAGGCGCGGCCGGTCCGGGCACGTACCAAGTTCAGGCAGACGAGGAGCGTCGCCGCTGCCGCGCTCAGAAGAATGAAATACCACGCACGCGCATCCGTGATCGAAACGCCGCCGAGCTTGGGCGGATCGATGACGATGCCGGTCGAGAAGCCGCGCCGCGCCTCGTATTCGCCGCCGAGATAGATCACCACGAAATGCAGCGCGAGCGTGCTCACGGCGAGATAGAGGCCGCGCAAACGCAGGGACGGCAAGCCAAAGATGATGCCGAGGATTCCTCCCACCGCCGCCGCCGCGGGCAGCGTGATCCAGAACGGCGCATTGGCCTCACGGAACAGGATTCCCACCGTGAACGCGCCCGCCGCGAGTAGGCCGGCATGCCCGAGCGAAATCTGTCCGGCATAGCCCGTCAGCAGCATGAGCGAGAGCGCGCCGATCGAGGCCAGAAATACCTGGCAGGCGAGATCCAGCTGGAATGGAGACGCAATCAGGGGAAACGCCAGCAGCATCACGATGAACACCCCCAAGCTCGTGCGTTCGAGCCGCGTCTGCACAAGCGCGAGGTCCTGGTCGTAGCTGGTGCGGAAGTAGCCGCTGGCGCGCGGTGACCTAGACACGGTCAAGCTCCTCGCGCGTGCCGAACAGCCCCCACGGGCGCACGATCAGGGCGGCGATGAGCACCAGAAACGGCACCACGTCGGACAGCAACGGATCGATATAATGGATGGCCAAGACCTCGGCGCTGGCGACAATAACCGCGCCGACCAGCGCGCCGAGGAGGCTGTCCAGGCCGCCGACGAGCGCCGGCGCGAACGCCTTGAGACCGATCACGACCATCGTCTGGTCGAGGCCGGAGTCGAGCGCAATCAGCATGCCGGCAATCGATCCGGTCAAGGTCGAGAGCGCCCAGGCGAGGGCATAGATCGCGTTGAGATTGATACCGCGCTGCGCCGCGAGCAGCGGGTTCTGCCCGGCCGCCCGCAGTCGCATGCCCCACCGGCCGAAGCGAAGGAACACGAACAGAGCGGCATAGACCGCGACCGTCGCGAGCACCATCAGCGCCGCGCAAGTTGAAATGCGAGCGCCGCCGATAAGCTCGATGGATGGATTGGAGAACTTGAGCGCCTGCAGCGGATGCTGTTGCGCGGCCGACCAGATCAGCACGATGACACCCCGCAACAGGATGCCGATCGCGATGGTGGTGAGGATGGCGGCGAGTACCATCTGTCCGGTCATCTTGCGCATCAGCGCGACGTAGACGAGCACGCCGACGGTCGGGCTGAGCACCAGCGCCGCGGCGATGGCGCCGACGGGATGATCGGTGAACAAGGAGGCGGTCGTGTACAGGAGATAGGCGCCGAGCATGGCGAGTTCGCCATGCGCCATGTTCATCACTCGGCTCACGCGATAAATGAGCACGTAGCCGCAGGCGAGCAGCGCATAAATCGCGGCGAGGACGGTGATGTTGACGATGAGTTGCAAGGGTCAGCGCGCGCCGGCAGGAATTGCCATGGTTCTCCGCGCGGGAGGCGCGCGTCGGACTATAGCCTCGGTATGATCCGTCTCGCCGGGCTCGGCTGAAACTGACGCCAGCCAGCGCCGCGATGTCCCCGCTCCGCGCAGCGTCATCACTTCACGTCGTAGGCCACCCAATCCTTTGTCACGGCGACTGCCGATTTTGCCGGATCCCAGCGATAGATGCGGTAATATTGACGTGTCCGGAAGTGGTTGTCCTTGCTCCACTCGATCGTCCCGCCGCGCAGTCCCTGCGTATCGACCTTCACGTTCTCCATTGCCGCGCGGATCTTCGCGGCGTCGGCCGGCCAACCGCCTGCCTTTAGCACCGCTTCGAGTACCAGTCCGCCGATCCAACCTTCGGTCATCTGCTCTGCCGGATAGCGTATGTTCGCTTTTTTCGCTTCCTCTACGATCTGCTTGTGGATGGGCAAATTGTCCTGAAACAAGGAATTCGCCCCGATGACATAGAATTTTCCATCCTTGAGGCGCGCCAATTCGCTCTCGGCCTCGATGTGCGCCCAAGTGATGTAATCGCCCTCCCAGCCGAGCCGGCGCAGCGCTTCGAATGTCTTCACCTGGGTGACCCACGGCGCCCAGGAGAATATCCAGTTCGGGTTGGCATCCTTGAGCTTGGTCGCGAACGGCGTGTAGTCGGCGGTCGGCGGCGGTATCACCTCCTTGTCGACCGGCGTCATGCCCATCGCCTTGGCCTGCTCCTCGGCGTAGTCGATTTCGCCGCGCGAGAGCGGGATTGCCATCGCGGCAAATCCGATGCGCACCGGCTCTTTCGCCGTCTCCTTGATGAAGGCGAGCGTCGCGCGGCTGTCGTAGCCGCCGGCGTATGCGGTGGTGCAGAACTGCAGCAGATCGGCCGGCGGGTAGACTTCCTTGGGGCAGACCGCGCCCATCAGCATGAGCGCCACGTTGGCGCGCTTCGATTCGGCGATGACCGGAGCAAAGGTCGAGGAGAGACTCGAAAGCACCAACAGACTGACGTTGTCCTGCGTGAGCAGCCGTTTGGCGTTGGCCGCGGCTTTCGATGGCTCGCCTTGATCGTCGAGCACGGTCAGCTGGATCTTCTTGCTGTTGATTCCGCCCGCCGCGTTGAGGCGGTCGACGTAGAGACGCAAACCCTCGATCGGCGGTCCATTGGTGCCCGCCGCTGGTCCCGTCAGCGCGCCGGTGACGCCTATGACGTAGGCGTCCTGTGCGCTGGCTGGATATGCCAGCGTCGCCGCGGCCAATGCGGCCGCCAGAGCTCGTGCCAACATCGCATTCCTCCCTGGTCTGATCGCATTCATGCGACTTCCACCGCGCCGGCGGCGATCAGCCGCTGCTCGCGGTCATCGTACATCTCTTCGACGAGCGTCTTGAAGCGCTCGTACATCAGGTGGCGCTTGACCTTGCGGGTCGGAGTGATCGGTTCGCCCTCCTCCTCCGGATCGAGCGCTTTGGGGAGAATGCGGAACGCTTTGATTTGCTCGGGCCGCGACAGTTCGCCGTTCGCACGCTCGACCTCGACGCCGATGAGTTGCGCCACCTCGGGATTGCCGGCGAGACTGGTGAAGCCCGTGTAGGCCACATCGTGGCTGCGAGCCCAATCCGCCACCGTGTCGGCCTCGATCTCGATGAGCGCAGCGAGATATTTGCGGCCGTGGCCGAACACGATCGCTTCCGCGATATAAGGACTGGCGCGCAGGATGTTTTCGACGAATGACGGAGAGATGGTCTTGCCGCCGGACGTGACGATGAAGTCGCGCGCGCGGTCGACGAGGCGCAGCGCCCCGGCGTGCCATTCGCCGATATCGCCGGTGCGCAGCCAGCCGTCCTCGTTCTTGACCGCGCGGGTTGCGTCGGGATTGTTCCAATACGACTCGAACAGATCAGGACTCTTCACCAGCACTTCGCCGTCGCTTGCCAGCTTGACCTGCCAACCCGCCGGCACGGCTCCGACGTCGCCCGGGCGCGGAAACGGCCCACGCTGGCCGCAGATGATGCCGCCGGCGGTCTCGGTTTGCCCATACATTTCGACGACGTTGATGCCGAACATCTGCCAGAGCGCCATCGTCTGCGGCGGCAGTGGCGCGCCGGCGCAGACTACGAGCTCAAGCTGGTCAAATCCCAGCTTGTTGAGAAGCGGCAGGAAGACGCCGGCGCGGCAGGCGCGATAGAGCGCGCGTTCGGCGAAGCCCCCGGCGCCGTTCCAGCGTCGCCGTGCGTGTGCGCGCGCGAATTGCATTGCGATCTCCGCGCTCGCGCGCTTGACGCCGCCGGAATTGCGGATGCCGAGCAGCACCTGGGCGGCGAACCGCTGCAGATAGCGCGGCACGGTGAACAGGATCGTCGGCGCGGTCTCGAACAGGGTCGTGGGTAGGTCCTCCGGGTGCTCGCCGAAATGCGGGACGAGGCGCGAGATCAGCGGCAGCGTCACCGCGACGTCACGGCCGAGCACGTGGCAAAGCGGCAAATAGCCGACCGTGCGATGCTCATTTTGCGCAAGGGTGGGATAATGATCGACGATATTGGCGGCCGCCGCGAGATGCTTGCCATGGGTCACCAGCGCTCCTTTGGGCGCGCCGGTCGTGCCCGAGGTGTAGACGATGAAGGCGGGCGCGTCCGCGTCGAGTCGCGCGGCTTGCTCCTCGAGCCAGGGAAGATCCGGCTCTCCAGCCGCCGCGAGGAGGGCACGATAGCAGCGCAGCTTGGGGTGCTGGTAGGCAAAGGTCGCCGTGTCGTCGATCACCACGATCCAGTTCAAGGCCGGAAGTCGATCGGCGAACGGGAGGAGCTTGTCGAGGTATTCCTGATTTTCGGCAATGAACAGCACGGCGCCGCCGTCGCGCATCTGGTACTCGACTTCGGATGCCGACGCGGTCGGGTAGATGCCGTAGACGATGGCGCCGAGCGATTGCGCCGCGAGGTCGCTGATCACCCATTCCTCGCAGGCGTCCCCCATGATCGCCACCCGGTCGCCGCGGCGAAGTCCAAGCGCGGCAAAGGCGCGCGCCGCGCGCGCGACCAGCGCCGCATATTCGCGCCACGTTCGTTCGCGGTAGAGGCCCAGGTGCTTAGAACGGAATGCGATCCCCTCCGGTGCCGTGCGCGTTCGCTCGCACAGCAACAGCGGTGCGGATTTGCGACGCAGCGCTTCGCGATCAAGCAATTGCGTTGCGACCATACGGCGCCCGCGAGCGGCTTCTGATCGAACTGCTATAACCCAGGCAGCAGGCGAATTCTATAGGCTGATAGACGGATGGCTCAGCGACAGAGCTGTTTGCTCGCGAGATCGCCTCGCATCGCAGGACTTTGGATTCTGTGTCGAGCGTACGATCACAAATACGCGACATCTGCGTTGGTGTCGCGTTGGATGTGCTTAAGCTGCAAGCGGGCCGGCGAGCGGCGTGTTTAGCTGAGACGACTCGGCGTTTGTCTCCTCACAGCCGTGCATTGTGCTCGCGCATCGAGGAACGCATTTAAGGTCTGAGGTCGTCGGCAAGGAGTTAAGCCATGAAGATTGTCGTCATCGGCGGCACCGGCCTGATCGGCTCGAAGGCAGTCGCCATTCTGCGCCAGGGCGGCCACGAGGTGGTCGCCGCCTCGCCCAAAAGCGGCATCAACACCATCACCGGCGAGGGGCTCAAAGCGGCGGTGGCCGGCGCGCAGGTGGTGGTCGACCTCGCCAACTCCCCTTCGTTTGAAGACAAGGCGGTGTTGGAATTCTTCGAGACCTCCGGCCGCAACCTTCTGCCGGCGGAGGTCGCGGCGGGCGTGCGGCACCATGTCGCGCTATCCATCGTCGGCATCGAGCGGACCGACAATGGCTACTTCCGCGCCAAGGTCGCCCAAGAGAAACTGATCGAGACCTCCGGCATCCACTACACCGTCATTCGCTCGACGCAGTTCCTGGAATTTCTTGGCGCCATCGCCGATTCGAGTGCGGATGGAAACATCGTCAGGATTTCGCCCGCCCTGTTTCAGCCCATCGCGGCGGACGACGTTTCTGCCATCGTTGCCGATGTGGCGCTCGCGCCGCCGCGAAACGGCATCATCGAGATCGCCGGCCCGGAACGGGCGCCATTCAACCAATTCGTCGCCCGCTATCTGAAGGCGGTCGGCGACTCGCGTAAGGTCGTGAGCGACCCGGAGGCCCTGTACTTCGGCGGCCGCGTCGAGGAGCGCTCGCTCGTGCCGTTGGGCGATGCGCGCCTCGGCCGCATCGGTCTCGACGAATGGCTCCGCCGCTCACGGGCAGGAGCCTGATCCCGCATCCGCCAACCCAAGGTGAGCTCCATGAAACGCATCCTCTGTTCGCTGCTTGTCGCCACCCTGCCGTTCGGCAGCGTCCTCGCGGATGCGCCGAAGTCGAAGAACGCCAAGGTGACCCTCGTCTACCAGCACGAACTGCCGAATGTCCCCGGCAAGAGCATCAAGGGCGTGCTCGTCGAATACGGCCCGGGCGGTTACTCGCCTGGCCACACGCATGCCAAATCCGCCTTCATCTACGCGACCGTGCTTGAGGGAGCGATCCGCAGTCAGGTCAATGAAGGACCGGTGACGACCTACACGGCCGGACAGAGCTTCTCGGAGCTGCCCGGCGACCGCCACGCGGTCAGCGCCAATGCCAGCAAGGCGAAGCCGGCCAAGCTCCTCGCCGTGTTCGTGGTGGACACGAATGAAACGGAACTGACGATCCCGTTCGGGAACTGAGGTTTAATAGTTTTTCACGCGGGAGATATGCCGTCGCGAGAGAAGGCGGGACGCTAATGCGCGTGTCCGGATCCTCGTCGACAGAGCTGGGGTCACCAGGTCATTCCACATTTGTCATGATAGCGATCTTGATGGTCCTTCAGCGCAAGTTCGACTGTCTTTAGGGTATAAGAGCCGCCCTCGTCTTTGACCGCTTCCTGTAGATAGAAGTTCTGGATTGGAAAATGGTTGTTCCCGTATTTGTACGGGCCGCGTACGGATTGATAGTTGGCTTTGCGTAGAGCATCTCGAATGCCATCCTTGTTGGTGAGGTCTCCTCCGACTGCGCCGACGCCGCTGTTGATGAGCATGGCCGCGTCATAGGCCTGAGCTGCATAGAAGGACGGATTGCGGCCATATTTTTTCTTGAAATCGCTTACGAATCTTTTGTTGGCGTCGTTCGGCAGGTCGGCCACCCAATGCTGCGCTCCCGGGATGCCGAGCGCCAATTCGCCCAGCCGCGGCAACGACAGCGCATCGATGATGAAGGCGGTGTAGAGCGGGATCCGTTCTCGCAAACCGAATTGCGAATACTGGGTGAGAAATTGGATGCCGGCCGGCCCCGGATAGAAAGCGAAGATCGCGTCGGGTCTCGCTGCGCGCGCCTTCGACAGTTCCGGCGAGAAGTCGAGCTGGTCCGGCCACCTCGTATAGTCTTCGCCGAGGACCTGACCGCGGAAGTTGGCTTTAAGTCCGGCTATCACGTCCTTACCGGCCGCATAATTGGGGGCGATCAGGTACGCCGTTTTGACGTTCTTCTGGTTCATGTATTCGCCGATGGCCTGGGGCACTTGGTCGCCTTGCCACGACGATGAAAAGAACCACGGCGAGCAGAGTTTGCCGGCGATTTGCGACGGTCCGGCATTCGCGCTGATGAGGAAGGTCTTCGAATCGACCGCCGATTTCAGCGATGCCAAAAGGATGTGCGACATCATGTATCCGGTCAGGAAATTCACGTTCTCCGATTCGATCAACCTGTCGGTCTTCTGCTTTCCGAGTTCCGGCTTCAAGCCGTCATCCTCATAAATGACCTGCACCGGGAGTCCGCTCATCTTCCGCCCCAGGTGGTCGAGCGCGAGCTCGAAAGCATCGCGCATGTCGTTGCCGACCGCGGCGGGAGCGCCGCTAAGTGTGGTCACGAAGCCGATCTTGACGTCTCTCTGTTGTGCGCTGGCGCAGTGCGCGGCGAGCGCGAGCATTGCCGATCCGAGAAGAACTCGCTTGAGCATTGAGATGTCCCTCCGCTCCGCCTACGCTCGTTCAATTCCAAAGCCGTTTCGTCGCCAGATCGGCGCCCTGGCGCATGGCCTTGAACTTTTCCCACACCACCGTCGGATGAACTTCGGTCTTGTACATCGCTTGTGAGGAGAAGCCGCAGTCGGCCCCGGCCATCACATTCTCGCGTCCGATCAGCTCGGCGAAGCGGATCAGCCGCTCAGCGATTAATTCGGGATGCTCGACGATATTGCTGGCATGCGTCACGACGCCGGGGCACAGCACTTTGTCTTTGGGTACCTTCACCCGCTCGAACAGGTGGTATTCGTGTTCGTGGCGTGGGTTCGCGGCCTCGAAGCTGAACGAACCGGCGTTGATCTTGAGCACGTATTCGACAATCTCGGGCAGGTTGGATTCGTAAAGGCGCGGTCCCTCATTGATGCCATAGCAGGTGTGAAAACGGACGCGCTCCGGCGCAATTCCGCTGAGCGCCGCATTGATCGCTTCGACGTAAATCTCCGCCTTGCGCTTCTTCTGTTTGTCGTCGAGCCCCGGCTCGACGAAGATGTCCGGCAGGAATGGATCGTCCACCTGGAGGAGAATGCCGGCGGCCACGATCGCGCGGTATTCCTTGTTCAGCTCGGCCGCGAGCGCGTGGAAATACTCTTCCTCGCTCTTGTAATATTCATTGATGCCGACACCCGATGGCGCGGTGGCCGGTAGAAAAACGTGATGGTTGGGCACGCCCGCGGCCTTCGCCGCCGCCTTCACGTTGGCGATGTCTATCTGGAGTTTTGCCTCGCCCTTGTATTTGACCGCAGCCGTGCAGACGACGGGCACGATCGGCAGGATGGCGCCGCCGCCCATCGCTTCCTTGAAATACTGCGCGTAATACTCGGGAAAAGCCGAGACCTCCTGCTGGAATAAAATGAGCTTCTGATTGGGCCTCGATTCAAACCCATTGAAGCGCTCGCGGATGTAGGTGAAAAAGCCCGGCTTGGAATACTCTCCGTCGGTTACGATCTCGATTCCGCACTCGACCTGCTTGCGCACGCATTCGGCAACCTCTCGCGCCAGGAGCAAATTCAGTTTGCTCTCGTCATATGGCTGCCCCGTGTATTTTGCTTTCAGCAGATCGAGCAAGTTGTGCGGCCGTGGCAAGCTGCCGATATGCGTGGTCTGGATGTGATCGGTGTTTTGCTGAATGCTCACCGCCGTTTCCTCCGAATTCGTTGTTGCCGCGCAATGCGCCGTTGACGGCCGCGCGCAGAATCTCTCTCTTCCTAGGCGGCCTTTTGCTTATGCGCACCGTCGAACGCGGGGGCCACCTCCTCCATGAAGCGATTCATCTCGTCCTTCACCTGCTGGTGCGGCTTGAGACCGACGTTGAAATAAAGGATCACCTCCGAGAATCCCGCGGCCTCCACCTTCTTCAGCGTGTCGATGATCCGTTGCGGCGAGCCGAGCAGCACGGAATTCTCCGTCAGGTCTTCCGGTTTGACCGTCTGCAAACGCGCGACCATTTCGACGAAATAGCGATAGCTCGGCGGCGCGGTTTTCGGGTCGCCGGGCAGCGCGGGAATGACGCATTCGCGGTAATAACGGATCTGGCGCGCGCGCTGCGCGTCCTCCTGCGCGCGGTTGTCGGCAAAATGGGTGAAATAGCTGCACATGAGGCGCCGGGGCGCGTTGCCGTATTTGGCGCAACTCTCGTGATAGACGTCGGCGACCTGCTTCAAGCCGCCGAAGGTCATGGCCGCAGCGAAAGGGGCGACGATGACGCCGCAATCGAGCCGCGCCGCGAGCTCGATCGACGGCTTGGAGAAGGACCCGACATAGGTCGGGATCGGCCTTTGCACCGGCTTGGGCGTGATGCGCACATCATCGAAAGAATAGTGCTTGCCATGGTGGGAGATGCGCTCCTCCGCCGCCCACAATTTACGCACCACTTCCAGGCCCTCGTCGAAGATGCTCTGGTTGTCCTCGAACGAGACGTGGAAGGGCAGGTACTCCCGCCGGTCGTAACCGCGCCCAGCCGCGAAATCGACGCGACCGTTGCTGATGAGATCGAGCGTGGCCCATTGCTCGGCGACGCGGATCGGATGATGCAGCGGCAACACGGTCACCGCCGGTGCGAGGCGGATGCGCTTCGTTCGCGCCGCGATGTAGGTGAGCACCATATCCGGGCAGGAGAGCACGCCCAGTGAGTTGAAATGGTGCTCGCCGATCCAGGCTGAGTGCATGCCGAGCTTGTCGGCATGGAGCGCCTCCTCGGCGATGTCGGCGACGAACTGGTTCGCCCCCCGCGTGTTGTTCTCGTAGTGATTGTCGCTCAGGGTAAAGTAGCCGAAGTCCACAGCGCGCCTCCCATCGTTGCGGGCGTCGTAGCCCTGCTTCTTGTTAAAATCGACTATAGATGCATTTGCAATTGTTGTAAATGCAACTTAACAATACCGGCTTGCTCGCCTATTATGCGGCAAAGCTCGGTCGCGTCGAACGGGCTTTGACATTGCGCAAGGCGGCCCATAAAAGCGTCGCGCGAAGAATCAGCAGGAATTTCAATCTCGTGTCCGACGGCCCCCGCCTCGATTTCAGCGACTACCTTCCCTACCTCATCAACCGCGTGGGCTGGCTACTGGTGATCGACTTCGGGCAGAACACGCTCGCCGGTCACCGATTGAGCATCGCTATGTGGCGCGTCCTCGCCGTGCTCGCCAACAACGACGGGCAGCGTCAGGTCGACGTCGCCGCTAGGACCAGCATCGATGTTTCAACCCTCTCGCGCGTGGTCACCCGTATGGTGAAGATGGGCCTCGTCAGCCGCGCACGCTCTGCCACCAACAGCCGCGAGGTCGTCGTGCGCCTGGCGCCGAAGGGAGCGGCGATTCTCGCGCGCGTGGTGCCGCACGCCATCGCCTTGGAACGAAGAGCCATCGCCGGAGTGCCGGCGCAA
The DNA here is from genome assembly GCA_035693615.1 of Xanthobacteraceae bacterium. GTDB lineage: Bacteria > Pseudomonadota > Alphaproteobacteria > Rhizobiales > Xanthobacteraceae > VAZQ01. The sequence goes on from DASSGH010000043.1 coordinate 161,901, forward strand.
GATCTGCGCGTCGTCAGGCGCAGTTTGCGGCGCATGTACCAGAATTTGGCGGCATCGGCCGGCGTCAGCGAACCGGCCGAGGCACCCTCCGCCCGCGCGAGCGCGGCTTCCGTCGCTTCTTCACTCCGTCGACGACAAGGCGGGCGAACTCGGAACTGATCCGCTCGATCGCCACCTCTTCGTGGCGGTACCAGTTCGCGGCCGCGTTGGCCATGCCGAGGATGGCGAGGACGGCCAGTCGGGTATCCAGGTCGGCGCGGAATTCGCCGCGCCGCACGCCTTCCTTCACGACGTCTTCGAATAAACGCTCGACCCCGCGCGACCACTTTCCAATCCGCCGGCGGCTTTCGCCCGGCAGGTGCTGACGTTCGTTCAAGAATACTCGCACGAAATCGCTGCGATCCGTCAGCGGAACCAAGTGCGATTTGATCAGGCGCGAAAGCTTCTCCGCCGCCGTGCCCGGCCCCGAGGCAATCGCCTTGGCCACCTCGAAATATCCAGCCACGCCCTGGAGACAGACGAGCTCGAGCGCACCCTCCTTGGACGGAAAGTAATAATAGAGAGAGGCCTGCCTGATGCCGAGCACGTCGGCGATGTCTTGCGTGGTCGCGCCGTGGAAGCCGTGTTGCGCGAACACGCGCGCCGCGGCCTCGATGATTTCCGGCGCACGCCGCCGCGGGCTTGTTCGCGAGCGCCGTGAGGGAAGCGGCACGACGGTCATGGTCCGCATTCTCCATGGCGAGCCGGCGCGGCTCCGCGGTTGTGTTGTGCCATGCTGGCGGGCTAAATTCTACCTATTGAGCTATAGATAAACGCAAAACGTACGGACCGAGGCATGAGCATCCGTCCGGATGGCCGCCCGCCGTTTCGCGCCGACCACGTCGGCAGCCTGCTGCGGCCGCAGGCCTTGCGCCGAGCGTTCCGCCGGCACGCCGCGAACGAGATCGGAAACGACGAGTTCGCGCGCATTCAGGACGATTGCATCCGCGCCGTGGTGCGTCTGCAGGAAGAGATCGGACTTGAGGTGACGACGGACGGCGAATTTCGCCGTGGCTCCTACTGGGGTCGGTTCGTGGAACGAACCGAAGGCCTGGAGGTTCGCCCTGCGCTGCTCAAATTTCGCGACGAGCGGGGTGAAGAGGTCGATTTCACCGCGCCCTATGCGACTGGAAAGGTTCGCCGCACGCATCCGCTCGCCGTCGATGAATTCGCGTTCTTGCGCGCCGTGAGCGCACGCACTGCCAAGATCACGCTGCCCGCGCCTTCGACCATGCACTTTCTGCGTTTTTCCGACTTTGCCGACCCTGCCGTCTATGCCGATGTGGATCGGTTCTTCGCCGACCTCGTCGCGGTGTTCCAGCAGGAGATCGCCGAACTGGCGCAGGCGGGTTGCCGGTACCTGCAGATCGATGAAATCGCGATCGCTTTGTTGTGCGATCCCTCGATCCGGAGCCGGATCATCAGCGCCGGCAGCGATCCCGAGGCGCTGGTCGAGCGCTATACCGAAGCCATCAATGGCGCGGTGGAGGCTTGCCCCGCGGAGGTGGTCATCGGCATTCACATGTGCCGCGGCAATTTCAGAGGTCGCCATCTCGCCGACGGCGGATACGACTGGGTGGCGGAGCGCTTTTTCGCGCGCGCCAAGGCAAACCATTTCCTGCTCGAATATGACACGCCGCGCGCAGGCGACTTTACGCCGCTGCGTTTCGTGCCGAAAGGAAAGGGCGTCGTATTGGGGGTCATCAGCAGCAAGGCGCCCGCGCTCGAATCCATGGACGACTTGCGGCGGCGAGTCGAGGAAGCGGCGAAGCACATCGAGCTCGAGCGGTTGGCGATCAGCCCGCAGTGCGGCTTCGCCAGCAGCGCCGGCGGCAATCCGCTCACCGAGGCGGACCAGCGCGCGAAGCTGCGGCTCCTCGTCGATGCCGCGCGGGCGATCTGGCAATAGTGGCCAGCGCAAGCGCACGGCGAGGCGGCAGCGGGCGTTGATCGACCGGCGCGATTGGCTCGTGCAACGGCATCAGCCGGCAAAGCCGCCATTGTCGAGAAAGGCTTGCTCCTGCGGCGTCACGGCGCGGCCCAAGGCCGCGTTGCGATGCGGGAAGCGTCCGAAGCGGCGGATGATATCGGCATGCTCCTCGGCATACTTGCTGAACTCGTAATCGCCGTAGCGGCACGCCAGCTCCAGGCAGCGTTCCTGGTCGGCAAGGTTTTCCGAGTGCATGAACGGCAGATAGAAGAACTGGCGCTCGGGATGCGAGACCTGCCGGTCAAAGCCGCAACCGATTGCGCGGCCGGCCACGCTGCGGGCAAGTTCGTCGGTGGCATACGTGCGCCGGTCGCCGCGAAACATGTTGCGTGGAAACTGGTCGAGCGCGATGACGAGGGCAAGCGCGCCTTCCGGCGTCTCTTCCCACTTCGCCAGCTCGCCCGCGCGGCCGGCGTGCCAGAGCGAGCAAAAGCGCCGCCTGACTTCGAGATCGAAAGCTTCGCTCTTCTCGAACCATTGGTCGGGTCCGGCCGCGCGCCAGAACGCAAGCACCTCGGCCGGGCCGATCGCGGCTGTGCCAGACTCGGTGCCGCCGGTCATAGGCGCAGCTCGCCGGAATTGATCCGCTCGTACAGTGCGGGGTCGAGACGCACGAACGCCTTACGTTGCGGATCGTTGAAGTAGACCGGGTCGGCGATGCGGCCGGGATCGAAGCCTTCCTTCACGACGTTGATCTTCTTCTGCTTGAAGGTGCTGGTGACGTCGTTGTCCTTGCGTATGCGCAGGAATACCGGCCGCGCATATTCGGGCAGCTGCTGCGCGATGTAATCGTGCAGCGCGGTGAGGTTGAGGTTGTCCTTGGCGACGATTGCGGCCATTCCGGCGCGGCCGTCACGGCCGGGAATTTGCACGCCGTAGACGTTGGTCTCCAGAACGCCGTCGAACCTCCCCACCGCCTCCTCGACTTCGGTAGTCGACACGTTCTCGCCTTTCCAGCGGAAGGTATCGCCAATGCGGTCGACGAAATAGAAGTAGCCGTCCTTGTCCTTGCGCATCAGATCGCCGGTGCGAAACCACACGTCGCCTTTTTTGAACACGTCGTGCAAGATCTTTCGGTTGGTCTCCATGTCATTGGCGTATCCCTCGAAACGTTGGCCGGGCCTCGATGGGTCCTTCATGATCTTGCCAATGACTTCCCCAGGTTCGTCGACATCGCACTCGATGCAGAAGCCGCGCTCGTCCCGCACCGGCTGCTGGGATTCCGGATCGAAGCGCACGATCTTGGTTGGGAAACGCGCGGCGATCCACCAGGGCAGCCGGCCCACGGCGCCTTCCTTTCCGTCGAAATTGAACAGCGAGACGTTGCCTTCGGTCGCGGCATAGAACTCGATGATTTGCGGAATTTTGAACCGCCGCTTGAATTGTGGCCACACGTCGGGGCGCAAGCCGTTGCCGCACGCCAGACGCAAATGATGCTCCCGCTCTTTCGGACTGGGCGGCGAATTGACGAGATAACGGCAAAGCTCGCCGATATATTGAAAGCACGTGCAGTCCCAGCGCACGACGTCGTCCCAGAACTCGCGCGCGGAGAATTTGTCCCGGAGCACCACCGACCCGCCGTTGACCAGAAGCGCGCCGGTCGCGACCACGCCGCCGGCGGTGTGATAGAGCGGCAGGCAATCGTACATGCGGTCGCTGGGACGGGTGTCCATGACCCCGGCAAACGCGTAGCTCGCCAGCATCACGCGATAATGGTTGACGTTGGCGGCCTTGGGCAGCCCCGTCGTTCCCGACGTGTAGATGTAGAGCGCACGATCCTCGATGGTAAGCGCGGGAAGCTCAGCAGCGGCGAGGTTGTCGCCGCCGACGTTGTCGAGCGCGCGGTCGATACGCGGCGAATTGGCGTCGGGCTCGCCGTAAACCCAGATTTTACCCTCGCCCGCGATATGCGCCCGCGCGCCTTCCAGCGAGTCGAAAAGTTCGGCTGCCACGATGATGTGCTTTGGGCTCACCACGTTGATGCAATAGGCGAGCGCCGTCCCGGTGAGGTGCGTGTTGATGAGCGCGACCACGCCGCCGACGCGCGTGATCCCAATCCAGGCGGCCAGGAATTCCGGCCGCCCCGGCATCATCAGACAAACGGTGTCGCCCTTGCGCAGATGCTGCGCCAGCGCCCAACGCGCATAGCGGTTGGAGCGCGCGGCGAGCTCGCGATAGGTGAAGCGCTCGTGATCCGAGAGGAGCGCCGGCGCGTCGCCGTACTTATCGGCAAGCTCGAGGATCACTTGCGGAAAGACGCGGGTTGGGTTCTTGGCGATCGGGGTTGTCAGCTTGAGAGTGCGCAACGCGCCCTTGAGGGAGATCACCTCAGCAGTCAGCCGATCGAGCAATCCCATAGTTGGTCCGGTGCTGGCCGGCGCTTCTCACCGGTCGTTGCGGCGAAGCATCGGACAGCGGGCAGGGGGTGGCAAGAGCGCCCATGGCCGCTGTGCTCGCGCAACGAAGTTCGCGCCGCCGGCCGGGGAGGCGCCTGCACGTTCGTTTCTAACCATGCGGGGTGATGCTTCGTCCGCAACCAGATGTTATTCGTCGGCCGCCCGGCGGCTACTTTGCCGGCGGACTCTGCTCGGCCGCGGGAGTAATCGTCATTGGCGGGGGCGCAGGCTTCTTTGCTTTCGACTTCGCTGCCGGTTCATCGCCGGAAGCGGCCGCCGCGGACGCGGCATCCTTCGCGCCCTCTTTGGGCGCCGCCCTCGATTTCGGCTTGGTCGCGGGCGCATCGCCGGAGGATACGGCGGCGGTCGAGGACGCGCCGTCCTTCTCCGCCGTGGACTTGCGCTTCGGCTTCGCCGCGGGTGTGCTCGACGTCGTCGCCGATGCGCCATCCTTGTCCTTGGGTGCGGCCGGCTTGATCACGGCGGTCTTGCTTTTTTCCGGCTTCGATTCACCCGACGCCTGCGAGGGCGCCGGCGGCGGTTTGGTGCCCGTATAGACGACCACCGGCTCGCCCAGCTTGCGGTCCTGCAATGGCGCAGCGCCCTTGCCCTTCCCCGGGTGCAGACTCGCGAGGAACACCGCATACGGAGACTCGGGATTGTTGTTGGCGACGAGGTCGTCCTCGTCCTCGCTCGCCGGTCTCTTGCGATGCCCTCCGCACATCTCGTCGCGCAGGTTGGGCGGGGCGGCGGCCACGGGTTGGACCGATTCGACCGTGCCCAAGGGGCCCGTCAGCCAGGACAAGGCGGTATTGCTGTTGAAGCCGCGCTCGAGTAGTTGCGCCGCCTTCAACGCGCGTGCCGCGGACGAGGGCGCGCCGAGCACCACCGCGATGAGCCGCCTACCGTTGCGCGTCGCCGAGGCGACGAGATTGAAGCCGGAGGCGCAGATGAAGCCGGTCTTCATTCCGTCCGCCCCGGGATAGCGGCCGATCAAGGTGTTGTAGTTCCACCGCACCATTTTGCCCATGCGGATGCCGGGCAGGTGCCAGTAATAATCGTATTCCGGCAGGTCGCGGAGAATGGCGCGCGCCAAGATGGCGAGGTCGCGAGCGGACGTCATCTGGTCGTCGGCAGGCAGACCGTTGGGATTGACGAAGCTCGACTGGATCATGCCGAGGCGCCGCGCGGTGGCGTTCATCTCGTCGGCGAAGCTCTCGATCGAGCCGGCCACGCCCTCGGCGAGCACGACGGCCATATCGTTGGCCGATTTCACCATCAACATCTTGAGCGCGTTATCGACGGTGACCACGGTGCCGACCGCGAATCCCATTTTCACCGGCGCCTGCGCCGCGGCATTCGCCGAAACCACGAGTGGCGTGTCGAGGTTGAGTCGGCCCTCGTTGACCGCGCGCAAGGTCACATACGCGGTCATGAGCTTGGTGACGGAGGCGGGATACCACGGGTTGCCCGCGTTGTGGCCATAAAGAACCTTGCCGCTCTCGACATCGATCACGAGCAGCGCTTCGGCCTGCGCGCGGCTCACCGTCAGGGCGGTTGCGGCGCAGGCGAGGCTCACCCACATGAGCATGCGTGCAAGAGAAGATCGCGTCGAAGACATCACGGCTCGGCTGTTGTCCTTGGCTTTTCGGGAAACGCTCCACAGGCGGAAAGGTCTAAGCTCACCGGGGATGAAAGGCAAAAGCGAAAAGCGCTAGGATGGACACGCTGATGCCCGGGAGAGCCGTTAGATGGTGCTAGAAAACGTCCAAAATTCGGCAAGTTACACCTCGGCGGGCGTTGCCCCTCGACGACAATTGCGGAAATGACGTTTAGGCTCGACATCGACAGGAGATCGCCGTGACCGCTTGCATCGTTGGCTGGGCTCACACCCCCTTCGGGCGCCTCGAGGGCGAGACCGTCGAGAGCCTGATCGTCCGGGTCGCGACCGAGGCGCTCGCCGATGCCGGGGTTGCCGCCGCGGATGTCGACGAGATCGTGCTCGGGCATTTCAACGCCGGCTTCTCAGCCCAGGATTTCACCGCATCGTTGGTCCTCCAGGCCTCGGCGGACCTGCGCTTCAAGCGTGCGAGCCGGGTCGAGAATGCGTGTGCCACCGGCTCGGCCGCCGTGCATCAGGGGCTCAAGGCGATCGCTGCCAGGACCGCCCGCATTGTGCTCGTGGTCGGCGCCGAGCAGATGACGACGACGCCCGGTCCCGAAATCGGGCGCAACCTGCTCAAGGCCTCTTACGTGCGCGAAGAAGCCGAGATCGACGGCGGCTTCGCCGGGATTTTCGGCCAAATTGCCGCGCGCTACTTCCAGCGTTGGGGCGACCAGTCCGACGCGCTGGCACGCATCGCCGCCAAGAACCACAAGAACGGCGTCGGCAATCCCTATGCCCAAATTCGCAAGGATCTCGGCTACGAGTTCTGCCGCACCGAAAGCGAGAAGAATCCGCGCGTGGCGGGGCCGCTCAAGCGCACGGACTGCTCGCTGGTCTCGGACGGCGCCGCCGCCGTCGTGTTGGCCGACGTGACGACGGCGCTCAAGCTGGGCAAAGCGGTCGCCTTCCGCGCCGCCGAGCACGTGCAGGACTTCCTGCCGATGTCGAAGCGCGACGTGCTCAAGCTCGAAGGCTGCGCGCAGGCCTGGACCCGCGCGCTCGCGAGTGCCGGCATCGCGCTCTCCAACCTCTCCTTCATCGAGACGCACGACTGTTTCACCATCGCCGAACTGATGGAATACGAGGCCATGGGCCTGGTGCCGGAAGGGCAAGGAGCGCGCGCCGTGGCAGAGGGTCTCACCGAGAAGAACGGGCCGCTGCCGGTGAATCCCTCGGGCGGGCTCAAAGCCAAGGGTCATCCGATCGGCGCGACCGGCGTGTCGATGCACGCGTTAACCGCCATGCAGCTCATGGGCGCGGCCGGCGAGATGCAAGTGAAGGACGCGAGTCTCGGCGGCATCTTCAATATGGGTGGGACGGCGGTGGCGAACTACGTGAGCATCCTCGAACGGATCAAGTAACGGCTACGCCGCTCCGTCAGCCAGGCCAGCGGAATGGCCGCGAGCACGGTCAGCACGGGCTCAATGGGCAGGCGATATTTCGGCGCCGCCACCGGGCCGTTGAGCAACAGAAAATAGGCGAGCACCGCGCCCGCCAAGGCCGCCGCCCAAGGCTTGCTCCACGCTAGCATGACGAACCCGATCGCCTCGAGGGCGAGGAAAGGCAGCATGGCGAGAAGCCCCAGCAGGAGCAGGATTTGATAGGCTCCCGGTTGCTCGAAGAGGTAGGCCCGCGCCCGTTGCCATAGGGTCGTGCCTGCCGTGTTGTAAAAGCTCGGTTTGGGTAGCGCGCGCACGCGCGGGTCGGCGAGTAGCGCCGGCGCGGCAAGGTTCACGACCATGCCCTCGAGCCAAGCCTTGGCGTAGGCGGCAAGCGGCAAGCGCCCCATCTCCTCCCGCGCCAGCTCCGTCTGGAGCGCCGCGCGCCGGAACGGATTAGACACGTCAGTCGAGCCTTGCCCGGTTCTTTGCCGGTAGCGTTCCTCCATGCGATCCACCGTCACCTGGTAGGGCGTGCCATCGGCCCGTTGCGCCACCAGCGGCACGATCCACAAGGCGAGATGATCTCCGGTTTGTGAGGTCAGTGCGAAGCTCTGGTACTGCGCGAGGTTGCGCAGCAGCACCGGCGCGATTGGTGCGGCGGCGGCCAGGACAAACAGCATTGCGGCGCTGAGCGCGAGCCCGACGTTGCGTCGCTGCGCCAATGCAAAGGCGAAAACGAGAGGCGTCGCTGCCGCGAGGAGCGGCGCGACCACGGTTCGCGTGACAAGGGCAAGCCCGCCGCTGAGGCCGGCGCCTATGGCGAGCCCCGCGCCGGGGCGGAGCAGAAATCGCGCGAGGGCGAGCAGCATGAGGGCGAAGAAGAAAAGAAACAGCGAGTCCGTCAGGATTTGCGTGCTGAATACGATGAGCGTCGGCGACAGCGCGGCGAGGATCCCGGCGATCCATCCGACGCGCGGCGAGATCAGCGCGCCGAGGGCAGCGATGAGGGCGCAGGTGGCCGCGTCCATCGCCGCCTGGATCAGCGCGACCGCCCGCGGAGCGTCGCCAAACGCGTGCTGGATGGCCGCGAGCAACAGCGGATAGAGCGGCATGCGGTCCGTCATCGCCGACAGCGTCGGCCAGAAGGTTTCCGGCTTCGCCAGCGCCGTCCCCAGCATCCAGTAAGCGAACGTGTCCTGCTCCGCGAAGAAGGCATCGCGTTTTGTCAGCAGCGCGACATTGATCAGCCGGACGAGAAGGGCGAGGAGAAAGACGCTCGTCAGCGGACGCCCCGCAGCAATTCGCAGCCATGACTCGAAGCTGCGGAGAGGAGGCTTGTCCCGACCCGCGGCGTGTGACGGCTGATCCCGGAGCACTAGGTCTCCACCGGCTGACCGCTCGCGAGCCCGTGCTGCTTCTTTGCCGGCTCGCTCGCCATGAACTGGCTGCGGGCCAGCTCGGCGAAATAACCGCCGCGTTGGATGAGTTCATCGAACTGGCCGCCCTCGACGATACGGCCGCCATGAAACACCAGGATGCGGTTGGCGTTGCGCACGGTGGCGAGTCGGTGCGCGATGACGAAGGTCGTGCGGCCTTTCATCACCTCGGTCAGCGCCGCCTGGATTCTGGCCTCGGTCAGCGCGTCGAGCGCGCTGGTCGCCTCGTCGAGAATGAGGATTGGCGGATCCTTGAGCAGCGCCCGCGCGATCGACAAGCGCTGGCGCTCTCCGCCGGAGAACAAGCGTCCGCGTTCACCGACATTGGTGGCAAAACCTTGCGGCAGGCGCTCGATCACGTCGAGGACCTGCGCACGCTCGCAGGCCGCGCGCAGTTCCTCGTCGCTGGCGTCGGGCTTGCCGACGCGCAGGTTCTCCGCGACCGAACGGCTGAACAGCAGCGCCTCCTGGAACACCACTCCGATATTGCGCCGCAGGCCGGTCAGCGTGAGGGCGCGCACGTCCACGCCGTCGATGCTCACCGTGCCGGATTGCGGATCAAAAGCGCGGTGCAGCAGGGCAAGCGCGGTCGATTTGCCCGCTCCGGTCGCGCCGACGAGGGCAACCGTTTCCCCCGGTAGCGCGGTGAAGTTCAAATCGGCGACCGCGGGACGCTTGCCGTCATAGGAAAACGACACGTCCTTGAATTCGACCAAGCCGCGGATGCGTCCGGGATCCACTGCATCGGGCCGGTCGCGCACGGCCGGCTCGGTGTCGAGCACGTCAAAGAATTCGCTCAGCCGCGGAGCGTCCATCAGCATGCGATTGGCGAATTGCACCGACTGTTCCAGTCGGGTGATCAGCAGCGTGGCGAAGCTCATGAACATGACGATCTCGCCGACTGTGGTCAGATCGCGCAGGTAGAAGTAGACCCCGAGCACGAGAATCGACAGCATCGTCAACGTGGTCGACGCTTGCGTGATCACCGTCGTCACCGCCCACCAGGACAGCACCGGGATCTGCGCGCTCAGCGCCTCTTCGCCCAGCTTCTTCATTCCCAGAACTTCCATCTCGATGCGGGCAAAGCTCTGCACGAGAGCGATGTTGCCGAGCGTATCGCTGGTGCGCTCAGCCACGTCGGTATAGTAGCGCTCGACCGTGCTTTGCAGCCTTTCCACTTTGCTGATGACGTGGGCGATCACCGCGGCAAAGATGACGCTCAACAGGATTAGCGCCAGCCCATAGCGCCAATTGATGAAAAGCGTCAGTGGCAGCAGCACGATCAGCGATATGAAGCTGGCGAAGTGCTCGCGGAAGAACGCCAGCCAGAGCGCCCATAGCGTGTTCGTTCCGGTGAGCATCACCTTCACGAGCCGACCGGAATGCGAGCCCGTGTGGTAGCTCAGCGGCAGCTGCAGGACGTGTTCGAAGAACATCGTGCGCACCACCTGATACTGCCGGTGCGATAGGCGGTCGGCATGCAGCGCCACGAGCGTCCCGCAGAGGATGATGAACAGGCCAAATGCCACCCAGGCGCCGACCAACAGCATCAACTCCCGCCAGGCAACTTGCGAGACGCGCGGCTGGGCGCTGGCGAGCGTATCCACGATCCGGCCAAACAGGATGGGTTCGACGAACATCGCCGAGGCGAGCGCCAGGTTGGCCACTGCCAGCACCCAGCCCAAACGCGCCTCGCGTCCGAGCAGTTCGAGCACGCGGTAGTAAAGACGGAAGTATTTCATGCCGTCGGCATCGGCAAAACGCGGGCACTGCGCATGAAGAGACTTATAGCATGTTTCGTTTGCGCCCCAACCGGAGGCGGGCGCGCGATGGCGGAGGGGTTTGACTGAAAAGCCTCGTCCACGACGACGCGGACTTCGGTAGCGGCGGCGCGCTCAATGAACCTTGCGTTCTGCGGCGGGTGGCAAAAAGGAAGCGTCGAAGATGTCCTCTGCCTTGGGCTTTGCCTTGAAGGTGTAGACTAGCCCGATCTGGTCGATCGATTCAGCGAGCCGCGCGAAATCGACGGCGCCAAAGCCGTTGGCTCTGACCTCCGGCGTCACGATGTTGTCGCGGATTGCCATGCGCAAGCGTTCGAGCTCCACCTCCCTTTTCACGGTGTCGTCGCGCCGCATGATCGTGTCGACCGCCTCGGCGGGGCGGTGGACGATCTCTTTCAGGCCCTGAAGAAAGGCGTGCAAAAATCCCCTCACCGCCTCCGGTTTCTCGGCGGCGAATTTGGGATTGACGATAATGGCATTGCCGTAGAGCTTGAGCCCGTAATCCGCCATCGGCATCAGCACGATGTCGTCGACCGGCACGCCGCGGTCCTTGAGATCGACGTAGAGGCGGAACGAGTAGCCGAGGGCGGCATCGATCTGCCCGGCCGCTAGCATGGGCGCGCGTACCGGAAAGCCGATGGTCTCGATCGTCACCTTCGCCACGTCGACGTTGTTGAGCTTGGCGAATAGCGGCCATTCGAAGGTGACGCCGACGGGCGGAGTGCCGAGCTTCTTGCCTTCGAGCTGCTTGGGATCGGTGATGCCGCGGCTGCGGCGCGCCACGATCGCGAAGGGCGGCTTGTTGTAAAGCATGAACACCGCCTTCAACGGCGACGAGGGATGTTGATCGCGATACCTGATGAGCGTGTTGATGTCGGCAAGCGCCATCTCATAGGCGCCGGACGCCACGCGGGTGATCGGCTCGAGCGCGGTCGCCGCCTCGTCCACGGTAACGTCGAGACCCTCGCTCTTGAAGTACCCTCGGTCCTGCGGAAGGAAAAAGGTCGAGGCCAGTCCTTCGAGGCGGCCATCGAGCGAGAACCTGATGCTGGTCTGCGCCGCGGCAGGCCACGCCATGGTCAACGCGATCAGCGCCGCGACAAGCGAGGCGGGGCGATTGATCCGCGTGAGCTTGAGGAGGCGCATGGCTGCTCCCTGCATCGGCCCCGCACCGCCCCCACTTTAAACCGCGGCTGAGCGGCCAGATAAAGAACATGATGGTACAAAGCGCAAGGCGACATCGCGCCTCGTGCCCGTCCTTCACAGATTTCAAACACCGCGCCCTGCCACTTTGTGCCCGCATGCGAGTTATTCTTCGGCTGCGCCAGATGAACCGCTGTTAAGATTAACGGGGGCTTGGCACGGTCGCGCGCGCCACCCAAATGCGAACCGACATGATCCCAGATACGAACATTTGCCCAGCCGCGGATGTAGAAGAGGCGCCCCTCTTCAGCGCGCCCTACGCGCCGCCGGACGAGGCGATCGCGGCCGGCTTGCTGCGCGACGCGAGCCGCGCGGCAGAGGCGGAGCGACGGGTCGACGCCTATGCCAGGCATCTGGTCGAGGGGATTCGGGCGCGCGCCGGGGGACTCGGCGGCATCGAGGATTTCCTGCACGCCTATTCGTTGTCCACCAAAGAGGGACTTGCCCTCATGGTGCTGGCGGAGGCGCTGCTGCGGGTGCCTGATGCCGCCACCGCCGACCGGCTGATCGAGGACAAGCTCGCGACCGGCCAATGGTCCTCGCACCACGTCAAATCCAGCGCGCTCTTGGTGTCCGCATCGGCATGGACGCTGGGCATCACCGCCCGCATCATCCATCCCGGCGAGACCCCGGACACGATCTTGGAAAGCCTGATCAAGCGGCTGGGCATTCCCGCGGTGCGCGCGGCCACCCGCCAGGCGATGCGGCTATTGGCCTCACATTTCGTGCTCGGACAAACAATCGAGGACGCGCTCGATCGCGCGCGGAGCCAGCGGCCGGTGCGCTACTCCTTCGACATGCTGGGCGAGGGTGCGCGCACGCGAGCGGATGCCGAGCGCTATTTTGCGGCTTACGCCCATGCCATCGACGCCATCGCCGTGAACGCCGGCGATGCCGCGAGCCGTCCCGGCATTTCGGTCAAGCTCTCCGCCTTGCATCCGCGTTTCGAGGCCGTATCGCGCGAACTCGTTTTGACAGAACTGGTGCCGAAGGCGCGCGAGCTTGCGCGCAAAGCGCGCGCGCACGGCCTCAACTTCACCATCGACGCCGAGGAAGCCGATCGGCTCGAACTCACCCTCGATGTGATGGCGGCGGTGCTCGCCGACAGCTCGCTACGCGGCTGGGACGGCTTCGGGCTCGCCGTGCAGGCCTACCAGAAGCGCGCTCCCGCCGTGATCGACTGGCTCGAGGGCATCGCGAAGAGCTTCGGCCGCCGGCTGACAGTGCGGCTGGTCAAGGGCGCCTATTGGGATACCGAGATCAAGCGCGCGCAAGAGCGCGGGCTTGCCGACTATCCCGTGTTCACGCGTAAGGCGATGACCGACCTCTGCTACGCCGCCTGCACGCGCAAGCTGCTCGCCGCGCGGCCGCGCCTCTATCCGCAATTTGCCACCCACAACGCGCTCACCGTCGCCGGCGTGATCGAGGACGCCGGCGGGGTCGAGGGCTATGAGTTCCAGCGCCTGCACGGGATGGGCGAGATCCTCTACCAACTCTTGCTCGCCGATTACCCGCAAGCGGCATGCCGGGTCTATGCGCCGGTCGGCGGACACCGCGACCTTCTTGCTTATCTCGTGCGTCGGCTGCTGGAGAACGGCGCAAACTCCTCGTTCGTGTCGGTCGCCGCCGATGCGGCGGTGCCGGTCGCCTCGATCCTCGAACGCCCGCAGAACCGTATCGGCGACGCCCGCCGGGCGCGCCACCATAACATTCCGCTACCGCGCGACCTTTATGGTCCGCAGCGACGCAATTCCGCGGGCGTGGAATTCGGCGAGCGCGCGGCGCTCGATGCGCTGCTTGCCGAGATCCGCGATGCCCGGCCCTCGGTCGAGGCCGTGCCGCTCGTCGGCGGGACGAGCCGGCCCGGCATCGAGCGTTCGGTGCGCTCGCCCATCGACGGCAAGGTGATCGGCCGGGTTGGCGAAGCAAACGAGGCGGCCGTGGCTGCGGCCATGGCGGCGGCGCAGACCGGCTTTGCCGCCTGGACCGCGACCGCGCTCGACATGCGCACGGGCGCGCTCGAACGCGCAGGCAATCTCTTCGAAGCACGGCGCGGACGACTGATCGCGCTGCTGCAGGCGGAAGGCGGCAAGACCCTCGATGACGCCGTCGCGGAGGTGCGCGAGGCGGTCGATCTCTGCCGCTACTACGCGCTCGAGGCGCGGCGCTCGCTCGTCCCGCGGGCGTTGCCCGGCCCGACCGGCGAAGCAAACGAGCTTCGCTACCGCGGCCGCGGCGTGTTGGTCTGCATCAGCCCATGGAATTTTCCGCTCTCGATCTTCATCGGCCAGATCGCCGGGGCATTGGTTGCCGGCAACTCCGTGGTGGCGAAACCCGCGGAGCAGACGCCGCTCGTCGCGGCGGAGGCCGTGCGCATCCTGTTGGAAGCGGGAATTCCTTCGAGCGTGCTGCACCTCTTGCCCGGCGACGGCAAGGTCGGCGCGGCGCTCGTGGGTGATGCGCGCGTCGCCGGCGTGGCTTTCACCGGCTCGACCGAGGTCGCGCGGGCGATCCATCGCGCGTTGGCGGCGAAGGACACGGCTATCGTGCCGCTGATTGCCGAGACCGGCGGCGTCAACCCAATGATCGTCGATGCGACCGCGCTGCCGGAGCAGGTCACCGACGATGTGATCACCTCGGCGTTCCGCTCGGCCGGCCAGCGCTGTTCGGCGCTGCGCCTGCTGTGCCTGCAGGAGGACGTGGCCGAGCCCATCCTCGAGATGATCGCTGGCGCCGCGCGCGAGCTCACGCTCGGCGATCCGCGCGAGCCTTCGACCCATGTCGGGCCGGTGATCGATGCCGAGGCGAAGGAAAAGCTCGACCGCTGGATCGCCGATAAGGAGAAGGAAGGCCGCGTGCGCTTCCGTTGGGATCGATTCAAGCCGCTGCCGGTCAGAGGAACTTATGTGCCGCCGGCGATCATCACGCTCGACCGCGCGCGAGACTTGCGGCAAGAGGTGTTCGGGCCAATCCTTCACGTCGTGCGTTGGCGCGCCGATGCGCTCGACGCCCTGCTCGAGGAGCTTGCGGGAAACGGCTACGCCCTCACGCTCGGCATTCATTCCCGCATCGACGCGACCGCAGATCACATCGCCGCGCGGCTCCCGCATGGCAACGTCTATGTCAATCGCAGCATGATCGGCGCGGTCGTTGGCACGCAGCCGTTCGGAGGGAACTCGCTCTCCGGCACCGGACCAAAGGCAGGCGGTCCGAATTATCTCGAACGATTTGCCGCCGAGCAGGTCGTGACGGTCAACACCGCCGCCGCGGGGGGCAACGCCTCGCTACTCGCCAGCGAGGAATAGCGGCCATATTCGTTAACCCACTCGCGGGCAGTTGGCGCTATTCTGAACGGCATGGGTGATTCGCTCGACCGCCTCTACCAAGCCGTGCTGGCCGCCCGCACCGCCGATCCGGCATCCTCGCGGACGGCGCGGCTGCTGCGTGCGGGCCGCAGCAAGATGGCCAAGAAGCTCGCAGAGGAAGCGGTCGAAGTTGTGATCGATGCCATGAACGGCCATTCCGACGCCGTGGTGCGCGAGAGCGCCGACCTGCTCTACAATCTTGTGGTGCTCTGGGCTGCCTCCGGCGTCCATCCCAAGGACGTGTGGACGGAGATGGAGCGCCGCGAGCGGCTCCTGGGAATTGCCGAGAAACTTCCCAAGGAGCGGCTCGACGCGTCGCCGCGGCGCAAAGTCGTCGCCCTCGATCGCAGCCGCATGCGCAAGCGCCGCTGATCGCACACACGACGGCCCTCGTTGACGTTTGACCCGCGCTGGCGTTCCAAGCCGATTGCCGCTTGTGCCACGATTTCGATATGGTCCCCCTATGTTGCGCAGGCTTTACGACTGGACCTTGCAAAAGGCCGCCAGCCCCGCTGCCGAGTTTTGGTTGGCCGTCATCGCTTTCATCGAAAGCTCCATATTCCTGGTGCCGGCGGACGTACTTTTCGTGCCGATGGCGCTGGCAATCCCGAAGCGAGCATATCGCTATGCGTTGGTCGCGACGTTGGCTTCGACGGCGGGTGGAATTGCGGGTTATTACCTGGGACACTTCGCCTATGGCGAGATAGCCAAGCCCATATTGGCGTTCTACGGAAAGCTCGAAGCATTTGAGCAGCTGCGATCTTCGGCGAGCAAAGACGCGGTCCTCCTCCTGCTCGTGACCTCTGGACTTGCTCATTTGCCTCCGATCAAGGTTGTGACGATCCTTTCCGGCGTGGTGGACGTCAATATTTGGCTGTTTATCGCTTCGTGTCTGGTTGCCCGCGGTGCTCGGTTCTTCGTTTTGGCTTGGGCCTTCGAGCGGTTCGGTGAGCCCATTCGTCATTTCATTGAGCGGCGCTTGGGATGGATTGCCGGCGCAATTGCTGCCCTTGTGATCGTCTTGTATGCGATAGTTCGCTACGCGCTTTGATCGAATCTCTTCTGAAGTTCCCCGCCTCCTCAATTTTGCCACGCCCGACGCCCAGCCTTGCTGCGGCTGTGCTGTCACGGGATTGGGATGACCGGCCGTTTTGGGCAAATCGAGGCTCGCAGCTTGGCGCCGTTCGCACGCGCGATGCTTGCCGCGTGCGCGACGCTGCTGGTCGCCTCCGCGTTCGCGCAAGAATCGCGGCCGCCCGCCGACATTCCAATTCAGAAGGGGGCGAAGGCGCTGCCAATCCACCGCCGGCCTCGGTGCCTGATCCTCAGCGTCGGCCCGGCCTGGTCGACGCCATCGGCGGCTGGCTCGGCGACAGCACGACGAGGTTCAGACTCGATTTGAAGGATGCGCAGCAGACCTTCGACCAACTGACGGACCAGACCCGCGAGGCCGCCAAGGATGCAACCGGCGCGATGATCGGTGTGCCGAACATGCGCATCATGATGGTGCACGAGCGCTGCCCGCTAGCGGCGAGCGGCGGGCCCGATTGCCAAACCGCAGCGGTAATGGCCTGCCGCGGCAAGGGATTTGCCGCCGGCAAGAGTCTCGATACTCAGTCCGAGCAGAAGTGTCCGGCGCAAGTCCTGCTCCGTGGCCGGGCGCCGAACGAGCTCGAATGCCGGACCGAAACGTTCGTCACGCGCGCTCTGTGCCAGTGAACCAACGACGCCAGCGCCGGTGTCCGCCCGCTGGACAGCTCGTGCTTGGTCTGCCGTAATCATTCACTCCTTCGAGGATCGGAGCGCCTCTTTGAATCTCCACGCGATGCTGCTCGAACGGCAGGCTGCGGGCCGCCCGGTCACCGTCGGCCTGATCGGCGCGGGCAAGTTCGGCACCATGTTCGCATCCCAGGTGCGCTTGACCGACGGCATGCATCTCGTCGCCGTGGCCGATCTCGACGTCTCCCGGGCGCGGCGGCAGCTTCGCAGCGCCGGGTGGAGCGATGAGGCCATGTCCGCGTCTTCGCTGGAGAACGCGCGCGCGCGCCGCACCACGCACGTGACGGAGGATGCGCAGGCGCTGATCGCCTGCCCGGAGATCGAAGTCGTCGTCGAGGCGACCGGCATTCCTGCCGCCGGCATAGGCCACGCCCTCGCCGCGATCAGGCACGGCAAGCACATCGTGATGGTCAATGTCGAGGCCGATGCGCTTGCCGGCCCGCTGCTCGCGCGCAAGGCCAAGAGCGCGGGCGTGGTCTACAGTCTCGCTTGGGGAGACCAGCCGGCGCTCATTTGCGAGCACGTCGATTGGGCGCGCGCCTGCGGCTTCAAGGTCGTCGCCGCCGGAAAGGGCACGCGCTACGAGCCGCACTATCACCGCTCCACGCCCGACACCGTGTGGGACATTCTTGACAAGTATCTCTCGATTGCAGACCGCGCCTCGATCAATCCGAAAATGTTCAACAGCTTCGTCGACGGCACCAAGTCGGGCATCGAGATGACGGCGGTCTGCAACGCGACCGGCCTCGTGCCGCAGAGCGGGGGATTGGGCTTTCCCCCGGCATCGCGCTTCGAACTTGCCGAGGTGTGCAAGCCGAAGGCGGCCGGCGGCACGCTGGAGAAAGCCGGCGTGACCGAAGTGACCTCGTCGGTCTACCGCGACGGACGCGACGTGCCGCATCATCTCGCGCTCGGCACCTATGTCGTGTTCGAGGGCGAAAGCGACTATGCCCGGCGCTGTTTCAAGGAATATGCGATGCTGCCGGACAGGAGCGGGCGCTATGCCGCGCTCTACCGTCCCATTCACATGATCGGACTCGAGCTCGGGGTGTCGGTCGCCAGCGCCGCGTTGCGCAAGGAGCCGACCGGCGCGCCGAGCGGCTTTCGCTCCGACGTCGCCGCGACCGCCAAACGCGCTCTCAGGGCAGGCGAGGTGCTCGATGGCGAAGGCGGGTTTTGCGTCTGGGGCAAGCAGGTTCCGGCCGCGCGCTCGCTCGAGGAGGAATTCCTGCCGCTGGGGCTCGCCCATGAGGTCAGGCTCAAACGCGACGTCGAAGAGGGCCAATGCCTGCGCTGGAGCGACGTCGCCTACGATGGAAACGATATCGCCGTGAAGGCGCGGCGCGAGATGGAGGCGGCGTTCCGGCTTCCCAATGAGTCGGGCGTTCGGGGCGCCAACTGATCCTGCGGTCCGTCCCCATTAACCGGAAAGAGCTTCGTTGTAACCTTCGCCGCTCTCGTGCAACCGCCATGTCTCGAGCAACGCACGCGCCCGTGTGTGCGAGGGCGTGGCGAGGAAGACCGCCAAGTCGTCGGGCGTGTCGATGTCGAGCGCGATGCGCGGGAGCTTGAGCACGGCGGGTTCGATGCCGTGGCGCTTGGCCGCCTTGAGATGGGGGAAGAAGCTATCGGCGCCGAAGCGCAGCGGCACGACGGTGGCCGGCGAGCACAGAACGGCATTGGAGCCGCGCTCGTCGCGCGCCGGCACGATGATGAAAGCGCGCGCGCCGCGATAGCTCGCATCGCGGTGGGCCTCAACGACATCACGGATATCGTCGGCCTCTACGAGCGGAATGTCGCCCGGGACGGTCAGCATGCCTTGGCTCGCGAGTCGCAGCGCCGCGGCCGCCACCGCACCGCTGTGGCCATCGTGCGCGCCTTGCCTCGATACGCGCGCGCCGTATCGCCGTGCGATCGCGGCCGCCGCCGGATCGACCGTGACCACGATAATGCCGGCGAGCTCGCGAACTTGCGACAGCGTCGCCAGCACGTCCTCGAACATCGCCAGCGCCAACTCTTGCCGACGCGGCGCGCCGAGGACGCCGGCAAGGCGCCGCTTGGCATCGTTCGTGTCTTTGATCGGCACGACGGCATAGACGTCGCGGCGCGCGTTCATGCGGTAGCCTTTGTCAGGGCGTCGGCGCTGGCGAGCACGTGCCGCGCCAATTCCTCGCGGTCGGTGAGGCTTACCATCAGCGTATGCGCCGCCGTGACCGGAATGCCAAGCTCGGCGGCCTCGCCGGCATCGGCGCGATCGAGCACATAGCCATCGAGCAGGTCGTGGTAGCGCCGCGCCGCCGCCGTCGCGCTCACCTCGACGCCGAGCTCAGACATCATCTTCGCCGTCGGCCCTTTGACCGCGCGCGAGCCGAGGATGGGCGACACCGCCGTCACTGGAGCGGCCGCGTGGGCGATCGCCTCGCGCAGCCCAGGCACCGCGAGGATCGGCTCGATGCTCAGAAACGGATTGGACGGGCAGATCACCACCGCGCGTAGGCGAGGATCGGCGAGCGCGGCAAGGACGTCGGCATGCGGGCGCGCGCCGGCGGCGCCGTCGTAGGCCACCTCCAGGACCCGCGGCGCGCAACGCCGCCGCACGAAGTAGTCCTGGAAGTCGAGCCAGCCCGCGTCGGTGCGCAGGCGGGTGCGCACGGGGTCATCGCTCATGGGTACGACGCGCGCCGCAATTCCCAAGCGACGGCAAAAATCGGCGGTGACGGCGGACAAGGGTTCGCCCGCCGTGCGCCGTCGCGTGCGCTCGACATGCGTAGCGAGGTCGCCATCGCCGAGCGCAAACCAAGTCTCGCCGCCGAGCGCCGCGAGCGCAGCCATGAACGTCCATGTTTCGTCGCGCCGGCCCCAGCCGCGTTGCGGATCGTCGAGGCCGGCCAGCGTGTACGTCACCGTGTCGATATCGGGCGAGATGGCGAGCCCGAGATGCTCGAAATCATCGCCGGTATTGACGACCACCATGAGATCGCCGCCCAAGAGACGGCTGAGCCCGAGAGCGAGCTTGGCGCCGCCGATCCCGCCGCACAGCGCAACGACGCGGCGTTTGCAAAGATTGCCGGCAACGCTCATCGGAACAAATCCTCTTCCGGCGGGCGCACCAGCGTGGCACCCGGCGCGGGCGCGTCCGCCCATACGAGGCCGCGCAGGAGCACCATCGGCCTTGCCTCGTCCGCTTGCCCCATGAGGAGGGATGCGGCGCTAGCGATCTCGTCGGCGAAGCCGGTTTGTGTGACGTGCAACTCGCGCCCGAACAGGTCCGGGCGACCGCGCATGTCTATGAGCGCGGGTAGCCCCGCGACACCGAGCGCGACGCCCACGGTGCCGCGTCGCCAGGCTCGCCCCCAGCTGTCCGTAATGATGATACCGAGGCGCTTGCGGAATTGCGCGGTGAGCTGCTTGTGCAGTCCGGCCGCGGACGCATCCGGATCGCTCGGCAGCAACAGCACGGGCTCGGTGGCGACATCCGGGTCGATGTTGGAGCGATCGACGCCGGCATTCGCCATGATGAAGCCGAGCCGGTGCTCGACGATCAGCACGCCCGGCTTCGTTCGCACAACGCGCCGGGATTCCGCCAGGATGACTTCGACCAGACGCGGATCCTTGCCCACCTCGGCGGCGACAGCAGTGGCGCGCGCGGAGGGGCTGACCTTGGCGAGATCGACGTAGCGCCCCTCCGCCTTGGACACGATCTTCTGCGCCACCACCAGGATGTCGCCGTCCGCCGGCGCAACGGCATTCTGCTCGCAAGCGGCGATCAGAAGCGCGGCAAGATCGTCGCCCGGCCGCACCATGGGAATGCCGGGAACCGACGTGAGCGTGATCACCATCCCTGGCGGCCTCTCGGTTATCGAGTGCAATCCGCGTCACTCTAGCAACCAACCACGCGCGGTCCACCGTTGGGGCCTTCTGGAAGCGCATGGCTAGGCGAGTGCCTCCTGCCGGGATGATCCTTCGCGGCGAAACATCTATGATGGCGCATGCGGCCGATTCCGCTGGGAGCGAAGGGAACATTCACGCTGCGGGTGACACCCGCGCACCTCGCCAATCAATTCAAGGACGCAATGCTGCCTCCCGTATTCGCCACGCCGATGATGATCACGGCGATGGAGAATGCGGCGCTCAACGCCATCCGCGGCTATCTCGATCCCGGCGAGAGTGCGGTTGGCACCGCCGTCGACGTGCACCATCTCGCGGCGACGCCGGTCGGGCACGAGGTGACGGCGGAAGCCGAGGTGACCCGCGTCGACGGCCGGCGCGTCGCGTTCAACGTCAAAGCGCGCGACGAGAAGGAGGAGATCGGCCGCGGTACGCACGAGCGCATGGTCATCGACGTGCGCCGCCTCGGCGAGCGGCTGTCCGCCAAATCCAAGGCGTAACGTACCTCAATCCCGTCATGGCACGTTTAGGGCCTTATCGAAGAACTTCACCGCTGCCTCGCCAGTCCGCGCGTGAATGCTGTGGCGATCGACACCCGGCGCGTCGATGCAGGCCTGGGGAAATTCGTTTTTCCCCTCCTCGTTGCACTCGTTGACGAAAATATCGTGATCGACGTGACCGGGGATCACCTCAAGCTCGGCGTGTGCGATGTGCTGCGCGGCGAACTCGGCGTTGTCCTTGGGCGGCGCCTGGGTGTCGCCGGCCCCGACCGTGATGTAGGTCGGAACCGTGAGCTGCCGCAGTCCGGCTGCGTCCATGCCGAAGGCCTGGATGATTCCGGGCGCCATCGCGAATACGGCCTTCACCCGCTTGTCATGCACGTCGAGTGCCGGCGTTGCATCGAGCGGCAGCTCGTTGCGCAGATGTTCCGGCACCATCGGATTGCTGCGCCAGCCGCGTTGGAAGGCGAGATACTTCTCGCGATCGACGCTTGCGCCGCCGATCCACAGCGCGGTGAAGCCGCCCTGCGAATGGCCGGCCACGCCGATGCGGCCTGCGTCGATCAACTTGCCCCAGAACGGGTCGTCGAGGAGAAAGCTGATGGTCAGTGCGATGTCGCGCGGACGCTGCCAGAGCTTGTTTGCGAGATACGCAATCGTCGCGTCGTAAGTGTTGGCGCGGTAATGATTGAGCGCGGCCACGATGTAGCCGCGCGACGCGAGAAACTCGCCGAACCATGCGTAGTAGAGGCTGTTGCTGCCGCGTCCATGGGAGAACATGACGAGCGGACGCTTGACGCTGTCGAACGCCGGCTCGGCATCCTTGTAAAGATCGAGGTTGGCGAAGAACGGCATGACGAAGCGAGCGGCGGCCGGGCTGGCGGCCGCGGGGTAAAACACCGTCAGCGCCAGATGCCGGCCGCCCTCGTGCGGATCGATGTATTCGAGCTGTCGCATGCCGACGGGGAAGGAGGCGGCATGGGTGCCCTGCGCCAGCGTTGCGGCGGGAGACGCCGCGAGCAGCGTCGCGAACAGGAAAGATTTGATGACACCCGGCACGTCGTCATTGCCCATGTGGCAGTTCTCTCCTGTACTTGAAAAGAACGCAAGGCGGCGGGAAGACGCGGGATTGTTTGTGACCCCGCCTCCTAGTATGAGAAATTGCAATGCACTCCATCCGCTCCATCGTGCATCCGACCGATTTTTCCGATTTGAGCGCGGCGGCCTTCGCGCATGCCTTGCGCATCGCGCTGGCCGCCAGATGCCGGCTGCATCTTCTTCACGTGTCACAATATGACGCCGCCGAGGCATTGGCGTTCCCGCACGCGCTGCGGCTGCTCGCGCAGTGGGGGCTTTCGGAGGAGAACGATCCGCCCTGGGTCATCGCCAGCAAGCTCGGCATCGAAGTCGACAACATTCGCCTCAAGCTGCAGGAGCCGACGCGTGCCATCGTCGATTTCCTCAATGAGAATGAAAGCGACCTCGTCGTGCTGGCGACGCATGGACGCGAGGGCATCGCGCACTGGCTGCAGGGCTCGGTGGCGGAAGCCGTATTTCGCCGCTCGGCGATCCCGACGCTGTTCATCACCCCGGGGTCCCGCGGCTTCGTCGATCAGGTCAGCGGCGACGTGAAGCTGCGGCGCGCGTTGGTTCCGGTCGATTTCTCGCCGCCGGCGGATCTTACGGTGGAGATCGTTCGGCGCTTCGGCCGGGCCCTGACCGGCCACCACATCGGGGTCGATCTCCTTCACGTCGGCGAGAAGGCGCCGCGGGTGAGAACTCTCTCTGCAAGCGCGCCCACCCTGCCGCCGGTCATGCTTCGCTCCGGCCATGTCGTGGATGCGATCGTCGAGGCGGCCCTCGAATTCGAGGCCGACATCATCGCCATGCCGACGGCCGGGCACCATGGCGTTCTCGATGCGCTGCGCGGAAGCACGACTGAGCGCGTGATCCGACACGCGCCGTGTCCGGTGCTCGCGCTCTCGGACGCGCCCTAAGGCGCGCACTCATCATCATCCATCCACGCCCCGTCGGCAAACCCGACATCGCGCGCCACCGCCGCATGACCGAATTTGATCCGAAGCCGCACGGTGAGCCTCGATTCAGAACAATTCAGGTCGATCCCCAAGACTTGTCCGTTCCCCTGTGGCAGGCTGCACTGCAGCAGACAAGTGCAGAGGAACAACTCGCGATGTTCGATAGAGGACGGCGTGAGTTCATCACGTGTCTCGGCGTCGCGGCAGTATGGCCGCTTGCAGCGCATTCGCAACAGCTCAAGGTGGCACAAATCGGTGTCCTCGTGCTGACGAACGCTGATGGGCAGTCCTTGACTCGGGAATTGCGGCTCGGGCTCCGAGATCTCGGCTATTCTGAGGGTCAAAATTTTGTCTTCCACCTGCGTTCCGCGGATGGAGATGCGGCCAGGCTGCCGCAGCTGGCGACCGACCTCGTGAGCTCACAGGTCGATGTCATTGTGGCAACCTTCACCCCATGCGCTCTGGCTGCAAAGCAAGCAACAACAAGCATTCCAATCGTGATGGCCGCTGTTGCGGACCCGATCGCTGTCGGACTGGTGACGAGCTTGGCGCGTCCCGGCGGCAACATCACCGGCTTTTCCAACATGGCCGCCGAAACCGCGGGAAAAAGCGTGGAATTGTTCCGGGATATGCTGCCCTCGATAGGTCGGGTTGCCGCTCTGGCGAACCCGACCGACCCGTTCACCACTCCTTTTCTGGAGCAAGTCCGACTCGCAGGACGGACCGCCGGGATTCGCATAGACCCTGTGGCGATGGCCCGAGGACCTGAAGAAGCAGAAGCCGCATTCGCCACAATATCCCAGGAGGCGGCAGAGGCTGTCGTTGTTCAGGGAATTCTCTTTTCCAAAACCATTGCTGAGCTGGCACTGAAATATCGTCTGCCCACAGCCTCGGTGGTCCGTCAATTCGCACAAGCGGGAGGTCTCTTTTCGTATGGCGCCGATGTCCGCGACATATTCCGGCGCAGCGCCACTCTCGTACACAGGATCCTCCAGGGTACGAAACCGTCTGACTTGCCCGTTGAACTACCAACGAGATTCGAACTTGTTCTGAATATGAAAACCGCGAAGGCACTCGGGATCGACGTGCCTTGGTTTTTTCAGCAACGCGCCGATGAGGTCATCGAATGAGTGGCTGATGGCCCTTCTGGGCTCCAGCCACATTGCCGGTCCCGAGGCTATTTGGCCGCTTGCTGCAAGTAGGCTTTTGCTTGAACGAGTTCGGGCCGCGTGCCGCCGTCGGCGAGCTCGACCAACTTCGTATAATAGCTGCGCGCCGCCGCCGCGTTGCCGGCGGCGGATGCGGCGGCCGCCGCGCCGGCGTAGCTGCGCAGCCGGTTTTTCGCAGTGCGCAGCGACGCCTCGAACGCGTCGAACGCCTCGGCCGGCCGTCCCAGCTCCAGCAGCAAGAGGCCAAGCGCCTCATGCGCTGTCATGCCGATCGGGCCGGGACTGAGCGTGTCGTGGGTTTCCGACGTCTCTTCCGAGGTGGCCGCTTCCTGCATCTGTGCGACCGCCTCGGCGTCGCGGCCGCGTGCGCGCTCGACCCAGGCGCTCGCCACCTTGAGCTGGATGGCGACTTGCCGCGCCCAATAGAGGTTCTTGGCGTCAGCAAGGGTTTTCTGTAGCACCGCCAGCCGCTCGAGGTCGGGGCGTGCGTCGTCCGGCCGGCCGCTGCGCGCGAGCCCGACGGCGCGGGCGAAATGCGGCACCGATTCGGCGTAAGGATAGCGGCTCGGCCGCGACGGCAGGTTTGCCGCGGTTGTCCAGTCGAGTCGTTCGAGCGCCCAGCGCGCTTCCATGGCCGCCACACCAAACGGACGCGAGCGCAGGCCGGAGTCGTGCTTGCGGGCGATGAGGTCGTTCTCGATCTTCAGCGCGAGATCAAGCACGTCTTTGGCCTTGTCGTCTTGCGCCTGCTGCAGATGGGCATAGACCAGATAATCGAGCGCGTGGATGCGATCCTCCGGCGTGCCCCGATCGGCTTCCGCCGTTTCCGCCGCGTCATTGGCCGTGATCGCATCCTTCCAGCGGCCGAGCAGCACGTAGGTATGCGACGGCATGTGGATCGCGTGCGGCACGACCGTCACGCAGATCGCGTAATTCTGCGCCGCGGCGAGCGCGCGGTCGACCAGCGCGGGATAATCGTATGCGTGGATGATGTAATGGCTCGGGCCGGGGTGCTGCGGCTTGTCCGCGAAAACCTGCTCCAGGATCGCGCCGGCCTTGAGCTGATTCTTGTAGGTCTTGTCGAGACCGTCGGCGGTGGCGAGCAGCGACAAGGCGTAGAAGATCCGCGCCTCGACGTCATCGGGGTAGCGCTGCGCAAGCTCCTCCATTTTGCGCATATAGGCCATGGCGCGCGTGCGATGATCGAGCGTGTCATAATCGGTATAGAACGCCGCGAGCGCATCGAGATACGCTTGCTCGCGCGGCGTCTTGCCGCCCAGCGCCAGGCCTCGCGCGATGGCGTCGCTTCCTTTCTTCAAGTTGGCGGGTGTCGGCGGCGCCCAAATCTGATTCCAGACGCTCATGGCGATGCCCCAGTAGGCCATGGCGCAATCCGGCTTGGCCTCGGTAATCGCCGTAAATTCCTTCACCGCCTGGCCGTACCAGAACGAGTGCAGGGCGGCGAGCGCCGCGTCGAAGCGAGGTTGAATGTCTGCGCCGCATGCCACCGGAAAGCTCACGTCGCGGCCGCGGCCCTCCATCAGCGCGTGGGCGTCGCTCTCCGCGCCGGCGCGTTGCGACGCCCCGAGCGCAAGCACGGCAGCAATGACTGGAACGAGCCATGATCGTGTCTTGGACGCCGGTCGAATCCAGGCGAAATGGGTCATCATGGCAGCGCTCCCGTGCGGTTCTGTCGATTCATCATAGGTCAATTCCAGCGCTCGGCAATCACGCTACGCAGCGCCAGTGCGCAACGGAGGTCATCGTATGCCCATCCGAGCAGCGACTATTTCTTCTCCGTGATCTCCTGGATGAATGGCTTCCACTGTGCGATTTCCCGAATGATCTGTGCATGGAACTGCTCGGGCGTGGTCTTGACGGTATCCGCGCCGGACCTGGCCATGATTTCCTTCACCTCCGGATCGTCGGCCATTTTGATCAGGATCTCGGACAACTTGAGGACGATCGGTTCCGGCGTCTTCGACGGGGCCATGATGCCGTTCCACGTCTCGACGACAAAATCGGGTAGGACTGTCTCATTGACGGTGGGGAGATCCGGCAAGTATGGGCTGCGCTTGAGCGAAGTCACGGCGAGGCCGCGTACCGCTCCGCCTTTCACCTGCGGCAGCCCCTCAGTCATGTTGGCGAAAGCGAAGTCGACCTCGCCGGACACCACCGCGGCCGTCGATGGCGCACCGCTCTTGAACGGGATGTGCACCACCTTGATGCCGCTGCGCGCCTGGAACAACTCGACCGAGTAGTGCGTCAGCCCGCCGGCGCCGCTGGAGCCGTAGTTGAGCTTGCCGGGATTGGCCTTGGCATAGGACACGAGCTCCGCCAGCGTCTTTACCGAAAGGCCCTGGTTGACGATGACCACCTGCGCGATCGAGCTGACGACGCCGACGGGTGCGAGATCCCGCAACGGATCGTAGCCAACCTTCTGGTTCGGATCGAACGGCGCGATCGAGATGGCGCCGATGCTGCAGACGCAGAACGTATAGCCGTCGGCCGCCGCATTCACGACCGCCTGCGTGCCCACGAAGCCGCCGGCGCCCGCGCGATTATCCACGATCACCGGCTTGCCCAAGGCCTTCTCGACGTAACGCCCGGTCAGTCGGGCAACCAAGTCCGTATAGCCGCCCGCTCCATAGGGCACGATGAAGGTGATGGGCCGCGTTGGCCATGCATCCTGCGCTTGCAGCATCCCCGGCGCCCACGCGATCCCCAGCGACAATAGCAGTCCCGGAACATGCTTCATCGCATTCTCCTTTCGTTATCAGTGCAACAAGCAAGTTCTTTGCCATTGCGCTGAATCCGTCCTGCGCAAATCGGTCACGCGCGACGTGCCAGCCCCAATTGATGAGGCGCGCCGCAATTGCGGTCCAGTCGGATCGGCCATGGCAGATTGCCGCAAGGCATCCTCAGCGGCCAGTGGCTGCGCGCCAGCGTTTGAATTCCTCGCGCGCTTCCGCGCCGGGAGGATAGATGCCGAAGATCGAGCGGCCCTGCGCCACCTTCTCCTGCACGAAATCCTCGAACACCGTCTGCTCGCAAGCCTCGTCAGCCACCTCTTCGGCGATGTGCTGCGGGATCACCGCAACGCCCTCGTCATCGCCGACCATCACGTCGCCCGGATACACCGGCACTTCGCCGCACGCGATCGGAACGTCGAGGTCGACCGCGTGATGCTTGATGAGGTTCGTCGGCGCCGCCGCCGCGGCGTGATAAGCGGGAAACGGCAGCCGCGCGATGTCGGGGGAGTCGCGCAAGCCGCCGTCGGTGACGATGCCGGCTACCCCGCGCTGCCACAGTCGCGTCACCAGTATCCCGCCGGCGGAGGCGGCCGATGCATTGCGGCGGCTGTCGATCACGAACACATAGCCGGGCGGGCATTCTTCAACGCCCTTGCGCTGCGGGTGGCTGCGGTCCTCGAACACGCCGAGATGATCGAGGTCTTCGCGCGCCGGAATGTAGCGTAGCGTATATGCCGGACCGACCATCCGCGCTCCGCCGGGATTGAGACGATGGATGCCGTGGATGAAGGTGTTGCGCAAGCCGTGCTTGAACAACACGGTCGTGAGCGTGGCGGTGGATACCGCCGTCAACTTGGTCCGTGCCTTTTCGCTGAGTGCCATGGCGGCTCCCCTTTTCCGCGCGACGTTTGCGTTCTCGCCGCGCCTTGTCAATCGCACGGCGTCAATGCGCAGGCGCTTGCGCGCAGTGTGCTATTCGGCGATCGGATAAGACCAGGGGCAGGCCTGCTCGTGGTTGCGGCCGAGCGGATCCCAGTCGGAGAGCGTGTCCCAGATCTGCTCGGCCACGGCTTGCGCTTGCGCGCGCAGTTTGGCGAAATCGACGCCTGGAATGACGCCTCCTTCCATCACCACCTTTCCGTCGACGATGACGGTGTCGACGTCGTCGCCCACGCCGCATTCGACGATGCTTTTCACGGGATCGCGCACTGGCCCGTAGCGCAGCGTATTTCGCCCCGATAGGTCGACGACGATGATGTCGGCGCACGCGCCCGCTTCGAGGCGGCCGAGATCGTCGCGGCCGACCGAGATCGCTCCGCCGAGCGTGGCGGCGTGGAACACGTCCGCGGACGTCGCGGCGAAATAGGTGTGCCCCATCACTTTGCCGAGGTAGGAGGCGGTGCGCATGTTCATGATCATATCGCGCGGATAGGTATCCGAGCCCAGGCACAGATTGACGCCGGCGTCGCGGTAGTGCTGCCAATGGTCGAGCGTGCGCGCCCGCCGCACGATGTTGATCGGGCAGTGCGACACGCTTGCTCCCGCGCGGCCCATCAGTTCGAGATCGCGGTGCGCCGAATAATTGAGGTTCGGATTATCGGATATGAAGTTGCCGTGGCCGATGTTGAGGGTGGGGCGCAGCATGCCGAGCTCGTCCAATAGCTCGATCGGCGTCTTCATGTGCTCTTTGACCACCTCGTAGAACTCGATGACGCTGTAGGCGGCATGCGTCGCCATCGGCAGCTTGAGCTCATCGGCCGCCCGCACGGTGTCTTGCAGCAGCTCGCGGCTCGAGGTCTCGACCTCGCGCGGCACCAGAATGCCGCGCACCCGGCCGTCGGCCGCACCGTCGTTCTTTTCGATCCATGCCAGCGCGTTTCTCAGGCCCTCGCGGCCGAGCGCGTCGTTGCGCACGCGCTTGAGCCTGCCGCTCTCGTCGGCCACCCACCGGCCGCAGTCGTAGCCCGGCGCGAGATAAGCGCGGCTGCCGAGGCGCACGACCTCGGCGAGCAGCGCATCCTGCACGCTAAGCTGGCTGCCGTATTCGATGAAGGTCGTGACGCCGTTGCGAATGAGCTCGGCCACGGTGAAAGCGGCGTTGAGCTCGAACGCGGCCGCCGATCCCGCATCGCCGTGTTTGAGATAACGCGGATCGCCCTTGACGACCTTGCCTTCCTTCGGAACGGAAATCTCGAGAAACGGCTGCCCGTAATACATGGGCCGGCCCGTGTCCGTGATCAGCCGGTGCGAGGCGCGGTGGCCGGAATGCACATGGGTGTCGATGAAACCCGGCGAGACCAGCTTTCCCTTGGCATCGATGACCCGATCGACGCGGCCCTCGAATCCCTTGCCGACATGAACGATCCTGTTCCCGTCGAAGACGAGCTCTGCATCGCGCAGGAGCGTGTGCTGGCCTCGCGTGTGGCCCACGATCCAAGTCGCCTCGATCTTCGTGCGCATGCTGTTTCCCCCTCCGGGCCCGCAGATGCTAGATACTCGTCGTGGACCGCGGCCTGTCCGCCGGACATAGCGCGTCGGAAGACGTGCGTGGACGCGCTTATGTTCCGGCGATCACCGCCTTTGCTGACGCCTCACTTCCGCAGAGTGCCTATGGCCCCGCGATTCACCCTAGCAAAGGATTCAGAACAATTCAGGTCCGCCTCAAAGACGTGCCGCGCGCGCTGCGCTACGCTGCCTCGGCCGCATGCCGTCCGAGCTGGCGTCGGCTGCGCTGTGCCGCGTGCTGCGAGGTATCGATGAAGCGCCGTGAATTCATCCTGGCCGTTGCCGCCGCGGCCGCGCCTTTGGCGCTTTGGCCGCGCGCGGCGTGCGCGCAGCAACCGGGCCGCGTCTATCGGCTGGGACTGCTGTCCACCGGCCCCGCCGTGGGTGTGCTCGACGATCGG
Source organism: Xanthobacteraceae bacterium (assembly GCA_035693615.1). Taxonomy (GTDB): domain Bacteria; phylum Pseudomonadota; class Alphaproteobacteria; order Rhizobiales; family Xanthobacteraceae; genus VAZQ01. The sequence goes on from DASSGH010000043.1 coordinate 192,190, forward strand.
CGTAAAACGCTCATCTCCGCGCTGGCGGCGCGCGGCTTCGTCGAGGGCCAGAACCTCGTCATCACGCAACGGGCGGCGGAGGCGCGCCCCGAGCGGCTCGAGAGTCTCGTGGCCGAGCTCAAGGAAGCCAACGTCGACGTCCTCGTCACGTTCGGTTATCCCGCCGCGCTCGCCGCCAAGTCGGCGGCCAAGGACACGCCGATCGTCGTCACCGGCGCGGGCGACCCGGTCGCGACGGGTTTGGTGGACGGCCTGGCGCGACCCGGCGGCAACATCACCGGGGTGACGGAGCTGGGAACCGAGCTCAGCGCCAAGCGTCTCGAAATTCTGCGCGATGCGCTGCCGGCGCTCACGCGCGTCGCCATGCTGTGGAATGCCGCCGACCTCGGCATGACGCTGCGCTATCGATCCGCCGACGAGGCCGCCCGTGTGCTGGGGCTGACCGTGCAGACCCTGGGCGTGCGGGAGCCGGAAGATTTCGAGGACGCCTTCGCGGCGATGACGCGCGAGCGGCCCGATGCCATCCTCATGGTGTCCGATGCGCTGACCATGCTCAATCGCCGGCGGATCGTCGCGTTCGCCAATACCAACCGCCTGCCGACGATATTCGAGACCGACGCACCCGTGCGCGACGGCGGGCTGATGTCATATGGCCCCAAGCAGAGCGCGATCGGCGAAAGAGCCGCCTATTTCGTGACTCGTATTTTCGCCGGCGCCCGCCCGGCCGACCTGCCGCTCGAACTGCCGACACATTTCGAGCTGCTCATCAATCTTAAGGCCGCGCAGGCGCTCGGCCTCACGCTGCCGCCGACGCTCGTCGCGCGCGCCGACGAGGTGATCGAATGACGCGCAGCCAGCGAAGTAGGGTGGGCAAAATCGCTTGCCGTCCCTGCGCCGCGTGGGCACGGCGCGCACGCGATTTTGCCCACGCGGACAAAGCCGGTAGCGCGCCTTTGCCCACCCTACACCGCTGCCGGCGACGCTTGTCGCCCGCGCCGACGAGGTGACCGAGTGAGGCGCCGTCAACTGATGTCACGAGACATGCACCGCCGCCACTTCATCACACTGCTCGCTGCCGGCGCCGCGGCGCCGGCGTGCTCGACTCTTTGTCCCCTCCTCGTGCGCGCGCAGCAGGCGCCGAGGGTTGCTGTCGTGGGCGCGTTGGTGATCGGCAATACCGATCCGGAACAGTTTTGGCGGGAGTTCAGGCAGGGGCTGCGCGATCTCGGGCATATCGAAGGGCAAAACATTCGCTACGAATTTCGATCGGCGCACGGACGGCTCGACCGGCTTCCCGAGTTGGCCGCCGAGTTGGTCCGTCTCAAGGTCGACGTCATCGTCACCTGGTTCACCCCGACCGCTCACGCGGCAAAGCAAGCCACGCACGAAATCCCCATCGTCATGGCGGACACCGGAGATCCGGTCGGCACGGGACTGGTCGCGAGCCTTCCTCGGCCGGGCGGCAACGTCACCGGAATTGCGAGCGTCACCGCCGAACTCGCCGGCAAAAGCGTCCAGCTCATCCGCGACATGCTGCCGCCGGCGCGCCGCGTCACCGTTCTCGCCAATGCGACCGATCCCTTTGTCAAACCCTTCCTCGAACAGATCGACATTGGTGCTAAAGCTACCGGAACGACGATCGACGTTCTCAGGATCAGCGGCAATGAGGAACTGGAGACCGCTTTCGCGGGAATGGACAAGAACCGTCCCGATGCCGTGATCGTGCAACCGAGTCTGCCAAGCAAGCGCGCCGCCGAACTTGCGCTGGAGCGACGCGTGCCCGCCGTGTCCGTGCCGCGTTGGTTCGCCGAAGAAGGCGGGCTGATGTCATACTCCCCAAAATACATCGAGCTTTATCGTCGGGCCGCCGCCTACGTCGACAAAATCCTCAAAGGCGCGCAGCCCGCCGATCTCCCGGTCGAGCAGCCAACTCATTTCGAGTTGGTCATCAATCTGCGGACAGCCAAGGCGCTCGGGTTGACCATACCGCCCGACCTCCTTGCGCGCGCCGACGAGGTCATCGAGTGACGCATCATCGGTTCAACGTGCGCGATGCGCTCCCTCTCGGACGCCGCGAGTTCATTGCGTTCCTCGGCGCCGCTGCCGCCGCCGCGGTTTTGCCGCGCTCGGCGTCAGCGCAGCAGCCGCACCAGCTGCGCGTCGGCTTCGTCGGCATGCAGCCGCGGGAGTCGCCGCTCTATGGAAACTTTCTCAGGCGCATGGCCGAGCTCGGCTATCAAGAAGGTCGGAACTTTACCTTCGACTACGTCCAGACCCCGAGTGTCGAGGGCTACGAAACAAACTATCGCGAGCTCGCAACGCGCAAGGTCGACGTGTTCCTGGCGGTCGGCAACGAGCACGCGCTGCAGGCTGCCCTCGCGGTTGCGCAAGGCAAACCGATCGCGTTTTTGGCCGTCGATTTCGACCCGCTTGCCAAGGGTTACATAACTAGTCTCTCGCGCCCCGGGAGGAACGTGACCGGCATCTTCGTGCGCCAGCTCGAGCTGGCGGCCAAACGGGTGGAGATTGCGCGCGAGGCGTTTCCGCGTGCAAGCGTGGTCGGAGTAGCTTTCGATGCGACGTCGCGCGAGCAGAGCGATGCGACGGCGGAGGCCGCGCGCAACTTCGGCCTCGAGCCGCGCATGATCGAGCTCGGCGGCGAGCGGGACTACGCCGGCGCATTCGGCGCGATGGCGGATGCTCGCGGCCAGCCGATCGTCTTGCCGGCCGGCCCGATCTTTCTGCGCGACCGCGCGGCCATCGCCAAAGCCCTGCTCGAGCGCGGCATCCCATCGATCGCGGCATTCCGCGAGAACATGGAAGCGGGTGCGCTGATCAGCTACGGCATCGACCTCATGGGGCTGTTCTACGATATCGCGAACTATGTCCATCAGATTGCACGCGGCGCAAAGCCGTCCGACATGCCGATCGAGCAATCGCCGCGCTTTTACATGGGGGCCAATCTCAAGACGGCGGCAGCGCTCGGCGTTTCCTTGCCCGATGCGTTCATCGCCCGGGCCAACGAAGTGATTGAATGAGTCGCCGCGACCTCATTGGGTCTGATTAGCGGCGAGCGATCGAGAACATCCAACGCTCGGCGAAGGCGGCGGCTATTCTGCCGCCTCCCGTCGCTCGGCTTTGCCGCCTTGCGCGACAACTCGCTCCAGCCAGCGCAGCACTCGCGGGCTGTCGCAGGTCGTCACATTGAAGCGCATCCACGGCGAGGGCTGCAGATGCGGGCGAAACACCACGCCCGGCGCCAGCATGATGCCGTTCTTGCCGGCGCTGTCCGTCAGCGTCAGCGCGTCTTCGACGTTGGGAAACCGCGCCCACAGGAACATGCCGGCCTCGGGCTCGACGAACAGCTGCATCCCGATCCGCTCGAACGCATGCGCCACGTTGAGGCGCGCCTCCTCAAGGGTCTTGTGCAGGCGCGAGAGGAATTTACGGTAATGGCCGTCGACCAGCATCATATAGAGGAGCCGTTCGATGAATTGCGAGCTGGTGATGCTGGTCAGCATCTTGACGTCGGCAAGATCATCCGCGATCGGCTGGCGCGCCGCCAAAAAGCCGACGCGCAGACTGCCCGATAATGTTTTCGAGAAGCTGCGCGCGTAGATGACGCGGTTGAGTTGGTCGAGGGCTGCGAGGCGCGGCGTCTTGCGGATCTGCAGGTCGCAAAAGATGTCGTCCTCGACCACCATGAAATCGAATTTTTCGGCGAGCTGCAGGACCCTGAACGCGACGTGCGGGCTCATGTCGGTGCCGGTCGGGTTCTGCATCGCCGATTGCGTGAAGTAGATGCGCGGTCGGTGCTCCTTGGCGAGCTCCTCGAGTGCGGCGAGATCGGGGCCGTTGGCGTTGCGCACAACGCCTATGAGCCGCGCCCCGTGCAGCCGCAGATTTCCGAATAAATTGTAGTAGCCGGGATCGTCGACGAGCACGGCGTCGCCCGGCTTGACGAAATGGCGCATGATGAGGTCGAGCGCTTGGCTGGTGCCTTGGGTCAAGACGAGTTGCGACGCGCTCGCGGCAATCCCGAGCTCCGACAGCGTCAGCGCGAGATGCTCGCGCAGCGGCAGATAGCCGAACGGATCGCCGTATTCCAAAAGATGCGTTCCGTTCTTGCGCGCGAGCGCGCTCAGGCTCTGACGGATGCCCATCTCGTCCATCCAGGCATTGGGCAGCCAGGGCCCGCCGGCGAGCACGGTATCTTCACGCGCGTCGAGCGTTCGACGAAGCAGCCAGACCAGCTCTTCATTGCGCTTGTCGCCATCGTCAGTCGCCGGCCGAGCCGGCGCATCGCGCAGCGATGCGGTGAAAAATCCCGCCCCGCGCCGCGCCTCCAAATATCCGAGCGCGACCAGCCGGTCATAAGCCTCCACGACCGTGAATCGACTCACGTCATAAGCGGCAGCGAATTTGCGGATCGAGGGAAGCTTGGTCCCAGGGCGCAGGCAGCGCTCGTCGATCTGTCGGCGGATGCCGGTGACGATCTGATCGACCAGCGGATACGCGGCGGTGGCATCGATCGTGATGGAAATCATCGGCGCCTCGGATCGGGCGGACTGGCCTGCTGACACGACCAGTACAGTTCTATGGATTGTCTTCGAAACTATACATGCTTGTTCGCAGCAGTGACAGATATTGTGCGCTCAGTCACGAATTTTCCAAAGGAGACAGAGATGAACGCCACAACTGCTGCCGCGCGAGCAATGCCTGCGTCCACCCAACTCGACCTTGGCGCGGTGAAGACCCGCCAGCAAGGCGCTTGGTCCTCCGGCGATTATGCCGTCGTCGGCACGACGTTGCAGATCGTCGGCGAGACGCTCTGCGAGGCCCTCGATCTGCGCGCCGGGCAAAGGGTGCTCGACGTCGCCGCCGGCAACGGTAACGCCACGCTGGCGGCGGCGCGCCGCTGGTGCGAGGTCGTCTCGACCGACTACGTGCCTGCGCTGCTCGATCGCGGCCGCGCCCGCGCGAACGCCGACGGGCTCGCGATCGAATTTCGCGAGGCGGATGCGGAGGCGCTGCCCTTCGCCGATGCGAGCTTCGACGCGGTGGTTTCCACCTTCGGCGTCATGTTCACGGCGGACCAGGACAAGGCCGGCGCCGAGCTCGTGCGCGTGTGCAAGCGCGGGGGGAAGATCGGGCTCGCCAACTGGACGCCGGACGGCTTCATCGGCCAGGTGTTCAGGACTATCGGCAAGCACATGCCGCCGCCCGCCGGCGTCAAATCGCCGGCGCTCTGGGGCACCGGCGCGCGCATCACCGAGTTGTTTGGACCGCACGCCTCCTCGATCCAGCTCGAGGAACGCGAGTTCGTGTTTCGCTACCGCTCGGCGCAGCACTGGCTCGACGTCTTCAAGACCTATTACGGCCCGCTGTTGAAGACGTTCGGTGCGCTCGATGCCAAGGCGCAAATGGGTCTGACCGAGGATCTGTTCGCGCTGATCAAGCGGTTCAATCGTTCCGGCGACGCGACCATGGTCGTGCCCAGCCAATATCTCGAAGTCGTCGTCACGCGGCGCTGACACCGAAATGATCTAGGAAATCCCAAATCGTGAGGGCCGTTGGCAAAAACGGCCCTCACGAGGTACAGATCCTTCGAAAACGCCGACGCGGTCGCCGGAAGCTGCGAGATGAGAACTTTCCGCCTGGTGCTGATTGCCACCCTGCTTTGGCCGGCGATGTCGCGCCGGGCAGCACGCTGCGCGCCGTCTACCTCGGCACCAATCCGGCACAGGCGATGCGCGACCCGGCGACCGGCGAACTCCGCGGACCTGCCTATGACCTCGCCCGCGAATTGGCGCGCCGCGATCATGCGCAGCTCGAGTTCAAGCCGATCGCCGGCCCGCCGGCGGTCATCGAGGCGGTCAAAACCGGGGATGCCGATATCGGGTTCGTCGCCTACGAGGCGACGCGGCTCGGGACGGTGGAATTCTCCCAGATCTACATGCTGGTGCAGCAGAGCTTTCTCGTGCTCGACGGCTCGTCCATCAAGGCGATCGCCGATATCGACCGCGCGGGACAGAAGATCGGCGGCACCGTCAACGATTCGATCACATTGTGCATGAAGCGCATTCTCCGGCAGGCGACGGTCGTCGAGCTCCAAAACAATCCGGCCGAATTGAGCAAGGCGCTGACCGGGCGCACGATCGATGCGCTCGGCGCAAACCGCCAGCGTCTGACCGCGATCGCGGCGGCGACCCCTGGCACGCGGCTGTTGCCGGACGACCTGTTCAACGTGCCGCAGAATATCGTCGTGCCAAAGGACCGGCCGGCGGCGCTCGCGGCGGTCAACGCATCGATCGACGAGGCGCGCGGATCGGGCTTGTTGCAGCGCGCGATCGAGCGCGGCGGCGCCGTCGGGGTGGCGGTAGCGCCGGCAGGCGTAAAAGCCGGGTGCCCCGGTTAAGCTATCAGCGCGAATTCTTCCGCCCAGCGCCGTGACCGATCGCAATCGCCGGGGCGTCCGGCGACGATCAGTCTCCTCATTTCTTTCGACCACGGAAGGTGTGATGATTGCGCCAACCAGGAGGTCGTCATGCGCATCGCTGTTGTTGGCGCCGGATCGGTTGGCGCGACGCTCGGACGGGCTTGGATCGAACGCGGCGAGGATGTGATCTGGGGTGTGCGCAATCCCTCCGATGCCAAATATGCGGCGCTGCCCAGGGAGCGTGTCAAAACGGCAGCGGACGCCGCCAAAGGCGCCGAGGTCGTGGTGATCGCAACGCCCTGGCCGGCGGCGCAGGCCGCGATCAAGAGCCTGGGCAGCTTGGCGGGCAAGATCGTGATCGATTGCATGAACCCGTTGGGGATGGGGTCCGAAGGATTGCAGCTCGTCCTCGGGTTCGACACTTCTGCCGGCGAGCAGGTCGCAAGCTGGGCGCCCGGCGCGTTTGTGTTCAAGACGCTCAACACGACCGGTGCCGGCAACATGGCAAATGCCGGCGACTTCCCGGTCAAGCCTGTGATGCCGGTGGCGGGCGATGACGCCGCCAGGAAGCCGACGGTGATGCAGCTCGTGGGTAAGCTCGGCTTCGAGCCGGCAGATGCCGGGCCGTTGCGGAACGCCCGGCTGCTGGAGCCGTTGGCGATGTTCTGGATCGACCAGGCCATGAAGCGGGGCCGCGGGCGGGAGTTCGCGTTCGCACTGGTCGGCAGGAGGTGACGTTCCGACCGGCGCTCCTGCACGCGGCTATGTCTGGCGCGGCGGCGGCTGCGGGTTGTGGGCGGGATCGGTGTCGTATCTGAACATCTGCGCCACGATCGGGCCGCCGACCAGCGGCTTCAGCTCGGCCTCGAGCGCATCGGCTTTGTCTTTGTCGTAGACCTCGTCCCCCGCGACGTAGAGCGTGAAAGACTTGGTGTATTTTGCCTTCTTGGCAGGGTCCTCGATGGTTTTTTTTGTCCAATGGTAGAGCGGGAAGTGGTCGATGCCCTTGTCCTCGGCCTCGCTGACATAATCTGCGAAGGCATCGAACTGGCATTTCAGCACGGCGTCATGCCTGCTCAGGATATCGGTGAGCCTTACGATCGACGGATCTCCTGGATCCTCGCGCGCGACTGGCGCGAATTCATCGGTCAGCGTCAATCGCAGCTGGAATTTGAGATCAGCGCTCATGGGGCTCTCTGGGTTTAAGCGACCTCACGCGATATATGTTCGCCTGAGTTCAGCGCAAACGGTTTCAGGCGCGGCATATGGCGACCTCGCAAGGTGCTGAGCCTCGAAGCGCCCGCTCCGCCAGCGACCTTGGCAAGGGTCACATAATCTCGCGCATGCGCCGCAGCAACAATGGCGCGGCCTTGCGACTTGAAACGCTTCAAACTTGGCGCTTATAAGCCAGCCCATCGCAGCTGCACGTCGATCAACATCTGCCCGCACGCGGCAACCGGATTGGCGTGGCTGGGTCTGGTCAGGCCCAGCGCGCGGTGCAGCGAGCTCGGCAGCACGCCTTCGAGCCACGCGCGCACCGACGCGTAGAGCTGCGACATGCTGGGCTCGAGGATGATTGTCTCGGTCGGCAGGCCCTGCTCGTCCTGGCCGATCACAAGCAACATCCGTGGCGCGCGCTCGAGGCTCGGCGCGATCATGGTGGTCTCGCACGCAATAGGGTGACGAGTTCATCCTTGTCGGTTTGATTTGCACCGTCAATGACCGAGCGACCGAAGCGCGCGTCCCGCGGTCGAAAAAAATGACCTGTGTCCCCTTTGCCACAGACCGTTCAACCCCCGGCAGCAAGTGCCCGCAAGCAAAATGCGATCCGACGCTTGCTGCGGTCGATGCGCGCGGCGGCGCTACCATCACGATGGCGCAAGAAAACGACCGCGCGCCCGCGAAGCATCCCGCAGGACCGCCGCCGGTGGCGGCTGGCGCGCCTCAAAGGCCGAGATCACTGAGCGATGGGTGATCGTCGGGGCGCCGCCCGAGCGGCCAGTGATACTTGCGCTCGCTCTCCTTAATTGGCAGGTCGTTGATGCTGGCGATGCGCCGGCGCATCAGCCCGTGCTCGTCGAACTCCCAGTTCTCGTTGCCGTAGCTGCGGAACCAGTTGCCGGAATCGTCGTGCCATTCGTAGGCGAAGCGCACGGCGATGCGGTTGCCGCCGAACGTCCACACTTCCTTGATCAGACGGTAATCGAGTTCGCGATTCCATTTGCGCGTGAGAAAAGCCTCGATCTCCTGGCGGCCGTGAATGAATTCGGCGCGGTTGCGCCAGATACTGTCGACCGTATAAGCGAGCGCGACGCGTGCGGGATCGCGCGTATTCCAGGCATCCTCGGCGAGGCGCGCCTTCTGCGCGGCGGTCTCGGCGTTGAACGGGGGCAGCGGCGGGCGGGCCATGGACCGGCTCCTCTTATTGAGGTCGTGCGCCGACGAGCCTGGTTAGGCGAGTGGCCGGCGCGCGCACTTTTTGAGTGGCCGCGCTGGCCGCTCGCTTCACTCGCCAGCGCGGTGTCCGCGTTCGGTTCGAAGCGAGCTGTTCGATCAACAAGCTATCACTTCGAAAAACTCGGATCGACATTCCGCGGGACGACGTCAGCGCGTTCGCTTGACGTCGGTGCAACTGACAACGGTTGAGCTGTTCTTGCCGCCCGTATGCATATAGCAAAACGAGAGCGTGTCGTCGCCGTCGAGTTGTCCGTTCCAGAAGCCGTCGGTGTCGGCGAAGACAAAGCTCCTGTTGTCCTTGCCGGTAAGTTCACCGATGAACGGTTCGTCGGTCTTCTCCCCGCCGCCTGAGATGGTCGTCACGCCCCAGAAGCGGCGTCCCTCCTGCCCGGTAATGTTTAGGACGAGGTCCTTTTCGAACAGGCCGGGTTTGTCGAACGTTCCACGGCTCTTCGGCCAATGCATGCCGCGACCCGCGATGATGGTGTGAGTCTTCCCGACCCATTTTCCTTTGACGTCGGGCGCCTGGTCTGCGCCGAGCGCAGACGCTGGATACGCCAGCAGTGCCGCGATTACGAGGTTACGAATGATCGACCGATTCATTGAGGCTCTCCGGATAGTCAATTCAAATCTCCTAACACCTGATGGGTAATTGGAATACCCCCTCCGGCTAACGCGCGATGCATCCTTGCCCGCCTCCAGTCGGGGCTACGGCAGCTGACTCATTGCATGACACGCTGCGAGCGCGAGGCACCCATCGCGCGCACCGCCACGCTGACGCCTCTCGTCCCGAGCGGCGCCGCGCAGCAGAGGAGAATGACTGCGTCGATATTTTTAATGAGAATTTTACCGCGCATGATCTGGAACGTTTACCTCAAGCGGGTGTCATTGCGTGCTTCACACGCGTTGTCCAATGGGAGAAAAAATCATGAAGCGTGCTCTGGCCGGTAGCTTGAGCGTTTTGGCAGTGATGGTTGGAACGCAGGCGGCGAATGCACAAGCCGATATGAACCCAAATCTCTATCCGATGTACCGCGGCGCGCCCGTGGCGCAGCAGCAGCCGTGGGAGTGGTATGCCGGTCCGGGTCCGGTTCGCCGCGGCGGTCAGTGCGTCGTCGACGTCGACTCCGGTCGCGGCTACGGTTTCATGAAGGATTGCCCGGCTCCGCAGGCGGCGGCGCGCCCTCGCGCGCGGGTCGCTCATCGTCACGCGCGACAGTCGGTCTATCGGTGATCCAAAGTCGCCGCAGCGAGGGTTTCAACTGAGAACGGCTCAGGGCGCGCAGATCTCTGACGCAGCTTGACACTTCGAGTGGTCCGGGTTCGGGCCGCAGAGCGGACATGCGCCACTGCCGCGACATGTCCGCTTTGTGCCTACATGACTTTGAGCAATACCGTCCGCGCTAGAATCGTACCTGCATCTTCGCGTCTCGCCGGGCATTATCGAGGCAACCAACATTCAGGCCGCGAAACCAGGCAGCGGCTTCGCTGGATCCCCCGCTTTGTCGGGCGTGCGAACGGCTGGCATCGGTGCAACAAAACTTTCGCCACGCTCAATCCTCCCCAATTCTTACTGTCAGCCCGATCGTGATCCAGTTGGCCCCCTCGCCGAGCAAATTGCGGCCGTAGATCACATCAAAGTCCAGGTCTTTGTTTGGGCTGTACCGCAGCCCGCTTTGAAAGCGCGGATTGGTTTGGCCTGGGCCCATCAGCGCGAACATCTCGGAGATGACGCTCCACTGCGGCACGAAGGTCCAAGACGCACCAATGCCGGCGGTGCCGTACAGCCCATGGGGATCCCCACCGCTGTAATATTGTGCACCGAAATTGAGATTGAGACGCAGGTCCTTGTTGAATTCAAACGTCAACGGCACATTGAGGATGAGGCCGCTGCCCGACTGATTAAGAGGGTCGTAGACGACGGCGGCCGCAATCGCGAGCCCAAATCCTCCGCGACCTATCGGTATTGGAACGCTCTTGGCCGTCAGCGTAGCAAGCACGTCCTCTTGGCCAGCGGAACGGATGTCGACGAGGTTCGTACCCAATTCGACCGGGCTGCTCGGGTTGACTACACAAGCCGGACTGAGCACGGCTATGCGATCGCCGGTCTTGGCAAACGAACTCCAGGTTTCGATCTCGCAGGTGCCGGCCTTGCCGATCTCCGCGTCGTCAACGTAGTAGGCCCCGCCAAGCCTCGCGGCGAAGGCTGGCACAACAGCCAGAAGAGACAGGCCAATGAGAGCAAACGTCAGAAGTTTCGATGGGGTGCGGCTCTGCTGAGCCTGGCGCTTAGGAGAGCGAAAAGGGAGGCCCATAACCGAGCTTCCATTACGGATGGGACCTGTTCAGGGGTGGCGCACGGTATTGCATCAATTGTAGCGCCTAACTTAAATTTTATTCCCATGCAGCAGTCTTTTCGCGAGACTGTGTCCGCCCCGCAACACGGTAGAAGCGCACACGTTGTTCGGCGGCCATGCCGCGCGTGGAGATCAGCGAAGCAGCCGCGCAGGCAACCAGGACGGCCGATAGAACTCTCTGGTCGTCATCGCGATTCCGTCTCATCAGACTTGTCACAGCCTGCGTCGCGGCTCGCGCTTGCGCTTAGTGCCTGCGGCCAGCACGTACGTCGGTGTTCTGCACGGCGACGGTGCGCCAGCGTCCGTCGACCTTGCGCACCACCCGCAGACCGACGCTGTTGCGCTCCTTCTCGTCGACGTCGCCGTAGATGTGGAAGCGCGTGTGCATGACCGCGACGTCCGGCGTGAGAAAGCGCACATGCATCTCCGGCGTCTCGCGGGTACTCGAGCGAAACGGCCCGTCCGGGCCGTGCAGGCGCCGCATCAAATCGCGGAAGCCGTCGCGGCTCTTCGTCCATGCGCCATTGACGGTGACGAACTGTGCATCGTCGAGAAGCGACTCGACCATGGCATCCGGGTCGTGCCGGCCCCATGCCGCGTTGAACCGCAGCTCGATCTCGCGGATCGCATCTTCATCCGTCTTGCTCATGATGACCTCTCCTGTCTTGCCGCGGTCCACAGTCCGCGAGATCGTCTCCACCGCCTGATCTTTTGTCCGGCGCGTCCAATCACTGCGCAGATCTCACGAGAAAGCGTGACGCGTGGCTCCAAGAAGCCGACGCCAGATCAGCAAAACTTGGATTGGTGCCCCTGGCCGGACTCGAACCAGCACGATGTTGCCACCACCTGATTTTGAGTCAGGTTGAGCCGGTTTTCGCGGAATTGATCATTATCGCTTGATATGCCATAAAGGCTGTGAAAACAAGGACTTTCGTTGCCGGAAATTGCCTGGCATTTCCTGGGTTGGAATCCAGGTGCTTACCCGGTGCTTACCGGGGCTTACCGCAAGCAAGGTGCACACCCATGGCCCGAAAGCGAATCACCAAACGGTTAGTTGACGCCCTTCAGGCGACTGACCGCGATTACATCATCTGGGACAGCGAGCTGCCGGGTTTCGGCCTTCGGGTGCGACCCTCCGGGTCAAAGTCATACATCGTTCAATATCGCGCGGGGCGTGGCCGAAAAGCGCCATCGCGGCGCATCACCATAGCAACGCCGTCAAAGCTACCACCGGACCAAGCCCGCGGATTCGCCAAGGGCATCATTGGAGATGTCGCCCGAAACGATGACCCCGCCGCCGACCGAACAAGGAAGCGCCGCGAGATGACGATACGGGAGGTCGGCGCACTTTACCTTGCAGATCATGTGAAGGCGCATAATAAGCCATCCTGGGCGAGTGAAATCGAGTCGATCCTAAACACCCGCATCCTTCCAGCCTTCGGCACCAAACGCATCGGTGATTTGAATCGTGCTGACATTAAGCGGTGGCATTCACGGATGGCAGCGTCACCCTACCGCGCCAACCGGTGCCTTGCGGTACTGCGTAAAATGCTGTCGATGGCGCAGCGTGAGTGGGAGATGCGGGCAGATAACCCGGCGATTGGGATCAAGCCGTTTCCGGAGGAGCGAAGGGAACGGTTCTTTGGACCTGAGGAACTGAAGGCGATGGGCCGGTGGCTAGCCGAAGTTGAGCAAGATGGTTCGGAGCACGGCGCGTTCATATTGGCGACGCGGTTGATGTTACTTACCGGAATGCGGTTGGGCGAAGTCACCTCTGCCCATTGGTCAGACGTTGACCTATCGGCAAACTTAATCCGCCTGCGAGACGCCAAATCCGGGGCGCGCACGGTCCCATTGAATTCCCAGGCTGTGGCCTTCCTGGCGAATGCGCAACGGCGCGGTAGATATGTTTGCGGGCTCAATGCCGGAAACGATGTGATGACGCGGTTTGATTATCACGCATTTTGGCGACGGCTAAAAAAGGCTACTGGGCTTGCGAATGCGCGACCACACGACTGCAGGCACACGGTGGCAACATTTGGGGCCATGGTTGGTGGGACTGCCTTCACGTTGCGCGATTTATTGGGCCATAAGACCGTCGCCATCACCGCCGGTTACGTTGCGCGAACAGTTGATCCCATCCGCGCGTTGTCCGAGGACGTTGGAGGACGGATCGGGGCGGCGCTTGCGCCACAAGCTGAATCGCCGGCGGAAATTGTCGAGCTGAGACGCGCAGCGAAAAGTAAATGAAAGCCATGCCGCGCCTGGGCATGCGACACGCACGATGATTGTTACGGTGGCGATGCCGGTCTAGGCTGTTCGGCAGCTCTTGCTAATGATAATCCAGAACCAGTCCCGCGCCTTGCCCAGGGCCGAAGCTGTCGCCGCCGACCCTCCGCGTAAAGATGGCTGGGAGGACCAACGGCCTTCGCGCAAGTGACCGTGAAGCAACGCCCACCTGGCTCTAGCATGACGAGCAAGAGCAAAACAAAATCTGGTGCATTCCGTTACCAGAAACGCAGCCGGGAGCAGTTCCTACGAAACCTGCGAACATACCAGTTCGATGAGGATATTGTTCGTGCCTACCGGGGAGATACAGGGCCGCTCTGCGATTATCTCAAAAATCCGGATCTGCCGTTGTCTTGGGATCATCGCGAGATGCTTGCCGAACTCATCCATCGACGCATTGGGCGCAAAAAGCGAGGAAGACCCCGCGGTTCCGATCCCGTTCCCAATCCCGGGCGGGAGGCCGAACAACTTATAGTTTATCAAGTACGGCAGTTGAAATCGCGCCTATACGGCAACAACAAGGTACCCAGGGGCAGGTTGAATGCACTTATCGAAGAAGTTTGTCAGCAGAATGCCGATCGCTTCGACGGCTTAGGCGGCGACATCAACATGGATAATATTCGCCGCGAACTAAAACGAGGTGCAAAGCAAAAGACACGCACCTAATAAGCACGCAAAAATCCGATTTTTTGCGCCCTACGCAGCACCATTTTCTGCAAACTCTATCAAAGACCAGCTAGCCCGAGCCTACGCGGGCTACTTGAACTTTGGTGCTGCAATGTCAGAGATTGATGATGAGGACGCGATCCTGGACGCGCGGGCGGCAGCGCGCTTCCTTGGCCTAGCGGTGGCGACGCTTGCAAAGATGCGCTGCATGGGCGGTGGACCCCCTTTCGTGAAAGCTGGGAGACGGGTCCTTTATCGTCGCAGCGATTTAGTTGAATGGCTCAACGCGCGCCGCGTAAGGAACACGGCTGAGGCGCAGTCAGTCCCGCGCCGTCTGACGGACAGTTGTCCAGCTAATGCTTGTAAATGACTCCAATCATCACCGCCAATGTTACAGACGTGGAGGCTGCCAGTCTGTTCGAAGGAGTGTGAGCTTGAGTTACGTTGTCATCATGACTGCTAAAGGCCCTGCTTGCCCGCGTTGCGGCCGCCCAATGCAGATCCGTGAGCATGATCGCATTCGTGCCAAACAGCTGCGGCAACCCTTTTATTACAGCCGGTGGTTCCGCTGCATGCACAAAGGTTGCAAAACCAAAATCGTACACCGCGAAGAATTCAAGGTCTGGAATGACGGGCAGGAGGGCGAACTGGCACGCCGGCTTGAGGCGATCCTTGAACAGCTAAAGCCGCGTTCGTAATGCCAGGAACGCGACGTCGGCAGCGACGGCGAGCACGTCTGAGCCAAAATGTCAGCGCACCGGCGCACGAAAGATTGGGACGGTCCAGGCACCGCCTTCGTCGTTATTAATGCGATTGCTTACCTGGATTCTTTGACCCTATTCTTCTGGCAGGCACCGGGCCGTGACCTACTTGGGGCACTGCGCAAGGCTTATGGGCGGCGACTAATAGTCAAAGCCTACGAGGTCCCGGGCACTTTTGCTATGCAGAGGCGCGGGCGCCGGAGCAAACGCTGGCACGTCACCATCCATCAGCCTCAGCCGGAGACTCTCGCAAGCCTGAGCGCGACCCATCGAAGGTTCGTAGTGCATGCGGTGCACATCGCGATCGACTTCCTCTGCCCAGACACGTTGCAAGCCGATCTTGCAACCGCGTTCTTGAGACGGGGCGTCGTCCAGAAGTGGCGGCGTCGACATCACCTATCTCATACGGAAGCAAACACCACGTACTGGGCCGTGAACAGGAAAGCCGGGCGGAATATCGCCCTTTATGGCGACCGGCCATCAAAGGCTGGTTTGTGGGCATGCAGTCACTTCGAGATGCGGTTCACAAGTGCAGCAGCGTGCAAGCGTGCAGGGTTGGGAGATCTAACGCGTCTTGTTCAGGGGATAGACGCTATGGCGCTGCTGCGGCATCAAACAAAGATCGCTTTCACCGATAAGGGGGGGCTCGACCGTGCACTTGAGAAATTAGCGAGGAGGAAACTGCGTAGAGCCCGAGGACAGCGGCCAACGCTCACTGTCGGCGACGAAAAAAAGCGCCTGCAGCGCCGGCTACCCTACTTCATTCAGGACGAAGAACAGCACCTAACTATGGAAACTATTACAAAGGCGCCCTCACAGAAGGTGTGGACCATGCGAAAATTGCGCTCTTGCCTTCGGCCGGTCGACTGGTCCGACTTCACCCCGGCACCCCGATGGCAATGGCTACGCCGGCCGCGTGATCGGCATGCTGGTGCTGGTGGTACCTACGGTACTATTAGTAATCTTCCCCGAATTGCCCACAAGCCATTGATTCCAGTTACGAATAAATCCACGCAAAATTACTCCAGCTTTCACAATGGTGATCCTATGACAGCCCAAGTTGACGAACGTGATCCTGGTAATGGTGACGCGACGAACCTGATCGATCGTTGGTCTGACGAAGGTCGACTAATCAATGCGAACCGGCCCCCCGGTGATGGGCGAAACAACGGAGATAGCTATGAGCCGCCGGTTAAATTGGGAACGGGCAAACCTCAACAAAAAAGCAAGGCAATCATTGTCGGATGAGCGCGAATTCATGGAGCGAGACCGCGCGGCCAGATGGTTAGATCATCGGGAACGAAGGCAGCAAGCCAGGTCGACGAAGGCTGCAGGCAAACGACAAGGAACGCAGTAATGGGCCGAAGAAATTTGACTGCCATCGCCTATCACTAAGCGGGTCACGCCGTCCTAATGGCCGCTTTAGGCTATAGGGTGCTCAAGGTTACGATCAGGCGCAGTGGCAACACTAACGGTCGGATGCGTGGTGAGGGCCCGCTTAGCGGTATGCGCCTGGACAAGATTGGAAGCGTTCAGACCCGGCTCCACGCCGAGGGGGCAATAATGGTTTGCCTTGCGGGTCGGATGGCTCAGAAGATGGCGTTTCCTCTCTCCGTGAGAAGGTGGCAGTCCAGGCTGGACGACGAAGACGCGACCGTGCTTGCATGGCGCTTCTGTACCAGCGTGCCGGAAACCAAAGCTTTCCTCAAATGGCTTGAGATACGCACGCAGCAAAGGCTTAATGCGCACTGGAAAACTGTCGAGCTGATCGCAAATGCGTTGCTGGCGCGGAGACGTTTGAGCGGCAAAGAATTTGAAGAGTTGATCCGGCCGCGCCGCTGCGGTCTGTTGCCCAATATCCTGCAGGTAGATCGTGAGCACCCAACTGCGCATCAGTAACCACCGGGCGGCTACATCCGTCGATACGAGGCGGCAACAATCAAACACGCCGTTGCCGTGGGAAAGCAAAAGTGAATTTGATCAGGGGACGTGCGATCCATGATCCCCGGTTCTCACATCATACGAACCAATCCGCGAACCGATGGTATCGGCAAGGCGTCAGGGCAGTGGTCACCTAGGCTCAGCTTTGTCGCCCTTACGGCGGCCAACAGCGCCGAATTTGGGTATGCCCGGTGTTGCTTGTGCCATCAACGCGAATCACCAAGATAGGTCAGCGCTGACGTGGAAACTGAAAAATGGTAACCTCCCCTCCTGTAGTGCCTTGGCCCTCTCCAACGCAGATGTCGGGGCTTGCGAGCAGCGATTAATTGAGCGCATGCGGGCTCGATCCAAGCCCGAGCCGCTGAACGGCCGAGGTCGCGCGTGCGGACACCAATACTTGCGCTCCGCTATCTGCGCATGTTGGGTCATTAGGGCGACAACCGTTTTCTAAGTGACTTACTTCACACAGGCATCCGAGAAGAGGCAGTACCCTGCACATCGCGTTGACCGTTGGTTTTCCGGGCGTGCCAGGTTTTTGAACTTGCGATGCTCGCGACAGCAAATCTGTTCCAGGAACGGAGGCGGCAATGACTACGGAAGATAATGCCTTTAGGGCAAAGGGTACCAAGCCACACTTAGATTACGACTATGTCGCCTACCCAGGCGACAAAAAGACCTGGGCAGTCAGATGGGGCTTTGTCACCACCACCCAGGATTACGGCGCATCCATCAATGGTGACGAAGGGGTCTTCCCTCGCGGGCCGAAGCCCATGTTTAGGTGGGGTGGCTCGTTCGGCGGCTGGGTTTACGGCGTGGCAGCCTATGCCGGCGACCCCGACGACAATGACAATGTAGGACCGGCTGTTAATGACTATTCGAATTTCGCCGGCGTATTCGGTACGGGAGTGTTCGTCAACGGCGTCGCGGGCACCTCCACTAATAATATTGGCGTCTACGGCCAGAGTGGGGACGATCCCAATTCGTCAATTCCCGAGGGGCTCTCGGCCGGTGTGGTCGGCGTGGTAAGCCCGCCGGCTGTGGCCGGCGTCCCGAGCGTTGAGGGGACGGGCGTCATTGGGTGGTCGCCGCAAGGGGAAGGCGTCTGGGGCATGGCACGACAAGGCACCGGCGTTCTAGGCCAAACGGCATTCGGCGACGGCGTGACGGGAATCTCGGATATGGGGGCCGGAGTGAGGGGCCTTTCAAGCGTCTCCGGCGTCATCGGCGTGTGTAACTCAGAAGGACCGCCGCTTCCCCCCCAGTATGCGCAACAGGCTGGCGTCATTGGCACATCAAGCACAAGACATGGCGTGGTTGGCACATCGGACTCGCAAGTAGGTGTCTTCGGCTATTCCAAGAACCTCCAGGGCATTTACGGCAGGACGGACAACCCCGCAGCCTATGCTGGCGTCTTCGTCGGCAACGTCGTTTGCTTTGGCACGCTCACCGCGTCCGCGAAGAATGCTCTGGTGCCGTTCCCCGACGGGTCGCAACGTGTCCTCCATTGCATGGAAAGCCCGGAACACTGGTTCGAGGATTTTGGCAGCGCCAAGCTTGCGCGCGGGCGCGCGGTCATCAAGCTCGATGCGGACTTCGCCAAGATAATCACGCGCGACTATCGCGTGTTTCTCACGCCAGAGGGCGATTGCCGGGGGCTCTACGTGCGCCGCAGAACCAATAGCTTCGAGGTGCGCGAGCTTGCGGGCGGAAAGTCGAGCAGCGGTTTTTCCTACCGCATCGTCGGCCGCCGCAAGGACATCAAGGGACACCGGCGCTTCGCCAAGATCGACACGCGCCAGGTGTTGCCAACCACGGCCGTGCCCGCAGCGCGTGAGTCCGTGCCGACGGCGGCGGGGCTGCGTGCCTTCACGGCCCGCGTGGAGAAGAAGGCGCGGGAGCGGATGCCGAAAGGCGCGGAGAAAGCCAGAGCACGCATGCGCACAAGTCGTGCCCGGGCTGTTAGAGGGTGACGGAGATCCGGGTCGCCTTCAGACGTTCTCACAAGGCGGGGTTGCCCGGGCGTGCTATCGCCAACGATAGGTCAGCGCTGCCCTTTTGGGCGCGGCAATTTCGGCAAAGTTTGACGGCCAGCTTTAGTTGGCTGCTTCTGGCGACATTCGCTCCTGTGATAACAGATATAAAGCACCATTGAGATGGCCTACCAAGTCCCTCAGCTGTCGGAACTGGTTGGTATAAAATAGGATTTCCTTCGACGAAAATGCGTATGCCATTGTCCAGTCAGGTTGAACCTTTTTGGGATTATAAGGTGTGGGCAAACAAAGGTACCCCTTACCCGCAACAAGTTCACATGTTCCATGCGCGATCTCATTCCGACGGTGACGGGCGTTGCTGCACTGGTTTAACAGATCGTCGAATATGCTTTGGAGCTTGGGATCGGGGGGATGCTGTGGAAAAAAGGCTGCCGCAGCAGTTTTCAAGTTATCGCACTGTGCCTTAAAACTAAGTTCGCCGAAGTTTTGTATTTCGGGCCCTTCGCCCGGCGTCATCTCTGGCGCTGCGACTAGAATCGAGTAAATCTCTGCGAGATCTCCCACAAGCTTCTCCCATTCGGTAAGCGCTTCGCCAATGGCCGCGTACAGCGCCTCCCGAGTTGGATCGCCTTTTTCCGGTGCCGGTAGAACGTCCCAGTTGTTCATCTCGTTGCGCGAGTCCGCGGGGTGCGAGGCGGAGGCCAGCATCGTAGCGTGTTTCCAAAATCCAGGCCAATGTAGCATCGCTTTGATTAGCGTAAGTCTCGCCCGCAGTACGGGAACGGTACTTATCTGGTTTTGGGATATCGAGGACAAGCTCGACGGCTATCGCCGCTCACAGCACTAGATCTAAATAGCGGGCTGGAACGCCGGGTCGCGCTGCTGCTTGGGACAGATGAGAAGCAAGCCGAACTGCAATTAAAGGAACAGACGCGAAGTCGCGCTTCTGCTAGGGCAGGCTCTAAAAGCTGGAGAACGTAGCATGTCCAAACTCGGAGAACTTAAAAAGGGAACGCCCAGCCTCGCAGAGGAGCTTACGAAACTCGGCCTGTCGCCCGCCGAGCAACAAAAACTCGAAGAGGAAATGGCGGAAGAAATCAAGAAAGCAATGAAGTTGACCGCCGACGAAATCAAGTGGGCACGAGAGATGGGAAATACAACAGAAGAGTACGCAGCGGCCAAAAGGGAAATAATGCTCGTTACCGAAGCGATGACGCGCAAAGACCCAGAATTCGCGGTAATACTCGAAGAACTTTTTTCCGATCCCCAAGCATCTGCGCGCTTGGATAAAAAGAGAGAGGAATGGCTGGCTGACCTGCGCAAGAGGCGGAATTAGTGATGGAACCGACCTACACGATCAAGGTTGAGCCAAGCCGCAGCCCCGGCAAAGTCACCGCTACCTCTAGCGACGGCGACATCTTTACAGCCTCGATGTGCGAGGCATGTCAGAAGATGTGTGCAGCTGTGCTCACAACTTCAATTTTCTAGCTAACAATTCCAACGCAGCCTTGCGTCAGCTGTTCGAAATCTTTACCAAGTTGCCGGTCGCCAGCGTGCCAAGCAGCGCGGATTTGAGCGGTCTTGCAATGCATGCGACCGGCCATGCTGTCGAACACTGACACGGACATGTGCTCTAGCGAGACCTGATCAACAATTCGAAGGGCCTCCGGTAATCTAATTAGTTCGTGCTGGCCCGATCAGCTGCATGCTCCGTTGCTGGAGGCCCCCCGGCGTAATCCAAAATGATCACCTCTCTCCTGTCGGCCTATTCTGACGGCCACCCTGTAGCGCCTTGCCCTGCCTGCGGTGTTCAACCGGCAGAGAAACGCACAGAGCCAAACTGGAGAAATAGCTAGAACCCCAAATGGATAGTTCGTGCCGGTAGGATGGACGGGCTTGTGGCCCTGGCCCGGTGAGCTATCGTAGTGTTTGGTCTGATCGAGATGAAGGAGGGGCTGCTATGAAGTATTTGAGTCCCATATGCCTGGCTGTTGCGTTGGTTGCTCTGCCAGTGCCAGGCAGCGCCAAAACTTCGCTCACGCCAGGCCAAAGCGCGAAGATCTACCGCACCGTTATACCGCAGGGACGTGGACGAGCTCCGATGGTGAGGGAGCTGATTGTAATCAAGCTCATCGTGCCGATCCCATTGCCGCGGGAGCGCATCGAGGGCTTACCCGGAATGACCGAGCAGACGCCGCCGCAAAACCACGCCTTGGCCAAGGACGCCTTGGCTGTTCCAGATGCGCTGGCCGATATCGACAAGGTGGCGCTGGTCAACGGCGCCTCGGCTGTTCCAGATGCGCCAGCGAATACCGATAAGGTCCCGTTGGTCAAGGACGCCTTGCCTGTTACAGATGCGCCGGCGGATACTGATAAAGTCCCGGTGGGCAAGGACGCCTTGGCTGTTCCAGATTCGTCGGCGAATACCGATAAGGTCCCGGTGGTCAATGGCACCTTGGCTCTTCCAGGTGCGCCGGCGAATATCGATAACGGCCCCGTGGTCAATGGCGCATTGGCTCTTCCAGGTGCCCCCGCGAATACCGATACGGTCCCGGCGAAATTTTCGCCAAAGAATGCGGCTGACGACAAGCTCATCACCACTGCCCGCACTTTCAAGATGCTTACGAAGGATGAGCGCCGCGCCATCTACGAGGCGCTTAAGGACCAGCCGGCCCCAGGTATCGGCACCAAACTGCCGCCCGCCGTCGAGCTGCAACCAATCCCGGACGAGATCGCCGCCCGCCTGCCGCAAACCCGGGGGTATCACTACGCTGTAGTGAAGAATCGCGTGCTCTTGGTTGGGACGGGGCGAATCGTGGCGGGCGTCTTTGCGGACTCCCCGGTGACCGAAGGATGTCCTGAGCGTTAGTTGAACGCAAACGGCGCAGTGGAGCGCCGATTCCTGCAAGCTTGGGAGCTTGGACCGAGTAGTCCCCGGTCCGCCGGCATACAGGCGTGGCCAGTGAATTCAGAGTCATCGTGGTCAAACCGAATTCATCGGCGCATGCGGATCAGCCACCGGACGTCGGTAACCGTCCGATAGTGGCCGCGGAGCAACCGCAGGCCGAGCCGCTGGCATTGACCGCGTGTAAGTGCCGCTTCTTGTGGTTCTCAGCAATTTACCAAGAGGCCACGGTGCTGAAATGTGCGGTGCTGTTGTTGTTATTAGCGTGGCCTGCCGGGGCGCAAAACCAGTACACCTTTGCCCAGTGGGAAAGATTACAGGATGAACATCGCGTTGCGTTCATAGCCGGATACTTTGAAATCCTAGCGACCATGGCCGCAACGCAACCCACCCAGACGACGGCACGGCATCACAGTGAATGCATAGTGAGAAGCCGGCTGACACCACGGGAATTTGCGGACTACCTACGGGAGTACGGCAGAGCGCGCCCACAACTGCACGGCAGCTCCGTTCAACACGCGATAGACAGCTACCTTGATGCGCTATGCGGACGTGCGCCCAATTGAGTGTTCTTGTCGGAGGCGAATGCCTGCGTTGTCTCTCAGACCCCGGATCCGGCGGGCCGAAGGGCGTACGCGCCTTTCACATGGCGCGCACAAAATTTTGACCGCGCGGGGGAAATCAACTATTTAGCAAGTGCCTGGTCGAGGACGCCGTAGTGCGCCACCGTGGTGACGCCGATCATAACGGCAACAAGTGCTATCTGCGAGCCGACGCCAACAATGATGTCCTCTTTGATGCGCTTGTCGGTATGAATCCAGCGATGAAATCTCTGAAGGGTCCGCAGCGGTTCATAGGGGAAGTGGGCGTGAAGACTTTGGAGGGGATCGGGCAGCATGGCCCCGAACGCGCCGAGCAGGATTGACCATAGCCCACCCGACCAGGCGAAAAGCAACAGAGCGCCTAAAATCCCTAGAAGCCCATCGCCACCGATCACGACCGCATCCCTCAGAAGCGCGCGATCAAATGTCATAGGTGCACCAACTTCCGGGTCCACCGCGGCAGACCTGATCGGATAATCCCAGTGGGGGATTGCATCGAGCACGAAATGGCTGGCAAAGCCGAGAACAAAAGCTGTCGTGGGATGGCTTGGCAGGAAGCTGGCAATGGCGGCGCCGACAATGGCGTGAGTGCTGAGGATCATTAGCTGTTTTCGGTGAAATCACCCCCCGATCTAGCCACTTTTAGGACCATGATTGAGGCGCGCGCGTGGCCTTCGAGACGAAACCGGAGCAAATAAGGACGACAGGTGCGACGACAACAGCAACGTCTCAGCCCCGAGGTGCGGTGATCGATGCGGAATTCGAACGACAGTGCATTTAAGCTGAGGCCGGCGCGAACCAACTGTGGACGACCAGTATCAAAGAGTCAGGGCGGTAGTGGCCTAGGCACACCTTTGTCGCCCTTGCTGCGGCCGACAGCGGGGAAAACCGGTGTCAGCTCCACCTCATACCCTTTAAACGCGGATCGCCAGCGACAGGCCCCATAGCCCGATTCTGCGACTATTGTACTTTTGAAAAAAGAAAAATGGTAACCCTCCCCCTGTAGGGCCCGGCCAAAATCGCTTATGTTGCTAAGCATGAATTTAGGTGTTTATCGCGTTCCTTAGCTAGATGCCGTAATGGGCCCTCCACCGAGCGAGCGGTGAAGGTGGCTGTCCCCCGATAGATGATGAAACGGGGTCACGACATTGAGTCGGCCCCAGGCATCTGAGATGGAGGACAGCCGTGGAGCACTATGTCGGAATTGACGTCTCTTTGGAACTCTCGAGCATTTGCGTTGTGGATGGCCGAGGCAAGATCGTGAAGGAGGCGAAGGTCGCTAGCGAGCCGGAGGCCCTTGCTTGTTTCTTCAAGGAACTTGGCGTTCCGGTGAATCGGATTGGGCTTGAGGCGGGGCCGTTATCACAATGGCTGCATGCAGGGCTGTCACAAGCAGGATTTCCAACCGTTCTGCTGGAGACGCGGCATGTGAAGGCGGCATTGTCGGCGATGACAGTGAAGACGGACCGCAAGGATGCGTGTGGGCTTGCACAGCTTCTGCGGATGGGATGGTTCCACCAGGTGCACGCCAAATCGATTGGATCGCAGGAGATCCGAGCGCTGCTAGTTGCGCGCAAGCAGCTTCTCGGAAGGTTGCTGGACGTGGAATTGAGCATTCGTGGAATCCTGCGCGGCTTCGGCCTGAAGGTCGGCCAGGTGACGCGCAAGACGTTTGAAGCGCGGATTCGGGAATTGGTGACAGGTCAGGCCACGTTGGAGCGCATTGCTGAGGCGATGCTTTCGGCGCGCGCAACTTTGCAGGCAGAGTACGAGAAACTGCACAAGGCTGTGCTCGCGATTGTTCGTGAAGACGCGGTCTGCCGACGGCTGATGACGGTGCCGGGCGTTGGTCCTGTGGTGGCAGTTACCTTCAAGTCGGCGGTGGACGATCCGAGCCGGATCGCGAAGTCGAAGGCGGTAGGAGCGCTATTCGGGCTGACACCGAGGAAGTATCAGTCGGGTGAAAAGATGTCACCGGCGGGATCACGCGAACCGGCGATGAGATGGTGCGCACGGCACTCTATGAAGCTGCCAATGTTCTGCTGTCGCGGATAACGCGGTTCTCGAAACTCAAACGTTGGGGGATGGACGTTGCCAAGCGGCGAGGCTCAAAGCGGGCGAAGGTCGCCTTGGCTCGCAAGATCGGAATAATTCTGCACCGGATGTGGCTTGACGGCACAACTTACCGCTGGGCCGAAGCGAAGCCGATCGCAGCGCAGGCTTGATCAAGGAGG
>DASSGH010000044.1:0-6865 GCA_035693615.1 Xanthobacteraceae bacterium
GGCGGCCCATCCCGCGGCCCATCCCTCTTGCCTCGTTCGCGGCCGCGCGCCACATGTGCGGTTCCGTGCAGGGCGACATCTTCAATGGCCAAAACCGTCGAGCCCGTCATTGCCGTCGACCAGCTGGTGAAGGTCTATAAGACCACCCGCGCGGTCGACGGCATCTCGTTCGCGCTCGAGGGCGGGTCGATCACCGGGCTGCTCGGCGGGAACGGCGCCGGCAAGACCACCACCATCGCCATGATCATGGGCCTGGTGATGCCCACCTCCGGCACCGTGCGGGTGCTCGGCGCGGAAATGCCGCGCCAGCGCTACCACGTGCTGCACAAGATGAATTTCGAGAGCCCTTATGTCGACATGCCGCACCGGCTGACGGTGCGGCAGAACCTCAAAGTGTTTGGGATGCTCTACGCCGTGGAGGATCTCGGCGACCGCATCGAGGCACTGGCGCGGGCGCTCGACCTGACGGAATTTCTCGACCGGCCGACCGGCAAACTGTCGGCCGGGCAGAAGACGCGCGTCGCGCTCGCCAAGGCGCTGATCAATTCGCCGCAGGTGCTGCTTCTCGACGAGCCAACCGCCTCGCTCGATCCGGACACCGCTGACTGGGTGCGGAGCCACCTCGAGCGCTTTCGCAAGGAACGCGGCGCCACCGTGCTGCTTGCGTCCCACAACATGGCCGAAGTCGAGCGCCTATGTGAGCGCGTCATCATCATGAAGCGCGGACGCATAGAGGACGACGACACGCCCGAGCGCCTGCTCGTGCGCTATGGCCGCCAGACGCTCGAAGAGGTATTTCTCGACGTCGCGCGCGGGCGCGGTGAAGCGCGCGAGGCGGCGCAATGAGTGCGGCAGCGACCAGCGCCGTGACGTTGGCGCCGCATCGCATCGCGGCGATGGTGCTGCGTTACGTCTATCTGCTGCGCTCGTCCTGGACCCGGCTGCTGGAGCTGATCTATTGGCCGGCGGTGCAGCTCTTCGTATGGGGATTTCTGCAGTTCTACATCGCCCAGAATTCGGGCTTCTTCGCCCGCGCCAGCGGCGTTTTCATCGCCGCGGTGCTCATGTGGGACATCTTGTTTCGCGGCCAACTCGGCTTCTCGGTGTCGTTTCTCGAGGAGATGTGGTCGCGCAACCTGAGCAACCTCATGATCAGTCCGCTGCGCCCGATCGAATTCGTCTGCGCGCTGATGATCATGAGCCTGATCCGGCTTGCCATCGGCATGCTGCCGGTGACCTTCCTTGCCATGGGCTTCTTCGGGTTCAACGTCTATGCGCTCGGCCTCGCGCTCGCGGCGTTCTTCGTGAATCTGATCCTGACGAGCTGGGCTGTCGGCATCGTGGTCGCGGGCGTGCTGTTGCGCAACGGCATGGGGGCGGAGTCGCTGGCGTGGACCTTGATGTTCGTGCTGATGCCGCTCACCTGCGTCTACTATCCGGTCAGCGTGCTGCCGCCTTGGCTGCAAGTGATCGCCTGGGCGCTGCCGCCCACCTATGTGTTCGAGGGGATGCGGGCGCTGCTCATGGAGCACGTGATCCGCCTCGACCTGATGCTCGAGGCGTTCGTACTCAACGTGCTTTATTTTGCCGCCGGCGTGTTTGCGTTCCTAAAACTACTCAAGAGCGCGCGGCGCGTCGGTTCGCTGCTGCAGACCGGCGAGTAGCCGCCTTCGGTTGGACTTGATTGTGCGCGAAGTTCCCTCAGGCCTGATCATACCAGCCTTGCTGCGGCGCAAAAGCAACAACACCGGCCAGCCATTATCTGTGTGATGGTAGCGGGTGGATAACCCGCCGAAGAGATTGACTATATGTCAGATCCAAGACAGTATGCTGCAGTGCGGCAAGAGCCGCTGAGGGCTGGGAAAATGGCGATTGGCGAATTCGGCGGCGCGCCGGTCGCGGGCGATACCGGCCCTATGTACGCCGCGCCGGCCTACTGGCTCTACGAAATGAGCCAGGCCGCGCTCAATCCCTCGCGCGCCTTCGCCGATGCCGCGCGGCTATTCTATCGCAATCCGGCGAACCCGCTGTCCTATACCGCCTTCGGCAAGACCATGGCCGCGAGTCTCGAACTGTTCGAGCGGTCAACCCGGCGCTACGGCAAGCCGGAATGGAACATCGCCTCGACGGTGGTCGGCGGCGAGCAGGTCCCGGTCCGTATCTCTTCGATATGGGAGCGCCCGTTCTGCCGGCTCCTGCACTTCGAGCGCGCGTTCGAGCGGGCGCCGCGCCGGCCGCAGCCGCGCCTGCTCATCGTCGCGCCGATGTCGGGACACTATCCGACCCTTCTGCGCGGCACGGTCGAAGGATTTTTGTCCAACCACGACGTCTATCTCACCGAATGGGTGGACGCGCGCATGGTGCCGCTGTCGGAGGGTCGTTTCGATCTCGACGACTACATCGATTACTTGATCTCGATGCTGCATCTGCTCGGCGGCGACATACACATGCTGGCGGTGTGCCAGCCGTCGGTTCCGGTGCTTGCCGCCGTCGCCCGCATGGAGGCGGAGAACGACCACTACGTTCCCAATTCCATGGTGCTGATGGGCGGCCCGATCGATACCCGGGTGAATCCGACGGCGGTGAACGTCCTTGCCGAACAACGCGGCGTCGACTGGTTCCGCCGCAACGTCATCACCAAGGTGCCGTTTCCCAATCCCGGATTCATGCGCGACGTCTATCCGGGCTTTCTGCAACTGCACGGGTTCGTCAGCATGAACCTCGATCGGCATATCGAGGCGCATCGCAAGCTGTTCCTTCATCTCGTCCAGGCCGATGGCGACTCTGCGCAGAAGCATCGTGAGTTCTACGACGAGTATCTCGCCGTCATGGATCTCGCCGCCGAGTTCTATCTGCAGACGGTGGAGACCGTGTTCGTGCGTCACGCCTTGCCGAAAGGCGTGATGACCCATCGCGGCACCCGTGTCGATCCGGGCAAGATCCGTCGCGTTGCCTTGCTCACGGTCGAAGGCGAGAACGACGACATTTCCGGCGTCGGTCAGACGGAGGCGGCGCATCGGCTGTGCGTCAACATCCCGCCCGAGCGCAAGGCGCACTGGCTGCAGCCCGCGGTCGGCCACTATGGCGTGTTCAACGGCTCGCGATTCCGGGCCGAGATCGTGCCGCGTATCTCGGACTTCGTGCTGTCGAACAATTTCGCAGCCGCCCGCGGCTCCGGCCGGCGCGGACCGACCAAGCTGACAGCGGTGCCACTAACCGCCGGCGCCCCGCCGCCGCCCGCGCTCGCCACCGCCGCGAACGAGTAACGCGCGCTCGTCGTCCCGGGGACCTCCGGGTATTCCGAGATCTGCCGCGAACCCGCGTCCAGCAAAGCTTTTCGTATGATTCGTCACTTCGGGTCCTGCGCCCGCTGGGTCGAACTTATTGGGTCCACTGATAAATTCGGCCCGAGCCACAATGGGGAAATGCGTGGCCGCGTACCCCGGGAAGACCGAGCGTCGCCCAAATGTTATGAAAACGAATTCAAATCTTAAGGGGCACCAGATATTGTGGCGCACGCCGCAATGAACCCCGGCTCTTGGGGAAGAGCCTTTATTTGTCGCGGGCCGTGCTGTGCCCTCTTGCCAGTATGGCAGTATTCGCCCGGGGTTCTGCAGGGTGGATTCATGTCGGTGCGCGCGCTCCTTTATCGTCGGCCGAGCGAGCCCTCGGTCGTCCAAGTCATTTTCGACCAGGCGATCTATCCGGTGCGGCTGCGCCGTCACCGCCAAGCGCGACGTTACACGCTGCGCATCGATGCCGCCTCGCGCGAGGTGGTTCTCACCATGCCGCCGCGCGGCAGCGTGAAGGAAGCCAAAGACTTCGCGCAGAAGCACGGCGGCTGGATCGCGGCGCGGCTCAAGCGGCTGCCGGAGGCGGCGCCTTTCGCCCACGGCCTCGAACTGCCGCTGCGCGGGCAGTCGCATCGCATCGTCAACCGCCGCGGCGCGCGCGGCACGGTGTGGATTGAGACCGACGCAGGGGGAGGGCGGCTGCTCTGCGTCGCGGGCGAGCCGCCCCACGTCAACCGCCGCGTCGGTGATTTTCTCAAGCGCGAGGCGCAGCGCGATCTCGAAGCCGCAAGCCGGGGCTACGCGGCCAAGCTCGGCGTCGCCATCAAACGCATCTACGTGCGCGACCAATCGAGCCGGTGGGGCTCGTGTTCGAACGCCGGCGTATTGTCGTTTTCCTGGCGGCTCATTCTCGCGCCCTCCTTCGTCCTCGACTATCTTGCCGCGCACGAGGTGTGCCATCTCGTCGAGCTCAATCACTCGCTGCGCTTCTGGCGGCTGGTGAAGCGTCTTTATCCCGAGTTCGATCGCGCCAAGGTCTGGCTCGACGTGCACGGGACCGATCTGCACCGTTACGGGCTATCCGCGCGCGCATTGGGCGACATCTGAAAATCCGCGCGGTCCACGATCAGAGCTTGATCTTCCTGACCTCGCTTGCGCGGGCGGTGCAGGCGCCGATGAGGAAGCCGAGATCGGTGCCGGTCGACACGTAACGCGCCCCCATTTTCACGAACTCGGCGACCAGATCGGGACGCGTGGCGAGGCCGCCGACGCCGCAGTGTTTGCCGCGGCGGCGGCAGGCGGCGATGGTCTGGGCATAGGCCTCGCGCACCCGCGGATGATCGTAATCGCCGGGAATGCCCCAGTCGGCCAAGAGATCGTTGAGACCGACCAGCACCATGTCGATGCCGTCGACGGCGATGATCTCATCGGCCCGCTCGAGCGTCGCGGCGCTCTCGAACTGCACGATGACCATGGTTGCATCGTTGAGCGCGGCATAGGCCTCGGCAGCCGGAAACGAGCGGAAATGCAAGTGCGGCAGCCCGCTGGCGTTCGATCGATCGCCGAGCGGAGGAAATTTGGCCGCCCGCACCACGGCCCGCGCCTCCTCCGCCGAGCGCAGGTGCGGAGCAATGATGCCGAGCGCGCCGCCTTCGAGCACGCGCGCGATGTACTCCGGCGTGTTGGCGGGAACGCGCACGAACGGCGCGATCCCGGCCTCGAGCGCCGCCATGCAGATCTGGCCGCAAGCGTCGAGCGAGAAGCTCGAATGTTCGAGGTCGACATAGATGGTGTCGAATCCGGCCGTGCGCGCGATGCGGGCGATCTCGACGGTGCGCACGAGCCGCACCGTCATGGACGCGACCACCTCGTCCCGCGCCAGCTTCGCTTTGACGTTGTTGCGCAGGATTTCGCCTATCGCCACGTCGCTCCTCCTTGTCTTGCCGTCACCCTTCTCTTGGCCTCGGCCATGCGCCGGCGCTATGCTGCCGGCGCCGACGGCGCAAAGCGATGGAAACTATCCATGAATTACACCACGGAGTTCAAGTCGATCCGCGCGGAGGTCTCAGCCGAAGAATGGCAAGCGCGCGTTGACCTCGCCGCGTGCTATCGCCTGGTCGACAAGTACGCAATGACCGACCTCATCTACAACCACATCACCGCACGCATTCCGGGCAGCGAGGACCACCTGCTGATCAATCTCTACGGCATGCTCTACAAGGAGATCACCGCCTCGAGTCTGGTGAAGATCGACGTCGAGGGCGCGATCATTTGGAAACCGGAGACCGATTACGGCATCAACAAATCCGGTTACGTGATCCACGGCGCGATCCACAAGGCGCGCCCGGACGTCGCCTGCGTGCTGCACACCCATACCCGGGCCGGCATCGCCGTATCGGCGATGAAGTGCGGGCTTTTGCCGTTGTCGCAGACCGCGATCCGGTTCGTCGGCCATATCGGTTACCATGACTACGAGGGGCCGGCGGTGGATCTCGAGGAGCGCGAACGCATCGTCACCGATCTCGGCCCGCACGACGCGCTGATCATGCGCAACCACGGGCTCCTCACCTGCGGGGCCACCATCCAGCAGGCGTTCAACACCATGTACCAGCTCGAACTCTCATGCCGCTCGCAGGTCGATGCCATGGCGGCGCGTGCCGAGCTGGTCATGCCCGGGGAAAACGTGCTCGCGCATACCGCGCACCTGTATCAGCCGGGCACGCGCCGTCCCTACGGCGTGCTGGAATGGCCGGCGATGCTACGCCTGCTCGATGCCGAGGATCGCCATTCGGGATATCCGCCGTATTGGCACTGACGGCTGCGTCAGTATCGATAATCCTCGATCTTGAGCAGCGGAAACGCGCTCAAGACATGGGGCGCGTTGGCGGGCGGGGCGGCGTGCAGATAGGTGCGGTCGAGTTCGGCGAAGGCGTTGACGCCGAGCAAGCCGAGACAACGCTGCACCTCGTCTTCCAACAGCTCCAGCAGCCGCACCACGCCGGCCTCGCCGCCGGCAGCGAGCGCAAAGCACTGCATGCGGCCCATCCCAACCAGGTTGGCGCCCGCGGCGATTGCCTTGACGATGTCGCTGCCGCGGCAGATCGATCCGTCGATGATGATCTTGGCGCGGCCGGCAACCGCATCCACGATCTCCGGCAGCACATCCATGGAGCCGCGGCCGTGATCGAGCTGGCGGCCGCCATGGTTGGAGACGTAAATCCACTCCACTCCATGCTCGAGCGCGATCGCCGCGTCCTCCGCCGTAGCGATGCCTTTGATGGCGAGCGGAATCTTGAAGCGCGATTTGATGCGTTTGACCGTGCGCCAGTCGAGCGCGGCCTGGAACGCGCGGCCTTGCACCCGGCGCCGCCCGGCGGTCACGAAGCGCTTGGCGATGTCGCGTTCGCGCCGACTGTAATGCGCGGTGTCAACCGTGAGGCAGAACGCGGCGTAGCCGTGGGCGATGGCGCGCTCGACGTGATCGTCGACCCACCCTTCGTCGCCGCGCACATAGAGCTGATAAAAGCGCAGCGCCTTGGGCGCCGACGCCGCGAGCTGCTCGAGGCCTGGGT
>DASSGH010000045.1:0-2116 GCA_035693615.1 Xanthobacteraceae bacterium
AGGTGCCGCCGGTCCGGATGCGGCCTTAGCTCACCACACGAGCAATCGTGGCTCCGGCGCGGCCGCGTCGAGGCGGCGCGCCAGGATGTGCAGCCGCGCCGTCGGCACCTGCGGAAACAGATGGTGCTCGAGGTGGAAGAACATGCTGAAAGTGATGGCCGCGCGAAACCGGTTGCGCACGGTCCGCGCCAGCGGACCCGTTCGCGAACAGCCATGATGCACGGTCCACACCGCGAAAAAGGCGGTCATGCACTGGCCCGCCGCCATTGCCAGCAGGTGAAACGACAAGGCTCCGGGCACGAACGCGCCGAATACTAACGCGCCGATCGCGAGATTGCCGACGAGCTCGGCGGCGATCCAGCGGCGCTGTTCGGGTCGCGCACCGGCGAGGGCGGCGCGATGCAGCCGGATCGGAAAACGCGGCCCGAGCAATAGCGCGCCCCACCCCGAGCAGCGCGCTCCCATCGCCTCGATAGTCGTCCGTGAAGAACCCCGAAGCCGTTGAGCAGGGCGGCGGAGCAGCGGGTCTGAAATAACCGTTTTTGCAAGAAACCGCGGGTTCAGGGCCAGTTTTCTGGCGAATGGGGATTCCGCTTTTCGACGCTTTGTGCGATTCGGTGGTGGGTCATCAGCGTTGGGGGGCGCGATGGCGAAGCCGCGAGACAATCGTCAGAAGGATCTGCTGCGACCGGCGCTCGAGGAGATCATCGATCTTGCTCATCCGCTGGTGCGGCTGGCGCGCGAGATCGATTGGCAGTTTCTCGACAGCCGGTTTGCCAGTGTGTGCACCTCAGGTCCAGGCCAGCCGCCATTGCCGACTCGGCTGGTGGCGGGACTGTTCATTTTGAAACACATGCACGATCTGTCAGACGAAGTGCTGTGCGCGCGTTGGCTGGAGAACCCGTATTACCAGTTCTTCTGCGGTGAAGTGAGCTTCTGTCACAAATTGCCGTTTGAGCGCTCCTCGCTGACGCATTGGCGGCAGCGGCTCGGCGCGGAACACCTCATCGCCCTGGTTCAGGAGAGCCTGTCGGTGGCGCACAAGACCGGCGCTTTGGCGACTCGGGATCTCGAACGCGTGGTGGTCGACACGACGGTTCAACCAAAGGCGATCGCACATCCGACCGATGCCCGGTTATGCCACCGCGCGCTGGAGAAGCTGGTCGATCTCGCCGAACGCAACGGAGTGCGGTTGCGGCAGAGCTATCGCCGGGTGGCCAAACGCGCTGCGATCATGGTCGGCCGCTATACCCATGCTCACCAGTTCAAGCGGGCGCGGCGCGCACTCAAATTCCTGCGCGTCCGGCTGGGCCGGGTGATCCGCGACATTCGCCGCAAGATCGCCGGCAACGACAGGCTCGAGCAACGCTTCGCCGACCTTCTCGCCTTGGCGGTGCGGGTACGCTTCCAGGATCACCGGCAGCGCGGCCCCAAGGTCTATGCGCTGCACGCCCCTGAGGTGGAGTGCATCGGCAAAGGCAAAGCGCGGGCGCCTTACGAGTTCGGCTGCAAGGTATCGATCGCCACCCCGGCGACCAAGCCCAAAGGCGGCCAGTTTGTGCTGCACGCCAAAGCCTTGCATGGCAACCCGTTCGACGGCCACACGCTGGGGCCGGTCATCACCGAGCTGGAGCAGCAGACCGGCGTTGAGACCCGCCGCATCCATGTCGACAAGGGTTATCGCGGCCACAATCACAAAGAGAAGTTCCGCGTCTGGATCAGCGGCCAAGTTCAGCGCGTCACCAAACCCATTCGCCGCGAGATGCGGCGGCGAGCCGCCGTCGAACCCGTCATCGGCCATGCCAAGGCCGAGCACCGTATGGGCCGCAATTATCTCAAAGGGCGCGACGGCGATCGCATCAATGCCGTGCTCGCCGCCGCCGGCTACAACTTCGGGCTCCTCCTGCGCTGGCTAGCGAGGCTTTTGCGCGCCCTCTTCCAGGCGCTCGCCGCAACATCGCTGAGTGTTCGCTTGGTCTAAAACCGGTGATCAGCCGTTCTTCACGGGCGACGAAGAAAGCTTCAACCACACGCTCGAAGCCCTCGATATTGCGTAGCTGCGCGTCCAATTCCGTGATTTCTTGAGCGTGTCTACTCAGCGCATCGGCGCGTGTTT
>DASSGH010000046.1:0-26810 GCA_035693615.1 Xanthobacteraceae bacterium
GAACACTACGCACTGATGGCCGCCCTTGATGAGGCGCCGCACCATGTTGGCGCCCATCCGGCCCAATCCGATCATCGCAAGCTGCATGACACTTCTCCGTTAATGCTCGAGCGCGGCCCGCAGCCGCTGCATGGCGGTGGCGACGCTTTCGCGGTTGTTGAAAATCGCCGACCCTGCCACCAACACATCAGCGCCTGCGTCGACCGCCAGCGGAGCGGTCGTAGCGTCGATTCCCCCGTCCACCTCGAGCCCGCACCCCGGCTTGGTCCGGTCGATCAGCTCGCGCGCGCGAGTAATCTTCGGCAGCGTCGTGTGCAGGAAATGCTGGTGGCCGAATCCTGGGTTCACGGTCATGATCAGGACCTGGTCGAGATCGGGCAGGATCTCCTCGAGCACCGCGGCGGAGGTCGCCGGGTTGATCGCAACGCCGGCCAATTTTCCCAAGGCCTTGATTCGCTGCACGGTGCGCGAGACATCGGTGTTTCCTTCCCAGTGCACCAAAAACGAGTCGCTCCCGGCCTGGGCGAATTCGTCCAGGAACAAATCGGGATTGAAAATCATCAGGTGCGTCTCCAGTGGCAGGCGCGTCACTCTGCGCAGCGATTGCACGATCTCCGCGCCCATCGAAAGATTCGGCACGAAATGTCCGTCCATCACGTCGATATGGATTCGGTCGGCGCCGGCACGCTCGGCCTCGGTCACCTGATCGCCCAAGCGGGCGAAATCGGCCGCGAGGATCGAGGGAGCGAGCTTGATTGCGCCGGTCGTCACGTTGTGCCCTTGAGCTTGCGGTATCGCCGGATCAGGTTGTTGGTCGAGCTGTCATGGCCGAGCTTGGGCTCGCTCGCGCCTTCCAGCTCCGGGATGATGCGCTGGGCCAAGACCTTGCCCAGTTCTACACCCCACTGATCGAACGAATCGATGTCCCAGATCGCTCCCTGGGTGAAGACGCTGTGCTCGTACAAGGCGACCAGCTTTCCGAGCGCCGCCGGCGTCAAGCGATCCAGCAGGATCGTGTTAGACGGCCGATTGCCTTCGAATATCCGGTGCGGGACGAGCCAATCCGGCGTGCCTTCGGCCTTCACCTGTTCGCGCGTCTTGCCGAAAGCGAGCGCCTCGGTCTGCGCAAATACATTCGCCAGCAGCATGACGTGATGACGGCCGAGCCGGTTGAGCGGGTGGGCGAACGCGATGAAGTCGCAAGGCACGAGCCGGGTGCCCTGGTGGATCAATTGATAGAACGAGTGTTGGCCGTTGGTCCCCGGTTCGCCCCAGTAGATCGGACCGGTCTGATGATCGACCGGCGTTCCTGCAAGCGTTACGTGCTTGCCGTTGCTTTCCATCGTCAATTGCTGGAGATAGGCCGGGAATCGCTTCAAATATTGGTCGTAAGGCAGCACCGCGACGGTCTGCGCACCGAAGAAGTCGTTGTACCAGATGCCGAGCAGGCCCATGAGCGCCGGCAGGTTGCGTGCGAACGGCGCAGTCCGGAAATGCTCGTCGATAGCGTGGAAGCCCTCGAGCATGGTGCGGAAGTGCTCCGGGCCGATGGCAAGCATGGTGGAAAGGCCGATCGCCGAGTCCATCGAGTAGCGTCCGCCGACCCAATCCCAGAACTCGAACATGTTGGCGGTATCGATGCCGAATTCCGCGACCTTCTCCGTATTCGTCGAGACGGCGACGAAGTGCTTGGCGACCGCCTTGGCATCGCCACCGAGGCCGCGCAGCGACCAATCCCGCGCGCTCCGTGCATTGGTCATGGTCTCCAGCGTGGTGAAGGTTTTCGAGGAGATGATGAATAGCGTCTCCGCCGCATCGAGGTCGCGCGTCGCCTCCACAAAATCGGTTCCGTCGACGTTGGACACGAAGCGGAACGTCATGGCGCGCTCGCTGTAGTATCGGAGCGCTTCGTAGGCCATCACCGGCCCGAGGTCGGAGCCGCCGATGCCGATATTGATCACGTTGCGAATGCGCTTTCCGGTGTGTCCTTTCCATTGGCCGCTGCGGACGCGATTGGCGAAGTCGGCCATCTTGTCGAGCACGGCATGAACTTCGGGCACGACATTCTTTCCGTCGACGATGATCGAGGCGCCTCTCGGCGCGCGCAACGCCACGTGCAGAACCGCGCGCTTTTCCGTGATGTTGATCTTGTCGCCGCGAAACATCGCGTCGATCCTCTCGCGCAGGCCGGATTGCTCCGCAAGTGCGAGGAGTAGGGCGAGCGTCTCCTCGTCGATCCGGTTCTTCGAATAATCGAGGAATACGCCGACAGCCTCCGCGGTCATCCGCTCGCCCCGCGCCGGATCACGCGCGAACAGGTCCCGCAGCTGGCGGTTGCGGATTCCCTCATAGTGCTTTTCGAGAGCTTGCCATGCGCCGAGCGTGTCGGCCGGTCGCGTGCGAGACGTCTCCGATGTTGCAACCATTTCCGGAACCCTTCGCTGATCGTTCAAGACCGTCGTTTCAAGTACGCGTGCCGACGAGGGGGCTGCCACAGCCGAAATCCGCCGCAGAAGGCATTTTCGTTGTCGCCGGCGCGGGAATGGGGCGGCAGCGCATCCAACAGCTTGACGTTGCCGCCACCGATCACAGTATCGTCCGGCTCGAGCGCGGCGATGAAATGGCCAACGACATCGAAAACGTGATGGCGCCATTTCCTCTTGCCGTAACGCTCCAGCCCATGGCGACCCACATAGTCTTCATAGACGCCTTTCTTGTACGGCAGGTGTCCGAGCTCCATGGGCTCGACGATGCCATTTACGACCATCGCCGATCCAAAGCCGGTTCCGAGGCCGATAAAGAGCATCTTGCCGCCGTTGTAGCTGCCCAAGGCCTGCATGGCGGCGTCATTGACGACCTTTACCGGGCGACGGAAGGCTGCTGCGAAATCGAACCCGACCCATCCGCGGGCGAGATTGTGCGGTTCAGCGATCGGACAGCCATGCAGAACCGGGCCTGGATAACCGATCGACACCGCGTCGTAGCTCCAATCCCGCGCCAGATTCTTCACGCCGGCGACCATTCGCGTGGGGGTCATCTTCGGCCCGGATGGAAACGAGCGCCGCTCGCTATGTCCCGTGGCCAAGATCTTGACCGAGGTCCCGCCCACGTCGATCACCAACACCTTCCTCCCCGAGGAGCTTTTCGCGCCGTCGGTTCGAGGCGGCCGCCCCGTGCGGCGGGAGGAACGCTGCGTCTTCGCGTTCACCGCGCTAGCTCGCTCGCTTGAGCGCTTCGGATTTCGAGCCAATCACGCCCATCAGTTCATTCCAGGATTTGACGAAGGACTTCGCACCTTCGTCTTGAAGCTGCCTCGACAATGCCTCGACGTCGATCTTCGCATCGGCGAACCGCGCTAGCTCCTCATCGGCGTCACCGCCGTCGGCGGGCAGCGTTGCGCCGAGCTCGCCGTGGTCGGCGAGCGCTTTCAGCGTGCCCTCGGGCATGGTGTTCACGGTGAACGGCGCGGCGAGGCTCTTGACGTAGAGGACATCCGAAGCCTCCGGATCCTTGGTGCCGGTGCTGGCCCAGAGCAGGCGCTGCGGCCGCGCGCCGGCATTATAGGCGCGCATCCAGCGCGGCGAGCTCAATAAGCCGAGATACGCCTTGTAGGTTCGCTTGGCGACGGCGATGCCCAGCCGATCGTTGAGCGCTTTCGGCACCTTCCCAGTCACCGCGACATCCCAGCGGCTGATGAAGATCGATGCCACCGATGCGACATCGGGTCTCAATCCCGCTTCGATGCGCCGCTCGATGCCGCGCATGAATGCATTGGCGGCCGCCACGTACTGATCCTCGGAGAACAAGAGCGTGACGTTGACCGGCACCCCCGCAAAGATCGCCTCCTCGATGGCCGGCAGACCCTCGGCAGTACCCGGAATTTTGATGAAGAGGTTTGGACGGCTTGCCTGCGCGTGCAACTCCTTGGCCTCGGCAATCGTCGACTGGGTATCGTGCGCCAACAGCGGCGAGACTTCCAGCGAAACCCAGCCGTCCACACCGCAGGTGCGGTCATGAATCGGGCGGAACAGGTCCGCCGCCTGCCTGAGGTCATCCAGGGCGAGCTCGAAGAAGA
The DNA here is from genome assembly GCA_035693615.1 of Xanthobacteraceae bacterium. GTDB lineage: Bacteria > Pseudomonadota > Alphaproteobacteria > Rhizobiales > Xanthobacteraceae > VAZQ01. The sequence continues at coordinate 4,076 of DASSGH010000046.1, forward strand.
GCTTTTCCCCCGACTTGCCCTCCGCGAGCTTGCGTTTGATTGCCTCGTCGTAGTCGCGGCTGTTCTTGATCGCGTGGTCGAAGATCGTCGGGTTCGAGGTCAACCCGGTAACCGAGAGTTCGTCGATATAGCGGCGTAGCACGCCCGTGTTCAACAAATTGCGCGTAATGTTGTCGAGCCAGAGGCTCTGGCCCAAGTCGTGCAGGATGCGAGTGGCTTTCATGATGTCATCTCCATCGCGTCCCCCCATTTTGGTAAATTCGGTTCAAGCGCTTCGGCCTCGTTGGGGGCGGCGCGATCACGACGCTGGCCACTCATGTGCTGTGTCCCGGGTGGTGATGTTCGGCCCTGATCGGCAGCCATGCATGCCCGTCGCGGGCCAGCAGGCGATCGGCGGCGGCGGGCCCGGCGCTGCCGGCCGCGTAATTGGGGAAATCGTCGGCAGGGACGCGGACCCACGCATCCAGCAGCCCCTGAACCGCGGACCACGCCGCCTCGACCGTATCGGCCCGCTGGAACAGCGTGGCATCGCCGATCAGGCAATCGTAGATCAGGGTCTCGTAGCCGACCGACGCTAGTGGCGCGAAATAATCGCGATAGGCGAAATCCATTTCGACGCCGGCGATTTCGATGTCGGCGCCCGGGCGCTTGGCGCTGAAACTGAGCGATAGCCCCTCATCCGGTTGGATGCGCAGCATCAGGATGTTCGCGGGCAGCTGATCCACGGGCGTGTCCCGGAACAGGGCGTAAGGCGCTTGACGAAAGTGCACGGCGATCTCGGTGGTGCGGGCGGAAAGACGCTTGCCGGTGCGCAGGTAAAAAGGCACCCCCGCCCAGCGCCAGTTGTCGATGCCGAGCTTGAGCGCGACGTAGGTTTCGGTTCCGGAATTCGCTGCCACGTTGGGCTCGTGCCGGTAGTCGGCGACTTTCTTGCCGAGCAGCTCCCCCGCTCCGTACTGACCGCGCACGGCGTTCTCTGGCGAGATCGGATGGACGGCCCGGAACAGCTCCGTCTTCTTGGCGCGCACGGCATCGGCATCGAATGAGACCGGCGGCTCCATGGCGATCATGGCAAGGAGCTGGAACAGATGGTTCGGCACCATGTCTCGTAACGCACCGGTCGTTTCGTAGAACCGGCCGCGGTGTTCCACGCCCACGGTTTCCGCGGCGGTAATCTGCACGTGATCGACGTGGTCACGATTCCACAGCGGTTCGAAGATGCCGTTGGCGAAGCGCAGCACCAGAATGTTCTGAACCGTTTCTTTGCCGAGGAAGTGATCGATACGATAGATTTGATCTTCGGTCAGGACTTTGAGAATCTGTGCGTTGAGAGCCGCGGCAGAGGCAAAGTCGTGCCCGAACGGCTTTTCGATGATGACCCGTCGCCAAGCGTTCTCCGATTGTCGCATCAGCCCGGCGCGGCCGAGTTGCTCGATCACGGGGCCGAAGAAACGGTCGGCGACTGCCATATAAAACAGTGCGTTGGCCGCGCCGCCCTGGCGGCCGAATTGATCGCTCAGCAGTTTATCAAGCTGGCCGTAGGTTTCAGCCTGCGTGAAATCCCCACGCATGTAATGCATGCGACGCGTGAGCCATGACCACGCCTGCTCGTCGATTGCTCCGCTCCGGCCATCGGCGCGGACGAACCCTTGCATCATCTCGGTCAGGCTCTGGCACCATTCCTGCGTGGTCATCTCGTTATGGTCGATGCCGATGATGGCGAAACTGTCTGGGAGCATTCCGCCTCGCACGAGATTGTAGAGCGCCGGCACGACGAGGCGCTTGGTCAGATCGCCGCCGGCGCCGAAGATCGCCATGACGGCGGGCGCGGGCCGCTGGTTGGGAAAACACTTGGCGATCGATGCAGCGTCCGCGGCAAATGTTGGGCTGGCCCTGCTCTCCTCGCCAGGCGACGTGCCCGGGCGGCTGCCGCGAAGAGATAAAGGAGCGCTATCTTCTCGGTCCATATCGGCTCTCCTGACCGTCTTTCCTACCAACGCGCTTGGCCACCCCCTGTTTGGCGGCTAGCTCAGATCGGAAGCGACCCTCAGCCGCGCGAGCGCGGATCCCAGTTCACAGCGTTCGACGAGCTTTGGGTCGCCCTTGATCACTTCGAATTCCGTCTCATCGCCTTCGGTCCAGAACCGGATGTCGAGCTTGTGCTTGCCGATGCGAAGATCGCGCACCCTCAAATCGGGCAGCCAGTACGGAAGCGACGGGTCGACATAGAGCTTATTGCGGGGCGCATCCGGTTGAAATCCCAGCAGGGCCTGGGTCAGCATGAAGACGGACCCGGCCGCCCACGCCTGGGGCACGTTGGCGCCGATATACTGCACCGGAAAATTCGTCTCGTTGCGCTCGGCGGCGGTGTAAAGTTCCGGCAACTGATTGAGCAGGAAGTGGCTTGCCGCCACGCTCACATCGTGCGCCACGCGCGCCGCCTCCGCAGCAAAGCCGTAGCGCTTGAATCCCATGGCGATGATGGCGTTGTCGTGCGGCCACACCGAGCCGGTCTGATAATTGTACGGATTGAACGCCCGATGATCGGAGGAAAGCGTCCGAATGCCCCATCCCGTCCACATGTCGGGCGCCATCAGACGATCCACAACCCGCTTTGCACGCTCGCTGGGCACGATGCCCGACCATAGGCAATGGCCGGGGTTGGAGGCGACGGTCAGGACTTTGTTTTTGTCGCCGTCGAGCGCATAGGCGTAGAATCCTAATTCCTCGTCCCAGAAGGCTTCATTGAATCGCTCGAACAGCACGGCCGCCTTGGCACGCAATGCCTTGGCGCGCTCAGGTTTGCCGAGCGCGTCGAACGCCTCGGCCATGCGGATCCAGGCGTTGTAAACGTAGCCCTGAAGCTCGCACAGCGCCTTCGGTCCCTTCACCAGCGAGCCGTCGGGATACATGACCGCATCGCCGGAATCCTTCCAGGCCATGTTCTCGTAGCCGGCCGGAGAGCGTGTCTGATATTCCTGAAATCCGTCACCGTCGCGGTCACCGTATTCGTCGATCCAGGCGAGACAGCCTTCCGCCGTCGGCAGGTGACGTTCCAGTAACGCTTTGTCGCCGGTCGCGCGCCACGCCGCGTGCAGCGTGATCAAATAGAGCGGCGTCGCATCCGCCGTTCCGTAGTAAGGGGTGTGCGGGATCAGCTTGAAATGCGCAAGCTCGCCGTACCGTAATTCGTGAAGGATCTTGCCCGGTTCGGCGTCGCGGTATGGGTCATCGTCCTTAGCTTGCAGCGAGCCCAGAATTTCCAGCGCCCCGTGAGCGAATTCCGGATAGACGAGAATGTTCTGCAATGAAACGATCAAACTGTCGCGGCCGAAGGGTGCGACGAACCACGGCAGTCCCGCAGCCGGCAGGAACACCGTGTGGTCCGTGCCCCTGATCGGCAGCCGCAGCGCTGCCATGTCCTCCAGCGCCTGACGAAAGAGGCGGTAGAACTCTTCGTTACTGGTCTCGATCTTGACCACGGTCTTCAACCATTCGGTCATGGTGAGTGAGGACGCGGATTTGTGAGCCTCCCCGACGCAGTCGGACGGCCCGTGAAAGCGGTGTTCGCCGTCCTCCAGCATGTAAAGCAAACAGGCGTGCCAGGCCTCCCCCGGCGCGAGCGCAACTTCGAAGCTGAGCCGCCCATTGGCGGAAACCGCCTTGCTCGTGGCCCGCGACACCGTGATCGTGACCGAGCGATGAAAATCGCGGTTGGAATAGACGGTGCGAAGCCGCTGCCGTCGCTGCGACCATTCGGTCGTGATCTGCCCGCGGCGTACGATGCGACCCGACTTTACCTCGAAGATGTCGGCGAAATCGCAGCGGATTGCCACTTCCAGCTGAAAACGCACGGGATTCATGCTGTTGTTGGTGATGTCGAGATCCTCATGCATGCCGCCGATGATGGACCGACTGATCGTCAGGCCCATGGTGCGCGGCGCGATGGTACCGTCTTCGGTGAGAATGGTTTTATTGGTGAGGAAGATGCGCGCGGCATGGTAGTTGATGGGGCCGCCGTTCAACAGCTCCCACGGTTCGCCATTGGCGTAGATCGTCCAGTTGCTGACAATCCGCGTATCGAGAAAGTAAAGGCCCTTCTCGCTCGGCCAATCGATCCGTCCGTCCGGCTCGCTGACGAGCACCGTCTGACCCTCGTGGATGGCGATCTGTGGCGGGCCAACGTGAACCTTGAATGACATGATGGAGTCCTCGTACGCGCGACGGGTACCGCAGTTCCGTAGCAAAGCACCTTGGGGAGATCACTCTGCAAACCTAGCTCGCGCTCGACTTTGGCAGACCGCGGTCCCCTTCATTGCGTAGCCGAGGGCTTCGTTTCCGGCATCGAGAACCACAGGATCAAGAGTGCCAGCAAGCCCACCGACGCGATACTCACAAACGCGACAGTGCGGCCGAACCCTGCCGCAAGCAATCCAAACAGCGCTGTGCTAAGCGAAGCCCCGATTCCGGACGCCGTTCCGATCATGCCTTGCGCCAAATTGAAGCGGCCCGTGCCGCCCGTCACATCGGCGATGACCAGCGCGGTCAGCACGCCCAACACCGCTCCACTGATGCCGTCGAGCAACTGAAAAACAATGAGCAGCGGCGGATCGAGGAGCGAGGCGAACAGCAGCGCACGCACAGGCAAAGCAGCAAAGCCGATCAGCAGAAGCGGCCGGCGGCCCCAGCTTTTCGCCGCTCGCCCGACCCAAGGCGCCATCAGAGCCACGAGGATCTGCGGCAGGACGATCAATGCGGAAACGACGAGCGACGAGCGCCGTTCCCCCTCGTAGACGAGAGCCTCTACCACCAGCGGCAGCATGGAGGCGTTGGCGAGTTGAAATAAGAACAGGCAGCTCGCAAAGGCGAGGAGCTCCGATCGCTGGCATAGCGTCCAGCGGCTCGTCCTCTCCGGTTGACTGGACTCGTGGTGATGCGCCGCGCCGCAGGCGCGGCCGAAGTGGATGTCGGATGGATGGATGCGAGCGAGCGCAACGAATAGGGCAGGGGTCAGCGCGGCGACTGCCACAAAGATCGCTTTGTAGGACAGGAAATATCCGATCAATCCCATAGCGGCGGCCGCGACCAGGCTTCCCGTGGCGGCGAAACGTTGATTGCGTCCGAGCCGTTCCGGCAATGCCGCTTGGCCGACCAAGCCGAGACTCATGGCGGCGATCGCCAGCCCGAGCAGGCCGCCCGTGATTCCTTGCAGCATCAGGGCGGTGAAAACCAGCGGAAATCTCGGCTCAAATGCGATGATGATCGCACTGATGGCGACGATTGTGGCGCCCGCGACGATAATCGCTCGCTTCGAGCGGACGGTGTCCAGCAATTCGCCCCCGGGGACCTGACTGAGCAAGCCCGCGAGACTGCTCGCGGTCAGCACGAAACCGATATTTTCTTGGTTCCATTTCTGGTCGGCGAGATAAGCCGCCACATAGGGACCGAACCCGGCGAGGATGCCGGCAACGAAGAAGTTGACCGCGTCGAGGCCGCCGAGACTGGCATGCGAAGGCGCCGGACCGGCGGTGCCGAACGATGCGGTCGTAACCGTCATCTTTCCTGAATCTCCGCAGTGCGGCGCGAGAGAAAATGGTGTCAGCTCGCCGGTGACCATGGCGGCGGAAACGCAGCACGGCTTGCGCGATTTTGCCGTCGATGCGTCATGCTTACCGGATTTGATACCGCCTATTGAGATAAAGGAAGCGACCGGCCCCGCCGGGCATGGGGCCGGTCGCGAAGGCCCGATTTCGGCAGAGGGGGGGCGCAAACCGGACGCGCCCTTACATTACTGATGGAAACGGCGACTAGCTCCGCGCCGTTTGCCGTGATTGGGCGGATTTTGCGGTAAACGTGATGAGATGACCCGGGTGGCGCGGCGCCCACAAGCGTCGCGCTACCGGCGACCCCGCTTAGCGGATGCCGAGGCCTTTCAACAGAGCCTCATGGAATTGGTCCGGTGCCTGGATCTGCGGGGCGTGCCCCAGCTCCGAGAACTCGATGAGTTCGGCCTTGGGGATGCGCCTTGCCGCAGCGCGGCCCAACTGGGGATAGTTGCCAAGCTCGTTGGCGAGTTCTGCGGGTGCGCGATTTGCCCCCGGCGCCGTGCGATCCAATTGTCCGATCATCAGCAGCGTCGGCGCGCGAATGCGCTCGAGCTCATGCACGACTGGCTGGATGAAAGCCATTTCCGCAATCCGTGCCTGCACCTGCGCAACGCGTTCGGCCCCCGGCCCGCGATACATGCCCGCGATCATTTCCACCCAACGGTCGTAGTCAGGCCGCCACTGGCCGCCATAGTAGAACCTCTGCTCGTATTGCTTGATGCTGTCGAAGGTCGTCGCCTTCTCGATCTCGAGAGCCTTGTCGAGGTCGATGAACGGGACACCCGCCGCTTGCCAGTCCTCCAACCCGATCGGGTTGACCAGCACGAGCTGCTCCACGGCATCCGGAAACATCAGCGCATAGCGCATGGCCGTCATGCCACCGAGGGAATGACCAATGACGATGGGTCGAGCGACGCCGAGCGAGGTCAGCAGCGCGTTAGTATTCGTCGCCAGTTGCTGCAGACTGAACTGATAGCCGAGCGGCTTCGTCGATTTGCAGAATCCGATCTGGTCGGGCGCAATGACCCGAAAGCCGGCTTTGCTGAGGACGGCGATTGTCCTTTCCCAGGTCGCGGCGCAGAAATTGCGCCCGTGCAACAGTACCGCGGTGCGCCCGTTGGCGCTTTGCGGTTTCACATCCATGTAGGCCATGGACATATCGCTGCCCTGCGATCTGAAGGTGTAGCGGTGCACATCGTAAGGATAACCGAAGCCCTCGAGCTCGGCGCCGTAGATGCGGTGGTCCTCAGCTCGCGCCGGTGTCGCCATGCTCAGCAGAGCAGTGCCGATCGTCAGAGCGCGAAGAATTTGACGCATGGCGTCCTCCCGCCAGGGTTCATCCGCGGCAAATACTCAAAGCAAGCGATGAGGCGGAACGGAACGAAGTATATCATCCACTCGCATCGTCCGGAAGTCTGCGGTGCACGCGGCAGCCATCGTCACGTTGCGCTCAGCTGCCAGCACGCGGCCGGCGCGGTTGCTTTCAAAAATTCATCAGCGTACCTTCATATCGAAGACGAACAGGAGGACGCCATGGCGCAAGAACCGCTCGCGACGAAGGGCAACTTTCTGCACATCTACGATTTTCGCGTGACGAAGGGCAAAGAAGAGGAATTCATCCGCTCGTTTGAGGAGTTCGACTATTCGGATGGCAATCCCATGCACAAGTCGCGAGCGCAAGTGAAGGACGGCGTGCTGTGCCGCGACACGCAGGACCCGCAACGTTTCTTTCTGATCGCGGAATGGTCGGATATCGAAGAGCACGCGCGGATCCGCAAAGTGCTCGCCAACGAGATCAAGCCGCAGTTCATCAAATACATCGAAGGCGGGACATTCATACCGAAGTATGTCGAGGTGGTCTCCTCCACACCGGACGAGATTCTCAATAAGGCCGCCGCGGCGGAGTAGGCGTTGTCCCGCGATTTGTACACGTTCTTCCGGTCCTCCACCTCGTACCGGCTCCGAATTGCATTGGCACACAAACGGCTCGAATACGCGCCGCACTACGTGAGCCTGCCGAAGATGGAGCATCGAACGCCCTCATACCGGGCGCTGCATGCCCAAGGGCTGGTGCCTTTGTTGATCGATGGCGGCCGGCGCTTGATCCAATCCATGGCCATCATCGAATATCTGGACGAGGTTTATCCGGATCCGCCGCTGCTCCCAGCCGATGTGCATGGGCGCCACTACGTGCGGGCGGTGTCGCAAATCATCGGATGCGACATTCACCCTCTCAACAACGTGCGCGTGCTCAAGCACGTCCAGGCGCAATTCGGTGCCGACGAGGCGGCGACTAACAAATGGTATCGCCATTGGATCGCCGAGGGGCTGGGCGGCCTCGAGACTTACGTCGCAAGCGCCGGCCTTGCCGGTCGGTTCTGTTATGGCGATACCGTCACCATGGCGGACATTTGTCTGGTGCCGCAGATTTTCAACGCGCAGCGCTTCGATTGCCCGATCGACGATTACCGCACCCTCGTTACGATCTTCGAGCGGTGCATGGCGCTCGAGGCCTTTCGCGCAACGCAGCCAAATACTCAAGCCGACGCATTTTGAACGGCATACGGCCGGGGCGTCAGCGCTCCGCTCGCGAGGGGTTTTCAACTGGGCTGAAAGATCGTCCGCCCGAGGTGATTGTTGCCATTGATGAGCCGGATCAGCGTTATCATCAGGGTGTTCCGTTCCTGCGGGAGAAGCGGGCTGAGCAGACGTTTCTGTGCCCGTTGCATCGGGCGGTACATTTTCCGCGTCAGCCGATCGCCGGCGCGGGTGAGCCGCGCAAGCACCATACGCGCGTCATTCGGGCTGCGGCGACGCTCTACGAGGCCGCGTCTGGCGAGTCTGTTGAGCACATCGGCAACATTGGTGCGGTCGATTCCCAGCTCCCGGGCCAATGAATTTTGGTCGAGATTGGGATTGAGTGAAAGAGTCGTCAACAATCCGTATTGAACCGGCGTGATGTCGTATCCCGCGCATTCCTCGAAGAACAGCGCGTAATGGATTTGGTGCAAGCGCCGCAGAAGATAGCCGGGCCGCCCCCACAGCGGCATCTCGGAATGGACCGTGCCCGGGCGCAATGACGTTTTGCTCGCGCCGCGTCGCTGGATTTTTCTTCTCAGCGCGGCGGTTTGCATCCGCCTGCGTGCTGCCTTCGCTCTCGTCGCCATTCACGCTTCTCCTCGGCGTACTCTCCGCTCGCAGACGAGCAAATGTTCAGTATACCGTCATACTTGCACGCGCTCGGGGCTGTGATAGGCTTTTATCGACGCTGCACGCAGATGCAACGACCCAAAAGCAATTACAAGTACCCACGCGGTACGAGCAGTCCATCCCAGCGGGAGAGCCAAAATGCAAAGGCGTGCATTTCTTAGGCGGGCGGGCGCGGGCATGGCGGCGACCGCCATTGCGAGCCCGGCGATCGCTCAAACCGCGGCCCCGGTGCGTTGGCGGTTGGCAACGAGCTGGCCGAAGAGTCTCGATACGCTTTACGGCGGTGTCGAGGCCATGTGCCAACGCGTGGGGCAAATCACCGAGAAGAAATTCCAGATCCAGTGCTTTGCCGGGGGCGAGATCGTCCCGCCGCTGCAGGTCTGGGACGCGACGCAAAACGGCACGGTCGAATGCGGCCACACCCTGACCTCGTTCAATATTGGCAAGAACCCCGCGGTCGCGTTCGATTCCGGGGTCGCGTTCGGACTCAATACGCGCCAGCAGCAGGCGTGGATGAATTACGGCGGCGGCCTCGAACTCATTCGCGCGTTGTTGAAGAAGGACGGAATCCTGCCCATCCCCTGCGGCAATGTCGGCGTGCAGATGGGTGGTTTCTATCGCAAGGAGATCAACTCGGTCGACGACCTCAAAGGACTCAAGTTCCGCATCGGTGGGCTCGGCGGTATGATTCTGACCAAGCTCGGCGTGGTCCCGCTGCAGATCCCCACCGCCGACATCTATCCTTCGCTCGAGCGGGGCACCATCGATGCCGCCGAGTGGATCGGTCCTTACGACGACGAGAAGCTCGGGCTGCACAAGGTCGCCAGGTATTACTACTATCCGGGCTGGTGGGAAGGCAGCGCTCAGGTCACGCTTCTTGTCAATCTCCAGCACTGGGAGGCGCTGCCGGAATCCTATCGAGCCGCGCTCGAGGCGGCGTGCGCGGAGACCACAGTCCTGATGATGGCTAAATACGACACGCGAAACCCCGAGGCATTGCGCCGACTCTTGGCCGCCGGCGTCCAGCTGCGGCAATTTCCCCGCCCGGTTTTGGATGCCTGTTACAAAGCGGCGTTCGAGACTTACGACGAGCTTGCCGCCAAGAATCCTGACTTCAAGCTGATCTACGAATCCTGGCAGAAATTCCTGGCAGATTCGAATCTCTGGTTCCGCATCGCCGAGAACACGCTCGATAATTACCGCTTCACCATGTCCGCACAGCCGCGCTAGCGCAACTCTGCCGCGATGCGACAGAACCTGCGGCGACCGCCGCCCTGGCTTTGCATCGGAATCGAATTATGACGCAAGGAATCGGAGCCAGGCTCCAGCGCAAGGAGGACGCCCGCCACCTGCATGGCCGCGGCAACTTCGTATCCGACATGCTGTTGCCCGGGCAGAGCGAAGTCGCCTTTCTCCGCAGTCCCATCGCACACGGCCGCATCCGCCGCATCGTCAAGCCGCACGGCGCCGAAAACCAGGTTTTCGTCCGCAATGATCTCGCCGATGTCGCGGCGATGGTGGCACCGACGACCGTGCCCGGCTACAAGCTTTCCGAGTGGCATCCGCTGGCGCACGGCAAGGTGCGCTTCGTGGGCGAGGCGATCGCGATGTGCGTCGCACCGACCCGGGCTGAGGCCGAAGATCTCACCGAACAGATCGAAGTCGAATTCGACGAACTGCCCGTGCTCGTCGACGCGCAGGCGGCGCGGCGGGAACCGACAGTTCGTGTGCACGAGCAATGGGCCGACAACCTCTTTCTCACGCTCAACTACGAGAGCGGCTTCGAGGCAAAGGCCAAGGGCGCGCCAATCGTCATCCAGCGCGAGATCGCGCTCGCCCGGCAGGCCATGGTGCCGATGGAGGGCAAGGCCGTGCACGCCCAATGGGACGATCGCAGCGGCCAGATCATCGTGCATGCGTCGACTCAGGTCCCGCATATCATCCGCGTCGGCCTCGCCCAGTTTCTCGGCATCGATCAGGGACAGGTACGGGTCATCTCGCCCGACGTGGGGGGCGGTTTCGGCTACAAATGTATCCTCCAGCCAGAAGAGTTGTGCGTCGCGTGGCTGGCGCTGAAATTCAGACGCCCGTTCCGCTACATCGAAGATCGTCGCGAGCACCTGGTGGTCGGCGCCAACTCGCGACAACACGGTTACAGAGTGACCGCTCACGCCGACGAACGCGGCAAGTTGTGGGCGCTCGATGCGGAGGTCACGATCGACGGCGGCGCGTACTCGGCCTGGCCGTTCACCGTCGCGCTGGAGCCGGGTCAGGCGACTGGCAACCTGCCGGGGCCGTACGACTTCCGCGGGTATCGCTGCCGGACCTACTGCGTGGCGACGAACAAGCCCGGCTTTTTGCCTTATCGCGGCGTGGCGCGAACCGGCGTTTGCTTCGCCATGGAGTTGGTGATCGATGCGATCGCCCGCGCGGTTGGCCGCGAACCATGGGAGGTCCGGTATGACAATCTCGTCTCGGCGGCCGACATGCCCTACGACAACGTGGCGCGCAAACATTACGACAGCGGCGACTATCGCAAGGCGCTTACGCTTGCGCGCGAGAAACTCGGCTTGGAGGCGTGGCGCGAGCGGCAGCGCCGCGGCGAGCGCGATGGCCGCCTCATCGGCATCGGTTTCGCCTCGTATTGCGAGCAGACCGCGCACGGCACCAGCGTCTTTTCCGGATGGGGCTTGCCGATCATTCCTGGCTACGACCAGGCGACGGTGCGGGTGAACCCGGATGGCGGACTCGAAATCCGCGCCGGCGTCCACTCGCATGGCCAGGGCATGGAGACGACACTCGCCCAGATCGCGCACGAGATCACCGGCGTCGATATCGCTAACATCCGGGTCGTGCTCGGCGATACCGGGACGACGCCGTACTCCACCGGCACTTATGCCTCGCGCAGCATTGTGATGGCCGGCGGCGCGGTCGCCAATGCATGTAGGGCGCTCATTCCGCGCTTCCTCGCGATCGGCGCGCACCTCATGCAGGCTGCCGTCGCGACCATGAAGTTTGAAAATGGAGAGATTGTCGGACCGCTAAAATCGGTCTCGCTGCGGGAGATCGCCGAGGCTTGGTACCTGCGGCCGCAGGAGTTGCCGCCCGATGTCGACCTCGGGGGGCTGGAGGCCACGATGGGGTTTCGCCCCAAGCGCGATACCGGCGCATTCAGCTACGCCTCGCACGCCGCGGCGGTTGCCGTCGACACCAAGGTGGGCGCGGTCGAGATCCTCGATTACGTGATCGTCGAGGACTGCGGGACGCTGGTCAATCCAATGGTGGTCGAAGGCCAAACCTTGGGAGGCGTGGCGCAGGGCATCGGCACCGCACTCTACGAGGAGAGTCCATTCGACCCGAACGGACAGCCGCTCGCCTCGACCTTGGCCGATTATCTCCTGCCGGGCCCGACCGAGATTCCCGCCATCCGCATCTACCATATGGAGACTCCGTCCCCCTACACCGAGTTCGGCATCAAGGGCATGGGCGAAGGCGGCGCGATTGCTCCGCCGGCGGTGATCTTCAATGCGGTCAACGATGCGTTGCGACCGCTCGGCGTGGAACTCACGGAGACGCCGCTGACGCCGCGCCGCCTGCTCGAGGCGCTCGGCCGCGCCAAGCCATCGAGCGAGCCGCGAGTGGCAACCGCATGAAGGCCGCGCGGTTCGACTACGTCCGTCCCGGGGACGTAGCGGATGCATTGGCCGTGCTGGGGCAGGCGGAAGGGGCCAAACTTTTGGCCGGCGGCCAGTCGCTGGGACCGATGTTGAATCTGCGGCTCGTGCGACCGGCGCTGCTGGTCGATGTGTCGAGACTCGAGGCGCTGCAACACCTGGAAGACACCGGGAGCACATGGCGCATCGGTGCTGGCGTCACCCACGCGCGCCTTGAGGACGCGCGCGGCCGACTTCCCGGCGCGGAAATGCTGTGCGAAGTGGCCTCCGCCATCGCCTATCGTTCGGTCCGCAACCGCGGCACCATCGGCGGCAGCCTCGCTCACGCCGATCCGGCGGCGGATTGGCCGCTTGCGCTTGCCGCGCTTGGCGCGTCAGTCAATCTTCGCGGTTCGACGCGACGCAGTATATTGGTCGCGCGTTTTATCGAAGGCGCCTTCACCACCGCGCTCGCCGCAAACGAGATCATCGAAACGATCGACGTCCCCAAGCTGTCGCGCGCCGGACGGTATGGTTTCTATAAATTCTGTCGCAAAACGGGCGAGTTCGCCGAAGCGAGCGCGGCAGTCGTATTCGATCCGCAAGCCGGCGCCGCGCGTGTCTTCCTCGGCTCGCTGCGCGGCGTACCTCAGCCGCTCGCCGCATTGGCGCAGCAGGTGGCACAACACGGCGAAAGCGCCACCTCAACGCAGGCCATAAGCGAAGCGCTGGTGCAATCGATTGGCGATCTCGATGCCGTCGAGCACGCCATGGCGGGAGCCGCGGTGACACGCGCCTTGGGCCAGGTATTCGCGCCATGATGCCGATTGCGCTGAGCGTGAACGGGCGGAAGGTCCAGGCGATGGTCGAGCCGCGCACCCATCTGGCCGATTTCCTGCGCGAGCATTGCCGCCTGACGGGAACGCATCTCGGCTGCGAGCACGGCGTGTGCGGCGCATGCACCGTGTTGATCGACGACAAGCCCGCGCGCTCCTGCATCACCTACGCGGTTCAGTGCGACGGCCTTGCCGTGCAAACGATCGAAGGCTTCGACGACGATCCTGTCATGCAAGAACTGCGCATGGCCTTTTCCAAGGCGCACGCGCTGCAGTGCGGCTTCTGCACGTCCGGCATGCTGATCGCCGCGCGCGACATCGTACGGCGGCTGCCGGATGCGGACGCGCGCCGCATCCGGGTCGAGCTTTCCGGCAATCTGTGCCGATGCACGGGATATCTAGGCATTATCAACGCGGTGGAAAGCGTGGTCGCGGCAGGCGGGTCGAAAGCGGCCGTCTCTTCCGCCGCGCAGCCGGCGATACCTTTTCATCCTTTTGTGCCCGCCGCCGACGCTGTAGCGCCCGCGCCTGCCGTCCCCGTTTCCGCGCCCGAAGAGGCACGCACGGGCTGGACGAGGTTCGAGGAGAGTTTCGTCGTGGCGACGCCGCCGGCAACGGTCTGGGCGATGTTCGCGGACATCCCTGCTGTCGTCGCTTGCCTCGACGGGGCCGAGTTGACCGAGCACGACGCGAATACCGCGAAGGGAAGAATGACGATCAGGCTCGGTCCGATCCAGGCCGGCTTCTCCGGCTCCGCGGTGATCGAACGCGATGATCGGGCGCAGCGCGGTATCATTCGCGGCGCAGGCAGCGATAAGGGTACCGGCTCGCGTACCAGAGGTGAAATCGTCTACCGCCTCACGCCGGAGGCGGAGGGACAGCAAACTCGGGTTTCCGTGACGGTCGAATACAATCTGCAAGGCTCTCTCGCCCAATTCTCGCGGTCGGGGCTTGTCCGCGAGCTTGGCCGTCGTTTGGTGGCGAACTTTGCTGCCAATCTCAATACGCGGCTTACGGGAGACGGGACCCCCACCGCGGCTGGCGCGCCGTTCAACGCCGGGCTTTTCATCTGGTCGTGGTTCCTTGGCCGACTGCGCGGCCTAATCGGGCGCTAAAGATATGATGGCATACTGATGACCTTTACACCTTAAGTGAGAACCTCACCTTCGGCGAGGACGTATTGGCCTTGGAAAAAATCGAAGCTATGCTGAGCAACTCGTTCGGGACCGCAGACGATGGCATGGCAAAGGGTCGCATCCATCAGTGAAATCGACGCGGACGGCGTCCTGGGCGTGGATGTGGACGGCTCTCCCGTCGCGCTCTATCGATTGGGAAATGAGGTCTTCGCCACCGCCGGAATCTGTACCCACGCTTTGGCGCTATTGAGCGATGGCTTCGTCGAGGACGGCAAGATCGAGTGTCCGCTGCATCAAGGCCAATTCGACATTCGCTCCGGAAAGGCGTTGTGTGCGCCGGTGACGGAAGATCTCCGCACCTACGCCGTGAAACTCGACGGGAATGACGTCTGCATCGACATGGAGCGGCCGGCCGCGAATGCGGCGCCTGGTTCCAACGCAGGGGATGCCATTCGCACGGCTGCACAGGAGAAGAAAGCGGATGGCCGGAAGATTGCCGGCTCGAACATGCAGTCTGACGAGTCTCTGACGCAACGTTACGTCTGGCCGGCGGAAGGTCTCACCCGCATCCCGGATTGGGTCTACACGGATCAGACCATCTATGAGCGCGAGGTCGAGAAGATTTTTCACGGTCGCACTTGGAACTATGTCGCTCTAGAATGCGAAGTGCCTAAGGCGGGCGACTTCATCCGCTCCAATGTCGGTCCAACGCCGGTTGTTGTCGTGCGCGCCGACGACGGCTCCATTAACGTCTTCGAGAACCGCTGTTCACATCGCGCCGCGGAATTCTGTCGCGAGCTCAGTGGCAACGTCAAAGAATTCGTCTGCCCCTACCATCAATGGTCGTACGATCTGCAAGGCAATCTCGCCGGCGTTCCGTTCCGACGCGGCGTCGACGGAAAGGGCGGCATGCCCGCCGACTTCGACAGCTCGCAGCACGGATTGCATCAGCTCAACGTCAAGAGCCACCGCGGCGTCGTATTCGCTTCCTACGCCCGCGACATGGAATCGTTCGAGGATTACCTCGGGCCGGAGGTACTCAAAGAATTCGAGGCGACCTTCGATGGCCGCAAGCCAACGCTTCTGGGTTATTACCGCCACACGCTTCCCGGCAATTGGAAGCTCTACCACGAGAATCTCAAGGATCCTTATCACGCTACGCTGCTGCACACCTTCCTGGTGACGTTCGGGCTGTTGGTGGCCGGCAACCGATCGCTCATGCTTGCGGACGCAACCGGGCGTCACGGCGTGATGGCGTCGGCCAAGTCGGAGCGAAAGAGTGTTAGCAGCGACGCCAAGAAGGAGATGCGCGCCTATCGCGAGGGCATGAGCTTGGCGGAGCCGCGGTTCATGGATTTCGTCGAGGAATTCGACAGTCCCTGGTCGGTCACCATGGCCACGATCTGGCCGAATCTGATCATCCAGCGCGAGATGAATACGCTCGGGGTGCGCCAGATCGTGCCGACCGGTCCGCATGAGTTCATCATGAAGTGGACGATGTTCGGCTTCGAAGGCGACGACGAGGAGATGACCCGCCACCGCCTGCGCCAGGGCAATCTGATGGGCCCGGCCGGCTTTCTCGGCCTGGAGGACAACGAGGCGATCAAGTTCGTGCAGGACGGGATGCAGCATGTTCCGGGCGGTCAGCACCTCGTGAAGCTCGATCCCGCGGTGGCGGCGGGTACTTCCGAAAGCTTGATCTCAGAGGCATCGATCCGAGCCATGTATCGGCACTGGCGCGTGGAGATGGGGCTCTAGAACGATGGATGACTCCGTCCTGACGCGTGATCACGCGCGCGCTCCCGCAGCGCTGGATACGCGCCTAGAATCTCTGTTGCTCCATCACGAGATCGAAGCCTTCAATGCGCGATACGCGCAGGCGCTCGACGAGCAGCGGCTGGCGGATTGGACCGAAATGTTCACCGACGACGCGCGCTACGTCGTCCTGTCGCGCGAGAATTTTGATCGCGGACTGCCGGTCGGCTTGATTTATTGTGATAGCAAGCGAATGATCCACGATCGCGCGTTCGCGCTCACGGAAACGTCGATGTTCGCGCCGCGCTACCTGCGCCACTTCATCGCAAACCTGGTTGTGCTGAGCGCTGAGATCAATGGTACGGTGAAGTCGCGCGCGAATTATGTCGTGCTTCAAGTGCTGTTCGATCGTCCTGATGCGACGCTGCATCAAGTCGGCGTCTACTACGACGTGTTCCGTCGCGAAGGCGGCGCGCTCAAGCTCGCGGAGCGCCGTTGCGTCTACGATAATCTTCTCGTCCCGAATGCCCTATGCATCCCGGTCTAGGCCAGAAGCGCCGGCCGTAGCATGTTCTGCCGCGGCAGCAATCGGGCCGTCACGAGACGGCTCGGATATTGCGGATCGGGAATGCCGAGGCAATGGGACATATCGGATGAACAGGATAATCCTTGGTGTGCTTGTCGTTTTGATTGCGCTGACCGGCATCGCCGCGGCGCAGGAGTACCCGGTCCGTCCGATCAAGTTCATGCACGGCTTCCCGCCCGGGGGGAACGTGGACATCATCGCCCGTCTTCTCGGCAACGAGATGTCGAAAGGGCTCGGGCAGTCAATCGTGATCGAGCCAAAGCCTGGGGTGGCCGGCAGCCTCGCTGCGGAGGCGGTCGCGCGCAGCGATCCGGACGGCTACACCCTCCTGGTCGTTCCCAGCGCCCATCCGGCGCATGGCGCGCTGTCCCGGACGGTAAACTACAAGGTCGTCGATGACTTCGAATGGATTTCGGTCGCAAGCTTCTACCCGTTCCTCATCTGCGTGCGCAAAGATTCCCGCTTCCAGACGCTCGCGCAACTGATCGAGGAGGCCCGCAAAAATCCCGGCGTTTTGAAATACGGCTCGGCCGGCGTAGGCTCGATCCTCCACACCACCGTGGAACTGATGGGCAGCGAAACGAAAACAACGTTTCTGCACATTCCCTATCGCGGCGAGGCGCCGGCGATTACCGGCCTCCTTCAAGGCGACATCGATTTCATCGCGGCAACCTCGGGACCGATCAGCGCGCGCATCCGCTCCGGGGAATTTCGCGCCCTCGCCGTCACCGGCAAGACGCGCTGGCGAGATTTTCCGGACGTGCCGACGGTGGCGGAGCAAGGCATCGCCGGATTTGAAGTCATCTCCTGGACGGGGCTCGCCGGTCCCGCCAAACTATCTGACGCGATCGTCAATAAGCTGAATGCCGAGCTCCGCCGCGCCATTTCAGTACCCGATGTGAGGGAGAAGCTCGAGAGCATGGGAGGTGATCCGCGCGCGACCACGCCTGCCGAGATGCGCGCATTGGTCGCCAGCCAGTTCGCGACCTGGAGCCGGCTAGCCAAGGAAGCACATATTTCGATCGAGTAAGTATTAGAGCCGCGCGCGGAAGAGCGACGCCAGGACCTCGGCGCCGACAGAGCATGCGCTGCGGACGCAGCCGGCTCGCCCTTCGTGAGCGCACTATCGCGCGCCACCCCGCGAACGGATTGGCGTCGAACGATACTCGAGGCTTGAAGCGGACTGGTCTAGCGGCTCGCGCTCGTCGCCCCGCCGCTCAGCGACTGCGCCGTCTCCAAATGCTTCTTCAACGTGGGCAGCGCCTCCTTGGCATAGGCGCCCGCGGCATCGTTCTTTTTTGCTTCCTTTTCGTACTCTTTGATGTCCTTCTTGTGGTCCGCGACCATGTGCTTGGCGAACTCGCGATCGAAGCGATCGCCGGAGAATTTGGACATTTTGTCGTACATTGCCTTCTGTTTGCTGTTGGGGTCGCCCGGCGGCGACATGCCCATTTGGTTGGCCGCAGCGGTGGCTTTTTGGTTGGCCTCGGAATGATCCTTCTGCAGCATTTGGCCGAAGGAGCGAACGCCATCGCTCTTGCCGTTCTTCTCGGCCAGTTGGCCCATCTGAACTTCCGCCAGATTGCCCTCGATCGCCTCTTTGAGGAATTTTTGGCTGGCTTTGTCCTGGGCGAAGCAAGGCGAGCTGACGATGACCCCGGCAACAATGCCAGCCACTAACAACCTAGCGCTCATGGTAATCCTCCAATTTTCGTGCTGGCCCGACCGCCGAGGTGGTCGCGCAAATTAGTGGATCCGTTTCGGCGAAGCTTGGGGGGCAAGGCTGATGCTCTCGCCTCGACTCCAGGCGAAAGCGGTATGGGAAAGCCCGCCGGTCCGCATGGGAGGGAGGTTCAGCTCTTCCTTCGGAGCCCGCGAAACGTCCGTCCTAACAATCCCGCAGTTTAGCCGAGGTTCCGCGCGGCTCCTGCCATGCCAAATCTGTTCAGCCTGCCCACCTGGTCGGAGGCCGAGCTTTTCCCACGCCGTCGTCGAAACGCCGCGGCTCTGGTCTGGCTCAAGAGATCCGAGGGGGCGCAGCTCAGCGCGGGAGCCTCACCTCCCTCGCACCGCGTCCTTCAAACCGCCGACGGCGCTGCGAATCTTCCCGCTGACCTTGTTCGCCTTGCCTTCGGCGGTGAGCTTCTTGTCGCCGGTGACCTTTCCGGCAACCTCTTTGACCTTACCCTTGGCCTGCTCGGCCGAACCTTTGATGCGATCCTTGTCCATGGGCTTATTCTCCAATGTGTGCTGCGAAAACGAGCAGCTTGGCGGGAAGTTCCAAGCGCGCCGGCCCTAAACACTGTGTTGCGCGTCGCGGAGCAACAATAAATGGGTTGCACGCACGCACCGCCGCTGCCGCTCCCATGGACGCGGCCAAAGCGCGCGCCGGGCGATGGAACTCTGTGAATGGAGTGGGCGTTTGCACCTCGAAATTCGGAGGTTGCAAAGACACGAGAATGTATCGAGGCGCAACAAGCGCGCCCTCAGCTCGAGCCGGGTCCCCGGCCCCGAGCACGAAAGCGAGCGCAAGCGGAGAGCAGAGCCCGACGGAAAAAGTCCGAAACGGCGCGACCCCTTACGCCATTGTGCTCGCGAAGCGGCTCGGCCTCCGATACGTCACCAGCAATTCTTTGTCGATCCGCCGGGCGCGACGCGGGAGAGGCTGGATCTATATCGGCCACAATCAGCATCCGATTCGCGATGCTAAGATCATACGCCGGCTCGCGCGATTGGCGGTGCCGCCCGCCTATGCCGACGTGCTCTATGCGGCAGATCCGGACGCGCACCTTCAGGCGATCGGACGGGATGCCGCCGGCCGGCTGCAATACCGCTACCACACCCGATGGGAAGACGTGCGCGAACTGCGCAAGAGCCGCCGTCTTGCCCGACTCGCGGATGCGCTGCCCCGCATCCAAAGGCGCATTGCCCAGTGCTTGGCCTCGGAGGCGTGCACGCGCGAGTTCGTCTGCGCGGCGATCATCGATCTCGTGACGCGCAGCGCCATAAGAGCCGGCACGGAAACATACTCGCGGCTGCGCGGCACGCGCGGTGCCGTCACCCTGCTCAAATCGAACGTCACCGTGCGGGGCAAGGTGATCACCCTCAAATTTCGATCGAAAGGGGGAAAGATCGTCACCAAGGAAGTCGCCGCGGGGCGACTTGCCAGAGCCATGAGGCCGCTGTTGCGGTTGCCCGGCCGGCGCCTGTTCCAGCAACAACTGGAAAATGGCGAGGTGCGCACGGTCACCGCGCACGAGGTGAACACATGTTTGCGCGAAATGGCCGGCACCAGCATCTCGTTGAAGGACTTTCGCATGCTTCTCGCATCGGCGCGCGTGCTCGAAACCTTGGCGGGGGTGACGCCCGCGCCGCGCGAGCGTCAGCGCCGCAAGCAGGTTCTCGCGGCGGTGAGCGCGGCCGCCGATGACCTCGCGAATACACCGACGATCTGCCGCAAGAGCTATGTGCACGACAGCGTGGTCAGGGCGTTCGAGGAAGGCCTGCTGAAGCGCTTCTCGACGAGCCTGAAACATTCTCGCTCGCCGATTGGCCGCGTCCGCGCCCTGGCAAAAATTATCGCGACCATGGACAAGCCGTCCTGGTCAGAGGGTCAAAGAGGACGTGCCCACGCCCGGTGAGGCCGCGCCGGCATGTTCGCGGAAGCTGATGAACGCCAAACCTCTCCGGCTGCCGGTTTGGGATCGTTCGTGTTCGAGGCCTTCACGCTCCCCCATCGCGATCATGCTGGACGGCAACGGGACCGGAAGGGGCTATTGCGCCTCATGTTCTCACGGCCCGCAGCTGCCGCCTGACGCGCCACAGCAGGACAGCGACCGCGAACCATATAGGCGTCGCAAGCGCGAGCGAACCCGCCGCGGTCTCTGTCGCAAGCAGCCAAATGACCGCGCCGAAGGTGGCAAGCGCCGCGCTGCCGAGACCAGCGCCCGCGGCATCGAGAGCCGCGGCGTTCTTGCCGCGCTCTTTGCCCGCGAGGCCTTTTCTCTCCTTCTCCTCGCGCTCGTGTTTTTCAATAAGCGTTGCGCTCGCACAAAAGATCGCGGGAAACGCGAGAAACAATCCGCCCGCCGCAGGACCCCAAATGTCCGCGACGACGCCCGCGACAACTGTCGCGACTCCGCCGAGCGCAAAGCGCACGAGATACTCGTACCAGCGGCCTTGTTTGAGGGCGGAGAGCTTGGCGTGCACAACCATGGACTACCCCAGCAACGCCTGCTTGAGGCCGAGGGCGACCACCAGCCAGACGGGGGTCGCAGCGAGGGTCGCCATGAGCGCGGAGCAGCGCACGCGCATCAGGAGCTGGCAGACGAGAAAACTGTAAACGCCGAGCGCGACCCCGCCGAGGATCATCGATCGCCCTTCGGTCGAGACGTACCCGCCGCCATGCTTCCAGAAGGCGAGCGTGAGCGTGGCGAGCGCGACCGAAGGCGCAGCCCCGAATAGGCCCGCGAAGCTTTTTGGGCGCAGCACGTCGCCCACGATCGCAAACAGCGAGACGAGAACCCCTCCGGCCAAAAATCTGATCAGATAATCCATGAATTGCCCCCAAGTTTAAACCATTGTGGCATGGCTGGATTTGCTACCCCAATTTGACAGTTGCCCAAAATCGAAACCAATCAGCGTCCTAACGGCATTCGCGTCGAAATGTGTAAATGGGGCGTGGCCGGGCGAGCCGCGCTTGATCGGCCGCGCGGGTGGCGCTCGACCCCTTCAGGCTCTTGTAGCCGCCCGCGGGGATCTGGTCGGTGCGTTGCGTAGTTCCCGCGCCTCCTGGGAACCCAGCGGAACCGCACGCTTTGTATAGAGCAGTTCACCTTTTGAAAGCGGCGGACCTTTACCTAGCAAAGCCGCTCGGCCGGCCGGTCAGCGCCGATCACGTGATTCGCAAGTGCAGCGCAGTGGAGGGGCACGCATCGATGCCAGCCGACGCGCAAAAACGCGGCTCGATGACCGCTCAGCGCGACCGCGGCAGGTCGGCCGCCGACCCGTCGC
Source organism: Xanthobacteraceae bacterium (assembly GCA_035693615.1). Lineage (GTDB taxonomy): Bacteria > Pseudomonadota > Alphaproteobacteria > Rhizobiales > Xanthobacteraceae > VAZQ01. The sequence continues at coordinate 25,871 of DASSGH010000046.1, forward strand.
AAATGCCGCCGCGCGGCTGGAAGGACATCCTCCTCCGGATCTGGAGCAACATCGGTAAGGATCGCGTCATCGTCGTCGCGGCGGGGGTGACCTTTTACTCGATTTTGGCGGTATTTCCGGCACTCGCCGCGCTGGTTGCGCTCTACGGATTGTTCGCCGATCCCGCGACCATCACCTCTCATCTCGTTAGCATCGCCGGAGTGGTGCCCGGCGGAGCCATCGAGGTGATAAGGGACCAGATCACACGCGTGGCATCGCAAGGACGAACGACGCTCGGTGTTACGTTCGTTGGCAGCCTGCTCGTGTCCTTGTGGAGTGCCAATGCTGGAATAAAATCGCTCTTCGATGCGCTGAACTTGGTTTACAACGAGACGGAAAAGCGCAGCTTGTTCAAGCTAAACCTCGCCTCGCTCACGTTTACGATGTTGGCGATCCTCTTTGTGCTGGTCGCGATCGGCGCGATGGTCGTGGTTCCCATCGTGCTGAATTTCTTGGGACTGGGCAGCGCGACCGAGATGTTGGTGAAGATCGCGCGCTGGCCTGCTCTGTTCATCGTCGTGACCCTGGCGCTCGCCCTCCTCTACCGTTATGGACCGAGCCGCGAGAAGGCTCAGTGCCGGTGGATCACCTGGGGTAGCGTCGTCGCCGCGATCGCCTGGCTGGTCGTTTCTCTTCTATTTTCCTGGTACGCGGAAAACTTCGGCAGCTACAACAAGACCTACGGCTCCCTCGGCGCCATCATGGCATTCATGTTCTGGATCTGGCTGTCGATCATCGTTGTGTTGATCGGCGGCGAACTCAACGCGGAAACCGAGCATCAGACGGTCCGCAACACGACGATCGGCGGGCCGAAGCCCATGGGCGAGCGCGGCGCAACTATGGCCGATACCGTCGGAGCGAAACAGGACTGATCGCGGCGAATTCGCGAGAGCCGATCGTA
>DASSGH010000047.1:0-43913 GCA_035693615.1 Xanthobacteraceae bacterium
TTTTTGTCGCGGGCTTCATCGGCTCGCCGGCAATGAATTTTCTCAACGGCACGATCCGCGCCAATGGCTGGCTGGAATTCGAAGGCGCCAGCGGCATGCGCTTGCCGCTGCTGACGGCGCCATCCGGCAGCGACGGACGGCGCGTGATCTACGGCATCAGGCCGGAACACTTCGTCATTTCCGACGGCGGTGCCGAGGCCGAGGTGCTTGTCGTCGAGCCCACCGGCTCCGAACTGCAGATCGCCGCCAAGCTCGGCGGCGAGGAGATTGTCGCCGTCTTCCGCGAACGCCACGATTTCAAGCCGGGCGACAAGATCCGGCTCAACGCCGATCCGCGCCTGGCGCACCTGTTCGACGCGCCGAGCGGAGAACGTCTCACCGCCTGATAAGGGAGGAACTATCATGACAACGTTGAACCGGCGAACCCTAGTGCAAGGTGCCCTCGCCGCAACCGGCGCCCTCGCCGCCCCGTCCCTGCTCGAATGGGCGAGCGCCTGGGCGCAAGCCGTGCCGTGGAAACCTGAGAAGGGCGCACAATTGGCGCTGCTACGTTGGAAATACTTCGTGCAATCGGAGGACGATGAATTCGTGGCGCTGCTTGACGCCTTCACCAAGGCAACGGGCGTCAAGGTCACGGTCGCACGCGAATCCTTCGAGGATATCCCGCCCAAGGCCTCGGTAGCGGCGAACACCAACGCCGGGCCGGACTTGTTCTGGGGTCTGTACTCGCTGCCGCATCTGTTCCCGCAGAAATGCGTCGACGTGACCGACGTCGCCGACTATTTCGGCAAGAAATACGGTGGTTGGGTGCAGAGTGCCGTGACCTACGGCAAGAGCGGAAACAAGTGGATCGACATTCCCCTCTGCTTCAACGGCAACATGTTGAATTACCGCGTCTCGGCGTTGAAGAAGGCGGGCTTCTCGAAGTTTCCGGCGACGACGGACGAGTTCCTGGAATACGCCAAGGCGACCAAGCGCAACAACACGCCCGGCGGGATGGCGCTCGGCCACGCCACCGGCGACGGCAATGCCTGGGTGTATTGGTGCCTGTGGGCACACGGCGGCAATCTCGTCGACAAGAACGACAAGGTTATCCTCAATTCGCCGGAAACCGTCAAAGCGCTCGAATACGCCAAGCAGCTCTACGACAACATGATCCCCGGGGTGGCGGCGTGGAACGATGCCTTCAACAACAAGGCATTTCTTGCCGGCGAAATTTCGTGGACCAATAACGGCATCTCGATCTACGCCGCGGCCAAGCGCGATCCTACCAAGAAGGAGATCGCCGAGGACATGGATCACGCGGTGTGGCCGGTCGGGCCGATCGGCAGGCCGACCGAGTTTCATGTCTGCTTCCCGATGCTAGCGATGACATACACGAAATATCCGCAGGCCTGTAAGGCGCTGATGGCCTACCTGCTGGAAGCGGATCAATACAACAAGTGGTTGGAAGCCTCAGTCGGGTATCTGACGCACCCCCTCAATGCCTATGACAAAAACCCGGTTTGGACGTCCGATCCCAAGAACACGATCTTCGGTGAGGCAGCCAAGCGCACGCTCACTGCGGGCGGGCTTGGCTCGGTGGGCGAGAAGGCGGCCGCGGCGCTTGCCGATTTCATCATCCTCGACATGTTCGCCAACATCTGCACCGGGCGCGAGGATGCCAAGGGCGCAATCAAGATCGCCGAGCGCCAGGCGATGCGGCTGTACCGATGACAGGCAGCAGTGAAGCGTGGTGATCAGGGAGCCGGAAACGGCGATTAAGAATGCCGGTACGCAGCAGTATGCAGCCTGCGCGAGCTTGCCCGCGTGCCGGCCACGACGCAGCAATGATTGAAACCGTCGATGGGTAATTGATGGCCGATCTTGCCCTCAAGCACGTGATCTCCCCGCGGTCGATACCCGAGGTCGGCGCTTGGGATCGGCTCAAGGTGAACCGCAACTGGCTGGCGCTGTGGTTCATGCTGCCGGCGGCGGCGTTTTTGTTGCTGTTTCTCGCCTACCCCCTCGTGCTCGGCGTTTGGCTCTCGTTCACCGACGCGCGTATCGGCCGCGGCGGAGAGTTCATCGGCCTTGAGAACTACGAATGGCTGTGGGACGATTCGGTGTTCTGGCTGTCGGTGTTCAATACGCTCCTCTATACCGGCGTCGCCAGCGCGTTCAAATTCGCGATCGGCCTCTATCTCGCGCTGCTGCTCAACCACAACATGCCGTTCAAGGCCATGATCCGCGCGGTCGTGTTGATTCCGTTCATCGTACCGACGGTGCTCTCGGCGATCGCCTTCTGGTGGATCTTCGACAGTCAGTTCTCGATCGTGTCCTGGTCGCTACGCAAGCTCGGGCTGATCGCGACCAATATCGATTTTCTCGGTGATACCTGGAACGCGCGCTGGTCCGTGATCTTCGCCAACATCTGGCGCGGCGTGCCGTTCGTCGCGATCACGCTGCTAGCCGGCCTGCAGACGGTGTCGCCTTCGCTCTACGAGGCCGCCACCATCGACGGGGCGACGCCCTGGCAGCGATTTCGCTACGTCACTTATCCGCTGCTCACTCCGATCATCGCCGTGGTGATGACGTTCTCGGTGCTGTTCACCTTCACCGATTTCCAGCTTATCTGGGTGCTCACGCGCGGCGGCCCGGCCAATGCCACGCATCTGATGGCGACGCTCGGCTATCAGCGCGCCATCGGCGGCGGCTACCTCGGAGAAGGCTCCGCCATCGCCACCGCCATGATTCCGTTCCTGCTCGCCGCCATCCTGATCTCGTGGTTCGGGCTGCAGCGCAGAAAGTGGCAGCAGGGAGAGGGCAATGACTGACGTGCTCGCATCGAAGCTCGTCAGCCCGAAAGCGGTGCTCTCCGGCGTCACCGCCGACCATACCGAGGGTATGAGTTACCTGCAGACGCTCCCGCGGCGGCTGGTGACGCTTTATCTGCCGCTGTCGTTGATCGTCTTCGTGCTGTTGTTCCCGTTCTACTGGATGGCCCTCACGGCCATTAAACCGGACGAGCAATTGCTCGATCTGGAGCGCTTCAATCCGTTCTGGACCTGGACCCCGACGCTCAAGCACATCGACAAGCTGCTGTTCGGAACCCACTACCCGCAGTGGCTCATGAACACGATGCTGGTCGCGATCACCGCGACCATTCTCTCGATCGTCGCCAGCGTGCTCGCCGCCTACGCGATTGTGCGGCTGCGCTACAAGGGCGCGCCGTGGGTCGGGGTCGCGATCTTCCTCGCCTATCTCATTCCGCCCTCGATCCTGTTCATTCCGCTCTCGACCGTGGTGTTCCAGTACGGCTTGTTCGATACGCCGTTCGCGTTGATCCTCACCTATCCCACGATTCTGATCCCGTTCTCGACCTGGCTCTTGATGGGCTATTTCAAGACCATCCCCTTCGAACTCGAAGAATGCGCGCTGATCGACGGCGCGAGTCGCTACCAGATTCTGACCAAGATCGTCCTGCCGCTGGCGATCCCGGGACTGATTTCGGCCTTCATCTTCTGCTTCACGCTGTGCTGGAACGAGTTCATCTACGCACTCACCTTCATTTCTTCGACCGAGCACAAGACCGTGCCGGTGGCGATCGTCAACGAGTTCGTGGACGGCGATATCTATCGCTGGGGCTCGCTGATGGCCGGAGCGCTGGTCGGCTCGCTGCCGTTGGTGGTCCTTTACGCCTTTTTCGTCGAGCACTACGTTTCGGCGATGACGGGCGCGGTCAAGGAGTAACCGAGCGCGTGCCCCTCCCGGCACTGAACCAACTGAAATCCAGATGTTTTTGACTCGTCGAGCGCGAAGCAGCGACGGGAATTTGGCTTGATGATCCGCGAGGATAACGTGTCATGGATTTGACGGTCGTGGCTTACGCCACGCTTGCGCTGTCTTTGTTCGTGTCCGCGGTCAAGATGGGCGGCTGGATCCTCAACGCCGATCCGCGCGCAATTGTCAATTCGGGACGTTGGGCGCTCCTCGCGCTGGTGGCGCTCGCGCTGGGCGTGTTGGGCTGGCTCATCGCCACCGGCCGCTGGACGTCGGCGATGATGCTCGCCGCCTTCATGCTGCCGGTGTTCGTGCAGGCCGCACCGCGCTGGCGCGTGCTTTTCGGGCCGATCAACGTCGGGCGGAGCAACTTCGCGCCTCCGGCGCAGGATTTTGGCTTCTCGGGACCGCGCGGGACGACCGATCCAGAGCTGGTGCGCCAGTCCATTGCGGTGTTGCGGGCCTATCTGGAGCAAACGGCGGCGCAGCTCGAGCATAGGCCGACCGAGGCTCGCCTCCCCGCGCCCCAGCCGAAAGGCAGCGGCAACGGACGGCTGCGCATGTCACGCGAGGAGGCGCTCGACGTGTTAGGGCTTGCCCCGGGTGCCAACGCGCAGGATATCCGCGGCGCCTATCGCCGGCTCGGGCAACTCATCGATCCGCAACGCGGCGGGACGCCCTACCTGAGCATGAAGATCGACGAAGCCAAAGACGTTCTCCTCGGAGAATAGCGTCCATTCGCCGAGGAGCCGGATGTCGCGACACGATCGTTGGCTGCTGATCCGTTTGGCCGCGCAGAACGTCGGCCGCCGCCGTCTGCGTGCGATGTTTCTCGGTGCCGCCGTGATGCTGGGGGTCGGCATCGCGTTCGCGAGCTTCGTCGCCGGCTGGGCGCTGTGGCAAGGCATGGCGCAAAGCTTCGCGCGCATGGGCGCCGACCTCGTCGTGGTCCCCCGCGGAACGCTGGTGAACATCACCGCAAGCCTGCTCACCGTGCAGCCCACCGACGCGACGCTCCCCGCGGATCTCGCGCAGCGGATCGCAGCGGTTTCCGGCATCGCCAGGGTGGCGCCGCAGCGCATCGTCCCGGCGTTGGTCGACGGGCAAAATGTCAACCTGATCGCGTTCGACCCGGCGCAAGACTTTTCGGTGCTGAGCTGGCTCGAGACACGTACGGTGGCACCCGTCGAAGGCCTGATCGACGGTGGCACGCTGCGCAACGCGCTCGGCGATACCTTGAGCGTTTGCGGCATGCCCATGCGCGTCTCCGCCCGGCTCGCCAAAACGGGCGTGGGTCCCTTCGACGATTCCTATTTCCTCAGCTTCGCCGCGCTCGCCGATGTCGTCTCCTTCTGCCGGCGGTCGGAGGCACGATCGAGCCCGGCCGCGCCGACGAAGATCGATGAGACGCCGCCGGAGGCCGGCATGCGGCATGCCGACGTGTGTTCGGGAGCGCTCGAACTCGACCGTGTGTCGGCGTTCCTGCTGCAACTGTCGCCCGCGGCCAAGCTGGATGACGTTAAGTTCGGGCTAGCGAGCCTTGCCGACGTAAAGATCGTGGAAGGCAACGGCGTGCTCACTTCCTCGCGCCAGGCGCTGAGCACGCTTCTCATTGGCATGGCGGCATTCACCGCGTTGGAGCTCACCGCCCTGCTTATTCTTCTTTCGCTGTTGTTCTCAGTCATCGTCCAAGAACGCCACCGCGAGATCGGGCTGTTGCGCGCCATGGGGGCAAAACCCAATCAAGTCATGACGATCGTTCTCGCGGAAGCCGCCGTGATCACGGGGCTGGGCGGACTGGCCGGCCTCGGCTTCGGCGCCGCCGTGCTGCTCACGTTCGCCCGCTCGCTCGGCTTCTACTTCGCGCTCGCCGGGGTGCCGTTCTCCTGGCCGCCGGCGGCGGTACTGGAAGGGGCGGCAGCCCTGGCAATCGTTTTCTCGGTCGCTCTCGGTTTCCTCGGCGCGTTTGTGCCCGCCTGGCGGGTGCGGCGAATGGCGCCCTACGCGCTCATTCAGGCCGAATCGCGATGACGCTCTTGGCGCAGTCGCTGACTAAGCGGTACGGCGCTGCTCCCGGCTATCTGGCCGTTTGCGATGCCAGTCTTGAGCTTCGTCGCGGCGAGTTCATCTCGATCGTCGGGCGTTCCGGCTCGGGCAAATCCACCCTGATGGCCATGCTCGGCGCCTTGACCAGGCCGACCGAGGGCAGACTTCTCCTCGACGGCACCGACGTGTGGGCACTGTCGGAAACGCAGCGCGCGACGTTTCGCGCGCGCCAAATCGGCTTCGTCTTCCAGTTTCCGAGCCTGCTGTCGAACTTGACCGCGGCGGATAACGTCGCTGTTCCGGCGCTGCTCGGGCGCACGATGGCGGCGCAGGATGCGTACGCCCGAGCGCGCGACTTACTCGCCCGTGTCGGCTTGGCGGATCGCATGGATGCTTATCCAGGCAGCATGTCCGGCGGCGAGCAGCGTCGGATTGCGGTCGCGCGCGCGCTCATCAACGCGCCACCGCTGTTGCTCGCGGACGAGCCGACGAGCGACCTCGACGAGGACACCGAAAGCGACATCATCGATTTGCTCGAAGAATTGCAGCGGACGGAGTCGTTCGGGTTCGTCCTCGTCACCCACGATCTCGAGCTCGCCAAGCGCGCCGAGCACAGCTTCGAGATGCGCCACGGCACGCTGGCGGCGCGCGAGCTGCCGCAGCTTGAAGCAGATCCGCCACGGCGGCCCATGGCCGCGAGGCTCGACGGCGCGCGAGCCGCGCGGCAGCCGCGGGCGCCTATTCGTCTGGGCGAGAGCCTGTGGCGCGGGGTGAAAATCTTCCTACCCGCCGCGGCCGCGATCTTCGCCGCCATTCTCGCCATCGACGTGGGAGTCGAGAAATATCAAGCGATGCGCTTGCGCGAGCGGGCGGGCCGCGTCGCGGCGCTGCAGCACCTCGCGCTCAACAGCCTTCGCGGGGACGTGCAGTCCGTCACCGATCTCGGCGACGGGCGCTACGAACTGACGACCTATCTGCAGAATGTCGGAGGCGAGGCGATCTATGTGATGACACCGGAAATGCGGGCCTATGTTCAGGTCGCAAGCCTGTGGCAGGAAGTGCCGATGACACCGGGGGACGAGGGCGCAGCGGGTGTCACGAAAATCGAGGGCAAGCAGACCTATCGTTACCGCTTCGACGCCCGTGTGCGCGATTTCGCGCAACTGCTTCCCAACTACATGCACGTGCGCTTCTCAGGCTCAATGCTGGTCAGTACGAGCAGCGCGCCGAACGGCGACGTATTCGAGCGCAAGGACAACTATTACGTCTACCTCAAACCGTTCGATGTCGCCGACGACGTGGTGTTGAAGCGCATGCGTTTCTCGGGCAAGCCGCCGGTGTGGATTCCCATGCCGCCGCACTGAGCAGTTTTCACAATCAACCCACCGATCATGGCAGCGATCTTGATCGCCGCGCGACATTATTGTGCAATCCGAACGAGCCAACGTGGGAAGGAGGAGCTGGTCCATGTCCGACGGGCGCAAGCCGAGGTTCAAAGAGCCGATCGATCCGCCGCAAATAAAAGTCGAGCTGGAGGGCGAAAGCAAAGCCCCGCTCAGCCCCGAACAACTCTACCTCAAACGTCAGGCCGAGGTGGCGCAGCAGGACAACCAGGATTTTTCCGACTATCAGCGAAAAAAAGCGGCGCGCGATCAGGAGCAACCGGCGCCAGCCGCGCCGGCTGCGTCCGCGCCGCAGCAGCCCGCCAGGAAACTCAATCGCAGGAGCCTGCTCACGTGGGCCGCCGGCACCGCCCTGGTCGGCGAGGCGGTCACCCTCGGCTATCCGATGCTCACTGGTCAGGGTATCCCGGATCAGGGTGCGAGGCACGCCGGCGCAACCTATACCGAGCCGCAGCGTCATCCGATCGATCGCGAATTGGTCAATCCTCAGGCCGACGTGGGCGGCCGGCGCTTCGGCGACTGGGTTCTCTTGATGCCGACCAAGATGAGCGGCGGCACCTACGCCGTGAACCTCAACACCGGAAGGGCGCTCGCCTGGATCTCATACTGGAATTACGGCGACTACAATCCGATCTCGCATCACCTCTGCGCGTTTCCGAGCGCGGATCCCAACAAAGGTTTCGAATGGATCAATAGCACGCAAGGCGGCAAGAATTCCCTGATCTACGGCATTCCGACCCGCGTGGAGGCCCCCGACGAAGGCTTCAATATCTATCGCGTGCGCTTCGACGGCGCGCAGATGGAGGTGATCGAGAACGTCGCGGAAACCACCGGCCTCGGTCTCGGCGTGCACGTAAACATCGATCCCAAAACTGCGGAGCGCTATTTCGTCACCGACGGACAGAAAGACATCGCCGCGTGCTTCGATCGACGCACGTCCCGGGTCATCGCCGCGCTCAAATACGACTGGGTGCCCAACGTGCGCAATCTCTCGGAGGCGTGGCAAAAGGGCGGCGTGCTCAAGATTTCCAAGATTTATCCCGACCCGGCGACCGGCAAATACGATTACCGCGGCACCAAGGGCCAAAAGATCGAATGGGAGATGGTGCCCATGGGCGAACTGTTCGTCGAGGAAGGCACCCTCCCCGGCGACGACGTCCTCAGCCTCTGCGGCGCCGACGGCACCATCTGGCACCCGAGCGGTCGCTGGGCGTCCACCATCGTGCGCCTGTGCGGCGGACAGCTCATCCTCGATGCCGAGAAGAACTTCGAACCCGTGACCTTCCTTCAGTTCAACAAGAACGCGCCGAACCAATATCCCGTCAAGAAGATCGACAACGACCATTGGGAAGTGACGTTCGACAAGATCTTCTCGCCCGGCCACGAGATCGGATTCTCCCCCGACGGACGCTTTCTCTGCATGATGAACAACCTGCGCGAGAACAACTGCTCGGTTTTCGATTCGAGCGATCCCGACCCGCGCAACTGGAAGAAAATCGCGCACATCGAGGATCCGCTGTGGGTGGGCAAATACCCGAACCCGTTCCACATGGTGTTCTCCATGGACGGCTCCAAGCTCTATCTGTCGATCCTTCACCCCTCTCCGGCCGCCAGCGGCGTCATGGTCGTCGATACCAAGAGCTGGAAAATCAAGAAGGAGATCCAGGGCATCGGGCCGGACATGCAAACCTTGGCGGTGACGTATGACGGCAAATACGTGGTCGGCGTGTTCAGCGGCTTCCAGCGGCTATCGAGCGGGATTGCTTTTATCGATACCGAGACCGACGAGCTGGTCGGCATCTGGCCGAGCAATGGCGGCCACCACGATTGCGTCATCATTCCGCGAACGCTCGAGCACATGAAACATACGCGCTCGTGCACGCTTTAGAGTGCACGCTTGATTGCTGGGTCAAACCCAGCAATGACCCCTACTACGGGTCGCTCTTTAGATGTCGCGCAGTTGTCTGCACGTTTGGCGCCGTCAGACGTAGCGCAAGGTTGTGAACATCCCGGCGTCGAGGTGGTAGAGCAGGTGGCAATGGATTGCCCAAAGCCCGGGATTGTTGGCATCGAAGGCGACCACGACTCGACGCCGCGGCGGCACCAGCACGGTGTCGCGCACCGCGCCGGCAAAGCGCTTGCCGTCGATCTCGACCACCTGGAACTCATGCCCGTGCAGGTGCATCGGATGCGACATTGGCGTCTGATTGACGAAGATCAGCTCGACGCGCTCGCCCTTGGCGATCGCCAGCGACGGAACGTCCTTGGTCCAGGGGAAATTGTTGATCGACCAGATGTAGCCCGCCATCGTTCCGGTCAGGTTCAAGGTATGGGTCCGATCGGCCTTGCGCGGCTTGAGCGGCGAAGCGGCGCGTAACCGACTCTCCAGATCGAGCGTAAGCGCGGGAGACGCCGTGCTGGCGGTATCGAGGATGCGCGAGATTGGCGCATCTGCGGCACGCAGGATGATGCCCGTTTGTTTATTGTCGCCTTCGAGCACCGCGAGCACGGGATGAGCTGCCGCCCCGCGCGGAAGGGCCAAGCGGATGTCGAGCCGTTGCGCCACCGCGATCGGAAAGCGGCGCGCCACGAGGGGGGCGACCGGGAATCCGTCCACCGCGATCAGCTCACCATCGAGCGTACCGAGATCGACGTGAAAGGCGCTCATCGAGGAGGCGTTGATGATCCGCAACAGCACGCGTCCGCCGGGCTCGACCTTGACCACCTCGGGATCGCCCAGCGTGCGGTCGTTCGCCAGGAACGCATCGTATGTCACGTCATTCAAATCCGGCTTGCCGGCCGCCCCGCCCATGGCCATGCCGGGGGCCATCGTTCCGTTGGCCTTTCCCTTCGGGTTCGCGGGAGCAGGTGCGGGAAGCGAGCTGCCCATCATCGCCCCCGGTGGCATGCCGCCTCCCTTCTTGAGCTCCGCGAAAATCTGGTCGGGCGGAGTGAAGCTGAAATCGGCCAGCATCATGATGACTTCCTGCTCGCCCGGCCGGTCTCGCTGATCGCGGATGATCAGCGGCGCCGCCAGCAAGAGCTGCTCCTGCAGTCCCTGATGGGAATGCATCCAGAAGGTGCCGCCGAAGTGCAGTGGGAAATCGTAATCGGCGCTTCCGCCAGCGGGAATCGGCGGCGCCGAGACACCGGGAACGCCGTCCTGCTGCCATGGCGGCGTGAGGCCATGCCAGTGGATCAGGCTCGGCTCCTCGATCCTGTTTTCCAGGCGCACGCGGAATCGCTTGCCCACCTCCGTCCGAATGCCGAACGTGCCGTCGGGCTGGCGGACGCCAAGCACCGAGGCCGGCTTACCGTTCACCTCGATGCTGCGGCGTTCGATCCGCAACACCGTCGGCGGGGCGTTGTCGGCGTTCGGCTGTGCGCGAGCGAACGTGGTGACAGCCGAAGCCGCAGCGGCGGAGACGAGGAACGCGCGGCGTGAAAGCATGGGCTAAGCCTCCTCGTGCAGGCGCGGACGTCTGCTGGGTCTCTTCACTTATGCAGCCCGCAACAGGAAAGCGATTGCCACGCCTGCCGCCAATGCCAGAAACGAAAGCAACGTCATCACCGGCACCGGCGGCCAGGGAGCGGGGCCGCGGCCCATGACCATAGCCGGGGCGGCAGGTGGGGCGGCATGAGCGCCCTGCGTACCATGCGCGCCGTGCGCGGCAGCGGCCGCTGGGCGCACCGTCATCATCCCGTGCTTGAGATGGTAAGCCACCAACCACCAGTTCATCGGATAGGCGAAGATGAAGCCAACCAGCAGGCCCATCGACATCACGAACCAGAAGTGCGGCGTCGTCGGATCGGCTGCGGATGGGATACGCGACTTTAGCGCCATCACGGTGGGCACCATTCCGGCCATCAACAAGTTCATGGAGAGCAGTTCCGAGATGAACGTGCTGCTGAGGGCGCGCAGATAGGAGCCTCCCGCCATGTCGCGCATGAACAGCGCCTGGAAAATCGTCCAGCCAAAGGCGAACCCGAGAACGTATTCGAGGATGATTTCGGCCAAGCCGGCGAGCCCGAACACGCTTGAGAGCGCGGCGCCGGCAAGGATGCCAACCCCGTCGCCGGCGACGCAGTGCATCGTCGATCCCAGCGTCTGCCGCCAACGCGCAGCGACGTAGCGCTCGTGCAGGCCGGGCAGCGGCTCGCGGCAGCCGAACACGTAGAGGAACGCGCCGACCACGCCGGTATATGCGGTCACCAGCACGAATCCCCATTTGAGCACTGGAGATTCCGGCGTGGTGCGGATGTCCACCGCCACGAACAGCAGCGCTGCGGCCGTCAACACGAACCACAGCAGCATCACCCCTTCCAACATCGAAATCTCCCCGCACCCGACGCAGCCTCGATCATTCCGCCACAACATTTTGCCTGAATCGCAGCGGAGTCTCGCGCAAATCGCTCCGGGGCGGAGGAGATGGGCGGGATTGCCGGACGTGGTTGGACACGGACGTTCGCTGCTGCCGCGCTGCTTCTGGCCGGCTTGGCTGGGGATTTCCACTCGCCCGCCTGGGCGCAGGGTCAGCGGTCGGAGCCGCCGCCCGCCTCCCCGCCTGCCACTTTGACCGGCGATTGGGGTGGGTTGCGGTCCTATCTCGACCGCAAGGGCGTTACCATTACGCTCAACTACACCAACGATTTTCTGGCGAATGTCAGCGGCGGCATCAAGCCCGGGGCCGTCGCAATTGGAATCTTTCAGCCGCAGCTCGATATCGATCTGCAAAAGCTCATCGGCTGGGAGGGCGGCAAATTCCATACCCACGGCCTCATCACCCATGGGCCGCTCTTCAGCCCGACCTATCTCGGCAACATTCTGGCCGTGTCGAATCTCGAGGCGGGGCCGGTCGCCCGGCTCTATTCATTCTGGTACGAGCAGAATGCTTTGGCCGGCAAGTTGTCGGTTCGTGCCGGCCTGATGTCGGCGGACAGCCAGTTTCTGCAGAGCCAGACGGCTGCGAATTTCATCAACAACGGTATCAGCTGGCCGACGTTCCTGGCCGCTAATCTTCCGGCTGGAGGGCCGGCTTATCCGCTCCCGGCTCCCGGCGTTCGCGTCCGCATCCAGCCCGTCGATGAGTGGGCATTTCAGGCTGCCGTGTTCAGCGGCGATCCCAGTGGGGGCAACGGCTCCAATCAACCTGCGACGCTTCCGACCGGCACCGTCGCGAGCTTTCGCGGCGGCGCCTTTTTCATCGCCGAAGCGAGCTATTTGCCCAATCAGGGCAAGGATGCCAAAGGCCTTCCCGGCGCTTACAGACTTGGAGCTTGGTATCACACCAGCTCGCGGTTTGCCGATCAGCGATTCGACAACACCGGCCAATCCCTTGCCGACCCGCAGTCGACCGGCATCCCGCTCGACCACACCGGCGATTCCGGCGTTTACGGCGTCATCGATCAGATGCTTTATCGCGTGCCCGGAAGCGACGACAAAGGCCTCTCGGCATTTGTTCGCGCCGGCGGCGTGCCGAACGATCGCAATCTGATCAATTTCTATGCCGATGGGGGTTTTGTCTACAAAGGACTCATCGCTCGCCGGCCGAATGACAAGGTCGGGATTGCCGCGGCGTATGCCCGCGTCGGCGACAATGCGCGCGGGCTCGATGCCGATACCGGATTGTTCGGAAATTTTCTTTATCCGATACGCAGCGGGGAAACCATGATCGAGATGATGTACCAGGCACAGATGGCGCCCTGGTGGATGCTGCAGCCGGAGGTGCAATACATCATCCGTCCCGGCGGCGGGGTTCTCAACAGCGACGGAAGCTTGCGGCCGAACGCATGGGTGATTGCCGTGCGTTCGGCGCTGAGTTTCTAAAGTTTGCTGTATAAGCTGTCGCTCGAGTGAACGCGAGGGTGCAAGCGATGAAGATCATCGATATGAGCCATGTGATGAACGTGCATACCCCCGGATGGGTCGGATATGCCGGAAACAGGATGTACTACGCGCAGAACCTGCAGACGCAGATGATCGTTGCGCAGCGCATCGAGACCGCCCTTCACGTCGGTACCCACTTCGATGGCGCCATGCATGCAACCGACGATCCCAAGGGCGACATGGCCTCACTGCCGCTCGATTATCTGCTCAACCGAGGCGTGGTGGTCGACATTTCCTCAAAGATGTCGGACTGGGCCGTGATCACACCGGACATCATCGAGAGCGCGGGCGCCGATATCCGCGAGGGCGACATCCTGCTTCTGCATACGGGCTGGCACCGCCACTACGAGGGCCGGCCACAGCAGGATCTGGTGAAGTATTTCTGTTATCACCCCGGCCCCAATGTCGACTCCCTGCATTGGATGCTGAAGAAGAAGATCAAGTGGTGGGGCATGGACACGGGCTCGTGCGACCACGCCATGAACACCTCTATCCGTAGCATGCGTCCAGATCTCGCCGCGCAATTCACTAAGCAGCACGGCAAGCCTCCCGGCGAGTTCTTCGGCACCTTCGAATACGTCCACAAGAAGTCTGGACGCCGGGTCGCTGCCGACGTGTTTCCGTTCCACAGCTGGGCGTTCCAGGAAGGTTTACTGCACGCCGAGAACCTTGGCGGCGATATCGAGCTCATGCTCAACAAACGGGCGCTGATCGGCGCATTCCCCTGGCGCTATCAGGGCCTGGAAGCTTGTCCCTGCCGCATCGTCGCCTTTCTCGATGCCGGCGATGACGTCGAGGCGGTCGGCAACGCAGCGAAGGCGATCATGGCGGGCTGAGCGCGCCATTGCGGAGATCAGGTCGCTCAACTAGCCTTCACTGCTGCGCAACGGCATTGCGCGTGATGGCGTCATCGAAATTTCCGCAATGGGCAAAATCTCCACGCCGGACGGGGTCAACCTTTACGTCGAGGCGGCCGGCTCCGGAACGCCTGTCGTGTTCGTGCATGAATATGCCGGCGACTACCGCAGCTGGGAGCCGCAAGTGCGCTACTTTTGCCGCCAGCACCGCTGCGTCACCTATAGCCAGCGCGGTTATCCGCCATCCGACGTGCCCTCCGATCCCGCGCATTACTCGCAGGAGCTCGCCCGCGATGACGTGATCGCGGTGATGGATGCGCTCGGTATCGACAAGGCGCACGTGGTCGGCCACTCGATGGGCGGCTACACCGCGCTGCACGTCGGTATCCGGTATCCGAAGCGCTGCCTCTCCGTGGCCGTGGCCGGCTGCGGCTGGGGCTCGGCGCCGGACGCGGAGAGACGCGCGGCCATGAAAGCGTTGGCGGCCGAGACGGGAAAGATGTTCGCCGAGGAGGCCATCGCCACCGCCGCCGCCAAATATGCCGATGCGCCGATGCGGCAGGCTTTCAAACACAAGGATCCGCGCGGCTGGACCGAGTTCGCGCGTATGCTCGCAGAGCACTCGGCCGAGGGGCACGCCCACACCATGCTGAACCTTCAGCTCAAGCGGCCGACGCTGTGGGAAATGGAAACCGAGCTCAAGCAATTTTCGGTGCCGCTCTTGGTGATCGTGGGCGACGAGGACGATCTCTGTCTGGACGGGAGCCTCTTCATCAAGCGTACCGCGCCGACCGCGGCGCTGTTGGTGCTGCCGCGCTCCGGCCATACCATCAATAGCGAGGAGCCGGCGGCGGTGAACGCGGCGCTGGCCGAGCTGTTCTGGGCCGCGGAGACCGGTCGCTGGCTTGCGCATAAACCGGCCTGAGCCATTGGAAGGGCAGATCGCACGAGGAGACCGACATGGACCTTAAGCTCGAGGGCAAGACCGCGCTGGTGACCGGCGGCAGCGCGGGGATCGGCAAAGGCATCGCCCTGGCACTGGCGAAAGAAGGCGTCGATGTAGCGATTTGCGCGCGCCGCAAGGAGCCGCTCGATCAGGCCGCGGCCGAGATCGCGCGCGAAACCAATCGCCGGATCGTGCCGATCCCCGCCGATCTCAGCAAAGACGCCGATGCCAAGACTTTCGTCGCGCAGGCGCACAAGGCGCTGGGCCGCATCGACATCCTGGTCAACAACGCCGGTTCTTCGCCGGGCGGCGTGCTCGAGCATCTGTCCGAGAAAGATTGGGAGCAGTCGCTGCAGCTCAAATTCATGGGCTATGTGCGCTGCCTGCGCTACGTGCTGCCGATCATGGTGAAGCAAGGCGGCGGCCGCGTCGTCAACCTGATCGGCAACGACGGCGTCAAGCCGTCCTATTGGGAGATCGCGCCGGGCGCGGCCAATGCTGCGGGCCAGAACCTGACGCTTTCGCTCGCCGGGCAGTACGGTAAGCACAACATCAGCTTCTGCGCGGTCAATCCGGGCCCGGTGCGAACCGAGCGCTGGGCGGGCTTGGTGACGGCGATGTCGCGGGACATGAACTTGTCTTACGAGGAGGCCGACAAGCTTGCTCCGGCCTCGATTCCGTTGGGCCGCATCGCCGAGGTGGAGGAGGTCGCGACGCTCGTCGTGATGCTGGCCTCGCCGCTGATGCACATGGTCAACGGCACGCAGATCGAGGTCGACGGCGGGCAGGAGAAGTCGCTGATGGATCGCTTGCGCGATCGCAAGTGAGGACACCATTGGCACGCGGGACGACCGATGGGCCCGACAGGTGCGCGAATGCGCGACCTTGACAAGCTTTCGCCCGCGCTCACTACTTGTCGACAGACCAAAGATCGCACGAGTTGCAAATCCCATGAGATGGAGCACCGCATGAGCAGCAGATTCCGGCTCTTTTGGCTCGCGAGCGCGAGCGCCGTCTGTCTCGGCACGCCCGCCGTCGCGCAGGACACGGTGAAGATCGGCGAGCTCAACAGCTACAAGGCGCAGCCCGCGTTCCTGGAGCCGTACAAGCGCGGCTGGGAGCTCGCGGTCGAGGAAATCAATGCGAAGGGCGGCGTCATTGGTAAGAAGCTCGAAGTGATCTCGCGCGACGACGGCGCGACCCCTGGTGACGCGGTACGCGCTGCGAACGAGCTCGTCACCCGCGAGGGAACCAACATCATTGCCGGCACCTTCCTGTCCCACATCGGTCTTGCCGTGACGGAATTCGCCGGAAAAGAGAAAGTGTTCTTCCTGGCGGCCGAACCGCTGACCGACAAGATCACCTGGCAGAACGGCAACAAGTACACGTTCCGCCTGCGGCCCTCGACTTATATGCAGGTGGCGATGCTGATGCCCGACGCCGTGGCCGCGAAGAAGAAGCGCTGGGCGATCGTCTATCCCAACTTCGAATACGGCCAGTCGGCCGCGACCTGGTTCAAGGAGATGCTCAAAAAGGCGCAGCCCGACGTCGAGTTCGTCACCGAACAAGCCCCTCCCCTTGGCAAAGTCGATGCCGGCGCCGTCGTGCAGGCCATCGACGATGCCAAGCCCGACGCGATCTTCAATGTGCTGTTCGGCCCCGATCTCGCCAAGCTGGTTCGCGAGGGCACGACCCGCGGCACGTTCAAGGACCGCGTCGTCGTCAGCCTGCTCTCGGGCGAGCCGGAATATCTCGACCCGCTCAAGGAGGAGGCGCCGGTCGGATGGATCGTTACCGGATATCCCTGGGACGCGATCAACACGCCGGCGCACCAGGCATTCGTCGCCGCCTATCAGAAGCGCTGGAACGACTATCCGCGGCTGGGGTCGGTGGTCGGCTATGACACCATCAACTCGCTTGCCGCCGGCATCCGCAAAGCGGGCTCCACCGATACCGACAAGCTCGTCGCCGCATTCCGCGGGCTGAAGGTCGAAGGCCCGCTCGGGTCGTTCGAATTCCGCGCCAACGACCATCAGGCGACCATGGGCGCCTTCGTCGGCAAGATTGCGCTGAAGGACGGCAAGGGCACGATGTCCGATTTCAAATATGTGGACGGCGCGAGCGTGATGCCGTCGGACGAGGAGGTGAAGAAGCTTCGTCCGGCGGCGGCAATGAATTGAGTGTAGCTCGGAGCGAAGCTTGCTCGCTGTGTTGTACCGCTCTCGTCCAGCCGAAGCTGGCTCGAATGGATCGACCTAGACGAATGGATGAGGGGAATCTTATCAAAGCCCCCTCCTCCATTCGAATGCGTACGCATGCGACGATGCCCTGTCCGCGAGGGAAGAAAGCAAAATACGCGAGAGCGGTGGCGCGCTCGTCAGCACCGCAATTGCAAGTCCGTCGGTAGGCAAATCACGTTCGGGCGCTAACGGGCCCATCGCGGCTTCCCATGACGCTTGAAGCCCTTCTGTTCCAGGCGCTCAACGGCCTCGCCGCGGCATCAAGCTTGTTCTTTGTGGGCGCCGGTCTTTCGCTCATTTTCGGCGTCACCCGCATCATCAACATCGCCCACGGCTCCTTCTACATGCTCGGCCTCTATCTCGCCGCCACGTTAGCCATCAAGGTGGGCGGCGGATTCGGGTTTTGGGGCGGCATCCTCGCCGCCGGTCTGGTGGTGGCCGCGCTGGGCGGGCTAGTCGAGATGCTGCTGCTGCGCCGCATCTACCAGGCGCCGGAGCTGTTTCAACTGCTCGCCACGTTCGCGCTTCTCCTCGTCATCAACGACGTCGCGCAATATGTGTGGGGGCCGGAGGACCTGCTCGGGCCGCGCGCTCCGGGCTTGCGCGGCTCGGTCGAAATTCTCGGACGCAATTTTCCCAGCTATGATCTCTTCCTGATTGCGATCGGCCCGCTCGTCCTGCTGCTGCTTCACCTGATGCTGACCAGGACCCGCTTCGGCCGGCTGATCCGCGCCGCCACCCAGGACCGCGAGATGGTCGGCGCGCTCGGCGTCAACCAGGCCATGCTGTTCACTATCGTGTTCGTGCTCGGTGCCTTTCTCGCGGGGTTTGGGGGCGCGCTGCAGGTGGCGCGCGAGCCCGCCAATCTCGGGCTTGATTTGGTGGTGATCAGCGATGCCTTCGTTGTCGTGGTGGTCGGCGGGATGGGCTCGATCACCGGTGCCTTTCTCGCGGCCGTCATCATCGCCGAAGTGAAGGCCCTGTGCATCGGACTGGGCCTTGTGCATTTCGGTGCCTTTGCCGTCAACTTCTCCAAGCTCACGCTGGTAGCGGAATTCCTGGTCATGGCGGTCGTGCTGATCGTGCGCCCGTTCGGACTACTCGGCCGCCCGCAGCCCCCGGTGCGCAATCCCGCCGAGATCGAGGATCCGATCCGGCCCGCGACCTTGCCGCTCAGGGCGGCCGCGGCCGCGCTGCTCCTTCTCCTGCTGCTGCTGCCGCTCCTGTCCAAGACCTCGCCATATGTCCTCGTGCTCAGCATCGACGTGCTGATCGCGATTCTCTTCGCTACCTCGCTGCATTTCATCATGGGGCCCGGCGGCATGCATTCCTTCGGCCACGCCGCCTATTTCGGCCTCGGCGCCTATGGAGCGGCGCTGATGGTGAAGTTTGCCGCGGCAGCGACGCCGCTCGCCCTCATCGTGGCGCCGATCGCGGGGTTGATGGGCGCCTTGCTGTTCGGCTGGTTCGCGGTGCGCCTCTCCGGCGTTTATCTCGCGATGCTGACGCTCGCGTTCGCGCAAATCGTGTGGTCGATCCTGTTTCAGTGGGAAGACGTCACCGGCGGCTCGAACGGCATTCTCGGCATTTGGCCGCAGGCGCCGTTTGACAGCCGCTCGGCCTTTTATTTCTTGACGCTTGCGCTCGTCCTCGCCGGCATTCTGCTCTTGCGTTGTTTCCTTTTCGCGCCATTCGGCTATGCCATGCGGGCCGGACGCGACTCGCCGCTGCGCGCGGAAGCGATCGGGATCAACGTCAAGCGCGTGCAGTGGATCGGATTTGCCATCGCGGGCGCCTTTGCCGGTATCGCCGGTGGCGTTTTCGCCTTCGCCAAAGGAACCATCTCTCCCGACGTGGCCTGGGTATCGCGATCGATCGATGCGATGGTGATGGTGCTCTTGGGCGGGATACAAACGCTGACCGGCCCGATCGTCGGCGCCGCGGTCTTCACCGTGCTGCAGGACAACGTCATGCGCCAAACCGCGTTCTGGCGCGGCCTGCTCGGCGCCGTGATCCTGCTGCTGGTGCTCGTATTCCCGGGCGGCATCGTCGGCGCGCTGAGCAAACGGGTAGCGGCGCGGAGGAAACCCGCATGAGCTTGCTCCGCGTCCGCAACTTGTCCAAAGCGTTTGGCGGGGTGCATGCGGTCGAGAATGTCAGCTTCGACGTCGGCGACGGCGAGTTCCTGGCGCTGATCGGCCCCAACGGCGCGGGCAAATCCACGTGCTTCAACATGATCAACGGGCAGCTCGCACCTGATCGCGGCGACATCGAATTCTTAGATCGCAGCATCGTCGGTCTCAAGCCGCGCGAGATATGGCGTCTCGGCGTCGGGCGTACGTTTCAGGTCGCGGCAACCTTTGGTTCGATGACGGTTGCCGAGAACGTGCAGATGGCGCTGGTGAGTCACCACGGGGAGATCTTTCGGTTCGGGAGGGTGCTCGCGGCGCGCCATCGCGAGCGGGCCTTCGAGCTGCTCGAGCAGGTCGGCATGGCCGGGTCCGCTCCCCAGGCCTGCAAGGAGCTTGCCTATGGCGACGTGAAGCGGGTCGAGCTTGCCATCGCGCTTGCCAACGAGCCACGCCTGCTCTTGATGGACGAACCGACCGCCGGCATGGCGCCGCGCGAGCGCAACGACCTGATCGCTTTGGTGAAGCGGCTGGTCGTCGAACGCGGAATCTCGGTGTTGTTCACCGAGCATTCGATGGACGTGGTGTTTGCCTATGCTGATCGCATCATCGTATTGGCGCGCGGCATGCTCATTGCCGACGGCAATGCCGAAGCCATCCGCGACAATATGCAGGTGCAGCAGGTTTATCTCGGAGCCGGCCGCACATTCCGTCCGCATGCGCAGGCGCGGTCGTGAGCGCGCCCATGCTCGAGGTGGAGGGGCTCAAGGCGTGGTATGGCGCCGCACAAGTGCTGTTCGAGCCGTCCTTCCATGTGGGGTCCGGGGAGGTGGTGGCGCTGATGGGTCGCAACGGCGCCGGCAAGTCGACGACGCTCAAAGCACTGATGGCGCTGATCCCGCAGCGCGGCGGTACCGTCCGCTTTCTGGGCGAGGATGTCTCCAATCTCAAGCCGTTCCAGATCGCGCGCCGCGGGATCGGTTTTGTACCGGAGGACCGCCGCATCTTTTCCGACCTGACCGTCGCCGAGAACCTCGACATCGGCCGTCAGGCGGTGCGCCATCTCGACGGCCGCCCCGCGCCCTCTTGGACAATGGAAAAGCTCTTCATCATCTTTCCCAATCTGCGCGACATGCCCGATCGGCGCGGCGCCCATATGAGCGGCGGAGAACAGCAGATGCTCACCGTCGCCCGCACTTTGATGGGTAATCCACTTCTAGTGCTGCTCGATGAGCCCTCGGAGGGCGTGGCGCCAGTGATCGTCGAGCAGATGGCCAACGCCATCGTCGAGCTCAAGAAGGAGGGACTCTCGGTGCTGCTATCAGAGCAGAACATCCATTTCGCCGAGCTCGTCTGCGACCGCGCTTATGTCCTGGAGAAAGGACAGCTGCAATGGCACGGCCGCATGGCGGAGCTCGCCACGGATGTCGCCGCGCAGCGCCGCCTGCTGTCGGTGTGACGTGGCGCATGGTACGTGCCTCTCTCAAGCACAATCACCGCTCCGCGCTCTTGAGAATCTCCCGCAGCCGTTGGGGCGTGACCGGCAGACGGGTGATCGCGCCCGGCATACCGAGAGCATCGTCGATGGCGGCGGCGACGGCCGCGCCGACCGCATTGACGCCGCCTTCGCCCGCGCCTTTCAAGCCCAGTGGATTAAGCGGCGAAGGCGCGTCCTCTCTGATCAGCACATCGAGTGGGGGCACCTCGCGCGCGGTCGGCATCAGATAATCCGCGAAATTCACCGACAGGGGTTCGCCCCGCTCGTCGTAGCAGAACTCCTCGAACAAGGCGCCGCCGACGCCTTGGGCGAACCCGCCCGCGAGCTGCCCTTCGACCAGCATCGGATTGACGGCGCGGCCGACATCATAGGCGAGAAGGTAGCGCTCGATCGTCACGCCGCCGGTGTCGCGATCGACTTTGGCGACCGCGATGTGCACGCCGTAGGGATAGACCATGTGATCGCTGAAGAACCAGCCGTCCGCCGAAAGGCCGGGCGAGCGCGCACCGAGCAGCTTCGATGTCGGGTCCAAAGCCTTGGCGATCTCGCCGAGCCCGATGGAAGGACCGTCGGCGCCCTTGCGCACCACGTTGCCGTCGCTCACCGCAAGCGCGCTTGCGTCCTGTTGCATAAGCTCCGCCGCAACTTCCAACGCCTTGGCGCGCACGTCGAGCGCGGCGCGGCGCGTCGCCTCGCCCGTCATGACCGTGGCTCGGGATGCAAAAGCGCCCATCCCGAATGGGATGCGGTCGGTGCGGCCGTGCACCACGCGTACACGCCGATAATCGACGCCGAGCGCGTCGGCGCAGATCTGCGCCACTACGGTCTCGATCCCTTGGCCGAGCGAAGCCGCGCCGGTCACCACCTCGACCACGCCCGCCACATCGACCGACACGCGCACGCCGTCATAGGGGCCGAGCCCGCTCTTTTCGACGAAAAGCGCAAGTCCCGCGCCGACGCATTCGCCGCCGGCACGCCGACGCTTGAGTTCGTCCTGCAGATCATTCCATTTGGCCGCGACCAACGCCTTATCGAGGAGGCCGGCATAGTCGCCGGAATCGAGCACGACCTCCGTGCCCAGCGTCGCCAGCGGACGGCCGTACGGCATCTCGTCCTTGCCAATGAGGTTACGGCGGCGGACCTCGATCCGATCGATGGAAAGCCGCGCCGCGATTGCGTCCAGCAGCCGTTCGCGCACGAAAGTGCTTTCGAAGCGCCCCGGCGCGCGATAGGTGCCGCACGGCGTTTTGTTCGTGAGCCGCACGTGTCCGGCCGCCCGATAGGCAGGAATGCGATATGGCCCCGGCAACATGGCCGCAGCGAGATCGGGGACCGTCGCGGCGTGCGTGCGGACATAGCCGCCCTGGTCGTGGAAGAACTCATCTTCGACGGCGAGCAGGCGGCCCTGGTCATCGACGGCGGCCCGCGCCTTGTGGCGTTGCTGGCGCGAATGATTGGCCGCGATCAGGTGCTCGCGACGGTCCTCGATCCATTTCACCGGGCGGCCGAACCGCAGCGCGGCGAGCGAAACCAACACGTCCTCGGGATAAAGCTCGCCGCGAATGCCGAAGCCGCCGCCGACATGGCCTTCGATCAAATGCACGCTCGCGCGGGCGCGGCGAAGCATGCGGGCGATGTTGTCCCGATTCCAGTGCGGCACCTTGGCGGCGCCGTAGAGCTCCAGCACGTCACGAGCGGCGTCGTAGCGGGCGATCGCGCCGCGCGTCTCGAGCGGGACGCCGGAATGCCGCCCGATGGCGAGGTCGAGCTCCACTACGACCGCGGCGTTGCGAAACGCCGCCGCAACGTCGCCATAGGTCTTCTCCACGACCGCCGCCTCGGTCGAGCGGCCCGCCTCGAATTCTCCCGGCGCCGCACTCGCGTCGAGCACTGGCGGCAAATCGTCGACCTCGATGATGACAAGATCGGCGGCGTCCTCCGCCACATAGGGGTCGCTCGCGAATACAGCGGCGATCGGCTCGCCGACATAGCGCACACGCTCACGAGCGAGAATCGGCTGGCGATAGGGGGCCAGGCCTTCGATGCGGCTCAGACGAAAATCGATCGGAGGAATCTCGGCTACGTCGGCGGACGTCCAAACCGCGGCGACGCCGGGCAAAGCGAGCGCGGCGCTAGCTTCGATCGAGACGAGGCGGCCATGCGCGTGGGCCGAGCGTACCAGGCGCAGGTGCAACATGTGTGGAAAGGCGACGTCGCCGGCGAACTCGCCGCGGCCCGTGACCAGGGGGCGATCCTCGAGACGCTCCAGCGAACGACCGATGACACTCATGTCAGAGGTTATACCGCTGCTGGCTGTTCTCGGGTGTCATTCGGGGCCGAATCCAGCAGTGTTAGGTCCACAAGATTTGCTGCGCGCACCGGCTGCGCGCAGCGCCGCGCGGATGCGCTGCGGGGTTGCCGGAAGCTCGTCGATCGAGACGGCGAACGGCGACAGCGCATCGTTGATCGCATTGAGCACCGCCGCCGGCGCGCCGATTGCGCCGCCCTCGCCCAACCCCTTGGCCTTGGTGACGGAGGCTTGCGTCAGCGTTGCAAGATGATGGATTTCGATGGCGGGGACCTCCCGCGCGGTCGGCGGCAGATAATCCGCGAGGCTCGCGGTGAGAATGTTGCCGGTCTCGTCGTAGATGATCTCCTCGAAAAGCGCGTTGGCGATGCCCTGGGCGACGCCGCCGTGGATCTGCCCGTCGACGATCATGGGATTGATCAAGCGTCCGGCATCCTCGGCGACAAGAAACTTTTCAATTCCAACGCAGCCGGTCTCGGCATCCACCTCGACCACGACGAGGTGGCAGGCATTAGAAAACGTCCCCAGCGGATCATAGGTCGCACTCTCGACGATTCCGGGCGTCACCTCGCCTTTGAACCGGTGGGTCTGATGATAGGCGGCGCGCGCCAGCGTAACGATTGGAATCGAGCGATCCGTTCCGGCGACCCGCGCGGTGTCAGCCTCGAGCACGATGTCGTCGGCCGACGCCTCCAGCATCACGCTCGCCAAATTGATGAGCTTGGCGCGGATCTTGCGCGCCGCCAGCAAGCTTGCGCCGCCGGCGATCACCAGGGAGCGGCTGGCGAAGGTGCCCCAGCCATAGGGCGTCCGATCGGTATCGCCGTGCACGATCTTGATGCGCTCCGGCGAGGTGGCGAGTTCGTCGGCGATGATCTGCGAGAGCGTCGTGCGTAGCCCCTGCCCGTGCGGCGACGCACCGATCCGCGCCTCGATATAGCCGGACGGGTCCATGCTCATCTCGACCGTTTCCCAGCCGGGCGTCACTTCCATGCCGCGCGCGGCGAACGCCTGGGTGCCATAGCCGGTGCGCTCGCAAAAGGTCGCCACGCCGAGGCCGAGGTAGCGACCTTCGGCGCGCGCTTTCGCCTGCCGGGCGCGGAACGCCGGCAGGTCGACGGCGTTGACCGCCGCCTCCATGGTTTCGACATAGCTCGCCTCATCGAATACGAGGCCAGTCACCGAGGTGTGAGGAAAGGCCTTCACCAAGTTGCGACGGCGGATCTCGATCGGGTCGAGGCCGAAAACCGCCGCCGCCTTGTCCATCAGCCGCTCGATCGCCAACGTGATCACCGGTCGCGATACTCCGCGGTACGGCGCCATCGGACAAGTATTGGTCAAGACGCCGCGCGAAACGCAGGCGTATTCGCGCACGTCATAGGGACCGGGCAGCTCCGCCATCGCCATCAGTGGCTCGACGGCGCACGTTGTCGGATAGCAGGAATAGGCGCCGACATCCGCGACGATGTCCGCGCTCAGGCCGATCAGCTTGGCATCGGCATCGAAGGCACCCTCGAGCGAGATCGACTGGTCGCGACTGTGGAAGCATGCAACGAGATTCTCGCGCCGATCTTCCACCCACGCCACCGAGCTCCGGAGCTTACGCGCAAGCCAGGTCACGACCACGAACTCCGGCGCGAGCGACATTTTCTGCCCGAAGCCGCCACCGACATCGGGTGCGATCACCCGCAAATCGGATTCCGGCATTGCGATGAGATCGGCAACGATCGTCCGCAGTGCGTGCGGCATCTGCGTCGCGCAGGTCAGCGTGATGCGCTCGCTCACGTCGTCCCATGCGGCATGCGCTGCGCGCGGCTCGATCGGCAGCGCGTTTTGTCGATGCGAACGGATCTGGAGCCTGATGCGCTGATGCGCCCGCGCCACCGTCGAGTCGAAGCTCGGGGTCTTCAGGCGTCCTTCGACCGCAACGTTGCCGGCGGCCTCGGGATGGACGAGCGCGGCGCCTCGCGCGAGCGCCGCATCCGTGCCGACGAGTGCCGGGCTTGGTTCGATTTCGACCTCGACGCGATCGGCGATGTCCTCGGCCTCTTCGCGGCTGGGCGAGATCACGGCGGCGACCGGCTCGCCGACGAACCGCACGACCTCGCGCGCCAAGACCGGCTGGCTGATCGGGACGTAATTGAACTTGTGCAACATCGGTTGGATCGGCTTGACGGCTGTCAGATCGGCGGCGGTGAGAACCAGCGCGCCTTCGGGTGCGTTGATCCGAACGATCCTGCCCGCCGCCACCGGACTTCGCACGAAGCGGACCCATCGTGCGGCCTGGAGATCGCCTGCGAAGCGGCCGCGACCGGCGACCAACGTCGGATCCTCGAGGCGTCGGATCGAGCGGCCGACCCAGCCGCCACCGCCGTCGCTCTTGGCATTGCCGGCCATTCAGTTGCGCGCTTCGCTATCGCTCAGCGCAGACGCGCGAACACACGGCGCGGATTTGCATCGGCGATCGCCTCGATCTCGGCGGCGGACAATCCTGCCGATCGCAGCAGCGCGAGCGGCTCCATGTCGGCCGGCGGGAACGAATAATCGGTCCCAAGCAGGACATTATCAAGTCCGACCACGTCGATCAGGAAGCGCAACGCCTTCGGCGAATGGACGATGCTGTCATAAGCCATCTGTGCGGCGTAGGCCGAGGGCGCCTTGGCCGCGACATCCCCTTGCGCGGCGCGGTCCATGCGCCGGTGCATGATGTCAAAGCGGCCGGCCAGATACGGATAGGCGCCTCCCCCGTGCGACAGCACCAGCTTGAGTCGCGGAAAGCGGTCGAGCACACCGGACATCAACAGCGATCCGACGCCGAGCGTCGTATCGAACGTGTATTGCACAATCTGAGCGAGAGCGAACTTTGCAACGCGCGGTGCGGGTCCGACCAGCACCGGGTGCATCAGCACGGGCAGGCCGAGCGCTTCGGCCTTGCGCCAGAATGGGTCTAGCGGCAGCTCGCCGAGATTCACGTTCTCGATATTGGACGAGATGATTACGCCGCACGTCCCGACCGCGACGGCGCGCTCGGCTTCCTCTGCCGCCGCCTCTGCGTGAATCAGCGGGACGGAGGCGATCCAGGCGAATCGATCCGAGTTGTCCGCGCACCATGCCGCCAGCGTGTCGTTGAGCATGCGGTGCCAGGCGACACAGGCTTCGGTGGCGAGACCGTAGCCAAATATGTCGGGCCAGGTGCCGACGATCTGTCGCTCGATCCCTTGCGCGTCGAGCCAGGCACGTCGTGCGGCGGCCGGCTCGACGAGACGGGGAAAGAACGGCCGCACCTTGAAGCCGTAATCAAAATGCAGCGCCGGCGGCGAGCCGGCGGAATGCGCCAGCCGCACGCCCATCTCCTTGCCGCACGCGTCGATTGCCTCGATGAGCTGCGGCGGGACGTAATGGGCATGAACGTCGATCGGCACGCGGTCCTCGGGTTTGCTCAGCTAGGTCGCCAGCCTGATGCCGCACTTAGCGCGTGGGCGACCGGCGCATTTCGGCGACGGTGCTACGCACGGCTTTGACGATGTTCTGATACCCGGTGCAGCGGCAAAGATTGGACGAGAGGAGATCGAGTATATCGTCGTCGCTGAGGTTCGGATTGGTTTCCAGCGCGTTCACAGTCAGCATCAGGAAACCCGGCGTGCAGAACCCGCACTGAAGCGCATGATGCTCGATGAATGCGCTCTGCACCGGATGCAGTTGGTCGCCGTCGGCAAGGCCTTCGACCGTGCGGATGCGCTTGCCCTCGGCCTGGACCGCGAACATCAGGCAGGATCTGATCGCCTCGTCGTCGAGGATCACGGTGCATGCGCCGCACACGCCGTGCTCGCAACCGATGTGCGTCCCGGTCAGCCCGCACTCGTCGCGGATCACGTCAACCAGCGTCTTTCGCGGCTCCGCTTGAACGGCGTAGTCACGGCCGTTGATGTTGAGCTTGATATCGATCTTCTCGATCATCGCTGGTATTTCGCCGGCGGCGGCTGCCGAGTGCTTGAGTGATACATGCATTTTGTGGCAAGTAAAGCCGAGGGAGACGCACTAAATGCGGCGAGCGCCGACGGACGCGAAACGCGCGCTCGCTGAAGCGCAGGAAACGCTGCGAAGGGAGGAATGACCATGACGTCCCGTTTGTCACGCCGCACGGTAATCAAAAGCGCGGCCGGCTCGGCGGTACTTGCCGGCGTCGGCATGCCGGCAATCGTACGCGCCCAAGCCGATACGATCCGCATCGGACATCTCACGCCGCTCACCGGCTTTCTCGGACCGCTCGGCGAATACGCGGTCATGGGAGTAAAACTCGCCGCCGAGGAGATCAACAACTCGGGAGGTGTGATGGGCCGCAAGATCGAGCTTGTCATGGAAGACTCGGTCAATCCGCAGACCGCCTCCGCCAAAGCCGAGCGGCTGATCGAGCGCGACAAAGTCGCGATGATCATAGGCGAAATCTCGTCCGCTTCCGGACTTGCTATCGGCCAAGTCGCAAACCGTCTGAAGACCGTCTACATCAACACCGGCTGCAATTCCGATGCTTTGCGCGGCTCCAGTTGCAACCCGTATATGTTTCACATCGAGGGCGCAAACTCGATGTACGTGATGGCGGTCGGCCAATATTTGCTGCGCGAGAACCTCGTGCGGGACAAGAAGTGGTACTCGCTCACGGCGGACTATGCCTTTGGCCACGATCTGCTGCGCGTTGCGAGGAAGTTCATGGAGGCGAACGGCGGCCAATTCGCCGCCGACGAGCTGGTGCCGACTGATGCCACCGACTTCTCTCCCTATCTGTTGAAGGTCCGTCAGGCACGACCCGATCTCGTCGTATCGAATCTCGCCGGCAACCAGATCACCAGCTTCCTCAAACAGTATTCCGAATACGGCCTGCAGTTCCCGGTTGCCGGCTTCGGCTTCGATACAGTGGTCGCCTGGGGCGCGGGCAAGGGCAATTTTTCCGGAATCTGGCCGCTAGTGTGGCATCACCTCGTCGACACGCCGAGCTCGAAGACATACGTCGAAGTGTTCCAGAAGAAGTACGGCAAACTTCCCGATAATCAATCATGGGGCGACTACAACTCGCTCAAGATCGTGGCTCAGTCGATGGCGGAGACCAAATCCACCGACCCGCAAAAGCTTGCGGAGCATCTGCGCAAGGGCGCGAAGTTCGACGTGATGAAGGCGCGGGAAGCCTATTTTCGCCCGTACGACAATCAGATGGTGATGGAGATGTATGCGGTGCGCGCCAAGGATCCGACGAAGATGAAGGATCAGTGGGACATCTACGACGCGCTCGGCACCGTCCCCGGTCCCAACGAAGACATGGAGGTCATCGCCCCGCCGAAAGACGGCAGCTGCAAGATCGGGTGAGAAAATCGCAGCGAATTACCACGCGATCAATTCGGCGTGCCACCCCCGGACCCTGGCGTCGCCGGGGCACGCATGACCACCGGCTTTGCAGCATCTGTCCCGCTTGCGCGGGGACGGCAGAAATGAGCTGATCAACGGGCTAGTGCCCTGCCGGGAGTGGCCGCGTGCAGCTCATTTTCATACTCGAACAGGTTCTCAACGGGCTCCTGGTCGGCGCATATTACCTGCTGATCGCGCTTGGCTTGTCGCTGATCTTCGCACTCGGGGGCATCGTCAACCTCGCGCATGGCGGCTTTTACGCGATCGGCGCCTATCTTGCGGTGATCCTGGCGGGACGGATCGGGTTCGCCGGCGCGCTTGTCATTTCGCCGGTTGCCGTCGGCGTGATCGGCATCGCCGTCGAGCGGTTGTTGTTTCGCCGCTTCTATCGGTCCGACCCGATCTTGAGCCTGCTGTTGACCTTCGGACTTGCGATGGTGATCGAGCAGGGTCTGCGTATCGTGTTCGGCGCAACGCCCCTTCCGTTCTCGATCCCGCCCGAGCTGCGCGGCCAGATCTTCATCGGTGACTTCATCTACTCGCGCTACCGCCTCATCATCTTGGCCGTGGCTGCGGCCGCCGTCACGGCGACGTGGTTCATCGTCTACCACACGGCGTTCGGCCGCGTCGTGCGCGCCGGCGTGCAGAACCCCGACGTGGTCGGCGCGCTCGGCATTTCGCTCGCGCCGTACATGACGGCAATCGCCGCGCTCGGCGTCGGGCTCGCCGGGCTTGCCGGGGTGCTGCTCGCCCCGATCTCCGGCGTGCACCCGGCCATGGGGGCGGAGATCCTCACCGCGGCTTTCGTCGTGGTCGTGATCGGCGGCTTGGGCTCGTTCTGGGGCGTGATCGCCGCCGCCCTTCTGGTCGGAGTCGTGCGCGGTGTCACCATTTACTTCAACCCGTCCTGGGGGGAAGCCTCGATGTATCTGCTGATGGCGCTGGTGCTGCTGGTGCGGCCGCGCGGCCTGTTCGGCGAGCGCATCGAGAAGTTCGAGTAGCCGTAATGCGCGAGGAACATACCCCGCTTGTCGTTGCGGCGCTCGCGCTCGCGCTGCTTCCCTTCGCGCTCGACCTCGCCGGGCTGCCGCTGCGCTCGGCGATCGATGTGGTCGTATTCGCTATCGCCTGCATGGGGCTCAACGTGCTCCTCGGCCATACCGGGCTGGTATCGTTCGGCCACGGCGCATGGTTCGGGCTCGGCGCGTATGCCGCGGCGCTGAGCCAGCGCTACTGGTTTCCAGGCGCGATCATTCTGCCCTTCCTGTTTGCAATCCTTTTCGTGGCCTCGGCCGCGCTCCTTTCCGGCGCGCTCATTCTACGGCGGCGCGGCGTCTATTTTTCGCTGCTCACGCTGGCGCTGACCGCGCTTCTCTTCGCCATCGGCTACCGCTGGACCGAGCTCACGGGCGGCGAAAGCGGCCTGGGCGGTGTGACCCGTGCGAACGTGCTCGGCCTCGATCTCGAATCCGACCGCGTCTACTACTGGGCCGTCGCGGCGATCGGGATGGCCGTGTGCTATCTGCTCTGGCGCTTTCACCGATCGCCAGTCGGCACCGTGTTGGTGGCGATCCGCGAGAACGAGCAGCGCGCGCGTTTCCTCGGCTATCCAACCAACCGCTACAAGCTGATCGGCTTCGTGCTATCGGCCGCCGTGGTGGCGATCGCAGGCACACTGTCGGTGTTCAATCACCGCTTCGCCTCGGCAGAGCCGCTCGCCGTGTCGTTCTCGGGCGAGCTAGTCGCGATGGTGGTGATCGGCGGGATGCGCAGCTTTCTCGGGCCTGCGCTCGGCGCGGTGTTCTTCATCCTGTTTCGCGAATTCCTGTCGATCTGGACGCCGCACTGGCTCTTCTATTTTGGCCTGTTGTTCGTCGGGTTCATCGTATTCTCCCCGACCGGGCTCGTGGGCGTCGCCGAACGCATCACGCAGCCGTTCCGCAAACGCACGATAGAGGCGGCGGCCATGGCCGGACGCCAAGCCGCCAAGCAGGGGCTACTCCCCCACGTCTATCGCCGCGCCGCCGCCAGCGAGGCGCCGGTGCTGCGCGCGCGCGGTCTGGTCAAACGGTTCGGCGGCATTCACGCGGTCGATGGCATCGATCTCGCGGTCAGAGACCGCACGCTGCACGCGCTCATCGGCCCGAACGGCGCCGGCAAGACCACTGCCTTCAATCTCCTGTCGGGCCTTTATCCGCCTGATGCGGGCAGCATCGAGCTGGAGGGCCGCTCGATTGTCGGTCTGAAGCCCGAGGACATCACCGCAGCAGGCATCGGCCGCTCTTTCCAAATCACCAATCTCTTCGGCGGACTGTCGGCCGAGGAAAACCTGCGGCTCGCCGTGCAGGCTCGCAGCGCCAAGCGCTTCGCGCTGTGGCGGTCGGCCGCCGCGGTGGCGGAGGTGAACGAGGAAACGACCGAGCTTGTCACCTTTCTCGGCTTGACCGGGATCGAACGCGCGGAAGCGGCCTCGCTCTCCTATGGCGGACAGCGCCTGCTCGACATGGGGCTTGCCGTTGCCACTCGGCCGCGCATTCTGCTGCTCGACGAGCCGCTCGCCGGACTCGCCGCCGGCGAGCGCACGCGCATCGCCGCGCTGCTGACGACGATCGCAGCGGAGATCCCCGTGTTGCTGGTCGAACACGATATCGATCGCGTCTTCCAGATCGCCGACCGCGTCACGGTCATGAACGAGGGCAAGGTCTTGGTCGACGGGACGGTCGAGGACGCGCGCAGCGACGCCAAGGTGCGCGAGGTCTATATCGGTTCGGGCGTCGCCGTGCTCGCGGCCAAGCCGCGCGTATCAGCGGCTGGGACGACACCGCTCCTCGTCGTCGACAAGATCGACACGTTCTACGGCAAGAGCCACATCCTCAACGCCGTCTCGCTCGACGTGCGCGAGCACGAAATCCTGGCGTTGCTCGGACGCAACGGCGCCGGCAAATCGACGCTGTTGAAGACCGTGATCGGGATCGCCCCGCCCGCAGCCGGCGCCATCCGCTTGGCCGGCGAGAACACGGCGGGCCTTGCCTCGGCGGAGATCGCCCGGCGCGGCGTCGGATACGTGCCCCAGGGCAGAGGCTTGTTCGCCGGGATGACGGTGGCCGACAATCTCACGCTCGGCCGCCTCAAACGCATGACGGGCACAGGGATCCACTGGGACGACGAGCGCATCGCCGCGTATTTCCCGCGGCTGACCGAGCGCTGGCATTCGCCGGCGGACTATCTTTCCGGCGGAGAACAGCAGATGTTGGCGGTCGCCCGCGCGCTTGCAGGCGACGTGCGCGTGCTGCTGCTCGACGAACCTTTTGAGGGACTCTCCCCCGCCGTCACCGAAGAGCTGTTCGAGGCGTTCGACCGGCTGCGCTACGATGTCGCAATCGTCATCGTGGACCATCATCTCGATCTTGCGCTCGCGCTCTCGGACCGCACGGTGGTGCTGGAACGCGGCTTCGTCACCTGGACCGGCCCGTCACTTGCCTTGCGAGATGATCTCGCGCTGAGGAGAAAGATGCTGTGGATGTGAACAATCGCGTCGCCATCGTCGGAGCCGGGTTAATCGGCCGATCCTGGGCGATCGTGTTTGCCGCCGGCGGCTTCGAGGTCGCGCTTTATGACGTCAGCCGCGATGTCGTCGATGCCGCCTGCGTGCTCGTTGGGCAGGGGCTGCGCGATCTCGCCGAGCACGGCCTCCTCGACGATCCGCAAGCCGCGGTGGCACGCGTGCGCGCGGCCGCCGATCTCGCCGATGCCCTCCATGGCGCCGCCCTCGTGCAGGAGAATCTGCCGGAGCGCGTCGAGAACAAGCGCGCTATTTTTTCCGAGCTCGACCGGCTCGCCGCGCCCGAGGCAATCCTCGCCTCGTCCACCTCGACAATCGTAGCGAGCCTGTTTACGGAAGATCTGAAAGGGCGGCATCGCTGCCTCGTCGCGCATCCGGTCAACCCGCCGCATCTCGTCCCGCTGGTGGAGCTCGTGGGCGCGCCCTGGACGGCGCCTGCGACCATCGACAAAGCCAAGGCGATCTATGCGGCCGTCGGCCAGGCGCCGATCATCGTCAAGCGCGAGATCGAGGGCTTCATTCTCAACCGCCTGCAGGCGGTGCTGCTGTCGGAGGCATTCCGCTTGGTCGGCGACGGCTATGTCACGCCGCAAGATTTGGATAAGACGCTGAAGCACGGATTGGGCTTGCGATGGTCGTTCATGGGCCCGTTCGAGACGATTGAGCTCAATGCTCCGGCAGGGATTTCGGACTACTGCCGGCGCTATGGCGCGAGCCTAAGCGCGTTGAGCGCGGCAAACCCCGCGATCTACGAAGGCGACAACCTCGCGCGTATCCTCTCGCAATGGGGGGAAGCTTCGAGCGCCGATCAAGTCGTCGCACGCATGCGCTGGCGCGATCGCCGCCTTGCGGCGCTTCGGGCGCATCAGGATTCGCAACCGGCTGACTGATGGCTGGGCTTCTGCACGCGCCCGAGAATACCGGGAGGACTACCGCACCGGCGTCGGAATTTGAATCAATTCGGCGATCTGCGCTTTCGACAGCGGGGTTAGGATGTACCGCGACGTTATCGCTTCTTTCATGATGGCGTCGAGACCGACGACCTTGTCCGGCGCCAGCATATCTTTCGTGTAGAACTCATCCCGCAAGCGCTGGGCGATACCTTCGGATACGCCGGCGAACTCGGCGTAGCGCTTGAGCGCGGCGGGATCGGAATACATCCAATCGATGGTCTCGCGGTAGGCCTGCATGAAGCGGGCCAGGACCTCCTGGCGTTTCTGCAACGTATCCGCATTGGTGATGATGACCCGGACCGTATCGCGGCGGATGGCGGGAACGTCGATTGCTCGCGCCACGACCCGGATCTTGCCCTGCTCGATGGCATCGACGCCGAATGGCGCTTCCGCCCAGCCGACATCCACGTGACCCGACATGACCTGATTGAAGGTGGCGGTCGGTCCTCCTATCGCCATCGGCCTTGCTGTCTTGAGACGGTATTGCTTGATGAGATCGAATACGTCGTATTTGCTCGCCGCATTGCTCGTCCAATAAGCGATGGTCTTGCCGTTAATGTCCTTGATCGCCTTGATCAGCGACGCAGCCTGAACATACCAGTAGTTGGCGGTGCCGGTCGTGCTCGCTCCGATCACCCGCAGCGGGGCGCCCTTGGCGTAGGCGCGCAGCACGCCAATCGTGCCCACGCCGACCCCCACGTCGCTGCTGCCCGACGCCACCGAGGATTCGACCTCGCCGTCCCGCGTGTAGAGTAGATCGAGCGTGATCCCGTGCTTGGTGAAGATGCCGGCGGACTGCCCGAGCTCCGGCGCGGCCGATTCCCAGGCCCCACGCTGCGCGGCAGAGAGCCTGAGCAAGTCCGCGGCCGATGCCTGCATCGTGACTGCCGAAACCGCTACAAGGACCGCGAGGCCATAGCTTTTGTTTCCGACTCTACGGCTCATTCTTCGCATCGGTTCGTTCTCGGTCCCCCTCGTGTGCGGAACATATCACAGTCGCTTCGGAGGCATGACCAAACTCGCCGCCGGCCGGCGGTCGCCTTGTCGGGGATCAGACGTTGATTGGGCGCGCAGATCGTGCAATTCCATCAGAACTCTAGAGAGAGGCGCGGCATATGGACGCCCCCAGCTCGCGACATCGATCGTCGACCCGCAGCGCGCGCATTCTCGCTTGTGAGCAGGAACACTGAACCATGACCCTCGGTCATCTACATGCGGCGGCGCTCGCGAATGGCGCAATCGACGCGGCGATGGAGGACATCCTCGCCAAGATGCTGACTCACCTGAAGCTTGACGCGGACAACTTAACGTTCGATGCGTTGTTCCAGCGTTTGGTGGACATCGGGTTGGCATCGGTCACCGTCGCCAACATGTTCGCGCTGATGGGCGCGATTTTTTTCGTCACCACGCTGTTGATGCGCACGATGGTGCCGCTGCGGGTGGCTGGCATCGTCAGCGACGTGTTCTTCATCGGTTATGGCCTGCTGTCCTCCACGGTGACCACTCTCATTCTATATGTCCTGTTGTTGCCCATCAATATTTTCCGCCTCGCGCAGATGCTCAGACTCGTGAAGAAGGCGCGAGTCGCCGCGCAAGGCGATTTGTCGATGGATTGGCTCAAGCCATTCATGACCAGACGCAAATACAACAAAGGTGACGTGTTGTTTCGCAAAGGCGACCGCGCCAATGAGATGTTTTTCACGGTAACTGGAAAATTTCTCGTAACCGAGTTGGACATCGAGCTGCCGCCCGGACGCCTAGTGGGCGAACTCGGTTTCCTCTCACCCGACAACCGGCGCACGCAATCGCTGGAGTGCACGGAGGACGGGCAAGTGCTCGCCATCACCTATGATCGGCTGCTCGAGATCTACTTCCAGAATCCGGAATTCGGCTACTACTTCCTGCGCCTGAGCACCGAACGCCTGCTGCAGAACATCGCCCGCTTGGAAGGAATAATCGATGAATATAAGGCGAAGGAGCAGGCTGCCGCAGGCGGACAAGGGGCCTGATGGCGCGCGTCACGATTTGGCGGTTACGAAATAACCCTCCAGCACGCGGCCTTCCTTGCTCTCGACCTTGTGCGGACCATCGAGGCAGTACTCGCTGCCCAACGACTTCGTCGTCGTCGCCGAGGCGAGCACGCGATTGGACGCACTCGCGGCTTCCAGGCGCGCGGCGATGTTTACGGTATCGCCCCACACATCATAGGCGAATTTGCGCGTGCCAATCACTCCGGCCATCACCGGGCCGGAATGCAGTCCCACCCGGATCGTGAACGGAACCGGCAGCCGCGATCGCAATCGCGCGGTGGCCGCAACCATGTCGAGCGCGAATTTCACCGCCATCCGAGCATGATTCGAACGCGGCGTCGGCACACCGCAAACTGCCATGTAGTTGTCGCCGATCGTCTTGATCTTTTCGATTCCGACCTCTTCCGCGAGCTTGTCGAATTCGCTGAACAACTGATTGAGGCAGGCGACGATTTCATAGGCTTTCATGCGCGCCGTGATCTTGCCGAAGCCGACGACATCGGCAAAAATGACGGTGGCGTCGTCGAAATGATCGGCGATGTTGCTTTCGCCATTGCGTAGCCGGGTCACAATCTCGGTGGGCAAAATGTTGCGCAACAGGTTCTCGGAGTGGCGCTTTTCGCCCTCGATTTTGCCGAGATATTCATTTTCCATTGCCCGCAGCGAGTGTCTGCGCAGAGCCGCCCCGATCCGCGCGCGCAAGATCGTAGGATTGAACGGTTTGGACAGATAGTCGTCGGCGCCGAGCTCGATGCATTGCGACACCTTCTCCACGTCAGTGTCGGCGCTGATCATGACGACCGGAATGTCCCGTTTGTCCGGATCGCTCTTGATCACTTTGAGCACCTCGTCCCCGTTTAAATCCGGCATCATCAAATCGAGCAGGACGAGGCTGAACTTTTCCTTCTCGATCAGCGCGATCGCCTCCTTTCCGCTGGACGCGGTGGAAATCCGCTCGTGGCCATCGCCTTCGAGCAGCAACTGCAGCGTATATCGATTGTCCTCGTTGTCATCTACGATGAGGATGCTAGGGAGTTCCGTTGCCATGCGCACCTCACGCTCTTCTTGCTCGGCTAACTACGTTGGCGGCCGTGGGGCGGCGGACGGAGGCGTCCTCATCATAGCTTCTGCAGCGCCGGCTTCCAGTGCGTGTTTCCATCGCATGAACTGGGCACGACCTCCATCGTTCCTGCAGTTTGCGCCGTTCAAGAGTTCAGAGCATCAACCGACTCCTCGCCGAGATCGCGGTAGACGTCGAGGGCCTCGCGGTGCAGAGAGCGCGCCCGCGCGAGATCTCCGGCGAAGAGCCGAGCGGAGGCGAGCGCGCTCAGGCAGCGCGCCAACGTCTTCGTGGTCCCGAACGGACGCAATAACGCGTGCGCCTTGTGCAGCAGGTCTTCTCCTTGATCGGCACTGTCGGGCAACAGCCGCGCCGTGCCCGCCCGCAACAATACGCGGCCCTCGTGAAAGCCGTCACCAAGGTTGCGATAGAGATCGGCGGCGCGCATGGCCTCCTCGTAGTCGGCGGGATCGTCCAGCTCCCTCACGTCGCCGGCCTGCCACGAGAGGAGCCGCGCCGCGACGTCGGGCGGCGTCGCCTTGCCGGTCTTCTCGAGCGCCGTCGTGACCCAGCGCCGGTGCTCAAGGATCAAGCCCAGCTCCGCCCAGAGCACGTGGCTGTGCGCCACAAGCTCCAGGCCGACTGCGCCATCGCCGCCCGGTCCGAACGCCCATTCCAGCGCGCCACGCAAATTATCGATGTCGGGCTCGTAGCGTGCGACCCACTGGCGCGTCGGCATCGTCTCCCATTCCGCCGTCGCCTGCGCGAGCCGCGCAGCGAAGTGCTCGGCATGCCGGCGGCGCAGGCGCGCAGCATCGGCGAGCTTCGCGGCCGCGTAGTATCTAGTCGACTCGAGCAGCCCATAGCGGCATTCGCTGCCGCCGAGATCGGCTTGAACCAGCGACTTCTCGACCAGCGACAACAAGAGATCTCCAATCGCCCCCTGGCGCATGTCCTCGCCGGCAGCGACGGCGATGACGGAGGCGAGCGTGGCGCCCCCGAGGAAAACCGACAGGCGGGCGACCAGCGCCTTCTCCGCATCGCTAAGCAGCCCGTAACTCCAGTCGATCAGCGCGTGCAGCGTCTGCTGCCGCGGTAACGCGGTGCGGCTGCCGCCGGTCAGGAGTTGGAAGCGTGCATCAAGTCCGTCGGCGAGCTGCTCCACGGGCAAGACTTTCAATCGCGGCACCGCCAGCTCGATCGCCAGCGGGATGCCGTCGAGCCGGCGGCAGATCGATGCGACCGTTGCGGCATTGGCATCGGTGAGCGCGAATCCGCAGCCGAGCGCGATCGCGCGCTCGACGAAGAGGCGCACGGCCGCGTAATCGGGGGCGCGCGCCGCCGTCACCGCCTCACTCGGCTGCGGTGCAGGCAATGAGGGGACGCGAATGATACTTTCTCCCGCGATCGCCAGCCGCTCGCGGCTCGACGCGAGGATCGACACGCGCGGGCACATCCGCATCAGCGCTTCGGCGACGCGCGCAGCTTCGGCGATGACATGTTCGCAATTGTCGATGATCAGCAGCAGCTGCTTCGTGCGCAGCGCCGACACAAGCGCGTCCAGGGCGCCGGCCGTGGCGCTCAGATTGACGCCGAGGACCTCGCCGATGATCGAGGTTACGAGCTGCGCGTCGTTGAGCGGGGCGAGCTCGGCAAGCCATACGCCGTCAGGATAGCGCTCGAGCAGGCCGCGACCGGCTTCGATCGCAAGTCGAGTCTTGCCGACGCCGCCCGATCCGGTGAGCGTCACTAGCCGATGATTGCTCAGCTGCGCCTTGATCTCCGCGAGATCGGCTTCGCGTCCGATCAAGCTGGTCAACTGCTGGGGGAGATTGTTGCTCGCGGCGCCGAACGCGGCTGACGGCGCCGGGCTTCGGTCGGGGTGGTCGGCCGTTTTGGCCTCCTCGCCGCCCGCGCGCTCAACGGGCGCCACGAAGCGATAGCCGCGGCCGGCGACGGTGAGGAGGTAACGCTCGCCGTCGCCGGCCGCGGCCAGCACCTTGCGCACGGCGGAGATGTGAACCTGGATGTTGTTTTCTTCCACCACGACCCCGGGCCAGACTTCGGCCATGAGCTCGTCCTTGGTCACCAACTGCCCGTGGCGGCTGACCAGCGTCAGTAGAATTTCAAAGGCGCGTTGGCCGAGCGCGACCGGGACACCGTGGGCCAGCAGCTCGCGCCGCGCCGCCAGCAAACGGAATGGTCCGAACACGAAGGCTTCGCTCATCGGACTTACTCCGATGACGGTGTCGCCGGCTCGACGAACCGCAGCGTCAGCCGATTGCGGCCCTCGCGCCGTTCGTAATCCATCCCGTTCGCAAAGCTGCGCATCAGATGGATTCCCAGGTCGCCGATCTTCGCCTCTTCAAGCGAGGCCGCCGGCGCTGGCGGCGGCGCACGGGTGGGATCGAATTGCCGGCCGTTGTCCTCGATGCGGGCGACCAGGGTTCCGCAATTGCGCTCAAGCTCGACCGCGATCACGAGCGCGTCGTTCTTCGCAGCGCCGTACATGATGATGTTGGCGACCGCCTCTTCCAGACAAAGCTGCACGGCGAACGACACGTCCGGCGACATGCCTAGTCGAGCGAATCCTTCGATCCAGCCCGCCAGCCGCTCCAGTTCGGCAACGTCCTTGCCCAGCACCAAACGACTTGCTCCGGCATTCGACATCGCGATCATGCTATTAGCGCCGCCATTGCAGCGGCTTCGGTTTGGTAGACGGGGATCAGCGCATCCATCCCGGCGGTTTTGAGCACCTTAGCCACGTTGTTGTCGGGGCAGACAATGACCAGACTGCCGCCCTTGCTTTTGGCGACCTTGGCGCCGACGAGAAGAACACGAATGCCGTAGGAGGCGAGGAAGTTCACGGCGGAAAGGTCGACGATGATCTTTTGCTTTTCCGTGGCGATCTTGTTGAATGGCAGCTCGACGACCACCGCTCCTGTGGTATCGAAGCGCCCGCGCAAGACGACCTTGGTGATGCCGCCGGCGAGATCGTCAGCCGAGAGGTCCATGCAGCCCCTGTAGGTTCGCTACGTATCGGCAGTCATAGCGGCATTCGCCTCCTTGCGGAATGCCGAAACCGATTCGGCTCAGAACATTTCAGGAGGATTCAGCCCTCAAGTCGCTCGGCCGCCTTTCCTGGTTTCCGTAGGCATTCGAGGCCCACAGGCGGACCCAAAGTTGAAGCACCCCAAAAGCAGCAATCCTGGAGTAATGGAGTCTCCGCCTTTACCGCAACATGGTTTACAGTCCACGTCCCGGCATGACGCGGAACAGCAAGGTGACCGGCAATCGGCCGATGGGAGCTTCGCCCCGCATTCTCGTTGTCGATGACAACGACGACAATCTCTATACATTGAAGCTTCATCTCGATCTCGAGGGCTATACCGACATCGAGACCGCGCGCGACGGCGAAGAGGCGATTGCGCGCCTCAAGGCGAGCGCATTCGACCTTGTCCTGCTCGATGTCATGATGCCGAACGTCGACGGCTTTGAGGTCCTCAGGTGGCTCAGGGACCAGGCGCGGCTGCGCGATCTGCCCGTGATCATGATCTCGGCATTGACCGAGATGAACAGCGTGGCACGCTGCATCGAACTCGGCGCCATCGATTATCTGTTCAAGCCGTTCAACCCGGTTTTGCTGAAAGCCCGCCTCGGCGCGACGCTCGAGAAGAAACGGTTGCGGGACGAGATCGATGCCCATCTCGCCCGCCTGCAGGAGGAACTCGATTCCGCGCGCCGGCTGCAGATGGCGATGGTGCCGCAGTCGTTTCCGCCCCCGAGCCCGGACTTTCCCATCGACCTGTGCGCGAGCATGGAACCGGCACGCGAGGTGGGGGGCGATCTCTACGATTTTTTCCTCACCCAGGACGGAATGCTGTGCTTCCTGGTCGGCGACGTCTCGGGCAAGGGCATGGCCGCGGCGCTGTTCATGGCGCGCACCAAGAGTCTCATTCGCATCGCCACTGATCTCATGCGCCCGCGGCAGGGCTCATCGGCGACCCCGGCCGAGATTATCGCACGTGTGAACCGCGAACTTTGCGAGAACAACGGCGACATGATGTTCGTGACGTTGTTCTTCGCGATGCTCAGGCCGGCAACCGGCGAGCTTGAGTTCTGCAACGCCGGCCACAACGTGCCGTACCGGCTCAATGGGCAAGGCCTTGTGGCGGTCGAGGGCGGGAAGGGCATTATCCTCGGCGTTCGGCCGGACGCGGTCTACGCCACTGGGCGCACGGCGCTGGCGCCGGGGGAAAGCATTTATGTGTTTACCGACGGGGTCACCGAAGCGGCAAACGCCGAGGGAGAGCTCTTCGCCGAAGCTCGCCTAGAAGCGGTGCTGGGTGCGGGCGCGGGATGCTCGAGTGCCGCGGAAATGGTCAAGTCCGTCGGCGAAGCGGTACGCGGTTTCGTCGGGACGGCACTCCCTTCCGACGACATCACCATGCTGGCGGTCCGCCGGCTCGATTCCTCGGGGCTCTGAGCTGGTGTCGCTCTCTAAGCTAGCTTGGCCCCCCGCATTTGGCTCCGCCGAGCCGCCATCATTGAGTGATGGATCTCTCGGTTCATGCCGCGCAGGGTCGAAATGACAGCCCGAAGCGCACTTCGTCGCACTGCGAAACCGCCGACGCGTCGGCCGGCTTCAGAACGATTCAGATCTGTCCCAAGGACGAACTTCGGATTGATCGGCATTGATGGCCGCGACGAGCCAGCATGGCGGCGTGCCGGCTCGCGCCCGACGCGGCGGTTCCCTCATCCGTTGCAAGGTGGGCGCGGCGCGCGTTTTGGCTTAGGTTTGTGCTGGCGCACGATCCGCCGGCCATTTCGAGTGGCGAAGTGAGACGACGCGAATTTATTGCCTTGCTGGGCGGCGCCGCCGCCACGTGGCCGCTTTCGCTTCGCGCACAGCAGGCGGCAAGAATCCCGCGGATCGGCATAATCGACGACGCACCAATGTGGCACGCCTTCCGCCAAGCCTTGCGCGGACTCGGCTACGTGGAAGGCCAAAATGTCGCTTATGAATACCGCTACGGCGAGGGCGCGCCAGACCGCCTAGCGCA
This sequence comes from Xanthobacteraceae bacterium, assembly GCA_035693615.1. Lineage (GTDB taxonomy): Bacteria > Pseudomonadota > Alphaproteobacteria > Rhizobiales > Xanthobacteraceae > VAZQ01. Next base: position 41,142 of record DASSGH010000047.1, read on the forward strand.
GGTCGCGGCGGAGCTTGTTCGCCGCCCGGTCGACGTCATTGCGACCTTCGGCACGCCGCCGACGCACGCCGCCAAGGAGGCCACGACCACCATTCCCATCGTTATGGTCGGTGTTGGCGATCCGGTGCGCGCGGGCCTGGTCGCGAGTCTCGCCCGCCCAGGCGGAAACATCACCGGGAATACCGTGCTCAGTCCCGACCTCGGCCCCAAGCGGATGCAAATTCTGCGCGAGGCAATCGCCAACGTGAGCCGCGTCGCTTTCCTCATCAATCCCGATAACGCCTCAAACGTGGCCACACTCGCCGAGATGAAGATCGCTGCCCCCACTGCAGGCATCGTGCTGATCCCGGTCGAAGTGCGCGACTTTGGCGAGTTCGAGCCTGCATTCGCGGCGATGCTGCGCGAGCGCCCCGATGCAGTCATGGTGACTAACGATCCCTTCCACCAGCATCACATCGGCCGCATCATCGAGTTTTTGGCGCGCAATCGCCTGCCCGGCATGTATCAGGCCAAGGAGAACGTGTTCGCCGGCGGGCTGATGGCCTACGGCGCGAGCGTGCCCGACCTATTCCGACGCGCCGCCGGCTACGTGCACCGAATCCTGCAAGGCACCAAGCCAAGCGATCTTCCGGTTGAGCTGCCGACCAAGTTCGATCTTGCGGTCAACCTCAGAACGGCCAAGGCGCTGAGCCTGGAGCTCTCGCCGACTTTCATCGCCCGGGCCGACGAGGTGATCGAGTAGCCGCGCCGACGCGACACAACCCCAGATTTCATTGCTCTGTGAGTTCTTTCTACCCGTGTCTTCCGGGGCGCCGATTCAGAACGATTCAGATCTGCCCCAAGGACCTTGTAAGCCCTTCCCGGCAAAATCCACGCGGGATATCGCGGCCGCGCGTGGGCCGGACGCCGTGAGTTGAGTTCAGACTACCAACACACGCGGCGCGCGCACCCGCGGGATGAAGGCAAACGGAGATGAGACGGCGGGAATTTCTCAGTTTCCTTGGCGCAGCGATGGCCGCCAGCTCCGCGCCCGCACGCGCGCAACCGAAACTCCGGCGGCTCGGCGTCCTGTCCCAGGGATCGCTCCAAACTCACCCCACTCCCATGTTCCGCGCGTTCCAGCAGGGGCTGCACGACCTCGGCTGGATCGAAGGACAGAACCTCTCGATCGAATGGCGCTTCTCCGAGGGCAGTGCCGAACCGCTGCCACGGCTTGCGGCCGAGCTCGTCGGCCTTCCGGTCGAGCTGATCGTCGCAACCCCGACGCGGCCCGCGCTTGCGGCCAAAAATGCTACCAGCACGATTCCGGTCGTTTTCATTCAAGTGGCAGACCCCATGCAATCCGGCATCGTCACTAACCTCGCCCGGCCCGGCACCAACATCACCGGCCTGAGCGGCATGGGTTCGGATTTGAGCGGTAAACGGTTGGAGCTGCTCAAGGAGGCATTGCCGAGCGCAAGGCGCGTGGCGGTGTTGTGGCATCAACCCAGTCAAGGCAGCGCGGTGGTGTTTCGCGAGTTGGAGCTGGCGAGCAACCAACTCGGCATCGAGTTGAAGCCTATCGCCGTCTCGGGCCCCGATGAACTCAACGATGCGGTCAAATCCGCAACCGCCGCGCGGGCTGCGGCCATGATGCTCATCGACGATCCGGTGATCGCCTCGTATGGCCTCGAAATCGTGTCGCTCGCATCGGAGGCCGCGTTGCCGCTCTTCTCGATTTATTCTGAATACGCCGACGCGGGCGCCCTCATGGCCTACGGCCCAAGCCTGCGGGCGATCTACTGGCGCGGCGCCACGTATGTGGACCGCATTCTTCGCGGTATCCGGCCGAACGATCTGCCGGTCGAGCAGCCCAGCATCTTCGATCTCGTGATCAATCTGCGAACGGCCAAGGCGCTCGGTCTTGAGCTCGCACCGACGTTGCTCGCCCGCGCCAACAGTGTGATCGAGTGATGTCAGCTGTCACAGGTCCCATCGGTCATCGCGGGGCGCGGGCGAAGCCGGCGCTCCGGAAATGGATAACCGCCGCCCGCGATTATGGAATGGGGCCCTCGGCGCTGCCGCGGCGAGGCCGGACTGAGGAAGCGAGCCTCGAAATGAGGCGGCGACGGGTCCGCGTGACACAACTGCCCCCGCCCCTGATAGAGTGGCCGGGATGAGGGTTGCTGATTTGCTCAGGCGTGGCTTCACCTGGCGCCGGCCGGCAGCGAGCGCCGTCGCAGAGCCACGCGCGGGCGACGAAACGTCGGCCCCGAAAACTCGCCGACGCCTGTTCGCCAAATACGTCGCGCTGTTCGTCGCGGTCGTCTGCCTCGCGCTCCTCTCCAATGGCGTGTTCGACGTCTTCTTCTACTATCAGGAGCACAAGGCCGCCCTCATTCGCATCCAACGCGAACAAGCGGAAGCCGCCGCCGCCAAGATCGGACAATTCATCAAGGAGATCGAGAGCCAGCTCGGCTGGACGACCCAACTGCCGTGGTCGGCGGGTTCCATCGAGCAGCGCCGTTTCGACGCCCTGCGGTTGTTGCGCCAAGTTCCCGCCATCACCGAGCTCGCTCAGCTCGACGCCACCGGCAAGGAGCGGTTGCGCGTGTCGCGGCTCGCCATGGACGTCGTCGCAAGCGGCGCCGACCTCTCCAGCGACCCTAAATTCGCGGAAGCGGTCGCTCGCAAGGTCTACTACGGCCCGGTTTATTTCCGCCGTGAATCCGAGCCGTATATGACCTTGGCTATCGCCGGAACGCGGCGCGACGCCGGCGTGAGCGTCGCCGA
>DASSGH010000048.1:0-62519 GCA_035693615.1 Xanthobacteraceae bacterium
AGAGAATCGAGGATGCCGCCTCCGGCGAGATCACGCTGTAGATCGCGTGCTCGTACATCAACACACGGTTGGCGGTGGTGATCGCGATCGCGCCGCCCGACATCCCCTCGCCGGAGACGATCGCGACATTGGGTACGCCGAGCGAAAGGCAGGCATCGGTCGAGCGCGCGATCGCCTCGGCCTGGCCGCGCTCCTCGGCGCCGATGCCGGGATAGGCGCCGGCGGAGTCCACGATCGACAGCACGGGAATGCCGAAGCGGTCGGCCATCTCCATCAGCCGCACCGCTTTCCGATAGCCTTCGGGGCGCGCCATGCCAAAATTGGGCTTGATGCGGCTGTCGGTGGAGTTGCCCTTCTCCTGGCCCATCACGCAGATGCTCTCGCCGCGGAAGCGGCCGAAGCCGCCGACGATCGCCACATCCTCCCCGAACTTGCGGTCGCCGGCGAGAGAAACGAAATCGCTGATCAGGGCCGCGACATAATCTAGGCAATGCGGCCGGTCGGGATGACGCGCGACTTGGGTTTTTTGCCAGGGCGTGAGTTCGGCGTAGAGCTCCTTGAGCGTCTGTGCCGCCTTGGATTCCAGCCGAGAGATCTCCTCACCGATCGCCGCCGCACTGTCGCTGCTCTCGAGCGCGCGCAGTTCCGCGACCTTGGCCTCGATCTCCGCCACCGGTTTTTCGAAGTCGAGATAGCTGCGCATCGAGACGCTCTCAGGCAAGCCGCGCCGGAGCGAGGCTAGTGTGGCGGTTCAGAAGTCCGCATCATTCTTGCAGCGATGCGGACTTCTGAACCAGAGCCACACTAAGATCAATAAGTTGCTAGTGTCCTGCGATTTCCGAAGTTCGCAAACGAGGCTGCAGCACCATCATGCGAACTTCGCAATCGGAACACTAGCGCGCCTCGGGCATGCCATAGCGCGCATATTCCTCAGCAATGTCGGCCTGAATCGCCTTGGCTGCCGCCACATCGGCCTCGCCGGAGGGATCGTAGTTCCGCAGTCGCGCCAAGCCGCGACCATAAAGCGCGAAAGCAAGTTTCGGGTCGCTGCGCAACGCCGCATCGTAGTCGGAGACGGCGGCATCGAAGTTCGTCATCTTGAGAAAGACGAAACCGCGGCTGTCGAGCGTCGCGGGATTGTTGGGCATCAGCCGGAGCGCTTGATTGCAGTCAGCGAGCGCCGGCTTGAGGATGCCGACCACCGCGCGCGCCCAGCACCGGTTGTCAAATGCGGCGGCAAAATCCGGCTTGAGCTTGATCGCCTGGTTGTAGTCATCGATTGCGTGATCATAGTGACTCTTGCCGAGATGCGCGTTGCCGCGATTGAAGTAAGTCTCGGCCGACGGCTTTAGCTTGATCGCCTGTTCGTAATCGGCGATGGCGCGGTCGTAATCGCCCTTTGTGTCGTAGGCGATGGCCCGATTGTTGTAGGCGGTCGCGAATTTGGCATTGGTCCTGATCGCTTGATTATAGTCCTGAATGGCGCGGTCATACTCGCCCTTGAGCCGATAGCCGATGCCGCGGGTGTTGAAGGCCTCGGCGAGCTTCTCGCCTTTCTCGCGTCCCGCTTTGATCACGGCGGAACAGCCTTCGATGCGCTGATCAATAGTCACCGCGTCCTCGCCCTCGCACCAGGCGCGCTCCTGCGCTGTCTGTGCGGACGCCGAGGCGCCGGCCCACACGACCCCGGTCAGGATGAGAGCGAGAGGCTTTGCTGCTACGAGACCCATCGGCAACTCCGTCGCTTGCGGCAGTCAAGCTAAATCATCTCCGGCTGCACTGTCATTCGTCCGCCAGCGGATGCAGGTCGCGCACGAGACTCTTGAGGCGCTCGTCGAGCACATGGGTGTAGATTTGTGTCGTGGAGATGTCGGCATGGCCCAGCAGCGTCTGTACGACCCGAAGATCGGCCCCGTTGTGCAGCAGATGGCTGGCAAAGGCGTGACGGAGCACGTGCGGGCTCACCTGAGCGCAGCGTAGTCCGGCGGCCGCGGCGAGCGCCTTGAGCTCGCGGGCGAAGTGCTGCCGGGTCAGGTGACCCGCCTCCCCGAAGGAGGGAAAAAGCCACTTTCCCTGCCGGCGCGCATTCGTCGACGACAGCAGGCCAAGATACTCGGCCATGATTTTTTTGGCCGCTTCATTGAGCGGCACGAGGCGTTCCTTGCTGCCCTTGCCGCGAATGGTAAGCATGCGGGTGTTGCGCTCGGCTGCAGAAATCGGCAGCGCAACCAGTTCGGACACGCGCAATCCCGTGGCGTAGAGCACCTCGAGAAGGCAAGCGAGCCGCGCAGCGCGAAGCCGCTTCGGCGCCGGCTGATCCGCCTGGTCCATGTCGGCGCGCGCCTGCGCCAGCAGGCGGTCGACCTCGGCGATGCTGAGCACCTTGGGAAGCGCACGGTTTCGCTTCGGGCCTTCGATCACCGCGGACGGGTCGTCGCTCCGGTATCCCTCCGCATAAAGGAAGCGATAGAGCTGGCGGATGGCCGAGAGCCGCCGCGCCAGCGATGACGCCGCGAAATTGCGCTTGGCGAGCGATCCGAGATAATCGCGCAGATCCGCGGTGGAGGCGGTTGCGACGGTGCCGCCGGTCTTGTGCAGTTCCGCAGAGAAATCGGAGAGGTCGCGGGCATAGGCGGCGAGCGTGTTCTTGGCCCCGCCGCGCTCGGCCGCAACCATGTCGAGGAACAGCTCGATCAGCGCGCTGTCGGAATTTTTGCCCTGGGGGGCCATGCGGGACGACGCGGTCAGGGCGAGGGCTGCTTGGCGAAGCGATCCGGCGGAACGGAAACCGTGATCTCGCGCGGCTGCGGAGCAAACCACGTCGAAAGCATGAACATGGCGCCGTAAGTCAGCCCCCCCAGGACGCCGATCACGGTCAGAAAGCGCAGCAGGCTCGGCATGTTGAAACCTCGACCGCAATATCGCACCAAACAATGGAAAAACTAGGACATGGCGGCGAAAGTCGCCCCGGACATCGATCGCCACAGTCGCCAAACATGGTTAATGGTGTGGCCTCGTCTGGGCGAAACGCACAGGCGAGCGGTTATGCTAGAAGGGAAGTCGGCGCACACGCCGCTTTGATCGATAAGCAGGAGAAGAGGATGCCGCACGGCGCGACACAGGACCTCGCTGCGCGGCCCGAGGTTGCCCTCACGGCGGCGCTCGGCCGGCGCTCGATCGTGCTCGTGGGCATGATGGGCGCCGGCAAGTCGTCGATCGGCCGGCGGGTATCCATCCGTCTCGGCATTCCATTCGTCGACGCGGACACGGAAATCGAAAAGGCCGCCGGCATGAGCATCAGCGATATCTTCGCCAGCCGCGGCGAGGCGGAATTCCGCGCCGGCGAGGCGCGCGTCATTGCCCGCCTGCTGGAGAGCGGGCCGCAGGTGCTGGCGACCGGCGGCGGGGCGTTCGCGAACCCCGATACCCGCGCCGCCATTGCGGCCAAGGGCATCTCGATTTGGCTCAAGGCAGAGTTTGACGTGCTGATGAAACGGATCAAGCGCCGGCACGATCGGCCACTGCTTAAGACCGACGATCCCGGTGCGACGCTGCGCAAACTGATGCAAGAGCGCGATCCGATCTATGCGTTGGCCGATCTCACGGTACAATCGCGCGACGTGCTGCACGACAAGATCGTTGACGAGATCGTCAACGCGCTCGCCGTTCAACTCGGCATGCCCGGCACAGCGGGCGCGGCGGCCTCGCCTGAGCCAGGAGACGGCCGGTCATGACCGCGCCATTGCGCGCAGGCGATGCGAACGTCGTCAACGTCGCGTTGGGCGAGCGCAGTTACGACATCATCATCGGCCGCGGCCGGCTGGGGTCGCTGGGCGAAAAAATCGCTGCACTGCGCCCGGGGGCCAAGGCGGCGATCGTCAGCGACGAAATCGTCGCCCGCCACCACCTCGCCGCGACGGAGGCCGCCCTTGCCGCTGCCGGGATTGGCACAAGCTCGGTGACGGTGCCGCCGGGCGAGAGCTCGAAGAGCTTCGCCATGCTCGAGCGGGTTTGCGAAGCGCTCATTGCCGCGCGCATCGAGCGCGCCGATGTCGTGGTGGCGCTGGGCGGCGGGGTCATCGGCGATCTCGCCGGTCTTGCCGCTGCCCTCGTGCGGCGCGGTCTCGATTATGTGCAGGTTCCCACCACGCTGCTTGCGCAAGTCGACTCGTCCGTCGGCGGCAAAACCGCAATCGATTCCACGCACGGCAAGAATCTCATCGGCGCGTTTCATCAGCCGGTGCTGGTGCTGGCAGATACCGCGCTGCTCGACACGCTGCCCGAGCGGCAATTCCGCGCCGGCTATGCCGAAGTCGTCAAATACGGCCTGCTCGGCGATCCCGGCTTCTTCGCCTGGCTGGAGGCGAACTGGCGCGAGCTGTTCGCAGGCGGCGGCGCGCGCGAGCACGCCATTGCGGTGAGCTGCCGGATGAAGGCTGCCATCGTCGCGCGTGACGAGCGCGAGCACGGCGAGCGGGCGCTGCTCAATCTCGGCCATACATTCGGGCACGCGCTCGAGGCCGCGGCAGGCTTTTCCGACCGGCTTTTGCACGGCGAGGCGATTGCGCTCGGGATGACACTGGCGTTTGCCTTCTCCGCCAAACGAGGGCTGCTTCCGCGATCGGAGGCCGAGCGCGTCGAGCGCCATCTTGCCGCAGTCGGCCTGCCGATCCATCTCTCCTCCGTCCCCGGCGGTCCGCCCGACGCCGACCGTCTGATGGAACTCATCGCCCAGGACAAGAAGGTCAAGCGCGGCAGGCTGACGTTCATCCTGGCGCGCGCGGTCGGCGCAAGCTTCGTCGCGCCCGATGTCGATGCCGCTGAGGTCCGTGCCTTTCTAGTCGAGAAATTCGCCGAGTGATGACTGCCTACGATTGGTTCGCCCTCGCGGTGATTGTCATTTGCATCTTGCTCTCCGCCTTCTTCGCGGGGAGCGAGACCGCGTTGACCGCCTCCTCGCGTGCGAGCATGCATCGCCTCGACAAACAGGGAAACCAGCGCGCCGCGCTGGTCAACCACCTGCTCAGCGCGCGCGAAAGGATGATCGGTGCGCTCCTGTTCGGGAACAACGCGGTCAATATCGCGGCGTCGGCGCTCGCGACTGGCGTGCTGCTCGACTGGTTCGGCGAGGTGGGCGTCATCTACGCCACCTTGGTCATGACGATTGCGATCGTGGTGTTCGCGGAAATCTTGCCGAAGACCGCGGCGTTTAATGCGCCCAACCGTCTCGCGCTTGCGGTCGCGCGCCCGATCGACTGGACGGTCCGGCTGCTCGCGCCGATTCTCGTGGCGGTCGAATGGATCGTGAAATGGGCGCTGCGGCTTCTCGGAGTGAAACTTGGTCAAACCGAATCGATTCTTTCGCCGCAAGAGGAATTGCGGGGAGCGGTCGATCTGATGCACCGGAGCGGCGGCGTCGAGAGACTCGATCGCGATATGCTGCGCGGACTGCTCGACCTGCGCGATCTCACGGTCTCCGACGTCATGATCCACCGCACCGAGATGGTCACCGTCTGCGCCGACGATCCGCCCGAACAGGTGGTGAAGGCGGTGCTGGAATCGGAGGTCACGCGCGTACCGCTGTGGAAAGACAAGCCAGAGAATATCATCGGCATCCTGCATGCAAAGGACCTTTTGCGGGCGATGCAGGTGGCGGAGGGCGATCTCAGCAAGATCGACGTCACCTCGATTGCGCGGCCGCCTTGGTTCGTGCCGGACATCCGGCCGCTGTCGGAGCAGTTGAAAGCCTTCCGCCGGCGCAAGACGCATTTTGCGCTCGCCGTCGACGAGTACGGCGAGGTGATGGGCCTGATCACCCTCGAGGACATCTTGGAAGAGATCGTCGGCGACATCTCGGATGAGTACGACGTCGCGGTGCCCGGCGTGCGGCCGCAGCCCGACGGCTCCGTCAACATCGACGGCGGCGTACCGATCCGCGATCTCAATCGCGCGATGGAATGGAACCTGCCCGATGACGAGGCGACGACCGTCGCCGGTCTCGTCATTCATGAGGCACGCTCGATCCCCGAGCCCGGCCAAACCTTCACGTTCCATGGTTTTCGCTTCCGCGTGCTGCGCCGCGACCGCAATCGCATCACGGCGTTGCGGATCACGCCGCTGGCGCGCAAGCCGGCGGCGAAGCTGGCCTAGGCAAAACTCTTTGGCATTGAAGCGGACGCTGGACCCGGCCGGCGGGTCGTTCAGGCGCCGGCTTCGCCCGGCGCCGCGGCGTGGATGGCAAGCGCGTGCACGCCGCCTTTTAGCTCGGCGACAAGCGTTTCATTGACCATGCGGTGGCGCTCGAGCCGGCTCTTCCCGCGGAACGCCTCCGCCACAATATATACTCTGAAATGCGTCTCCCCGCCCTCTCGATGCCCCGCATGCCCGACGTGCTGGTGGGATTCGTCGAGCACGTTCAGGCTCGCCGGGGCGAAAGCCTTGGTCAACTTCTCGGTGATGATATCGCGTGTTGCCATGGCTCGGCATAGCGGGAGCCGGACCGGCCGGTCAATCGGGCGAGAAAACGCGCAAACGTCCGTGTCAAGACTTGAAGATGGCTCTGCCCGGCGCGCATACTGATCGGTCATGAAAAGCGACTCGCCCCTGTTCGATCGCATCCGCGTCAAGCCGGACAAAGATCGTCGCCTGCGCGCGGAATGCCCGGCGTGCGAGTGGCCGAATTGCCAGGCGCCGGCGACCCACCGCGCTCCCAAGGGGCGGCTGCGCGAACGCGAATACTGGCGGTTTTGCCTCGAGCATGTCCGCGAGTACAACCACGCCTACAATTTCTTCGCCGGCATGAGCACCGAGGACATTGCCCGCTATCAGAAAGAAGCCGTGATCGGCCACCGCCCGACCTGGAAAATGGGGATGAACGGCGGCCGGCCGACCGCGCGTTCGCAATCCTCTCGCCGTGGCTCCGAATTCACCGGCGCGGATGACCCATTCGGGTTCTTTCGCGAACTCGGAGGCGGGGGCGACGCGTGGCGGGGCTCGGAGCGACGTGTCGCGGAATCCCGTGCCGTGCGCAATGCCGAGCGCAAGGCGCTCGACGCGCTCGGCCTCGAGACGAATGCCTCGGCACAGGACGTCAAGCGGCAGTTCAAGGCGTTGGTCAAGCGCCACCATCCCGACGCCAACGGCGGCGATCGCTCTTCCGAAGATCGGCTGCGCGAGATCATCCAGGCCTATACGTATCTCAAGTCGATCGGCTTCCGCTGAGCTGAGCGCGCTGCGCCGAACCAAGCGCAGGCGGCGCGTTGTCATTTGCTGGCGCCGCGCATTGACCTTGGAGCGGTCGATACTTACTTGAAATCATGCGAGTTTCCGCTCACAACCCGGTGCCTTTCGCGGCCTGGCGGCTTTCTGCTAAGTTGGCGGACGAATCCGCCCCGCATTCCGTCGACCGAAAACGGGTCTCGGTCGCTTCCGAGATCACGGAGGAGCAATGACCGCCGCAACGCAAGAGATCGCCAACCTTCCCGACATGAAGGTGTCGATCCGTCAGCTCTTCGGGTTCGACAGCGACATGGAAGTGCCGGCCTATTCGGAAGCCGACGCGCATGTCCCCGACGTGGACCCCGATTATCGGTTCGACAAGCCGACGACGCTCGCCATCCTCGCCGGCTTCGCCCACAATCGTCGGGTCATCGTCACCGGCTATCACGGCACCGGCAAATCGACCCACATCGAGCAGGTGGCCGCCCGCCTCAATTGGCCGTGCGTGCGGGTCAACCTCGACAGCCACATCAGCCGCATCGATCTGATCGGCAAGGATGCCATCGTCATTCGCGACGGGCTCCAGGTGACAGAGTTCCGCGATGGCATTCTGCCGTGGGCCTACCAGCACAACGTGGCACTCTGTTTCGACGAATATGATGCGGGCCGTCCCGACGTGATGTTCGTGATCCAGCGGGTGCTGGAATCCTCCGGCCGGCTCACCTTGCTCGACCAGAGTCGCGTGGTCAGGCCGCATCCGGCGTTCCGTCTGTTCGCGACCGCGAACACGGTCGGCCTTGGCGATACCTCCGGCCTCTATCACGGCACGCAACAGATCAACCAGGCGCAGATGGATCGCTGGTCGATCGTCACCACGCTCAATTATCTGCCGCACGACAACGAAGTCGACATCGTGCTCGCCAAAGCCAAGCACTATCGCACCGATCAGGGCCGCGACGTGGTCGGCAAGATGGTGCGGGTCGCCGACCTTACGCGCAACGCCTTCATGAACGGTGACATTTCCACCGTGATGAGCCCGCGCACCGTGATCACCTGGGCGGAGAACGCCGACATCTTCAAAGACATCGGCTTCGCCTTTAGGCTGACCTTTCTCAACAAGTGCGACGAGCTTGAGCGGCCGATAGTCGCCGAGTTCTATCAGCGCTGTTTCGGAGTGGAGTTGCCGGAATCGTCGGTCAATGTCGCGCTGACGTGAGGGCTCCGCCGTGCCTTTGAGCCTGTGATGGCATCGAACATCAGGCCAAGAAATCCCTCGAAAGAATCCCCGACCGAGCCGTTCAAGCGGGCGGTCACGGGATGCCTGCGCGCGATCGCGCGCAAGCCTGAGCTCGAAGTCGCGTTTGCCGCCGAACGCCCAGGCATCGTCGCCGGCAAGGCGCGGCTGCCCGAGCCGCCGCGCAAGCTCGGCGGGGTGGATGCCGCGATCGTGCGCGGCCATGCCGACTCGATCGCGCTCAAGCTCGCCTGCCACGATCCGATGGTGCACCGCAAGCTCGTGCCGGGCGGGCAACAGGCGCGCGCCGTGTTCGAGGCGGTCGAGCAGGCCCGCGTCGAGGCGATCGGCGCACGCCGCATGTCCGGCGTGGCCAAGAACCTCTCGGCCATGCTCGACGACCGCTTCCATCGCGGAAAATTCGACCAAGTGACCGACCGCGCGGACGCGCCGATCGAGGAAGCCGTGGCGCTGATGGTGCGCGAGCGCTTGACCGGCCAAGCGCCGCCGGCGGCGGCCAAGAAGATCGTCGACCTGTGGCGGCCGCTGATCGAGGATCGCGCTGGACGCGATCTCGATCGGCTCGAGCGGCTGATCGAAAACCAGGCGCGCTTCGGCGACGCCATTCACGATCTGCTCGACGCGCTCGACATGGGCGAGGACCGCAGCACCGAATCGGACGAAGAGGAAGGCGAGGAGGGAGAGCAAGACCGCCGCAAGGAGGACGCCGGCGAAGACGGCGAGGGCGCCGATGCCGAGGACACGCAGAGCCGGATCGACGACGCCGACGTGGCGGGCGAAGACATGTCCGATTCCACCGCCGAGGCCGCCGATGCGCTCTCCGCCGAGATGGCCGACGACGCCGAGATGGGCGACTCCGAGGCGCCGGCCGAGCCGCGGCGGCCCCGCCGGCACGGCCAGAACGAGCCGCGCGGGCCGGATTATCGGCCCTTCATCATCAAGCACGACGAGACCGTTGCAGCCGAGGAGCTGTGCGAGCCGGAGGAGCTCGATCGGCTCCGCGGCTACCTCGACAAGCAGCTGTCGCATTTGCAAGGCGTGGTCGCGCGCCTTGCCAATCGACTGCAGCGCAGGTTGATGGCGCAGCAGAACCGCGCCTGGGAGTTCGACCTAGAGGAAGGCTTGCTCGATCCGGCGCGGCTTTCGCGCGTCATCGTCGACCCGCTGCATCCGCTCTCGTTCAAACACGAGAAAGAAACCAGCTTCCGGGATACGGTTGTCACGCTCCTGCTCGACAATTCGGGCTCGATGCGCGGCCGGCCAATCACGGTGGCGGCGACGTGCGCCGACATTCTCGCGCGCACGCTCGAGCGCTGCGGCGTCAAAGTCGAGATTCTCGGCTTCACCACGCGCGCTTGGAAGGGCGGCCAATCGCGCGAAGCATGGCTCGCCGCCGGCAAACCTCCCAACCCGGGCAGGCTCAACGATCTGCGCCACATCATCTACAAGTCGGCCGACGCGCCCTGGCGCCGCGCACGCAAGAATCTGGGCCTCATGATGCGCGAGGGCCTGCTGAAGGAAAATATCGACGGCGAAGCACTCGATTGGGCGCACAAGCGGCTGTTGGCCAGGACCGAGCAGCGCAGGATCCTGATGATGATCTCCGACGGCGCCCCGGTCGACGACTCGACCCTGTCGGTGAACCCCGGCAACTACCTTGAGCGGCATCTGCGCTGGGTCATCGAAGATATCGAGACGCGCTCGCCGGTGGAGCTGATCGCCATCGGCATCGGCCACGACGTCACCCGCTACTACCGTCGCGCCGTCACCATCGTCGATGCCGAGGAGCTTGGCGGCGCCATGACTGAGAAGCTCGCCGAGCTGTTCGACGAGCAATCCCCCGCCGAGCCGCGGCGGAGAGCAGACGCGTGAACGACCGCACGCGCCGCTGGCGTTGCGGTCTCGCGGGTCCAAGCCAACGGACGATCACGGCGGTGATCGCCTCGGCCTGGTTGATCGGCGCCATGCCCGCGGCGGCGCAGACCTCGCCATCCGCCGCGTCGCCGCACGCAATCGAGATTCAAGCCGAGCCGATCACTGGGTTCGACATTCGCGATCCCTCGCGTCGCCAGTTCGGGTTGCTCGAATTTCGCGGCGGGCTCGTTCTGCGCTCGCCCGAAAAACACTTCGGCGGCTTGTCCGCCATTCGCGTCGCCGCCGACGGCGCACATTTCCTCTCCTTGACCGACAGGGGCTGGTGGTTTCGGGGCCGGCTTCTTTACGCGGGCACGCGGCCGAGCGGGATCGCGGACGCGGAGATGGCGCCCATCCTCGGCGCCGACGGCCGTCCGCTGGCGGCACGCGGTTGGTATGACACGGAAGCGATCGCGGAGGACGGCGGCACGCTCTATGTCGGAATCGAGCGCGTGCATCAGATCGTGCGGTTCAATTACGGCAAGGATGGCCTCCTCGCGCGCGGGCGAGCGATCGCGCTGCCGCCGGAAATGCGCGCGCTTCCGGCGGACAAGGGCATCGAGGCGCTGGTGTTCGTCCCCAAGGGCTTGCCGCTCGCCGGCACGCTGATCGCGATCTCGGAGCGCGGTCTCGACACGGCAGGCAATCTCAGCGCTTTCTTGATCGGCGGCGCCACGCCCGGCGCTTTCGCGATCAAGCGCGATTCGCGCTACGACGTCACCGACGCTGCGCTCCTGCCGGGCGGCAACATGCTCTTGCTTGAGCGGAGATTCGGCTGGGACACCGGCCTTGCCGTCCGAATCCGCCGCATCGCGCTGGGCGAGATCAAGCCGGGGGCGCTGGCCGACGGCGCCGTTCTGTTCGAGGCCGACCTCGGCTATGAGATCGACAATATGGAGGGCTTGAGCGTGCACCGCGCCGCCGGCGGCGAACTCGTCCTCACGCTGGTCTCCGACGACAATTTCTCGGTTGTTCAGCGCACGCTGCTGTTGCAGTTCACGCTGGCAGAGCCCTGATCCGGACCGTCGTCATTCGCGCAACGATGCCCCGTTTCCACGGGGGGCGGCCATCGAGCTCAACTCGCCCCCGCAGCCTTTTTCTTCCGGATCTGTCGTTTCAGATCGAGAGCGCGCTCGGACAGATCGCCGTCTCTTGCCTTCAACAAGAAGGCATCAAGCCCGCCGCGATGATCGACCGTTTTCAACGCGTTCGCCGACACGCGCAATTTGACCGGGCGGCCGAGCGCGTCTGAGATCAACGTGACGTTGAGCAGATTGGGCAGGAATCGCCGCTTGGTCTTGATGTTCGAGTGACTCACCTTGTGTCCGACCTGCGCGCCCTTGCCGGTCAGTTCGCAACGCCACGACATTGAGAAATCCTGTTTTCAAGAGATTGCCGAGCAGCGCCTTGGCGCGATGCTTCAATGATACACGGCCGTTGGCGGCCGGCGGGAGCTATAAAGAGCCCGGAAAAAGGCGTCAACCCGCGTGCTGCCGTGATATCGCCGAGCATCGACCGATCGGCTGGCGGCACATGCCGAAATGGGCACACGAGCGCCTTGATCGGGCCAAGATGCCGCGCCAAGACCTTTGCAATCTACCCGCGGCCGGCTGCCGATTGCGCCGGAAATAGCGGTCCCATAAAGACATGGCGCCGACAGCAGGGGCCTCGTTCGTGAGCTCATATTGCCTCACCCGCGCGATTTTGCTCAGCGTGATCGCGCTCGGGCTGACCATGGCGGAGGCGCCGCAGCGGCGGGCTTCTGCCCAGGGCAAGCTCGACGCCCGCTATGTCGTCACCTTGAGCGGCCTGCCGATCGGCCGAGGCGGTTGGGTGATCGAGATCGGCGACGATTCCTTCACCGCAACGGCGAATGGTGCGACGGCTGGCTTGCTGCGCGTTTTCGCCAGCGGCCAAGGCCAAAGCGTCTCGCGCGGCGCCATTTCCGGCGGGCAGCTCGTGCCGTCGACCTACGCCTCGCACATCATCACCGACGAAAAGTCCGATGACGTGCGCATGGTGCTCAGCGGCGGCGCCGTGAAGGAACTGGCGGCCAATCCGCCGACGGTCGCGAGCCCGGATCGCGTTCCAGTGACGGAGGCTCACCGCCGCGGGGTCTCCGACCCCATGACGGCAACTTTGATACGGGTTCCCGGCAACGGCGACATCTTGGGTCCGCAAGCGTGCCAGCGCACGCTGTCGATCTTCGATGGGCGCATGCGCTACGACCTTCAACTCGCTTTCAAGCGCCTCGACCGGGTCAGTTCGGAGCGCGGCTATCAAGGCGTTGCCGTGGTGTGCGCGGTGTTCTTTTCGCCCATCGCGGGGCACGTTCGCGATCGCTATGCAATCCAATATCTCGCGCAGCTACGCGACATCGAACTCTGGCTCGCGCCTATCGCCGGCACGCGCGTGATGGTCCCCTTCCGCGTGGCGCTTCCGACGCCGCTCGGCCTCGGGGTCCTGCAAGCGACCCAGTTCATCTCCATGCCGCAACCGAGCAAGGCGACCGCACGGACGCAATGACGGCATCCGGCCGCGTGCACGGCTGGATGTGCCCAGCAGCGCCGTCGTTAACGGATTCCCCAGGGAACGCGGTTCCGCTTTGTCGGCGATTACCTGATTTTGTGGTGGCTACGGACGTTACTACCAGATGTCGCCGTGAACGAATTCCGACAGCGATGGAGTCAGCGATTCGGGCGCCATTCGTTCGGGACTCGTTCCACAGTTTAATCTCAGCCCTTTCCCTGAGCGGTCCTGCCGTGATCCGGCAATGTGGGGTGGTGGATCTCGCGCGCTTCGCGCGGTCCGGGCTGCTCCGGTCGAGGTTCGCCTGCTTTCTACCCATCGCCGGAATCGCCGTTCTGTGCGCCGCCTCACCTCGGCTCCGCATTGCACCGCTCACGCGGGAATAAGGGTATCCGGCGGCGCCGGCTCGGGCGCACGGCGCTCGGCGGTGCATGCGGCGGAGATTCAATCGGTCCAACTTTCAGCCGATAATCTCGAATAGTCCGCGCCGGTGGCCCCACCCGTATGGCGTTTGCCGGGCATGGTGGAAGCAGGTATCCTACGGAAACGAGATG
Source organism: Xanthobacteraceae bacterium (assembly GCA_035693615.1). Lineage (GTDB taxonomy): Bacteria > Pseudomonadota > Alphaproteobacteria > Rhizobiales > Xanthobacteraceae > VAZQ01. Next base: position 13,471 of record DASSGH010000048.1, read on the forward strand.
CGCACGGCTCCAGGCGCTGCTTTGCGCCGACCGCACGAGCTAAAGGCGCGGCGCGAACTCTCATCTGCTATCCTTTGAGCGCTTCGCCACGCTTTATGCAGAAGGCTCTTGGATAGCATCACGCGGCGGCAACGTCAGTCATCGCCCGATCATCGATGCCGATTTCCTTCTCCTCTCCCATGAGCCGCGATTCCAGCGCGCGCGGTGCCGGCGTGACCGCGGTGCTCGGTCCGACCAACACCGGCAAGACCCATCTCGCCATCGAACGCATGCTCGCCCATTCGTCGGGCATCATCGGGCTGCCGCTGCGGCTGCTAGCGCGCGAGGTTTACAACAAGGTTGAGGCGCGTGCCGGGGCGGATGCGGTTGCCCTCGTCACCGGCGAGGAGAAGATCAAGCCGCCCAGTCCGCGGTATTGGGTCTCCACCGTCGAGGCCATGCCGCGGGATCTCGACGTTGCTTTCCTGGCCATCGACGAGGTGCAGCTCGGCGCCGATCTCGAGCGCGGACATGTCTTCACCGACCGCATCCTCAACCGGCGAGGGCGCGAGGAGACGTTGGTGCTGGGGGCGCAGACGGTGCGGCCGATGATCGAGCGGCTGCTACCCGGCGCCCATATCCTGACCCGCCCGCGCCTGTCGCAGCTTTCATTCGCCGGCGAGAAGAAGATCACGCGGCTTCCGCGTCGCTCCGCCATCGTCGCGTTCTCGGCGGAGGAAGTGTATTCCATCGCCGAGCTGATCCGTCGCCAGCGCGGCGGCGCCGCCGTGGTGCTGGGGGCCCTCAGCCCGCGTACGCGCAACGCGCAGGTCGCGCTCTACCAGTCCGGCGACGTCGAATACCTAGTCGCCACCGACGCGATCGGAATGGGCCTTAATCTCGACGTCGATCACGTCGCCTTCGCGTCCGACCGCAAATTCGACGGCTATCAATTCAGAAGGCTCAATCCCGCCGAACTGGCGCAGATCGCCGGCCGCGCCGGCCGCGCCACCCGCAATGGCACCTTCGGCACCACCGGCAGGTGCCCGCCGTTCGAAACCGAGCTGGCGCAAGCGCTGGAAAGCCATTCGTTCGAGCCGATCAAGGTGCTGCAATGGCGCAATACCGCGCTTGACTTCTCGTCGGTCGGCGCATTGCAGGCGTCGCTGGCGGAGACCCCGAAGCAGAGCGGTCTCACGCGCGCGCCGATCGCCGAGGATATCCTGGTGCTGGAGCATGCGGCGCGGGACGACGAGATCCGCTCGCTTGCGAACACGCGCCAGGCGGTCGAGCGATTGTGGGACGTCTGTCAGGTGCCGGATTATCGCAAAATCTCTCCGGCCACCCATGCCGAACTCGCCACCACGCTGTACGGCTTCTTGATGCGGGAAGGGTCGATCCCGACCGATTGGTTCGCACGCCAAGTCGAGCAAGCGGACCGCACCGAAGGGGACATCGACACGCTGTCGAACCGCATCGCCCACATCCGCACCTGGACCTTTGCGGCGAACCGTCCGGACTGGCTGGTCGATCCCGAACACTGGCAAGGCGTGACGCGCGGGGTCGAAGACAAATTGTCGGACGCGCTGCACGAGCGGCTCACCGAGCGCTTCGTCGATCGCCGCACCAGCGTGTTGATGCGTCGGCTGCGCGAGAACGCGGTGCTGGATACCGACATCAGCAAGAGCGGCGAAGTCGTGGTCGAGGGGCACGCAATCGGCCGGCTCGATGGATTCGTCTTCACGCCCGCGGCTTCGGCAGCAGGCTCCGAAGCGAAGGCGCTCGCCAGCGCCGCGCAAAAGGCGCTGGCGGGAGAGATCGACAGTCGCGCGACCCGTGTCGCACAAGCGGCGGACGGTCAGTTCGTGCTGGCCAGCGACGGCATGATCCGCTGGCTGGGGCAGCCGGTCGGCAAACTCGTTGCCGCGGAGGAAACCCTCAAACCACGCGTGCGCATCATCGCCGATGAGCATCTCACTGGCGCTCCGCGGGATGGGGTGCAGGCGCGACTCGATTTGTGGCTCAAGTCGCACATCGAGAGATTGCTGGAGCCGCTGTTTCGCCTCGCCGCGGCGGAAGACATCACCGGCATCGCGCGCGGCCTAGCGTTCCAGCTCATGGAGGCGCTTGGCGTGCTCGAACGCCAGAAAGTGGCGGAGGAGGTCAAAGGCCTCGACCAGCCGGCGCGCGCGACGTTGCGCCGGTACGGGGTGCGCTTCGGTGCGTACCACATCTACTTGCCGACGCTGCTCAAACCGGCGCCGCGGGTGTTGGCGACCCAGCTGTGGGCGCTCAAACACGGCGGCGGGGAGAAAAAGGGGCTCGACGCGATCGAGCAACTTGCCGCCAGCGGGCGCACCTCCATCGTCACCGACGAGGACATCCCCAAGCCGCTCTACCGCATCGCCGGCTATCGCGTCTGCGGTGTGCGCGCCGTGCGGGTCGACATTTTGGAGCGGCTCGCCGACCTCATTCGTCCCGCGCTCGCATGGCGCTCCGGCGCGGCTGGCGCCAAGCCGCCGGGCGCAATCGAGGGATTCGGCTTCACCGTCAGCGGCGGCATGACGTCCCTTGCAGGATGCTCCGGGGAGAATTTCGCCTCGGTGCTGCGCTCGCTCGGCTACCGCATGGAACGGCGGCCCAAGCCGGCCGAGCCGGCGCCCGCGCCGGGGGAAGCGACGACGCAGCCGGTGCAAGAGTCGGCGCCGATACCCTCCCTCGTCGCTGCGCCCGTGCCTGAAGGCGAGGCGATCGCAGGCAACGCGGACAATCCATCCGAGGCCGAAAGCCCGGTTCTGCCACAGGTCCCAGGCGTAGACGAAGCGGCCGCGGTGGCTGCGCCCGTGCCTGAAGGCGAGGCGATCGCAGACAACGCGGAAAAACCGCCCGAGACCGAAAGCCCAGATCTGTCGCAGCTCCCAGGCGTGGACGACGCGGTCGCGCCGACGCCCACCGAGGCGCTCGCACCGCCGCAGACCCTAGAGGAAGCGCCGGGTCCCGCTTCGTTACCGCAGCCCGAGGCGCTGACCGGCGAGACGGTGCAACCTGCGCCCTCCGTGGAGGCCGCCCCGAAGAGCGAGTCTGCGGGCGAGGAGTTCATCGAGGTGTGGCGGCCTGTCCGCCGCGACGAACACGCGCGCAAGCCGCATCATCAGCGCCGGGCGCGGCCGCGTCGCTCGCAACCAGAAACGCAGGCGCCGCCGCTTGCCGCCGATGCGCCTGCCGCGAGCGCCGAGAGCACCGCGGTGCTCGCGGCACCGACGCCGCCGGCGCGCCGGGAGGCTCTCGATCGCGCGGCAAGGCCCGAGCGCCAGAGGGGCGGGGATCGCCCTGAGCGGCGTTCGCCTCGCCCGAAACGAGCGGAGCACGCGCAAGGCGATGGCGATCGCGCGGCGCGAGGCGATCGCGCTCCACGAGGCGATCGTGCCGGCCGGCCGCCGCGCGGCGATCGCCCGGACCGCGACCCAGCTTTGCGCGCGAAATATATCAAGGGCCGCGGCGAGGCCGCCGATCGCCGCGAGCCCGATCCCAACTCGCCGTTCGCCAAGCTCGCGGCGCTCAAACAACAGCTCGAGGCGAGCAATAAGGAGCCGCGCTGAGGACGCTCGGCTTGGATCGCCAACGCATCGATAAATGGCTCTGGCATGCGCGGGTGGTGCGCACGCGCGCAGACGCCGCGGCCCTCGCCGCCGCCGGCTACGTGCGCATCAACGGCCGGCGCGTCGATGCGCCTAGTCGCCCGGTGCGGCCGGGCGACGTGGTCACGGTGGCGCTCGATCGTACGGTCCGCGTGCTCAAAGTCGTGGCTTTTGCCGAACGCCGCGGGTCTGCGGCTGACGCCCGCGCGCTCTGTGAGACGCTCGAACCGTCGGCGGGCCGTCGGTCGGAACGCGCGGCGCCGCACGACAATGGGTGAGCGCCACCTGTGCGCTTGAGTGGAGAGGGGCGGCTTGCGAGAGGGTACGCGCTGCCAACCCTTGCCTGCCCAAGGCCCATGCGCTAGTCAGCCGCCCGGAGAGCTCGCAAATGACTTATGTCGTCGTCGAAAGTTGCATCAAGTGCAAATACATGGATTGCGTCGAGGTGTGCCCCGTGGATTGCTTCTACGAGGGCGAGAATATGCTCGTCATCCATCCCGACGAATGCATCGATTGTGGCGTGTGCGAGCCGGAATGCCCGGTTGACGCGATCAAGCCCGATACCGAACCCGGCCTGGAGAACCTTCTGAAGATCAACGCGGAATTTGCGAAAACCTGGCCCAACATCACGCAGAAGAAAGAGCCGCCCGCTGATGCCAAGGCCTGGGAGGGCGTGCCCAACAAGCTGGAAACGCATTTCTCCCCCAATCCGGGAACCGGGGACTGACTGTTCCCGTTAACCAGGCGTGACGAAAATGTAATGCGCAAACGCCCGGAATCGGTCTTTTGCAGCGCCGCAAAGCTTTGATTTTCGCGGAAAATGTGCTATATAGTCGGAAAATGAGCCAAACAGCGCACCCGAGCCGCTCCCCCGTGGGGAGCGTTATTTTTCGGGTCGTTTCCGAGGAACCTCAAACAGGGACGTGAGACCCACGCAGAGAGCCGTGGCAGGAAAAACGCGCCATCGGTCCAAGAGGACCACCGCCGCGACCCGGCGGACGAAGAAAACAACCGCCCCCGCTCGCCGGAGGCCATCCCATACCCCGCGTGCGGCCACGCGCCGGGGGGCCCCCGCGGGCAAGGCACCCGTCCGCCGCAAGCCGGACGAAGGAGTTTCCCCCGGAATGACCAGCAAGAAGACTACCCAACGCCAGGGCTTCAGGACCAACGAGTTCATCGTCTATCCGTCCCACGGCGTCGGCCAGATCCTTGCCATCGAGGAGCAGGAGGTCGCCGGCGCCAAGCTCGAGCTCTTCGTCATCAACTTCGTCAAGGACAAGATGACGTTGCGGGTACCGACCGCCAAGATCGCCGCCGTCGGCATGCGCAAGCTTGCCGAGCCGCCGCTGGTCAGGCGCGCGCTGGAAACCTTGAAAGGCCGTGCCCGCATCAAGCGCACCATGTGGTCGCGCCGCGCGCAGGAATACGAGGCCAAGATCAACTCCGGCGACATCGTCGCGATCGCCGAGGTGGTGCGCGACCTCTTCCGCTCGGAGACGCAGCCCGAGCAGTCGTACTCGGAGCGCCAGCTCTACGAGGCGGCGCTCGACCGACTCTCGCGCGAAATCTCGGCGGTGCAGCGCATCACCGAGACCGAAGCGATCAAGGAGATCGAAGCGGCGCTAGCCAAGGGTCCCCGCCGCGGTCCCAAGCCCACCGAAGGCGACGACGAAGACGCGGTGGTCGAGGACGAGGCGGCGTAAGCATTCGCCCCTGCGGAATAACCAGAGCCCGGCCGAGAGGCCGGGCTCTTTGCTTTGCTGCCCGAACACGCCGCGCGATGCGTGCTAACCCCCTCTACGACAAAGAGAAACACATCGAAGAAATGTCCCGGGGCAGCCATAATTACGCTTGGTTTGCAAAGAAGATGAAGCCGCAATGGGGAAAACGGGTTGGGGGAACATGCGCGGCCGATCCAGGCGATCCAGCGGTATCAGCACGAGCGTGATGGCCTGTCTTGCCATTATTGGCGGGGCAGGCGTGGGCGGTTTGGCGGCAGGCTTCAATGTGCGCGCGGGGCTTGCTCCGCAGGCGTCGACCACGGTGGTCGCGGCCGTCGCCGAGATGGCGCCCTCCGATAAGGTGGGCCTGCGTTTCCCGGCGGACTGGGCGGAGACGGCCGCCGCCGAACCGGCGGTGCCGGCGCTGCCGGCGGTGCCGAAGGTCACATTGGCATCGGCCGATCCCGGAATACTTTTCAGTCCACAGCCCACCTATGCGGCCAACGACGCCGCTGCTCCGAACATGATCGAGGCAAAGGCGCCGCCCGCCGTAGCCGCGCCTCCCAAGGTGGCGGTTGCCTCGCTGATGCCCAAGCCCAAGCCCAAGCCGCGTTCCAATGCGGTGCTCAACGATTCGCAGCTCGCCAGCATCAAGCGGCGGCTCAACCTGACGCCGGAGCAGGAGCGCTATTGGCCGGCGATCGAAGCCGAACTGCGCAAGATGGAGTACACCAAGTCGCAGGGCGGCACTCGCACGGCTTCGATCGACATGAGCAAGGTCAATGTGGACGGACTCAAGTCGGCCGGCTTTCCGTTGGTCATGAGCTTCAGCGACGACCAGCGGCGGGAGCTTAAATCGCTCACCCATCTCTTGGGTCTCGAGAGCGTGATGGCCGGCCTCTAGAGCGTGATCCGCTCATAACCTTAAGCCACTAATCGGCGTCATGGCCGGGCTTGTCCCGGCCATCCACGTCTTCATTTGCGGCAGAAAAGACGTGGATGCCCGCGCCCATAAGCGCGTTCACGCGCGTCTTCGACGCGCTATGCGCGCGCATGACGAAGGAGGGCGATTCAACCTGATCGGGACATGCCCTAGTCGTTCCGTCGCACCTAAGCGAGCAGCGCCCGGCCTTTGCGCCGGGCGTTTTGTTTGTCCCGTGCGTGCGCGCCATGCGCTCGGCCATGACGCAAAATGGGTTGAGCCAATTCAATCCTCCTTTAGGCTAGACTTCGCGCGACCGGAACCGAACGGGAGACGGATATGGACATGAGCGTGCGCGTGGGCGCGGCCGCCGAGCCGCAGCCTGCGAAAGCCGAGCCGCGAAAGGCGATACGCGGCGCCAACGCGAGCGGTCTCGATGCCTGGCTCGAAAAGGTCGAGGCGCTCGGCGAGCTCAAGCGCATCACCGCCGAGGTTGATCCCGATCTCGAAGCCGCGACCATCACCTATCTCGTCGGCGGCGAGAAATCGCCGGCGCTGCTGTTCGAAAATATCAAGGGCCACCCCGGGCATCGTGCGCTCTACAACATGATCGGCTGCAACCTCTCGCGCTTCTGCTTGATGATCGGCGAGCAGCCGGTCGATCATCCGCTCAAGGCGGTGCAGATCCTGCAGCAAAAGCTCGGCCGCAAAATGCCGCCGAAGGAGATCTCGGCCGATCAGGCGATCTGTAACCAGAACATCGTGGAAGGGGACGATATCGATATCCGCATGTTTCCGGCGCAGCGCATGTGGCCGCTCGACGGCGGCATGTATCTCGGCACCGGCGACGCGGTGGTGACGAAGGATCCGGAAACCGGCCGCATCAACGTCGGCACCTACCGGATGATGATCAAAGGCCCGCGCGAGGTGGGCGTCTACACGTCGCCGGGCAAGGACGCCACGATCGATCGCGAGAAATGGTGGAAGATGGGCAAACCGATGCCGATCGCCGCCGCATACGGCATCGACCCGCTGCTGTTTCTCGTCGCGGCGACGAGCCTGCCGAAAACCGAGTGCGAGTACGACTACTATTCCGGCATCAACGGCGCGCCGATCGAGGTGTTCACCAGCGATCTCACCGGCCTGCCGCTGCCGGCGCGAGCGGAGATCGTGCTCGAAGGCTTTCTCTATCCGGACGAGACCTTCGCCGAGGGACCGTTCGGCGAGTTCACCGGCTATTACGGCCGGCCGAGCGGGGCGACGCCGTTCATGCGGGTCGAGCGCCTGCGCTACCGGGACAATCCGACGTTGACTTGCGCCTTGATGGCCGATGGCGCGGCCAACGAGGCAGGGCTCTTTTGGGCCGCGTTGCGCTCGGCCGGAATCTGGGCCGACCTGCAGAAGCTCGGCGTGCCGGGCATCAAGGGCGTGTGGTCGATCCCGGAGGCGGCGGGCTGGGGCATCACCGTGGTCTCGATCAAGCAGATGTATGCCGGCCATGCCGCGCAGGTGATGGCGCTCGCCGCGCAATGCACGGCCGGCGCATACTTCGGCAAATACGTCATCGTCGTCGACGAGGACATCGACCCGACCAACATCCACCAGGTGCTGTGGGCGATGGCGACGCGTTCGCGCCCGGCGCAGTCGATCGACATCCTGCGCGAGACCTGGAGCACCTACCTCGATCCGAGCCTCAACCCGCCGGAGATCAGGCCTTGGGGATCGAAGTGCCTGATCAATGCCTGCATGGACTATCGTTTCATCAAGACATTTTCCAAGCGCACCAAACTATCGAAGCAGGCTTACGACAACGTGGTGGCGCGCTGGCAGGAGCTGGGCTTAAGCGGAACGCCGCCCGCGATCTCCGTGTTCGAAGAGGAGACGGGCTCGGACAATGTGACTTAGCGCGCTCTTTTCGACCGAAACGGAATCGGTCCATGACATGCAGCAAGCGCTCATTCGCCGTCGTCTCCGCCGTCTTCGCAGTCCTTCTGTCGCTGAGTGTTGAAACAGTTCATGCGCGCGATGCCGATCTTGCCTCTCCTAGCGTCGCGGCCGCTCAGACGGCTAAACGGGAATGCATAAACACCTGCCGTGCACGCTATCGCGACTGTCGTCGGCTGAGCCAGGCGCCATCATTCCAATGTCGGGATGTTTACCAGGACTGCACCCGATACAGTTGTACTGGTTTAGGACCGGGATGACCGACGTGGCTTTTGTCGCCCTCAGGGCGGCGTCTCGTGCGCGGGGACGGGCGCCATACCATCATTTATCGCGCTAAGCGGAATACTGACGACTGTCGATATGCGGAATGCTGTACTCACGCCTCCAGTCGTCGGTACGCTTGGCGGGCAGCGTTTTGAGTCCTTCGATCCAGGATAGCGCACTCTCGGCGCCGAACTGCTCGATCGGGCGTACGGCTTCCGGGGTGTCCAGGCTGCCGATTGTCACGGCGATGCTGCCGCTCGCTACGCGGTTATAGGTCAGGGGAGTGCCGCAGCCACTGCAAAAATTCCGCTCTGCAACGTTCGAGCTCACGAACGTCGACGGGCGCCCGCGCGTCCAGCGCAGGTTTTCGCGTTTGACACTCGCGAACGCCATGAATGGCTGACCGGATGTCCTCTGGCACATCCGGCAATGGCAAATGCACGCGTGCTCCGGCGGCGTGAGCAATTGATAGCGCACGGCTCCGCACTGACAGCCGCCGGTCCACTGGGCCGCGTCTTCCTTGCTAACGGTCATGTCGTGTCCCCATGTTCAAGTCGACCGAGCGCGCATGGCGCAATACGCGAAGCGCATTGCGCCATGTCATGGCTGACCGTATCGAATTCGAGCTTCGCAGAATATAGGGCGCTAATGCACGAGCCCTCTTGCCCGCCCAATAGCCTCCATACATTGAGCCTCCTGCCCACTCGCATCGAAACGACGCGCTTGTTCGAGAGCGCTTTGCGCTGAGGCCAACCGGTCGCTTGCCGGGCGCCGGGCTCCTTCGGCCTGTTGAGCAGCGGTGGGACCTCCGCGGGTCTGGCTCTGCACATCCTGCGGCGAAGCGGCGCCTCCTTGGGTGGCCTCGTTCATAGCCGCGGTCGGAGGATGTTGCTCGCGGGCGGTCTCACCCGCGCGCGGTGATGCGCCGCCGCCCTGTGTGGCTTGGTTCATGGCCGCGGTCGGAGGATGCTGCGGCTTCGCCGACTCCGCGGCCGCAGCCGATGCTGCCGTGCTTGAATCCGCGGCGCCCATGGCCGACGTGGGCGGATGCTGTCCGGTCGTGGTTCCCGCTGCTCCCGCAGTCGGCCCGGACCCTGCGTCTCGCGATGCCAGCAGCTTGGTCACAGTCTCGATTTCTGTTGTACACGGCCCGGCCGCCGCCGTTCCGAGCGGGAAGGCAACAACGGCGCAAGCTCCAAATAGCAATGTGATTGTTTTCATGAGGTTTTCTCCCGATAGCCGAAATTCTGAGCCTGCAAAATCAACGTAGCGAGCGAACGGGCGTTCCGTTCCCACAAACCGCGAATGCAACAGAGGAAAAGCGTCGATCTGGCGAGCCGGCAAGTCGCTCTCCTGTTTCCTGTTTTTTTGCAAACACGAGACACCCGCGACGCCTCGAGCCGCGAGCATAGGGCGCAAGAGGCGAAGCGCATTGCGCCCGGGGTCCGCTTATGGCGTCCAAACCCCTTGCAATTCCTGTTTGTATGATATACAAACAAAGTGTCAACCCTCGGGAAGGAAAGCCCGTCGATTGAGCAAAGCCCGACGTAACGCAGACGGCACGCCACGGCGCGAGCAACCGGAAGGTTCGCGCCTGCGCACGGCCGTTTCTTCCACGCCCCGCCACAGCGCGCGTGCAACGCGCGCCGCCGGCCAGAGCATGCGTTCCCGCCTCCTCGATGCGGCGAGCGCGCTGTTCAAGGCCCGCGGCCTCAATGGCACCTCGATTACCGCGATCGCCAACGCTTCCGACGCCTTTCCAAGTCAAATTACTTACTACTTCCGCAGCAAGGAGGCGTTGTTCGTCGAGGCCGCGTGTCGCGACATCCTTCACATCGCCGAACGGGCCGAAAAGGCCGCGGCCCGCGCGCGTACGCCGAAGGCCTACGCGCGCGCACTGACAGATAGCGTGACGGGAGCCGATGGCCTCGCGCTATTCGTCGAAGCGCTGATCCTCACGCGCCAACGCCCCGATCTGGTGCCGGAGATTGCCCGCACGATCGAGCGATTGCATGTCGAGGGGGCGCGCGCCTATGCACGCGAGATGGCGCGTCACCGTTGGCGGACACACCATGCCCCGGATGTCGCTGCCCGCAGGTTCTGGACGATTGCGCTCGGCATAGCACTCGAGGGTCACGCCACGGGTCGGAGCGCGGCGGCGATGTCGCAGGCGATGGGCGAGGCGCTGGGTGAGTTGGCTGAAGCGCCTTCTGCCGAGCTCGCCGTCGCGTCAACGCTCCATCTGGTGGCCGGATCCGGCCGCCCTTCCAAAGACGCGACGTGAGGTTCGCATGCTTGCTGCCACCGACGTCAGCTCCGACGGCCGCGCGGCTCGCGAGCGTCTTGCGGGCGAACGACCTGCTGCGCCTTGCGTAAAGGAGCAGTTCCACGGGACGTGGAGACTCCTCTCGTGGAAAATCGAACAGGCCAATGGCGAGCTCATCGACTCTCCGTTGGGACCCAATCCGCTTGGCTGGATCATGTACCAGCCGGGACAACACATGTCGGTTGCGCTCATGCGCCCCGACCGCCCGAAATTCGCCTCGGACAATTTGGTGGACGCCACGCCGGCGGAAGTTGAGACTGCGTTTGGGGGATACATTAGCTATTTTGGATCCTACGAGGTCAACGAGCGGGAACGTTTTGTCGTTCACCGGCTCCAACTGAGCTGGTTTCCAAACTTGGTCGGAACGGAACAGAAGCGTTTCTTCGAATTTGTAGGCGATCGGCTGATCCTAAAGACGCCACCCTTGACGTTGTTAGGCGAGACGCAAGTGCACCGTCTCGTTTGGGAACGTCTGATGTGACATTGCGCCCTAGAGCTCTGCCGGGCTCAGCGGAGGGTACAAGTCTGTTTTTGTTGCAAACACGACCGAGCTAGCGCGCAATCATGCCGGAGCCTCAGTCGGCAGGCTCGTCTATAAGGCTGACGTGTCCAACAACGATGCGCCAACCTTCAGCGAAACGAACCCAAGTCTGCGTCTGGCGCCCGACCTTACCGGGCGCGCTCGGGCGGTGGAAAAGGGTCGATGCCATTGCAAAGTCGCGACCAAAGGTGGTGATCACGGTCCTCGACAGGGTTCGGGCAAGGCCGGCGGACGGACGCGCCGCCCGGAACGCTGCGATTTCCTTATAGCCGTAGAGGTTCTCCGACTGACCGTAGCGCATCGTGCGCGGATCATTGCGGAACATCTCATCGAGCGTCGCAACATCGTTGCTGACCACCGCCCGCTCGTATCTTTCAAAGGCTGCTCGAACTTCTGCAACCACATCAGGAATATCGATCTGCAATTCGTTGCTCCCAGGCAAAACGATGCCGCTCTCACCTTAACCTGAGAACTATCCTATCGACTCGAATCAGGCCTTTGATAGAGGGTTGGGCGCGCTTGTAGGGCGCAGTGCGCTTCGCTTATTGCGCCCTACAAGTTCTGCGGCGACCGCTGTCGCAAGTCCCATCGAACCAGCCTTGCAAGCTGCGGTTGCGAGGTCCCATTGTTAAAAACAATCGGAAACAATGGACCGCGACCTCCGGGCGCCGGCTACGACCACTGATTGTCTCACCGGCGGGCTCGGGGCATTGAGGCGAGCACGCGCGCTTCAGGTTTCGCCCGGCCGTTTCCAGCGAACGCATACAAACGTGTCGCCGGGGCGTGCCCGTCCCGCGGCGATCAAGCGATCGCGCTTGGCGTCGATATCGGCGGGCGTGTCGCGCGCGTCGACCCACAGGGCATGGGTGCGGGGCCGGCGGACGCCGGTTTTTCTCAACTTGGTCAGCAACTTTTCCGGGGGCGGCATGCGCGGGCCTCAGAAGTTCGTGTCGTCGGAGTTTGCGGCCTGCGCTTTGATCTCGTGCTCGAGCTTGGCCAGGCGTTCGTCGAACCCTTTGCTGTCGAGGGCGCGGACGTAAACCTCGACGACTTTGGCCAATTTGGCGGCCTCGGTTGCGGTGAGCTCGCCTGCCGCGACGGCGGCCGCAATGGCTGCCGCCGCTTCGACGCTGTCGGCGGGCTTCTCGATCGGCGGCAGCTCCACCGCGATCGGCTGATCCTTGATCACCGGCACCAGCCGCTGCATGCACACGCGAATGGCCGCCCGGTCGCCCTGCTCCGCCAATTCGATGACCTTGGCCGCTATGCTCTCGGCGCGCTCGGACAACAGAGTCTGCGCGAGGACGGTTGCCCGATTGAGCGCCCCGCGCGGCCGTCCGCCGGGGTTTCCGCTTTCGCCTTTTGAAACGGCATGGCTTTAATCTCCTTCGTATGTTTGGAGGCATGAGAAACCCGCCGTGCGCGGCCGCAGGCGCGGTCGCGCAACAAAAAACCCGGCGCGGCATGCCGCCCGGGCCTCTTGGCGCAGTTTCGGTGAATACGCTCTTCTCGAAGATTCTCGTTACATGAGTCAAGCGGAAAATTGATTTGCGATTAAGTCACTGGATTAGCACGGAATCACGGCCGCGATATTGCCCTCGGCCACGTCGTTATCGGCGCGAACGAGCCGTGATATCGTATCTCGGACAGGGCGTTTCGAAACTGCAAAAGCCAAGGGAGGCCAAGATGACGACACCTTCCTTTCCGCTTCAGCAATGGTATGTCGCGGCGTTCGGCAGCGAGGTCGGCCGCACCCCCTTGGCGCGTACGGTGTGCAACGAGCCGCTCGTCATGTTCCGGCGCCGCGACAATTCCGTCGCCGCCCTCGATGATCGCTGTCCGCACCGCTTCTATCAACTCTCCAGAGGCCAACTCGTCGACGATGACATCGAATGCGGCTACCACGGCTTGCGGTTCGACGGCACGGGTGCGTGTACCCATATTCCGGCACAGACGCAGATCCCGGCGGGGTTCGGCGCGCGGAGCTTTCCGGCGGTGGAGCGCTCCGGTCTCCTCTACGTCTGGATGGGTGAGCCGGTCCGCGCCGATCGATCGTTGATTCCGGATTTTCCCGAAAACGGCGGCGAGGCCTGGGCGGCGTCCGGGGCGCTGCGGCATGTCGAAGCGAACTATCAGCTCGTCGTCGATAACCTGCTCGACCTTACGCACCTGACATTCGTGCACAAAACCACGCTCGCCGGCCCCGGTATCCAGGAAAATCCGCTCGACGTGCGCGTCGATGGCGACCGCGTGATTGCGCGGCGCGAGATGAGGGGCGTCGATCTGGCGCCGATCTTTCGCACGCTGCGGCACTTTCCTGGCAAGATCGACCGCTATCAGAACATTACGTTCATTCCGCCCAGCCACGTCCATATTCGCATCGAAGCCACCCCGGCCGGCGCGAACGACGACCCCGATCTCGTGCACCACGTCGTGCTCAACCACCTCACGCCCGAGACCGAACGCACGACGCATTATTTCTGGTCGATTTGCCGGCGCATGCGGATCGACGACGCCGCGATCGGTCAGCGGCTATTCGAGATGAATCGTGCCGCATTCGACGAAGATGCGGACGTGCTCAAACACCAGCAGGCAATGATCGATCGGGACCCCGCCCGCGCCGCGCTCGCCAATCTCGACGCCGACAAGGCGACGGTCGCCGCGCGACGAATCGTGCGGCGCAAGATCGAGGCGGAGAAGGCGAAAACTTGAGCCTGGCTCGGTGATGGCGGAGACGACATCGCGCTGCCCCGCCTGTCCCCCGCCCGCTCTACCTTACCGCGTCGGTTGGATGCCGAGCGCCTTGGCAATCTCGGCGATCTGCGCCCGCTGGCGCGCGATCGAGGCGGCGAACTCCTGTGCTCCGCCGCGGCTCGGCGTCTGCGCGGTCGCGTTGAGCTTGTCGTCGATCTCCTTGTCGTCGGAGGCCGCGACCACGTCGGCACCGATGCGCTCGCGCAAGTCCGCCGAAAGCGCCTTGCTTCCGAACAGGCCGACATTGCCGTCCATGTCCAGCGCCGGGAAGCCCGCTTCGATGCCGGTCGGGATCTCGGGCAGGCTCGGCGCCCGCTCGCGGCCCATCTGCGCCAGAACCGTGATCCTGCCCGCTTCTCGCAGCGGGCGCAGAATCGCATATGACGATGAATAGATCTGCAAGCGATCCTCGGCGAGGTCGTTCACGGCCTGCACGATGTCCTTGTACGGAACTTTTGTGGTCGCGATCTTGGCGTTATAGGCGAAGTAGTCGAAGGCGAGCTCGGTGATGCCCGGGACCGCGGCCGAATTGAACTTGCCCGGTTCGGCGCGCGCGCGTTCGACGAAATCGGCAAGCGTCGCGACTTTCATCGACGCCGGCACGGCCGTGCCGAGAATAGTGCTGGAGAAGCGGGCGACCGGCACCAGATCGGCCGGGTCGTAGGGCAGCTTTTTGTATTGATACGGATGGACGATGAAGCTGCCGCTCGGTCCCCACATGAAGGTGTGATCGTCGTTGGCGGATAGCATGGCTTGAATGGCGATCATGCTATCGCCGCCCGGCCTATTCTCGATCACCACCGGCTTGCCCCAGCGCGCTTGCAGGCGCTCCTGGACGAGGCGTGCGCCGATGTCGGCGCCGGCGCCCGGACCGAACGGAATGATGAAGCGAACCGGCCCTTGCGGCCAAGCTTGCGTCTGCGCCTGTGCGGACGACGCCGCGGCGGCAAGCATTGCCACGAGGGCGATAAGGGGAACACAAAGGCTCTTCGACATCTCTCAAAGTCCTAATGATCGGAACGATGGGCGGACGCTAGAGCGTTTTCATTTCTGCTGGATGCGTAATCACGCGCGAACTCGGTCTGCTCCCCTCCCCAACCAAACCCCGGCTGCCGGGGTTTGGTCAACTTAAGATCTGCCAGAAGCGGGCAAGCCCGCAGCCGGCTGGGGAGGGGTCGGGGGTGGGGGTCCGTGTTGGTGCACGCGCTTCGCGCCACAACAGCGACCCCCACCCCGCCCGCCTTCGCTGCGCTTCGGCGGGCGACCCTCCCCACAAGGGGGAGGGTAAGACTGAGTGCGCCGCTCGTGCTGGTTACGCTTCACCTGAGCCTGCTCTAATCGCTCCGCCCCGGTAGCGCAACGTTCACGGCTGCGGCTTGTCGAACCCGGAAAAACGAACCGTGACGGCGCCGATCGGGTCGACCTCGAATGCGATCGCGTCTTCGCCCGGTTCGATCGCCAGCGGCGGCACCACCGAGCCGGTGATGATGATTTCGCCGCTGCGCAGCCGCTCGCCGCAAGCCGCGAGCACCTCGGCGACGTGGCGCACGATGTCGATCCATTGGCCGGTATTGGCCTGCGGGTCGTCGGTGCGGGCGAACTCGCGCCCGCGCCGCTCGACGCGGCACATGAGGCCGTGCGCTGCGGCACCGGCGCGCGCGGGGGCATCACCGGAGAGCACGACGTGGCGCTGATAAATGTTGGTGGTGAGGATTTTCTCCGGATCCTCGGGAGGCGCGGTGACGTCGACGAGCTCGATCGCCGGCGAGATGCCGGCGATCGCGGCTTCGGCGGCGGCATGATCGGCCCCGCCCGGAACGTCGCGCCCGAGGTGGACGGCGATCTCCGGCTCGGCGACGGGCTTGATCCAGTTGGCAAGCGAGACGGTCGCCCCCGATCGCACGAGCGCATTGCGGGTGAGAAAGCCCACCAACGGTCCGGAGATGCCGAGGCGCTTGAGCATGTCGGGCGCGGCGAAGCCCACCTTCCAGCCCAACGGCGCATCGCCGCGCTCGAGACGCTTTCGCCGGCTTTCGAGCTGCGCCCGCATGCCGCGGACGACACGCGCATCCTCCCAGACCTTCATGACGGACACTCCGTCGCTCCTCGGCCGAGCGGACCGATTGGCTCAATTCTCCGGCGCGACTTCGTAGCCGGAGGCTTCGATCGAGCCGGCGCCCATCCACCCCCACACCAGCACGACGTCCTCGTCGGAGGTGTTGTTGAAGCCATGCCAGCACGTGCGCGGCGAATACACGACGTCGCCTTCACCCGAAGGAGCCTCGCCCTCGTCGGTGTAGATGTGGCCGCGGCCCTTAAGCACGATGAAGAACTCGTCGCAATTGTGATGCCGGTGACGCTCGTGCCGCGCCCCCGGTTTGAGCACGGTCCAACCGATCACATGATCCGCCCCCGCCGATCGCTTGTCGATCAGGAATTGCACGTGCATGTCGACCCAGCCGTCCTTGCGCTTGAGGCCTGCGACCTTGGGCACCGCGTGCATGTTGGTGCGGTACATCTTTGCGGGCGCTGCCGCGGCGCGCCTGGCGCGGACGGCGGGCGCGGTCTTTCGTTTGGTCTTCCGCTTCGCTCGCTTCACCGTCGCTCTCCGCCATCGACCTTGGTCGCGCTCACACGTTTTCCGCGAGTCTCGCCGTGCGCATCGGCGGTGAAAGAGTGAGCCCCGATCTGGGGACGATCGGGGCTCTGGACTAACGACGTTCACGGGGGAAGTTGGGGGTGTGACGCCGTTGCCCTCCACAGGCTACGGCGGCTTGCCTGCCGCTGTCTACCTCCCAGGAGATATAGGCTGCACAGGTCGCGATTGACACAGGTGGACATTCGACGTCCACGGGCCGCTTAGCCTTTCCTGACGGGATTGCGGGTGGCGAGAAAGTGCCAGATTGCCGCGAACAGAAGCAGGAACGTAGTGACGGCAGAGATGAGGCAGTAAATGCACACCGCCTGAATAAAGCCGAGCTGAAGGTACATAAAATAGAGCGACGAAGCGGCGCCGACTCCGGCGTAAAGAACCGCGCGAAAACGCAAGCTGTTCGAGAACGGCTCGAATGCGAGCCGCGCCGCCAATGCAAACATGTACAAGTAATAGATGAAGCCGAAATAGGCCATCGGCACGCCGAAGATACGCGAGTACGGGCTGTTAACGACGACATTGCAGCCGTCGATGATCGGACACCACAGCGGCTCGCCGCTGTAACTGCCTTTGGCAACATAAAGCGCGACCGCTATGCCGATGAGGGTCAGCGCCAGCATTGTGTAGGCTGGCAAGGAATCCTTTCCCCTGCCTAACGTTCCAGTTGCTTTGGATGGCGCGTATGTCATCACGATCCATGTGATACGAGCGACAAGGACCGCGCCTTGACCTAGATCAAATTTTTGCCTCGCGCCAAAGCCAGCGACTGAGGACGACCGCGGCGAGCATTCCCGCGAACTGCGATACGACAAAAGCCGCCACCCCGGCCGGCGCTATCCCCGCAAAGGTATTGGACAGCGATCGAGCAACGGTGACGGCGGGGTTGGCGAAGGACGTCGAAGCCGTGAACCAGTAAGCTGCCGTGATATAGAGGCCGACCGCGTAAGGAACAGAATCGGGCCGCTGCGAGACGCAGCCGAAGATCGTCAACACCAGGCCGAAGGTCGCGACGGCTTCCGCGAGCCATTGCCCCGCGCCGGTTCGCTCCGTGATCGAGAACTGCCACACCGGCAGCTCGAACATCAGATGCGCTAGCCATACGCCGACGAGGCCGCCGAGCAGTTGCGCCGCGATGTAGATCGCCGCCTCCGACCACTGCAACTTGCCGCGCAAGGCGAAGCCAACACTTACAGCCGGGTTGAAATGTGCGCCCGAAAGGGGGCCGAATACCAGGATCAGGACAGCAAGGATCGCGCCGGTGGCCAGCGTATTGCAGAGCAGCGCAAGCGCGCCATCACTCGCGAGCTTTTGCGCCATGATGCCGGAGCCGACGACGGCCGCGAGCAGAAATGCCGTCCCCAACCATTCGCAAAATGCGCGCTGCGGCAGCGCCGGCATCAGCTCGTCTCTTTCGCCTTCGCCGTCGCGCCGTCCATGCGGCCGATCTCCTTGAGCCGCTGTTGCAGGCTAAGTTGATCGAGGCTTCGGATCGGCAGCGCGGTGAAAACGCCGATACGCTGATGCAGCATCCGGTACGCATCCTTGAACGCAAGGGCGATTTCCGCCGTCGAACCTTCGGCCTCGGCTGGATCGGGCACGCCCCAATGCGCCGTCATCGGCTGGCCCGGCCAGACCGGACAGGTTTCCCCCGCGGCGTTGTCACAAACGGTGAAAACGAAGTCGAGAGACGGCGCGCCGGGCTTGGCGAACTCTTTCCAGCCCTTCGAACGAAAGCCCGACGTGTCGTAACCGAGGCTTTGCAAGAGTTCGATGGTGCGCGGGTTCACGCGGCCCTTCGGCTGGCTACCAGCGCTGTAGGCACGGAATTTACCTGCGCCGAGCTTGGTCAGGATGGCCTCGGCCATGATCGAGCGCGCCGAGTTGCCCGTGCATAGGAACAGAACGTTGAACGGATCGGCCATGTGCCAGCCTACGTCGTGCAGCAAGTCGCCGCCGTTTGCGGCACGGACTGCGAAGCGGTTTGCGGCTCGCAGCACACCTTTTCTTGTGCGATGCGCGCGACACGCTCTCCGGTGCCGTCGCCGTAGTCGGTGCTCTCGCCCGTTGTCAAAAAGGTTTCCCACGAAATGCCCGCCGGATCGTCGATCCACGACTTTTCCGACTTGGCATAGCAACAGGAGGTCTGTCCTTGTTCGATGACATCGCCACCGGCTTTATGCAACCGTGCATAGACCTCCTGCAGCTCGTCCTGGCTCTCAACCTGGATGCCGAGATGATCGAGGCCCGGCTGCTTGCCGCGCGTTGAGATCGCGAAATTTACGCGCGGGTCATCCAACATCCATTTGGCATAGTCGGCCTTCACCACGGTCGGCTGGGTTGCGAACAGCGCCGAATAAAATCCGATCGCATTCGATAGGTCCTCGACGCCGACATGAACGTGTATGCGCTTCATGGCATATGTGCTCCTCATATCGCAGGCAGCGGCTGGTACCCGATCCCTTCCATCATGGCTTCAAAATATTCCCGGACCTTGTGCGGGAAACGAAGTCCTTTGACGACGGCAGCAGATCGAAGCAATGGCAGGACGCGAATATCGTCGAGGGACAGCTTACCGTTGACCGCCAAGGGGCTCTCGATCAAACGACCGAGTTCCTCAAGTTCAGGTGTTAATGCGTCGATTTGCTCGCGAGTCTTGGCCCGGAGTTCCACGAAATCTCCAAGCTGCTTGCGCTTGCGCACGACATAGTGGTCGAGCGCGGCAATCGTGCCAAACTCCGGCAGGCCAAGCAGTGCATAGCGCGGCCACGTCAGCGGCACCGTCTTGGCGACAATCCTATCCGCGCACGCAGCAATCTCGCTGCGTTCCGGGCCAGTCAGAACAGGATCGCCAAGGCCGTCGATGTAGCCAACCATGTCCATACTTTCCAGCATGGGCTGCCCGTCGTCCTTCACCAAAATCGGAACAACGCGTTTGCCGACGAGACGAGTCATCGTGTCGGAATCGTCTTCGAGAACGACTGTCTCCTGTAAATGCAGGCGCTTGAGTGCAGCCGCCATGCGTACGCGAAAGCAGATCGAGCAGTGTTCGAATAGATAAAGTCTCATGTCACCGGCTCCTTGCGACGAGCCGTGGCCGGCGTGCGTTTGGTGCGTGCCGCCGGCAGGCATCGGCCGGCACGACCCTGGCAGCAGTTCTCAGTCAAATAGCCCAGCAGCGCGTTCATGGTGTCGTATCGCGCGGCATAGATCATCGAGCGGCCGTCGCGCCGCACCGAGACGAGGCCGGCCCCGCGCAGCCGGTCAAAGTGAAACGTCAACGTATTCGGCGCGAGCTTGAGCGCTGCCGCCACGTGGCCCGCCGGCAGACCGTCCGGTCCTGCCTGCACCAGCAAGCGATAGACATCGAGGCGTTTGTCCTGGGCGAGCGCGGCCAGCGCGGCGACGGCGTTTGACTTTTCCATATTTCAACGAATATAGAATTATTAGTCGGGCGTCAACAATTATTTCGATGAACGTTGAAATGAGCAGCTCATGGCGGTGCTGACCGGACGAGCCCTCGTCGCTGCGATGTGCCTCGGCCAAGTTGGGAATCTGCTCCCCCACGTCGTCGTGCCTGCCATCATGGCGCAGCACCTGATGCCGCTGTGGGACCTCAGCGCAGCGCAAGCCGGCTTGATGGCAAGCGGCTATGCCTTCGGCTACATGCTGGCGGTTCCGGTGCTCACAACACTGACCGACCGGATCGACGCCCGTCGAGTATTGCTAGTCGGCTCGGCCTTCAGCGGTGTCGCGACCGCGTTGTTCGGCCTGATCGCTGATGGCCTCTGGTCGGCGACCTTGATCTGGGCGCTTGCCGGAATCGGATTTGCCGGCGCCTACATGCCTGGCCTGAAGGCTCTCTCTGACAGGCTTCCCCCAGGCGACTCGTCTCGCAGCATTACGCTCTATACCGGCAGCTTTTCGATCGGCGTGGGTCTCTCGTTTCTCGTGTCGCAGCTCGTTGCGGATGGCGCCGGCTGGCGCGCAGCCTTTTACGCCACTGCCGCGGGGCCATTGATTATGGTTGGCGTGTGCCTGTGGCTCGCCCCACGCAAACCGGCGCCGGCACACGGACGCCTCCTCGATTTCCGGCCGGTTCTGCGCAATCGCACTGCGCTCGGCTACATCCTCGGCTACGGCGCGCATTGCTTCGAACTTTACGGCATGCGCACCTGGATCGTCGCGTTCTGGACCTTTGTCGTGGCGCAAAGCGGCGACAGCGCACCGGTAAGTCCTATCACCGTAAGCGTGATCGTCACGCTGTTGTCGCTGCCCGCGAGCATCCTCGGCAACGAAGCCGCTTTGCGCTTCGGCCGACACCGCGCCATCAGCCTGGTGATGATAGCGTCCGCAGGTGTCGCATTGGCGATCGGGCTCAACGCAGGGTCGTCGCCTCTGCTGTTGCTGCCGCTCGTCCTCATCTATGGCGTGACCATTCCCGCCGACTCAGGCGCACTTACATCCGGCACGACCGCAAGCGCCACGCCGGCCTATCGCGGGGCGACGCTGGCATTGCATTCGACGGTGGGATTCGGACTCTCCGCGCTGGGAGGCTGGGGCGCCGGCGTGGCGATCGATGCCGCAGGCGGTCCGGGGCAACCGGCAGGATGGTTGGCCTTATTCACGCTGCTCGCGGCGGGGGTCCTCCTGGGGCCGGTTGCTTTGCATTGGTCACAGCGGGAGAGGTGAGTCTCTCTCGCAGTCTCTGCCATGCGAATCGCCGGAAACGCACATCGCGGCGATGCGCTGCGGGGGGCGAAGCGGAGGTAGTTCCTGCCGCTGAGCTGCTGCCGCAGCCGATGTGACGATTCAGAACAATTCAGGTCTGCCCCAAGGACTTGCCGCACCCTGCTCGGCATAAGACGGCCCGCTTGTTGCGCGTCGGCGCTACGAAGAAGGGCATGGCATGATCAACCGGCAACACCAGATCGAGGCAGCTGTCATTCTCTTTGCCGCGATGCTCTATCTCACCGGGTCCTTCTGGAAAGCCATTCTCGTCGGCATGTCCGTTCTGGTTACATGTTTCGTCGGAATTGGTCCGCGCGGGTCATTGGCGGTCGCAGTCGCGGCGATTGCGGTCGTGCTTGGCGCTCCGAGCCCTGATCAATGGGGGCAGTTGTGGCAGGACGCCCGACAAGCATTTTGCATTTGCCTCCCTAACTAAATCGCCGTCGTCATTGCGGCGACACAGTATTTCCGCTTCGACCGCATGCGAAAGCGGGGCGGGCGAGGCGTCTCCAGGAAAAATCAAACCTTTCTCCAGCGTAAATCCAGCGCGGGGCCAAGCATCGCGCCGGCGCTTGGGACATCCTCGTCGAAAGCGAGGAGCGCTGTGGACCGTCTCACCGTCGTAGCGCCCCTCGAGCCGTGGGTGGACGTCCCCACGCGTCCGCCACGAGTCTCGACTGAGCCCGTGCACACCACCGAGGCGTCGGCCATTGCTGCCGCGCCCAGCGAAGGCGTGCGAGATGCTGATGGAGCTCGTTCACGGCGGCCATGCTCGGCACGGCGCATCCACCGATTGGGACTCATGACCAGCATCCTTGTCGGGGGGCTTGGCCTCGGGTTTTTACTCGCGCAAGGCGCGCTGCTGCAGACGCTGGCAGGAAGCGCCGTTCCCATGTTGGCCATTCTGGTGGCTGCCACCGTCTCCAGCATCGCGGGCTTCGCCTTCTCGGCCCTCTGCGGCGCCTTGCTTTTCCATCTGATGGAAGATCCGGTCTACACCGTACAGGTGATGATCGTCTGCAGCATCGCAATCCAATCGCTCAGCGTCGCCGCGCTCTGGCGTTCGATCGATTGGCGCAGCCTCCCGGTGTTCTTGATCGGGGGCGTCCTCGGCGTGCCTGCCGGAGTCTATCTGCTGCTGCAGCTTCCGACCGGTACCTATCGGCATGTCATCGGAGGCCTGCTGATCGTCTATGCCTGCTATCTCCTCCTGCGGCGGCCCGGTCTAACGCTGCGGACCGGACCGCTCGCGGACGCATGCGCCGGATTTCTCGGCGGTCTCACCGGCGGGCTCGCAGGTTTTCCCGGCGCCTTCGTCACCATCTGGTGCGGCCTGAAGGGATGGGACAAGGCGCGCCAGCGCGGCGTGTATCAACCGTTCATCCTCGGCATGCAGCCGGTCACGCTGCTCGTTATCCATCTCATGCGGCCGTCGTCCTCGACGATGA
This sequence comes from Xanthobacteraceae bacterium, assembly GCA_035693615.1. Taxonomy (GTDB): domain Bacteria; phylum Pseudomonadota; class Alphaproteobacteria; order Rhizobiales; family Xanthobacteraceae; genus VAZQ01. Next base: position 36,389 of record DASSGH010000048.1, read on the forward strand.
CGCAACTCGACTTGAAAATGATGACTTTCGTTCCCGCTGCGCTGCTCGGTGCGTGGTTCGGATGGCGCATCTTCAAGCGACTGTCGGATCGGCAATTCGAGGTCGCGGTCAATGTGCTGCTCGTCCTATCCGGAATCGGCCTGATTCTTTGATGCGTCGATTTGCGCCGCATCACCCCGAGGGTGATCCGCGAGCTCAAGCCGATGTCACGGCGCGGTTGCGAGGCCTGCAAAACTGGCTGGATTGAACGACGCAATGTCCACAGCGACTATCGTTATCTTGCCTGCCGATAGCCAGCGCAAATCGAGGCGGGCTTCGCAAGCAGGGCAGGGGTTTGTCCGCACGTCGATGCCGTGCTGCGGACGAGGTGCTGCATTGAAACGGCGCGAGTTCATCACGCTGCTCGGCGGCGCCGTGGCGTGTCCCAGCGCGGCGGGCGCGAAGCAGCCGGCCATGGCGTTGGTAGGCCTGCTCAGCAGCGCGCAGCTGAACGATCGACAGATCGGCGCCTTTCGGCGGGGCCTCAAGGATGCCGGCTATGTCGAAGGACGCAATGTCGCCATCAAATACCGCTCGGCCGATTCCCACTTCGACCGGTTACCGGAGTTGGCCGCCGATCTGGTGTCTGATGCCGTAGATGCGATCATTGCCCTCTCCCCGCCGGCCGCAGTGGCTGCAAAAGCTGCAACCACGAGCATTCCGATCGTGTTCGCGACCGGCGCCGACCCGGTCGATCTCGGGCTCGTTCCGAGTCTCAGCCGTCCCGGCGGCAACGTCACGGGCGTGACGTTTGTCGTCAACACACTTGGGGCAAAACGATTGGGGGTGATGCGCGAACTGGTCCCGAGCGCGAATGTCATCGGATTCCTCACCAATCCCGACAATCCCACGTCCGACTCTCAAATCAGAGATGTGGAGACCGCAGCGCGCGCGTCCGGCATCGAATCCCTTGTCCTGCCTGCCGACAGCGAACGCAATATCGACGCGGCCTTCGCAAGCTTCGCCCGACAGGGAGCGGACGCCGTCATCGTCGGCGCCGATTCCTTGTTCGTGAGTCGGTGCGAGCAACTCGTCGGGCTGGCGGCGCGTCATGCGATGCCCGCAATCTATTTCCTGCGCGAGTTTGCCGACATCGGTGGACTGGTGAGCTATGGACCCAGCCAAACGGATGCCTATCGGGCTGCTGGTGGCTACGCCGCGCGGGTTCTCAAAGGCGAGAAGCCGGCCGATCTCCCGGTCACCCAGTCGGCCACGTTCGAGTTTGTCATCAATCTGAAGACCGCAAAGGCGCTCGGCCTTCCTGTGCCGCTGACCATGCAGGTGGCGGCTGATGAGACGATCGAATGATGCAAAATTGTTGTTTCGAGGTGCCGCCATGGGCAGGGTGAAACGGCGCGACTTCATCGCACTGCTCGCCGGCGCGGCGGCCTGGCCGCTCACGGCGCGGGCGAAGGAGGCGGAGCGGATTCGGCGCATCGGCGTGCTCATGGGATACCCCGAGGGTGATCCGCAAGCTCAAGCCAATGTCACGGCGCTGCTGCGAGGCCTGCGAGACCTGGGTTGGATCGAAGGACGCAATGTCCAGATCGATTGCCGTTGGGCCGGCGGCGATCCCGACATGGCGCTCACCTTTGCAAGAGAGCTGATCGCCATGATGCCCGACGTCTTGGTGCCCAGCACGAACCAAGTGACGCGCATCCTGCAACAACAAACGCGAACCATTCCGATCGTATTCGCATTCGTCGGCGACCCGGTCGGCAGCGGCTTTGCCGCCAGCCTGGCGCGGCCCGGCAAGAACATCACCGGCTTTGCCAATTTTGAGAATTCGATCGGCGGCAAATGGGTCGAGTTGTTGAAAGAGATTGCGCCGCAGGCCGAACGAGTCGGATTCGTCTTCAACCCCGATGCCGCGCCCAATGTGGGTTTCTTCCACGCGGCCGAAGCAGCTGCCCCGTCACTGGGGATAAAGTTGGCCGCCCTCGCCGTTCGAGACGCGGCCGACATCGGGCAGGACATCACCGCATTCGCCTGCGAGGGAGACGCCGGCCTAGTCGTCGCGCCGCATGCCGTGACGCTGGGAAACCGCAAGCTCATCATCGAGCTGGCGGCCCGATGCGGCCTCCCTGCAATTTATGGCGATCGCTACTTCGCAGAGAGCGGAGGCTTGGTGTCGTTCGGCAACAATACGGCGGATCTGTTCCGCCGCGCAGCAACGTATACCGATCGCATTCTCAAGGGCGCGAACCCCGCCGACCTGCCGGTTCAGTTGCCGACCAAATTCGAGCTGATCGTAAACCTCAAGACGGCAACGACGCTCGGATTGGCGCTTTCGGAATCGTTCCTCACCCGCGCTGACGAGGTGATCGAATAGCCGCGGGACTCGGTATATCGCTGACGTGCCGTCACTTACGATTCACAGCAATGCAGGAGAACCCGAGGTTCGGTATGAGACGCCGTGAGTTCATCACGCTGTTGAGCAGCGCAGCCGTCACATGGCCCTTCGCAACGCGTGCGGAGCGCACACCCGTGCCGGTGATAGGATTGCTGGGCTCCGGCGGTGCGCCGGCGCAGAGCGAGTGGACATCCGCGTTCCTCGAGCGGCTCCGAGAGCTTGGGTGGAGCGAGGGCCGCAACATCATCATCGACTATCGCTGGGGCGAGGGACATGCCGAGCGGTTCGGCGAAATCGCCGCCGAATTCGTCCAGCGAAAGGTCACGCTCATTCTCACCCACAACACCCCACCCACGCTCGCAGCAAAGCAGGCGACGTCGACAATTCCCATCGTGTTCGCAACGGCGGGCGATCCGATCGGGGCAGGAATCGTCACAAGCCTGGCGCGACCGGGCGGCAATATCACCGGACTGGCAAGCCAGACGCCCGATGCTGCCGGTAAAAGGCTCGAACTGTTCCAGCAGCTCGTCCCCGGCGTGCGTCGATTGGCCACTTTGGCCGACGTCGATAATCCCTACGCGGCCCTCGATCTGCGCCAGTTCAAAGACGCCGCCCGTACTCTCGGGATTGAGGTTCTCAGTTATGAGATCCGACGAGGCGAAGAGCTGGATTCGCTTTTTGCGGCGTTGAAGGGACGCGCCGACGCGGTGTACGTGCTGCCCGTGCCAATCCTGTTCGCCAACCGGGAGCGCATCAATGCTTTGGCGCAAAACGCACGGCTTCCAACCTTGTACGCGGTGCGCGAATACGTCGAAGCGGGCGGTCTGATGTCCTATGGACCGAACTGGCCGAGCATGTGGCGGCGCGCCGCCGATCTCGTCGACAAGATCCTGCGCGGAGCAAACCCCGCTGAGCTTCCAGTCGAGCAGCCGACTGAATTCGATCTGGTCATCAACCTCATAACCGCCAAGGCGCTCGGGCTTCCGATACCGGACAAGCTGCTCGCCCTTGCCAACGCGGTGATCGAGTGAGACCACGCGAGTTAAATACCCCTCACCGTGGATGATGCGCCTAGCGCGGCGCTGCTGAGCGGAAGAGCCCGCTGGGCGGCTCTAACGCCAGGCATGTAAATCGCCGAACCGGCGATTCAGAAGGATTCAGGTCTGTGCCAAGGACCTGCTGGCGCTTCCGGCGCATCCTGAGTCTGCGGTAAGCTGGCACGGCGGGTTCCGGACGCACCATTGACGCGGCGTCGTATGTGGATCGTGTTCTCCGCGGCGAGAAGCCAGGCGACCTGCCGGGTGCAGGCGCCGAGCACGTTCGAGCTGGTCGTCAATCTCAAGACGGCTAAGGCGCTCGGTCTCGATGTGCCTTGGATTCTCCAGCAGCGTGCCGACGAGGTGATCGAATGAGACGCCGCGCGTTCATCATGCTGCTGGGTGGCGCGGCGGTTGCCTGGCCGCGGGTAGCGCGTGGACAGTTCAAGCAGGCAGTTATTGGCGTGTTGGGCAGCGGCTCTGCACGATCGAGCGCATTTCTCATCGACGCTCTTAAGCAAGGCATGAACGAGAATGGCCTCGCCGAAGGACGCGACTACGTGCTCGATGTGCGTTGGGCGGAAGGCGACTATAGGCGCTTCGCAGCGCTCGCCTCCGAGCTCTTGCAACGCAAGTCGAGCATAATCATCGTCACCACCATCGCGGCCGCGCGCGCCGCACAGCAGGTGGCACCGACCATCCCAATCATCATGACCGGACTCATCGACCCAGTCGGGGTCGGACTGATCGCAAGCTTGGCGCGGCCGGGAAACAATATCACCGGCATTTCCAATATGATTCAGGACGTGAGCGCCAAAGGGCTGGAACTGCTCCGCGAAATCGCCCCGACCGCAAAAACGGTTGCGGTCTTGTTCAATCCGGCCAATCCCGGAAGCCGTCTGATCCTTGAAGATGTCCGCAGCCAGGCTGCAAGGCTTGGCATGACGACGCAGGCGATTGAATTCAAGGGGTCGGCCGTGCTTGAGCGAACACTAGAAGCCGCGGCGGGCCGCGACGCATTGCTGGTGGTGGCTGATTCTACGCTCCTCGACATTGGCGAGAGCATCGCTGCCCTGGCATTACGCCATCGGCTGCCGACATTTTCCTCAATCCCCGAGTTCACCGACGCCGGCGTGTTAATTGGGTACGGCCCCTCCCGGCGGGACAGTTACCGACGTGCCGCGACTTACGTGAAGAAGGTGCTTGAGGGAGCGAAACCGGCCGACATTCCGGTCGAACAGCCGACGCTGATCGAGTTATCCATTAATATGCGGACTGCGATGGCGCTAGGCATTGTTATTCCGGATGCCTTACTCGCACGTGCCGAGCGCGTGATCGAATAGAACGACCGTCCGGGCAGTTCTCGGACTGCGCGAGATGACCAGAGCCCGCAAAATGGGCCAAAGCGGACATTGATTAGCTCGCTGCCGGCGGGTGAGTCTGCGGTAAGCTGGCACGGCGGGTTCCGGAGGGAGCCCATGCTCGACGTAAGACGACGCCAGTTTCTCACGGTGCTCGCCGCTGCGTGGCCGCTCGCGGCGCTCGCGCAGCAGCCGAGCGGCCGCGTGTTTCGCATCGGGATCCTGGGCGCCACATCGCCAGGGCCGGCGGAAGTCATGGTGAATGCGTTCCGCGACGGAATGCGCGAGCGCGGCTATGTTGAAGGCCAGAACCTAGCCATCGAATACCGTGCGCCGGGGGCCGCTTCCGAACAGGGCGGTGGCGTCGCGGCCGATCTCATGCGCGGCGGCTACGATGTCATTCTGGCATGGACCACACCGTCCGTCATCGCTGCACGGCGCGCAACCTCGACGGTCCCCATCATATTCGTCGGGGTCGCCGATCCCGTCGGTCTGGGCTTGGTGGCCAGCCTGGCGCGGCCAGGCGCGAATGTTACCGGCATCGCCAATTTCGCCACCGATCTGAGCGGCAAGATGATCGAGCTGCTGCGGGAGATCGTTCCCGACGCGCGTCGCCTCGGCGCGGTGCGCAATCCAGACAACCCGGCCGTCACGGTCCAGCTTCGCCAGCTCTTGGACGCGGCGCGCGCGCTGGGGCTCGACTTCAGGTCGTCGATGCCCGCATGCCCGTCGAGTTCGAAGCCGCCTTCGCGCAGCTGCGCCAAGGCGGTGTTCAGGGCGTGGTGATGCTGGCCGATTCTTCGTTGCTCGAGCACGCGGGCGCGATCGCCGCGCTTGCGCAGCAGGCGCGGCTGCCGACCGTGTTCCAGCGCCGGGAAAACGTGGAAGCCGGCGGCCTGCTGTCATATGGACCGAACATCCGCGATGCCTTCCGCCAGGTCGCCGGCTACGTCGACCGCGTTCTCAAGGGCGCCAAGCCCGCCGACATTCCGGTCGAGCAGCCGACCAGGATCGAGCTGGTGATCAATCTCAAGACGGCGAAGGCGATCGGCCTCGAGGTGCCCTGGTTCCTCCAGCAGCGCGCCGACGAAGTGATCGAGTGAAAGGCCGCTTTACTTCGTGATCATTCGCCTCGGCGCCGTGCTCGGCGTCTTCTCCGCCGGCGAGATCACGAACGTGACCCAGCCGTTCCAGCCAGCGGGCCGATTCTGGTTGGCGAATTCCCAGTAGCTTTTGAGATTGAGATAACCTTGCGTCTCGCTGGTCAGGGGAATGATGAATCCAACCTGCGGCCCGGCGCCAACCACCTGCGACTGGAAGCAGCCCACGCGATCGCCGGAGCCGCTGTCGCAGCCGAGCTCCGTATAGACATAGCCAACGGCGCCGATAAGAACCTGTTTGCTTAGGAATTGCGACGCGCCCCAATCGAAATGCATGTCGACGCCGTTCTGATATTGAGTCGACTGGTTGGCGAAATTGTAGGTGAAGCCGAGCACGCCCGAGAATTCGTGCCCGGTCTGCGGATTGAGATAGGTGTAGCCCGCGCCGGCATCGATCGCGCCGTGCCCGATGCCGATGTTCGACATGCGCGTCGAGTCATACGCCCCGACGGGTATGTCGCCAGTCATGTAGGTCATGTAGTTGTGAACGCCGTTGTTCCAGCGCAGCATCGCGATCGGCCACACATCGCCGAAACCGGTGACCGAGTCGCTGATGGTGTCGAAACGCGAGAACGGGAATGCGCCAAGCGGCGTCGCTAGTGAGCCGGTGACGCTCCCCGCCAAGGACGTATCGACCCGGCCGTAGATTCCGACGGCGCCCAGCGTGAGCTGGCCTCCCAAGACCGGCGTGGCGAAGGTGTAGGTCGGCAGGGCGAATCCGAAGTCGCCTCGCGCATTGACGCTGGCGCTGGCAATTGCCGTGGCCGAGACGGGAAGTTTGCCGATCTGGAACTCGCGCGCTCTGGCGACGTCGGCTCCGGCCGAGACGCTGGTATGATAGTAGACCGACGTGAGGGCCCATCCCGGCTGCTGCGGCGCCGCTGCGAGGCTGCCGAAAAAGCCAGGGAGCCAGAAGCTCACGCCGCTTTCGTCAGCTTGCGCACTGCTGAGCAAGCAGCCGAACATCGCGCTGCAGACGAGTGCAGCTGCGTATCTTGCAACACAATGCCAGATGCGAGTTGTCGCGGACATGGATCCGCCCCCGAAAGGCGCATCGTGCCCAAACACAAATGTTTTTTTGTGGCGAGCAACCGATAAGCTGCTGCTGTGCCTATTTGGGCACAGGTCGATGCATCAATCGGATCAAGCATTTGATTCAGATAGCGTTGTGCCTCGGGCCAAAGCTCGGATGAGAAGACGGCCCGGGGTATTACAGTAAAGACTGACATGCGACAGTACTGCGGCGCTGTGACTGCGCGCTGCCAAATTTTGCATGACGGGCGGCTTTAGGACGGCGTAGGCTGTGATGGGATCGCGGGACAGTTCGCAGGGAGGGTGCACCCATGCGCGTCACGAGCAATCTCTTTATCACCACGGCCCTGTCGCTTGCCACCATCACGATGGCGAGCGTGCCAATATCGGCACAACAGCCGCAGCAGAAGCCCAACATCCTCTTCATCATGGGCGACGACATCGGCTGGATGCAGCCGAGCATCTATCATCAAGGCCTGATGGTGGGGGAAACCCCGAATATCGACCGGATTGGGCAAGAAGGCGCGAAGTTCACCGACTATTACGCCGAGCAGAGCTGCACGGCGGGACGCAATGCGTTCTTCACAGGAATGCATCCGCTGCGCACCGGCATGATCCCGCCGCAGCTCCCCGGGAGTCCATCCTACCTGCGCCCCGGCACACCCGCGCTCGCTTGGTTCCTGCGCGATCTCGGCTACAACACCGGCGAGTTCGGCAAGAACCATTTAGGCGATCATACCGACGCGTTACCGACGGCGCACGGCTTCCATGAGTTCTGGGGCTATCTCTATCACCTCGACGCCATGCAGGGCGTAAGCTTCCCCGACATCAACAAAACGCCGACGCAGCAGACCGTCGCTCCGGTGTGCAGGAACACGCCGATCCCCGGCGTGGCCGAGGTTCCTGGTGCCGTGGATCCCAAGACCACGCCCTGCCTTACCCCGCCGCGTCCAGTGCTCTGGTGCAAGTCTTCCGACGGCACGGCGCAGAACCAAACGTGTCAGGACCAGGGACCGCTGACGCTGGAGCGTTCGAAGACGGTGGACGAAGAAATCTCGGCCAAGGTCATCGACTTCCTGGATCGCAACGATCCGCGTCGGACCGGGAAGCCATTCTTCGTCTGGTACAACCCGGCGCGCATGCACATCACCACCGTGCTGCCGGACAAGTACATGGCGATGGTGGGTGAGCCGGGCGGCAAGGACTGGGGCGTCAACGAAGCCGGCATGAAACAGATGGACGACAATATCGGCCTCGTCCTTCAGAAGATCGAGCAGATGGGCCAGACCAGCAACACGATCGTCGTCTTCACCACCGACAACGGCGCCGAGACCGAAACCTTCCCGGACGGCGGGACCACCCCTTTCAAAGGCGGGAAGCTGACCACCTGGGAGGGCGGCATGCGTGCCCCAATGCTGATCCGTTGGCCCGGCGTGATCAGGCCTGGCACGGTCAACAATGAGATGTTCGCCTCTCTCGACTGGCTGCCCACTTTCGTCGACATTGCCGGCGGCCCCAAGGGCGATGGGCTGAAAAAACAGATCGAGGCCGGCCAATATCCCGGCATCGTCAAGACGACGCTTGACGGCGTTGATCAGCGCGACTTGCTCGAAGGCAAGTCGAAATCGGCGCGTGATACGTTTTTCTACTATTCCGGCAAGGACCCTTCGGCGGTTCGGTACAAGAACTGGAAGATGTACTTCGCGATGGTGTCCGACTCACCGGCGGGATTCATCAACGGGGTGGTTCCCTATCACTGGACACAGGTCGTCAACATCAAACGCGATCCATTCGAGACTTCAATTGGTCAGCAATACAAGACGCTATTTGGCTATGCCGGGGCCCTTGCGGGACCTGTCACCGCCTACGTCTATGACTGGAACCTGCTGCCCATGGGCCAAGCTCTCTGGCTCAAGGAACTAGAGACTTACATCGACTTCCCACCACTCCAGAATCCGGCGAGTTACAATCTGGATCAAGTCCTCCAGCAGGTCCGAGACATGAAGAACTCCCATAACGTGAGCGATTAGCCGCTGTCGAATCGACGTGACGACTGAGCGGCGCCCATGGGTGCCCGCTCTCAAAACTTACAATGGGAGAAGGCTCGACCGGTAGATCCCATGACACCGCAGCGCCTGCTGATCTGTCTCATTGGCTTGGGCGCGCTCAGCCTGATGGCCGGCACTGCCGCCATCGCGCAGAGCGCGTCAAGAGCCTGGGTCGAGAGTTGTGCCGCGTATTCAGGCCTGCCGTCGGAGGACAACGACACCGCCGGGATGGTGTTCATCCGCGGCGGAACCTTCATCATGGGCTCCGAGCGCCATCGGCCGGAGGAGCGCTTTACCCACATCGTGCGCGTCGACGGCTTTTGGATCGATCGCCACGAGGTGACCAACGCGCAGTTTCGGGAATTCGTGACGGCCACGGGATACGTCACGCTGGCGGAACGCGGGCTCGATCCGGCGACCCATCCCGGGATGCCCGAGGAGCTGCTCGCTCCTGGGTCCGTGGTGTTTGTTGCGCCGACCAATGTCGCAAGCGGCGGCCGGATCACGCAGTGGTTCCAATACATGGCGGGCGCGAATTGGCGCGCACCGGCAGGCCCGGGCAGCACGATTGACGGCAAGGACAATTATCCTGTCGTGCACATCGCCTACGAGGACGCGCTCGCCTATGCGCGTTGGCGCGGGCGCGATCTGCCGACTGAGGCGCAATGGGAGTTCGCCGCGCGCGGTGGGCGCGACGGCGAGGACGACTGGTCGAGCGCTTTCGATTCCGAGGGCAAGCCGATCGCCAACACCTGGCAAGGCATCTTCCCCCTCTACAACACGAACGAGGACGGCTATGCCGCGACCGCGCCGGTCGGCTGCTTCAAGCCGAACGGCTATGGCCTCTACGACATGATCGGCAACGTATGGGAGTGGACGAGCGACTGGTATCGGGCGGGCCACCCGCGCGAGGAGGCCGTCAATCCCCGCGGACCCGAACCGCAGGACATCCCGCTCGCGCGCGGCCAATCGCCGAGCCGCGTCGTCAAGGGCGGCTCCTATCTCTGCGCGTCAAATTATTGCGCGCGCTATCGCCCGGCCGCGCGCCAGCCGCAGGAGGTCGATCTCGGCGCCGCGCACATTGGTTTTCGAACGATCTTGAATCGAAGCGGCGGAATGACGCCGTAAGCCGCTAGCCAGCCAGTTGTGGCGGCTCGACGCCGAGCTCGCCGGCAATCTTCAGCGTATTGTTCCAAATCGAGGCGGGCAGAGTGATTCCGGTGCGGATCGCCTGCTTTTTTGCCCGGTGACCGCGTTCGCCGGGAATGAGGATTTCCGCGACACCTGGCGCCTTACGCGAGGATTTGAGCTCGGACAGATACGCTGCGATGCGCCGCTCGTTCGCTGCGGGATCTCCGAACGCCGCGGGATCAATGGCAATGAATAGGTGCCCGCGGCTGCGCTCGCCCTGTCCCGCTGCGATCGCCCGCTGGAGCTCGCCGCCGATCAGCGCCCCTATCACCGGCCCCGACAGTAATCCGACTGCGAGCCCCAGCGCGAATCCCTTGTGACCGCCGAGCGGGGTCAACGCGCCGTCGAGCGCCGCTTGCGCGTCGCGCGTCGGATTTCCTTGCCGGTCGATGGCGATCCCGGGTGGAATTGGCGCGCTGCTGTAGTTTGCGATGCGCACGTGCCCTATCGCCGATGTGCTGGTGGCGAGATCGACGACGACCGGGTCCTCCCCGGCGACGGGAAAGGCGAAGGCGAGCGGATTTGTGCCAAGCAACGGGTCGATGCCGCCGGCGGGATGCACGCGGATCGGGTAGGTGTTGGTAAAGACCATTCCGACCAGACCCGCGCGGGCCATATGCTCGGCGTAGTAGCCCAGCATGAAGATATCGCCGCCACCGACGAGGCCGACGGCACCGATGCCCGCCTCGCGCGCTTTGCGGATGGCGATATCCGCCGCAAAGATACCAGTGACGTGACCTGGTCCGCCGTCGCCATCGACGCGCGCCGTCGCCGCCGTTTCATTCACGATTTTCGGCTTGGCACGCCCGTTCAAGCGCCCGGCGCGCAACTCCCGCACCGTCGAGTAGATGTGATCGGTGCCCTGGATATGGTGGCCGTGCAGGTCGGCCTCGACCACGCCCTGCGCAGTTGCACGGGCATTGTCCGCGTCGCATCCGGCGGCGGCGAAAATGCGCGCGAGAAAGTCGCGCAGGCTGTCGACCGGGATCGTGATCGTTTCCGGGGTGGTCATGCTCGGACGCTCATCCGCTCACTTGTCAGTGACGAGGAACTCAGCTCAACCCAGCGACGGCGCGCGCAATCACGCGAGCAGCAAGCTCAAAGTCGTCCATGCGCATGGCTTCATCGGGATTGTGACTGCCGTTCTGATTGCGCACGAAGAGCATGACCGCGGGAACGCCCGCGGCCGCAAAGACCGCGGCATCATGTCCGGCGCCGCTCGGCATGTGAATGTGAGGAACGTTCAGCTCGACTGCAGCGGCGGTAAAACGCGCGAGAAGATCGCGATCCATCTCTGCCGGTTCGCTGCCGGTGAGCGGGCCGAGGTCGAACCGAACGCCATGTTTCTCGCTGATTTCGGCAGATAGCTTGTCAATCAACGCTTGCACGGTCGCCAGCGTCAGTTTGGAGTGGCTGCGCACGTCGATGCAAATACCGACCTCGCCCGCGATCTTGCTGAAAGCGTGCTGCGCGGGATCGGTAAATAGCTTGCCGATGGTTATGGTCAGGTCTTGACCCTCGCTTTCGAGTCGCTCCCATTCGAGATTGAGCCGCGTCACGAAATCCGCCGCCGCTACGACCGAGTCGTGCCGGTAGGCGCGTGGCACCGCGCCCGAGTGACCATATTCACCGAGAATGCGCGCGTCCCGGTAGCGAAAGCTTCCTCGGATGCCGGTGACCAGCGCAAGCGGGATATCGCGCCCGACCAACACCGGTCCCTGTTCGATATGCAGCTCGACATAGCCGCGAATGCGATCCCGCGTGCAATGCGCCTCGCCCCGCGCCACTGCGTTGGGATCGAAGCCCAGCTCCGCCATGTGCTGCGCCAGCGTGCGACCGGTATCCGCACGCGCAATATCGAGCGCGGTTTTCGGCAAGACGCCGAACGCCGCCTTTGAGCCGATATAGGAATAGGGAAACCACGTGCTTTCCTCGGCCCGAATGGCCATGACCGCCACATCGCCCGGCGGTTCGAAGCCCGCGCGTTTCCACGACGTCAGGATTGCGATGCCGGCAATCACGCCGGCGGCGCCATCGAAATTGCCGCCCTGAGGAACGGAATCGAGATGCGACGCGATCAGGAATGTCCCCTTTGCCGGATCGCGCCCTTTCAGCGTCACGTAGAGATTGCCGGCGACATCGGTCGTCGTGGCAAGGCCCGCCAGGCGGCCGGTCTGCGCGATCAGATCATGCGCGAACTGCTCGCCCTCGCCGTAGGATGCGCGCGTAATCCCGACCGTGTCATGGGTCTTCTGCGCGAGCGCATCGAACAGTCGAGCCGCCAATTCAAAGTCCGGCTCCGGGACGACGCTTTGCATCTCAAACCCGCAGCAAGTCTCGTTTGAGCTTGCCGAGCGGCCGCGCCGCGCCATCGGTCACCAGCACGGTCTCACTGACCGCAACGGTGAATTTTCCCCATTCGCGGAGCGCGACCGGCACGTGAAAAACCATGCCGGGCTGCAGGGGAACAGCAACATCATGAAACAGGCTCAGGATGTTGCCCTCACCCCAATCGGGCGCGAACGAGATGCCGACGCTGTAGCCGGTACGCTTGCGATATCCTTCGGTGAAGCCGTCGCGATCGATCACCTTCTGGCAGGCATTATGGACGTCCGCGCAGGTCCGGCCCGGGCGCAAATTTTCGATCGCCGCAGCCAGGCCCTCTTCGCAGGTCTTGTACATGTCAAGCGCGAGCTGCGGAATGCGCCCGACGCCGACGGTGCGAAACATGGCGGTGTGATAACGGTTGTAACAGGCGCAGGTCTCCAACGCGACCAGATCGCCGCTTTCGATCGTGCGCCGGCGCCAAGTCGTATGCGGAACCCCGGAGCGCGGCCCGGATGTCACGAACGGATCCATGCCCAGATACTCCGAACCGGCTTTGATGGCGGCGTTCATGATGGCAGCGGCCACGTCGTTCTCGGACGCGCCCGCGCGCACCGCGTCCAACCCCGATTGCATACCCGCATCGTTCGCGGTCGCGGATTTCTCCATTTGCTCGATTTCCAGTCTCGATTTGACGCGGCGAAGGGGTTCGACCAATCCCGACCCGTCAAGCAGGGAACCGAACTCTGCAACCAACCGCTCGTAGATGTTGACCGTCAGGAACCAGCTGTTGCGGTCGATCGCGACCCGCTTGCCGAGCCAGCCCCGCCGCTTCAACGAGGCGGCGAGGGCGGCGGCCGGATGCGCGTCGTCGGCATAGCCTTCGATGTCCGGCAGAAGCATGTTGAGCCGCGCGTTCATCGCTTCGAGGCCGCGCAGAATATGAAACGGCTCGCCGGACTGTGGGATGCACAGGCATTGGAAGGTGTAATAACCGGGGGTCTGCTGGCCGCTGAGATAAAAGATGTTCTCCGGGCCCGAGGTCAGGAATAGGTCGAAGCCTTTCGCGGCCATTTGCTCGCGCAGGCGCGCGACTCGTCGCGCGTACTCCTCTTTCGGAAAAACCGTTTCCGCGCCTTGCGGCACCATCATGGCCACATTCGACATCTCACCGTTCCTTCCAGGTAGAGCACGCGGCTAGTGCCCGGTTTTCGAAGTTCGTGATACAGCGCGGCACACTCGGGCACGAACTTCGAAAACCAAAGGACACTAGCAACTCTATGATTCTAGTGCCGCTTTTCGATTTGAAATTCCTGAGGCGGACTCGCGGCACACGGTGCAGGAATTTCAAATCGGCGGCACTAGTGCCCGGTTTTCGAAGTTCGTCATATAGCGCGGTACACTCGGGCACGAACTTCGAAAACCAAAGGGCACTAGCAACTCTATGATTCTGGTGCCGCTTTTCGATTTGAAATTCCTGAGGCGGACTCGCGGCACACGGTGCAGGAATTTCAAATCGGCGGCACTAGGCACGGGCAGCGCGCGGCATTCCCCGATCCTGTTTCCCGGCCGCCAGAATTGAATTCACGACTTCGCCCAGTTCTTCGCGCTGACGCTGCGTAAGCGATCGCAACGGCGCACGGACAACCCCGCCGGGCCAGCCGCGTTGGTTCATGGCGGCCTTCACCGTCTGCGGTTGGCCGAATCGCCGGGCCAGTTCGCGATAGGAAAACCAGCTGTTGTGCAGCCGCGTGGCGGTGCGGGCATCGCCCGCCTCGATGGCCCGGTAGCTTGCCCGGATGGCTCCGGCAGCGCACAGCTGTTCGTCGAGGATAGCCCGTCGAACCCGGCCATCATCGGCCCGAGAAATGCAAGATCGGATGCGCAGAACAATTTGATCTTCCCGCCAAGGCGGTTCGACAATTGGTCGATCACCGTGGGATTCAGGTCTCCCTGTTTGAGCCCGATGATATGATCCATGTCGCTCAGCCGCTCGATCAAGCCGGCGGACAATGTGATGCCGATCCCCGGCGCATTGTAGATCACCAGCCCGCTCGATGAGGCGGCGGCAAGTGATTTGAAAAATGCGAGAATATGCTCGTCGTCGACCTCCGATACGAACGGAGGTGTCACCATCGGAATGCCACCGAGGCCGCTCGCAAGTTGCGTTAGCTCAAGCGCGACCCTGGGATCGGAATGGGCGCTGCAAAGCAATGTCGGCGCGCGACCGCGGACAACCTCGACCACGTAGCTGAACAGCGCTGCTCGCTCTTCCGCCGACATGGTTGCAAACTCGCCGTAGGTTCCCCCGATCAGCAATCCGTCGAACCCCATCGCCAAAAGCCGTTCGATGCTCTCGGCGAGCCCATGAAAGTCGATGCCTCCAGCGGGCGTGAATGGCGTGACGGTAATATTGAAAAGGCCTTTGAGCCGGCCCTTGGATTCGCTCGCCGTCATCGTTCTCAGCGCCTACAGTCGTGAGACGCTGTCCGGTCAGCGCTTCCGCCCAATCCTAACGACACCGTGGCGAAATGCCTCAACACCGACACCATCCCAGATTTCCAAGCCTAAATCTCGTCTTCCGCGCGCGGTTGACCAACCGTTCAACAATTTCCGTCCAGCTTTTTTATCTTGTACTCGATACGCGCCTCAATACAATCTTTTGAATCGAACACGAATCCGGCGGTAGAACGGAGTCTGGCCACGACGCGGCGCCGCCTCCCGCGAATGGAGAAATGACAGACACATGGCCTTGAAAACGTTGCGATGGCTTTTCGTCTCGCTGGCGATTTTGTGCATTGCTGACGGCGCCGCCTCGGCGCAGCAACTCCCGAAAATGGTTCATGCCGGCCTGCGCACGTTGTACCTCGCGCCGGTCTTCATCGGGATCGATCGCGGAATTTTCAAAGCCAACGGCGTCGAGGTCACCTATCAGGAGTTGGAAAGCGGCGCGCTCTCGCCCGCCGCCCTTCTATCCGGGCAGGCGAATATCACGAGCGACGAGATCCTCGGCATCGCCCCGCTCGCCAAGCAGGGCAAAGAATTCATGATGGTCTATAATCTCATGGACCGCATGACCATGAATCTCGTCGTGCGCAATGATGCGCTGGCGAAGGCGGGCTACGATCCCAAAGCGCCCGTCACAGAGCGAGCCAAGGCGCTCAAAGGTCTGACCATCGGCATCACGCGGCCGGGCGCGCCGACCGACACCTATTCCCGCTACTTCATGATCATGGCGGGCCTAGATCCGACGCGTGACGCGACGCTGATGCAAATTGGCGGCGGCGGTGCGTTAAATGCTGCGTTCCGGTCTGGCCGCATCGATGCCTTCATGCTCTCACCGCCATTTCCCCAAGAGGCCGAACGGGACGGCGTGGGCAAGATCATCATCAACAATACCGCCGGTGAGGTGCCGGAATTGACCGGCATGAGCTATATCGTTTTGTTCACGACGAAGGAATTCGCCGAAAAGAACAAGCCGGCGCTGAGGTCCTATGTCCATTCCATCCAGGACTCGCTCAAATGGATCGGGCAGAATCGCGAGGAAGCGCTCAAGCTGCTCGGTGCCAACTGGTTCAAGAACAGCAAGCCAGAGACGCTAGCCTTGTCGTTCGACGCCTTATTGCCGTCTCTCAGCACGACAGGAGAATTCACTCCGGCATCGTTCAAGAAATTTCTGGACGTTTACAAGGCCATCGGTGAACCCGTGGATATCGACCTCACCGAGGGAAAATTGTGGACCAATGAATTCGTCAAACGATGACTGAAATCGCCTGCGGCACAGGCTTCGCGGGTCAAACCGGGTAAGCGACCGTGGATGACGGCGAACTGAAAGACTGGACAGTCGCCGTGGTCGGCGGCGATGTACGGATGCTCGAGCATATGCGGCTGGCCCGACTCGCCGGTGCGAAGGTTCAGCATTACGGTTCCGTTCCAGGCGCGGAAGAGGCCGCCGGTCGGCCGCAGGCGCGAAGTCTTGCCGAGGCGGTAAATGCCGCGCGCATCATTTCATGTCCGATCCCAGGGCTCGGCGCCGATGACGAGCTTTACGCCAAGTACACAACCGAGAAATTGCGCCTGACGGCCGACGTACTCAGAGGCGCGGCGCCCGGAGCCCTGCTGTTTACCTGCTATTCCACCCCCCGCATGGATGAATGGGCCAAAGCCGCCGCGGTGAAAATCATTCCGTACGGCACGGACGACGCGCTCTCTATCCTTCACGCGGTTCCGACCGCCGAAGGCGCAATCCGGATCGCCATCGAAAACACCGAGGAGACGCTGCTCGGGATGGATGTGCTGTGCATCGGTTTCGGCCGCGTCGGCGTCAGCGTAGCCCAGGCATTCGAGGGGATGCGCTCGCGCGTATCGGTCGGCGCGCGTAATCCCGCGCAATTGGCCCGTGCCTGCGCCATGAATATGACCCCGATCGAGTTGCGGAACTTGAAATCGCAAATAAGGAATTTCGGCCTGATCGTGAGCTCGGCGGCCGGCCGTGTTCTGGACAAAGAGTTGCTCGCGCTGACCCGGCCCGATGTGGTGATCATAGATCTCTGCTCGCCACCGGGCAGCGTCGACTTCGAAGCCGCCAAGGCGCTACAGCGAAAGACGATCTGGGGCCGTGCCCAGGCCGGACGCGCTCCGCGCCGAGCCGGCCGTGATGAATGGCAGGTCCTGATGCGTATCCTGCGCGAGCAAATGCCTGAACTGCAACGCGCGTGACGATCCCCGCCTCCCTCGAACCGGACGAGAAAGTCGAGCGCAAGACGCCGCACACACCCAGCGTGCTCGAAGCCCGTAACGTCTATAAGGTGTTCGTGGCGCGCGGCAAGGCGAGGACAGCGCTGCGCAACGTCGACTTAACGATCCATCGCGGCGAATTTGTTTGCCTGGTCGGGCCCTCGGGCTGCGGAAAGTCCACGGTCCTCAACATGTTCGCCGGGCTGGTGATGCCTACCGACGGCACTATTCTGCACGACGGTCGCGTGATCGCCGGCGTCAACACCCGGGTCGGGTATGTGACGCAGGACGACAACCTCCTGCCCTGGCGCACGGCTCTTGCAAATGTCGAACTCGCGCTCGAATGCAAGGGCGTCGGCCGCGCTGAGCGGCGCGAACGGGCATTCGACTATCTCGCTCGTGTCGGCTTGAAAGGAAGCGCGGAACTTTATCCGCACGAGCTGTCAGGTGGGATGCGCAAGCGCGTCTCGATCGTGCGGACGCTCGTCGATGACAGCGTTGACGTTATTCTCATGGACGAGCCATTCGGACCGCTCGATGCGCAGACTCGGCTGGTTTTGCAGGACGAGTTGCTGCGGCTCTGGCAGGGAACCGGCCGGACCATCGTTTTCGTCACCCACGACATCGTCGAAGCGATCACCTTGAGCGATCGCATCGCGACCTTCACCGGGGTGCCCGGTTCGATTAAGCAAGTTCGCGATGTCACGCTGCCGCGCCCGCGCGACGTCTTTCATATCCATGAGACGCCCGGATTTGCAACGATCTATGACGCAATCTGGAACGATCTGCGCGAGGAGCTCCTCAACGAGCGAGGCCGCGATGCCGGCGCGTGAACAGCATCCGCAGGCGCACGAGGCCTGGGCGCATGAACGATCGCTGCTCATGGAAGAGGAGCACCGCTCCGCGGATCATCGGCGCTCCCGGGCATTGCGCGTGTTCGCGCTTCGCATCGGGGTTCTGGCCGGATTTCTCGTGCTTTGGTCGGCGGCTTCCGGAAGCCTGATCGACAGCTTGTTCGTCAGCGATCCCATCTCAGTTGCGCGCTCGTTTATCCAGATTTCGCTTAATGGCACGCTGTGGTGGCATCTCAGGCTCACGCTCCTCGAGATGACGCTCGGTTACATCCTCGGTGTGGTCATCGGCGTCGGGCTTGCGATCGTTATCTCGCTCATTTGGCGGGGCGAACAGATCGTTCGGCCGCTGATGCTCGGCGTGTTCGCGATCCCGAAAGTGGCGCTCGCCCCGCTCGTGATAGTCTGGTTCGGCATTTATCTGCTGCCGAAAGTCATTCTGGCCGCATCTCTGGTCTTGTTCATCGTTTATTTCAGCACGCTGGCCGGTTTTGCAGCGGTCAACCGCGACCTCGTTGCCAGTGTCCGGGTGATGGGCGCTTCACGCGGAGCGCTGTTCCTGAAGCTAATCCTGCCGAGCGCCGCGCCCTACATTTTTTCGGCCATGCGCATCACCCTGCCCGGGGCCTTGATCGGAGCGATCATCGGGGAATTTGTGAGCAGCAATCGGGGCGTCGGGTTTCTCATTGCATATGCCAGCTCGCGTTACGACACGGCGCAGGTGTTCGCGGCAATTCTGAGCCTGCTGATCTTCAGTCTCATCCTCAACGCGATCGTGTCGCGACTGGAGAAATACGTGGCCCGATGGCGTTCCGAGGAGCCGCAATGGGGCCCGGCGTGACGGCCGCGGCTGGCCACTTCTTTCGCACGGTCGAGACCGACGTGCTTATTGTCGGCGGCGGGCTTGCGGCTCTGCGCGCCGCGATTTCCGCGCGCCAGGCGGGTGCGCGGGTGCTGGTAGCCGTCAAGCGCCTGTTCGGGCGCAGCGGGTCCTCGGCGCTCACCACCGGCGGGTATGCAGCGGCATTGCCGGCCTTGAACGCGCAGGACGACCGGCATTTGCATTACGTCGATACGATCGTCGGCGGCGGCTACATCAACGAACGTGCGTTGGTACATGCGCTGGTGAACGACGCTCCGGCTCGCCTTGCCGAATTGTGGGAGTTCGGTGCTCCGTTTCGCAAGCGCGACGGACGCTATCATCTGTCTTCGAGCGGCGATCACTCGCAAGCGCGCGTGCTTGTTCCCGAGAACATGCGCGGCGGCGACATGACGCTGCCGATGCGTGACATTGCGTCGGCGCTTGGCATCGAGGTTCTGGAAAATTGCATGATCACAGACCTCCTGCAGAACGAAGATCGCGTCGTGGGCGCGGTCGGCATCGCGCGCAACAGGATGGAAGGCTTTGTGATCGAAGCCGGCGCAATCGTGCTGGCGGCGGGCGGCGCCGGGCGCATGTTTACCATCACCAGCAACCCGGCCGATGTTTGCGGCGCCGGGTTCGCCTTGGCGCTGCGTGCCGGCGCGCGCTTGCGCGACATGGAATTCATTCAGTTCTATCCCTGGCGCCTGATCCATCCCTTCAAATCGACACGCGTTCCGATCCAGCCGTCCACGTTCTCGATTGGCGGGCGGCTCTACAACAGCAAGGGCGAGCGCTTCATGGAAGCCTATGATCCCGTGCGCAAGGACGCGACGACGCGCGATCTCTCCGCGCGCGGGATTTTCGAGCAGATTAGGGCCGGCCATTCCGTCGAAGGTGGCGTCATTCTCGACGTGTCGGGGATTCCCGACGATGAGTTCCGATATGAGAATTCGAAGGTGGTGCAGTTGCTGGATCCCAAGAAGATCGATTATCGAGCGATCAAGCTGATCGTTGCACCGGAAGCTCATTTCTTCATGGGCGGCGTTCTGATCGATGATGCGGGCCATTGCGACCTGCACGGCCTCTATGCGGCCGGAGAAAATGCAGGCGGCACGCATGGCGGAAACCGGCTCAACAGCAATGCCATCCCGGAGACCCAGGTCGTTGGTCATCGCGCCGGTGTGGCGGCTGCGCGCCAGGCACGGGCCGCGCGCGCTGGCAAGCCCGATCCCGGTCCGATCGCGAAAGCGGGAGAGCGGCTGCAAGCCCTACGATCGGACGCGACGACTCCGGCGCCGGAATTCGCTGCCCTGCATCAGCAATTGAAGCAGGCGATGACGCTCGGGATCGGTATCGTGCGCACGGCAGAGGGGCTCGAGCGGGCCATCGCCGATGCCGCCTCTATCGCGGAACGGCTGGGTGGTTTGCCGGTTCAGACGCTCGGGGATCTCACCGCCGCGATCGAGATCGAGGACTTGTGCGCGATCGGCACGGCGTGTGCGTTAAGCGCCCTGGCGCGTAACGAAAGCCGTGCCGCGCATTACCGCGATGATTTCCCAAATACCGATCCGGCCTGGATGCGGACCATCACCTATGACCGCAATGGGGTCGGCGAGCGCGCCCTCGTTGTCGATCCGAACGAACCGGGCCTGATCGCCAGGCACGAGGCCGCACGCAAAGCGCCTGCTAAGCCGGCCGAACCCGAACATGTCGAGTAGCGTGAAGGCGCGAGCCGAGACATGACCCAAGCGGCTCCTCAGGCACTTACTGCTGCGGCCGGCGATTCGTCGGTCGAGCGCGTCTTGCATGATCAGGCCGTGCGCGGGACGCGCCGGCAGGGATTGATCGAGCACGCCGCCGTTGCAGTCGGACGTGCCGTGCTGATCGGGGCGATCCTGGGCTTATGGGCCTATGCCGCGGGACGCTGGGTCGACAGTCAGGCGATCAGCGATCCGGCCGCCGTCTTGCACGCGTTGTATGATCTCATCACCACCGGACGTTTGTGGCCCGATCTCTGGCAGACGGTCTTCGAGGTGTTGGCCGGATATGCCTTCGGGGTGCTCGCCGCCGTTCTCGTGGCATCGTTGTTTGCGATCTTTCCCACGATCGAAGAGGCGCTGCGCCCGTTTCTCATCGCGGTTTATTCGATCCCGAAAGTTGCGCTCGCGCCGCTCATGATCATGTGGTTCGGATTGGGAAACGCACCGAAGATCATCCTGGCCGGCGGATTCGTGTTCTTCATCGTGTTCATGAACGTCGTCAGCGGTATCCAGAGCGTAAACCGCAACCACATCAATATCGTCCGGGTCATGGGAGGAACGCGCGTCACCGTTCTACGAAAGATCGTGTTTCCGACTGCGATACCGTTTCTCTTCCTGGGCTTGAGGCTCGCGATCCCGGAAGCCATGATTGGGGCAGTGATCGGAGAGTTCATCGCCGCGAGCAGGGGACTTGGCTATCTCATCTATTCAGCATCGAATGAGCTCAATATCGCCGTATCCATGGCGGCACTGGTCGTGCTGGTGTTTGTCGTGGCGATCGGCGATGTCCTGATCGGACTGCTCGAACGTATTTGGCTGCCGCGCCAATTACAACAAGCCGATCCAAGGGCCGCTCGCTGAGAAGGAATTGACGATGGAGATGTCGCCCGATCCGGCCGGACTCATCGACACGCTCGCGCGGCTGGTTGCAGCCAATACCGAGAATCCGCCTGGCCGGGAGATTGAGGCGGCTCGATATCTCGCCGATCGGCTCGCCGGCTTCGGATTGGCGGTCGAGATGTGCGACATCGCCGACGGCCGTCCGAATGTGATGGCGCGGCTCGACAATGGGCCAGGGCCGGTGTTCGCGTTCAATTCGCATATGGACGTGGTGCCGGCAGGCAGCGGCTGGACCTCCGATCCTTTCACGCTACGGCGGGATGCGGGCCGCCTATTTGGCCGCGGTGCCTGCGATGCCAAAGGATCGATCGCAGCAATGCTCGAGGCGATCAGGATGCTCTGTGCCCTGCGGGATCGCTGGTCGGGCACGTTGCTCGCGGTATTCGTGGTCGATGAGGAAGTCGCGAGCCGCGGCGCACGCGCATTTGTCCGCGATCGTCCGCAGGTCGACCTGTGCGTCGTGGGCGAGCCGACGTCCAACACGGTCGTCGTCGCCCATAAAGGCAGCATGCGCCCGGTCGTACGGGTCACGGGCGTTCCTGCGCATTCCGCCTCTCCCGACAAGGGCGACAACGCACTCTACAAAGCGGCATCGCTTTTGCTGATGATCGAGAAACGCCACCGGATGCTGGCCGCCGCCTCGCATCCTTTGCTCGGATCGCCGAGCCTGACCGTGACCCGCATCCACGGGGGACATGCCGACAACGTCGTGCCGGACTCCTGCGAACTTCTGCTCGACCGGCGCATGCTCCCGGGTGAGAGCGAGGACGACGTCCGCATCCAATTCGAAAAACTGCTCGCCGAGGCGAAGGCCTTGCACGGCGTCGACGCCGAGATCGTCGAGTATCGTGCGACCACGGGCGGGGCGACGGAAACTCGTGCCGACCATCCAGTCGTGCTCTCTGCCGCCAAATCGGCACATCGTCACGGCGTCCAAGATGATGCGTTACATGGCCTGCAGGGTGCATGCGATCTTGTGCATTTCCGCTCAATCGGCGCCCAAGGCATAGTCCTTGGTCCCGGCGCACTCGATGTCGCGCACAAGCCGGACGAATTCGTACGCGAAGACGAACTCGTCGCATCGAGTCTGATCTATCGGGACACCGTTCTCGAACTGCTGCAGCGCAGCGGTGCGAGCAGTTAACATCCGCTTCGGCGACAGGCGGTCGCCCGTGCCGACGAGGTGACTGTCAGCTCGAGAGTGCGCCACCGCGACGAGCTTCGGCTGATCGGGGGCGACCCACGCCAAAGACGTGCCCGCAGCGGTCCATATGGACCGATGCGGGTTTCGAGGACAGCCCGCATGGACGTTTCCTCCGATGCGGGCCGGCGTGGCAAAGTCTAAGAGTCGTTGCCCACCCTCTCCAACGTGACGCGGGCGAGCCCCGAGAAACCGAGGGCGCGGCCAGCGGCGGGCGTGAGATCGATCACGCGTCCGCGTGAATACGGTCCCCGATCGGTGATCGTAACGACAACAGTTTGCCCATTGGCGTGATTGGTCACGCGCACCCGGCTGCCGAACGGCAACGTCTTGTGCGCGGCGGTCAACGCACCATCGTGCAGATGGCGACCGCTGGCGGTCTTTGTACCGAGTTCCCGTGTCGAATAGAGTGATGCCACGCCGCTTTCGGCGCGCGCCGATCCGTTGACGACTGCGAGTGCAGCCGCCGCAACGATAAGTGCCTTCATGTATTCAATCCCCTTCTTCGATATGCCCCACCGACTTGCAATGGCCCCCCAACAGAGTCGTGCTGAATGCTCGATCCGCCACAAGCAGTGCACGGACGAAGCCCAATTCAGAACGTCGGGAAATGCCGAGCGAGTGCAGCGCTCGGCCGCTGACGTGCGGCGGGGAATATTAACTCATGCGGCAGCAGTCAACCCGGAGGACCACACAAGATTTATCCGAATCTAACAAGCTGGAACCAGACGATGGTAACTTGGTATGCATGACGCCGCCGACGAGGCTCTACCAGGAATCTGTCGGCACTTGACGCCGGCGGCGCTGCGGGTCGCGACAAGTCGGTTCGACCGTTCCTGACGCGGATGTGCACCGTTCGATGAAGGAGTGTCCGACATGCCGTCTGCTGGAGTCACAAGCTTCGAACGTCGCCGTCAACGCCTCCTCCCGCGCCGTCGTTTCGCCGGCCGCATGCTCAAGGCCATCGGATTCAGGACGTCCCTTTTTGATTCAGAACGATTCAGGTCTGCCCCAAGGACTTGCCCGCCACTCTGCGGCAGGCTGAGGGTGGGGTAAACTGACTGGCGGGCCAAGTCCGGCCATGACGGAGCGAGTGACAAGGACTGAGATGCGCAGACGCGAGTTCATCACGCTCGTTGGCGGCGCGGCGACGTGGCCGCTCGCGGCGCGCGCGGAAAAGAACGACGGAGTGAGGCGCGTCGGCGTGATCATGGGCTTCGCCGAGAACGACGAGGTGTGGCAGGCCTATCTCGCGAGCTTCAGGCAAGGCTTACAAGAGCTCGGCTGGACTGACGGGCGCAACATTCGCTTCGACTACCGGTTCACCGGCGA
Source organism: Xanthobacteraceae bacterium (assembly GCA_035693615.1). Lineage (GTDB taxonomy): Bacteria > Pseudomonadota > Alphaproteobacteria > Rhizobiales > Xanthobacteraceae > VAZQ01. Next base: position 60,581 of record DASSGH010000048.1, read on the forward strand.
TAGCGAAGAACGTATGCGCGCCATGGCTGAGGAAATCGTCAGCCTAACGCCTGATGTCATTTTCGTGTCTACCAATTCGGTCGTTTCGGCAACGCTGAAGGCGACGCGCTCCATCCCGATCGTCTTCACCTGGGTGTCCGACCCGGTTGGAAGCGGATTTGTGAGCAACCTGCCGCGTCCTGGCGGAAACATCACTGGCTTTCACAATTTCGAACCGGCCATCGGCGGTAAGTGGGTGGCTTTCCTCAAACAGATTGCATCCGATCTGCGCCGCGTCGCAGTCGTGCATGTTCCAGAGGTCGTACCGAACGTCGCGTTCCTGCATGTGATCGAGGCTGCGGCCCCTTCGTTGGGACTATCCGTGACGGCGGCCGAGGTCCGCGATGCCGCGGATATCGAGCGCGTTTTGTCAGCTTTCGGACAGGAGGGCGGGGGTCTCATCGTAACACCGAGCGCACTGACGGCGACACGGCGCGATCTCATTATCGCACTGGCGGCCCGACACCGCTTGCCCGCGATCTATTCGTTCGGCTTCTATGCCGAGAGTGGAGGTCTGATGTCCTATGGGATCAATCAGCTCGAGCTCGTGCGCGCGGCGGCGTCTTACGTCGATAGGATCTTGCGGGGCACAAGTCCCGGCGATCTGCCGGTTCAGCTCCCGCTCAGATACGAGCTTGTCATCAATCTCAAAACCGCCGCAGCCCTTGGCCTCGCCGTGCCCAACTCGCTGCAACTGCTCGCCGATGGGGTGATCGAGTGAAACGCCGCGACTTCATCACGCTGTTCGGCGCCGCGGCGGCGTGGCCGCTTGAGGCGCGCGCGCAGCAGCAGGCATCGATGCCGCTGGTCGGCTTTCTCAATGGCGGATCGGCGGCAGCTTTCGCGGAATTGGTCGGGGCGTTCCGTCGCGGCCTGCAGGACGCGGGCTATGTCGAGGGTCAAAACGTGTCGATCGAGTACCGCTGGGCAGAAGGACGCTACGACCGGCTGCGGACGCTGGCAGCCGAGTTGGTCAACCGCCGTGTCGCCGTGATCGCCTCGACCGGTGGCCCGGATGTGGTCGAAGCGGCCGCGGCCGCCACGTCGACCATTCCGATCGTGTTCCTGGGCAGCGACAACGTTCTGAAGAAGGGCGTCAGCACCAGCCTCAACCGGCCGAGTGGCAACGTCACCGGCGTTGCCATGTCTGCCACCGCTCTGCTGTCGAAGTGTCTGCAGTTTCTGGATGAGCTGACACCCAAAGACAAGCCGATCGGCGTGCTGCTCAATCCAACTAGCTCGACCACGGCTGACGACAAGGATGAGATCCAGGCTGCAGCCCGCCAGATCGGCCGGACAATTTTCATCGTCACTGCGGCCAACGAGACCGAGATCGATGCCGTGTTCGCCGCGCTCGCCGAGCGACAGGCCGGCGGCCTGGTGGTGCAGGGCGATATCCTATTCACTAACCGGCGCGCCGACATGGTTGCGCGCGCGGCGCGCCAGGCCCTCCCTGCGATCTATGTCTGGAGCGAGTTCACGGCCGCCGGCGGCCTGATCGCGTATGGAAACAGTCTTGCGGAGGGCTATGCCCAGGTCGGCGGCTACACCGGACGAATTCTGCACGGCGCAAAACCGGCCGACCTGCCGATCATGCAGCCCACACGCTACCGGTTCACCATCAATCTCAAAACCGCCAAGGCGCTCGGTCTGACCGTACCGGCATCGCTCTTGATCCTGGCCGATGAGGTGATCGAGTGAGGCGCCGCGAGTTCATCACGCTGCTGGGCGGCGCCGCCGCGACGTGGCCGCTTGCGGCGCGCGCGCAGCAGCCGGCGATCCCAGTCATCGGGTTCCTGCACTCCGGCTCGCCCGAGCCAAACGCCAAACGTTTGGCGGGATTCCGCAAAGGCTTGAGCGAAGCCGGCTTCGTAGAGGGAAAGACCGTCGCGATCGAATT
>DASSGH010000049.1:0-7555 GCA_035693615.1 Xanthobacteraceae bacterium
GAGCGGCGTGATGGGGTCGCCCTTGCGAATAAGGCCCCCGACCTCGATGCGGCAATTGAGCCCGGAGCGATTGAGAAGGGGCGTGTAGACCGGCCGCCCCAACAGCTTCTCCAGATATCTGCAGGGAAAGTTCAGCCGCCCACCGGTGAGCACGGTCTCGCCGACCTTGAAGCGCCTGCCGACGAGGTGGCCGAGCGGGACGCCCACCGTCGTGAGATTGCGGCGATGTTCTACGGGCGCGAGTTCAACCTGTTTGCCAGGTTCCGGAGGATCGCCCCGCGCGAGTGCCGCGAGCACTTCGATTTCGATGAGCGTAACCTCGCGCGCGTCGGGCTTTGGCGAGTACGTGCCGGTCCCGTAGAAATAACGATCGCCTTCGATCCCGCGGCCGGCAATGAGCTTGGCTTCGTCGAGCTCCTCCATCGCGAGCGATGCTCGTTTCGCGATATGAATATGCAGCAGTCGGCCAGACCAACTCATCGCCTGTCGCCCCGCCGCGTGGTGGACGTGTCCGTGCCGTTCACGCCGGGCATGCCTATTCCGCCGCCTGCCGTGCCGGCGGGCGCACGCTCTCCAGCCCATCCGCGTCGGTCGCAGAAATCGTCGTGCGCACCATGAGCCTCGCCTCGTGCGCGGACCACGGGCGGCCGCGATGCATGGTTGCCCGGTTGTCCCACATGACGACGTCGCCTTTGCGCCAGCGATGCACGTAGCTGAGGCCCGGCGCGGTCGCGGCATCCATCAGCTCGGCGAGGAGCTGTTGCGCTGCCGCCTGCTCCATACCCTCGATCGCGTAGGCATGCGAGGCGAGATAGAGCGCACAACGGCCGTTGACCGGATTGGTCCATGCCATGCGCCAGCATTGCGGCGGTAGCGCCGCGCGCTCCTCCGCGCTCGCCAAATCGGGCGCGATCTGGCGGCGCGAATGGGCATAGTCGTGCCAGGCGAAGGAATTCGCGAGTCGCTCGCGCAGCGCGGGCTCGAGCCGCTCCCAGGCAAGCCGGGTGGAGACATATTCGGTCTCGCCACCGCGCGCGGGAATGATCCGCGCCGAGAGCACCGAGGCGAGGGCCGGCACGCGTTTGAAGGTGCTGTCGGTATGCCAGAGCTGGTTTGCTTTGTTGCGTAACGCCAGCCGGTGATCCGCCGGCACGACGTTGCCGTTCTCATCGATCGTGCTGAGGATCACGAGGTTGGTGCCGACGCCGAGCGAGCCGACCTTGGTCACCTCGAGCGGCCCAAACCGCCGCGAGAAGGCGAGCTGCGTCTCGTCAGTCACCTCCTGGCCGCGAAAGACGATGACCGAATGCTCCTCGAACGCCCCCCGCACCGCGTCGTAGGCGGCCGCATCGGCCGCGATCTCGGCGAGCGTCACACCGCGCAGTTCGGCGGCAAAGCCCGGACCCAGCGGAACGATGTCCATCGGCGAGCCCTCCGTTGGCTTTTATTGCTCAAGCTTCCACGAGATTATGTCGGCTCGCAAGGCGTTCGGGTCCGACCGTTAGGGCCCGCGCTCGGCCACGAAGCACCCCCGCCCGTTCGCGGCAAGGCTCTAAAACAGGCCGTTAACGAATGCTCGCCCTCCCAGGCACTGAGCCTGCCCTAAGCCCCTTTTGAACCAATCGACCCCCCGGCGCGACAAACAACCGGGAGCCACCTGCGGCAATGCGCCGGACTGAGGTGGCGGGTGATCGGTTAGGGGGCATCATGCACATCCTCAGCGGGCTTTAACCCGGAATCTGCCTCGCCGACGGCGATTGTGCCGTGCGCGCGGCTTCCCGCGTTTTCCCGCTTCCCGGCCACCTTCATCGCGCCCGCTCGCGCGGGATCAGGACCTCGCTTCTTGGGGAGAATGTCTTATGACTCGCCTTCGCTACGACCACATCTTGGCAGGGACGGCCCTCGCGCTAATCCTCGCCGCCATACCGGCGGGGAGCCTTGCCCAGAATGCCGACAAGGCAGCGCCGCTGCCCGCCGCAGCAGCGGAGCAGCAGGCGACCGAAGCACCGGTGGCCAACCCGACCCTGGCAGCGCCGACGGTCGCGATTGATCCGCTGGCCTCGCTCGATCCGGCGGACCGCCCGTTTGCGGAAAAGATCCGCGATTTCTTCGCCGCGAGCTCGGATCGAATTTTTACCAACAAGAAGGAACGCGCCGCGGCCGAGGCGTTCTACCAGAGCCGCAACTACGCGCCGCTTTGGCTCGACAAAGGAATCGAGAATGCGCGCGCCATCTCCGCCATCGCTCGGTTGAAGAACGCTGATGCCGACGGGCTTGAGTCCAGCGACTACAAGATCCCGACTTTTGCCGGCCTCGCGCCCGAGGCGCTGGCTGAAGCCGATCTCAAGCTCACGCAGACTGTGCTCACCTATGCCCGTCACGTGCAGGCCGGCCGTTTCCCCTATACCCGCGTCAGCCGCAATATCGAGCTGCCGCAAGCCGCACCCGAAACGGCGGACGTCCTCAACGCCGTCGCAGCGACGCAGGACGCGAGCAAGGTGCTCGACGCCTTCAGCCCGCAGCACGAAGAGTATCGCAAGCTCAAGGCGATGCTCGCGGAACTGCGCGGCGCCGCAGGCGCCAAGAAGGGCGATGCCTCCCGGCAAATCGAGACAATCCTCGCCAACATGGAGCGCTGGCGCTGGTATCCGCGCGACCTCGGCTCCGCCCACGTGATCGTTAACCAGCCGGACTTCACCCTCAGGGTGATGCATGACGGCGCGCAGGTGTGGACCACCCGCATCGTCATCGGCAAGCCGAGCATGCCGACGCCGCTGCTGAGCGAGACGATGAAGTACATCACCGTCAACCCGACCTGGCACGTGCCGCCGTCGATCGTGCACAACGAGTATCTGCCGGCGCTGGCACAGGACCCGACCGTGCTTTCCCGCATGGGGCTGCGCGTGAGCTACAGCGGCGGTGGCGTCTCGATCTCTCAGCCGCCGGGCCCCGGCAATGCATTGGGACGGATTCGGTTCAACTTCCCCAACCGCTTCCTGGTCTATCAACACGATACCCCGGACAAGTATTACTTCGCCCACGAGGTGCGCGCCTACAGCCACGGCTGCATGCGCGTGCAGGATCCGGCAAAATATGCGGAGGTTCTCCTCAACATCGTCCACCCGGAGGAGCACTGGACGGCGGCTCGGATCACGCGGATGTTCGGCACCGCCGAGCAGAACCTGCAGCTGCAGCCGACGCCGGTCTGGGTGCACCTTACCTATCAGACCGCCTTCGTCGACAGCACCGGGAAGCTGCAGATGCGCCGCGACATCTACAATCTCGATAGCCGCACGCTTGCGGCGATGAAGAGCGGACGCGGTGGATTTGAGTCTACGCCCGAGCGCAAGCGCGAGCACGAGTTGATCGCGTCCAACCAGCGCAGGTCCGCTCCGCCGGCGCCGGTCGCGCAACCCGCGCGCAGCGGCTCCTTCTTCCAGTCGATGTTCTCCCCGCCGGCGGCCTACGGCAGGCCCGCTGTCTATCGCTGAGTGCTTTGCAAATCGACGTCATGGCCGGGCTTGTCCCGGCCATGATCTTTTTGGCGACAGCTACGCCGAAATTTCCTTGGCCTTGATCACGTATTTGAAACTATCCGGGTCGAGCGCGTCGAGGCGCTCGCCGTCGACCTCTGCTTGCGGGTACATGAGGAAGCCCACCTTGGGACCCGTCGAGCCGGGCAGTTCGACATCGTGCGCGAAGTTGTAGGCGAGCCAATTCATCTCCCAGGCGCCGAACAGCGTCTTGCGCGCGGCGGCGACCTTTGGATCGTCCAAGGCGAGTTGTCCCGGTGGCTCTTCCAGAGCCACCTTGCGCACGTCCGCCGGATCGACCGGGACCCAGCCGAACCCGCTGAGGAAGACCTCGGCGCGACAGTGTTGCGCCTTGCTGACGATGTCGCTCGCCGCCCCGAGGCTCTTGTAGCCGAACCGCGAAGGCGCGATGCGGATGCCGTAGACGTCGCGCGCAGGCAGGCCGACCGCACGCGCTAGCCCGACATAGAGCGCATTCAAGTCCGCGCACTTGCCGCCAAGGTCGCCGGTTTTGAGCATGGAGGCGATGTCGCCGATGCCGCAGCCGCGCGTCTTGGGATCGCGGAAGGTGTTCTCGACGATCCACTCGTAGATGCGCCGCGCCTTTTCCTGATCGCTGAATGCCCAACCGACAATGCTGTCGGCGGTCGTCTTGACGATGCCGTCCGTCGGCATCAGATCGGTCGAGGCGGTGTACAGTTTGCGCTGATCGGCCGAGAGCGGGGGGACGGTGTCGCGCGTGGAGAGATCGACCGCGCGATCCCGCGTCGCAATCCGGCTCACGAGTTCGACCAGCGGGGCCTGCTCGCTGCCCGCCCACTCGAGGTGCAACATCTGCGCCCCGTATTTGCTCTCGTGCTCGAGCACCGCCGAGGTGGCGTTGCTGGTCCATTCATTGCCGATCGGCTGCGACCAATCCGGTTCGGCGACGGCCGGCAGCGGCAACCATGCTTGCACTTTCGCGCCCGGCTTGACGATCTCGACGCGGGTGGTGACCTCGTATTTGCGCCAGGCCTGCGGCCGCGGCGTGAATGGCGCATCGGCCAAGACGCCGCGCGGCAGTGCCGCGGCCGCAGCCAATGCCGCGCCGCCGCACAAGAATTCTCGTCGCTTCATGCGCTCCTCTCCCTTGTTGAGCTACTTGCACAGTTTCGATCCCGCATCGTTCAGCCGGGCGCCTCGATGAACAGATCAGAGAGTATTTTCATCACATCGGGCCGCGCCCAATCGACATCGCCTTCGGCCATGAAACGAGGTTTCAAGGTCCGGTCCAGCACGACGCTCGAGGGCAGCGTATGAATGCCCCACGCCCTCGCGACCGACCGATCGCGATCGAGCAAAACCGCAAATGGCAACGACTCGTTTGCGAAAAACCGCCGCACCGCCCCGTCGACCTCAGCCACGCTGATGGGGACGATGGCGAAGGGCCGGCCGTCGAGCCGCGCCTGCAAGTCGCGCAAGCTTGCCATTTCCGCCCGGCACGGTTCGCACCAGGTGGCAAAGAAATGAATGAGCACGATCCGGCCGCGCAGCCGCGTCAGCTCGATAGCCGGACCATCGAGGCTCGGCAGCGCGAACGAGGATTGAGGCGAACCGGCGAGAGCCACCAGCGTGGTGCTCCCGGTCGGCTTGCCATCCTCGGCGTCGCCTGGCGCCGCGAGCATGGATAGCCCGACGACAAGGGCCGCCAGCACCAGCCAGCCGCGCAACGGCGTCAGCCGCCACAGGGAGCGGAACCCGTCAGCAGCCATTTCGAGCATCATCTTGAGCAGGATCGTGAATCGCGATCATCGACCATTACTGCGGCCGTGCGCGAGCCTGTCAATACCGCTTGGATTACCTATCGCCGGAGGGCCTTCGCGTGGGTTCTTCGGGTGAGTCCCGCGGAACTTCTAGGCCTGCTCCCGGCGCGCGTCCGGCGAGGTTGCCACCTCGGTCGGTGCCAGCGACGGAATCTTCTCGAGCGGCGGCGGGGCGGCGCCGCGCAGCAGCAGGACGAGTTCGCGGCCGCCGAGGATCAGCAATGAAATCGCGAATGGAACGATGTAGTAGAGCAACCGAAATAGGAGCAGTCCGGCGAGCACGTCTTCCTTGTCGAATTGCCACAGCGCAACCAACATGGCCGCGTCGAATACACCAAGCCCTCCCGGCGCATGACTCGCAAAGCCCAGCAGCGTGGCGGAGACGAAAATCACCGCGAGCGTGACGAAGCCGATATTCGGCTCGTCCGGAACCAGCATGTACATTGCGAGCGCGCAGAAGCCGAGATCGACGATGCCGATAACGATCTGCAGCAGCGTCAGCGGCCCGTCCGGCAACTTCACACACCACGTCTCACGCCCGACGAGGCGCGGACGACGCCAGACCCAGCTGACATAAAGCGCCAGCACGATCAGGATCAGCACTGCGCCCGCGCGGTTTAACCATGCCGGCAATTGGTCGATCGCCGTCGCCGCGAGCGGCGCATAGGCGATGCCCAGCCCCAGCACGGCCGCGTTCCCGAGCCAGAAGGTCAGTCCGGCCACGAAGCAGATTTTTGCGACCTCGACGGCGGTGAGCCCCCAGGCCGAATAAACGCGGTAGCGCACCGCGCCACCGGTGAAAACGCTCGCCCCGACATTGTGGCCGACCGCATAGCTGGTGAAGGCGGCGAGCGCGGCGCCCCAGTAGGGCACCTCCTTTCGTCCGATCGTGCGCAGCGCAAAAAGATCGTAGAACGTCAGGGTCAAATATCCGCAGGCGACAAACACGGCGGCAAGCGTGATGTCGCGCGGCGCGGTGGCCATCACGGCTTCGACCACTTCGCGGGCGTTGATCGTACGCAAAATCCGATAGAGCACCACCGCCGCAATGGCGATGATGGTGAGACTGAGTACGACCCCGATCCGGTTCCAACCAACCTTTTGATCGCAGAAGACCGCCGCCCGATGCAGCGCATCGAGCAGGCGATGTTCGCGATCCTGAGGTTTTGGCTCCATCGGTCGACCCGTCAACCGTTTTCAGGGAACTTTGGCATGCCCACCATATCGTCGTTGCAAACTCCGATGTCCAATGGGCGGGCGGCGCCACCCCCTCCGGCGGTCGAGCCGATGGTCGGGAACGAGTAGCAAAACGCGCGCAGGCGGGCGAGAGCTTGCGCTGCCGCACCCGACACTGCCGCCGCTGGAGATCGGCGCTCGGGCCCTGCTGCCAGCCGCCGAGGGGTCTGATAAGCCGGCAGCGCTCGCGAGCGGCTAGTGCGAGCTGAACACAGAAGAAGCAAAGAGTCCCGGGCCGACCTCGGGACCAGCCGCCATCACTCACGCCGTGTCCGTTTGCGCGAAGAATTGACGCAGCTCGCGGTAGGTTTCCTCCGGCGCTTCGTCGGACAGGTAGTGCCCGCAAGGCAACGCCTTGCCGGCGCGAATGTCCGACGCATAGCGCGACCAGATTTCCATCGGCTTATGATTGCGGCCGACGCCCCCGGTCGCGCCCCATAGCAGCAATACGGGGCAGGCGATCTTGCGTCCGGCGGCAAAATCCTCGGTGTCCATGTCGAGATCGACGCCGTGGGTGGCGCGGTAGTCCTCGCACATCGCGTGGATGGTCGCGGGATCGCGGAAGTAGCGCTTGTACTCGGCGAGCGTCGCTGGATCGAAGAAGCTCAGCCCCTGTTCGGTCTTGGCAAGCTTCTTCTCGATGAAATAGTCGGGATCGGCGCCCATAAGCCGCTCGGGAAAGTCGTAGGGCTGGATCATGAAGAACCAATGCCAGGAGAAGGTCCCCCACTGGCGCGTGACGTTGTTGAGCAGATGATGCTGCGGGATGATGTCGAGAATGGCAGCGCGCGCGACCTTTTGCGGGTGGTCGAGGCACATGCGGTGGAGCACGCGGGCGCCGCGATCATGGCCGGCGGCGTGGAAGCGCTCGAAACCGAACGCCGCCATCACCTCGATTTGGTCCTGCGCCATGACGCGAAACGAATAGCCGCTGTGGTCCGCGCCGCCCGGCGGCTTCTCCGAATCTCCGTAGCCGCGCAGGTC
>DASSGH010000050.1:0-40529 GCA_035693615.1 Xanthobacteraceae bacterium
AAGCCCATTCTTTCAGCTCGCCTGGCGAACTAGAGATGACCCGCAACACCTCCGAGGTTGCTGTCTGCTGCTCCGCCTACGTCTATATGCCGGCTTGCTACTCATCGTCGTTGCGAAGGCGTCCATCAGGGCTGCAGCTGAGCTTGTAGCGCGCAGCAACATGTTCGGCCTGGGAAACGCCATTGCACGCGATCGGGGAATTGAAGCCTATCGCGCATGGCTGCCGCTGGAGAGAATCAGGCCCGCCCATGTCGGTGGATAGCGCTCGACCCGCCGGGCGCATGCTCGACGGTCGGCAAACTAGACTAGGTCGCACTGAGGCCAACAAGAAACTGGATTCGTCAGCCTTTAGCCGCGGAAATGGAAGAGGAGCGAGTTGGCGACCTGGCTCTGCGAGTTGGGGGTGATGACAGACCATAGGGCCAACCGCCCCGTTTTCGCCCCGGAAACCCGAGAACAAAGCGTGGCAAAACGGGGCGAAGGCGACAATGGCGTATTGTCTTTATTGCGGTTTTGTGCAGAGCGTTCCCTTCACACGGGAGAGGTCGTAGGTTCAATCCCTACAGCGCCCACCATCCTTCGCTGCTTCGCTGGTACGGCTTGATCACGCCAGATCGACGGCAAAGCGCTTGAGATCGGCGAGCGAGCAATAGCTCAGCGCGCCTTCGTGGGTGGCGCGCAAGACCACGCGCGGCGCCTGGCCCGCCTCCAGCGCTTCCTGCCAGCGTGGTGCACAGAGACACCAACGATCGCCCGGCTTGAGTCCGGGAAAGCCGAATTCCGGCATCGGTGTTGAAAGATCATTGCCGCGGGATTTCGAGAACGCGAGAAAAGCGGCGGTCATCACCGCGCATACCGTGTGGCTGCCGACGTCCTCCGCATCGGTATCGCAGCAACCGTCGCGAAAGAAGCCCGTCATGGGCTTTATCGAGCAGAGCTCGAGCTGGTCGCCGAGCACGTTGCGGGGGGTACCCGGCCGGCCGCCTCCATTCCCCCTATCGTCCCTCAGCATCTTGCCCTCCCTGCGCCGTCGGCACCGCTTCCCCTTTTTCGCTGGGACACTAGCATTTTTGGCATCGCGCTGGGACGAGCGCGAGCGGCTGACTGGCCGAGAACGTCGGCTCTGCGACGCTGCCGCGACTTTTCGGCAACACTGCGCGGCAAATTTGCGCGCACACGCATCGAACCGGTCGACAGTCGCGGCGCTGTTTGTACATTATCAACCTCACGGGTTCGAGCTTCAAAGATTCTGCGCTCGATGATGCGGGGGGTTCGTCATGTTTGCACGCCTTCTTGCCGGCGGCGCGTGCGCCGTCGGGCTGCTCGCTAGCCTCTTTGCCACGCCGGCGGCGGCCCATCCTTACGACCGCTATGCGGGCGGCGGGCGTTCGTTCTTCGCAACCTTATTCGGTCCCTCGATCGCGCGCGGAATGGTGAGCTATCCCACCAATCACAAGGCGGGCACCATCATCGTCAGCACGGCGCAGCGCCGGCTCTACCTCGTGCTCGGCAACGGGCAAGCAATGAGCTATGCGATCGGCGTCGGCAAGGCGGGCTTCGCCTGGAGCGGCGTGACGCAGATCACCGACAAGCGCGAATGGCCGGATTGGACGCCGCCCGAGCAAATGCTGCGGCGCCGTCCCGATCTGCCGCACCACATGGCCGGTGGCCCCGACAATCCAATGGGGGCACGCGGAATCTACCTCGGCGCTAGCCTCTACCGCATTCACGGCTCCAACGAGCCGGACTCGATCGGCCAGGCGTCGTCGTCGGGCTGCATCCGCATGACCAATCAGGACGTCATCGACCTCTACAGCCGCGTGCACATCGGCGCGACCGTGATCGTGCAGTAGCGGATAACGAGGGGGGCGCCACGCACGGGTGAGGCGGACGCGTCATCCGTCCACGGCCCGCATCAGCGCTTGAGGCCCCTGCCGGCCAGTTCGTCGAGATAATCCAGCCAGTAAGCGTCCCGCTCGCGGCCGAGCTCGAGCAAGTAGTCCCAGCTGTAGATGCCGGTCGAATGCATGTCGTCGAAGACGAGCCGCGCCGCGTAATTGCCGATCGGATGCACCTCGAGAATGGCGACGTCCTTCTTGCCGGCGACGGTCTTGCGCTCGTCCGGTGAATGGCCTTGCACCTCCGCGCTTGGGCTCTTGACGCGCAAATACTCGGCGCTCAGATCGAAGGTCTCGCGGTTGTCGAACGTAATCGTCAGCGTCCGGCGGTCCTTGTGCAAGCGCAGTTCGGTCGGCCAAGGCTTCGACGCTGCATCACTCATCTCAGTCTCCTGGCTAAAGAACTTGGAGCCGAACCTAGACTACGTCGGCGCCGCTCGATAGCTCCCGCCTCGATCATAGCGAACGCCCAACCGGAGCAAACGGCTTTCCCGTCCTCGGATGTTCTGCTTACATGGCGCAAAATAATCGCGCCGCCGCGCGGGAGCGGAGGCTGGTCGTCGCGGGCACCGCCGTTCCACTAGAATGGCGGGCTTATTCGACCGCCGAAACTTCAACGAAGGCAGGCGAATACGGGAGGGGCGACAATCAGGCGCAACGCGATCCGGCGGGGTGCACGCTTTCATTGCGAATGGGTTGATCTGACCCGGTACGGCAGTAGGCAGGGTCGAACGCGCCGGCGCGAATGGCATCGGACGCGGGGCGGACGCGCGCGGGGGTCTCGAGGAGGCCGAAACGGATGGACATGATCGGAGGAGAGCTCGGTTTCATGGCCGCCTCCGCGGGCCAGGCGTTCCTTACGCTGATGGAGCCCCATCGGCTGATGTTTCTCGGGCTCGGCTGCATCATGGGCCTTGTGCTGGGCATCATTCCCGGCATTGGCGGGCTCACCGGAACGGCGATGCTGCTGCCGTTCACCTTCAACATGGATCCTTATTCGGCCTTCGCGCTGCTGCTCGGTCTCGGCGCAACGACCGCCACCGGCGATCCTATTCCGGCGATCCTGTTCGGCGTGCCCGGAGGTGCCGCCTCCGCCGCCACAGTGCTCGACGGCTTCCCGATGGCAAAGAAGGGCGAGGCCGGACGCGCACTCAGCGCCGCCTATATGTCGTCGCTTATGGGAGGCGTCTTCGGCGCCGTATTGATGGCCATCAGCATTCCGATCCTGCGCCCAGTGATGCTGTTCATCGGATCGCCGGAGCTGCTCGCCTTTTCCGTCCTCGGCATTTCAATGGTCGCGGTCTTGTCCGGCAATGCGCCGCTGCGCGGGATCACCGCCGGCTGCCTCGGCGTCATGATCGCAATGATCGGCACGGACCCGCAGACGGGTACGCTGCGCTGGACGTTCGATAGCCTCTACCTCTGGGATGGCCTGCCGCTCACGCCACTCTTGCTCGGGGTGTTCGCGCTACCGGAGCTGTGCGACCTGTTGATCGCCCGCCTCGCCATTTCGGCCGATACTGGAACCGCCAACATCTACAAAGGCCAATGGCAAGGCGTGAAGGATTGCTTTGCCCATTGGTGGCTGATCATGCGGTGCTCGTGGATCGGCGGCGGCATCGGCTCGATCCCCGGCATCAGCGCATCCGTCGTCGACTGGCTCGCCTATGGCCACGCGCTCAAGACCGAGAAGGGTGCGAGCGCGACATTCGGCAAGGGCGACGTGCGCGGCGTGATCGCCTCGGAGAGCTCCAACAACGCCAAGGAGGGCGGCGCCCTCGTTCCGACCGTCGCCTTCGGCGTGCCCGGCAGCGCCACCATGGCGATCCTTCTCGGCGCGTTCTTGATTCACGGCCTGGTGCCTGGTCCCGACATGCTGACCAAGAATCTCAGCATCACCTACGCGATGGTGTGGTCGGTGGCGTTGGCAAACGTGTTGGGCGCGGGCCTGTGCTACGCGTTCAGTCCGCAATTCGCCAAGCTCGCGACACTGCGTTATTCGCTGATCCTGCCGGCCGTACTCGGCATCATCTACATCGGCGCGTTTGAAGCGACCCGCCAATGGGGCGATCTCTTCACCTTGCTGTTCTTCGGGTTGATCGGCTGGATGATGAAGCAGTTCAAATGGCCGCGCCCGCCCCTCATCCTCGGCGTCGTGCTGGGCGATACCATCGAGCGCTATCTGTTCATATCGATCGAGCGCTACGGATTGAGCTGGATGCTTCGGCCGATCGTGCTGCTGCTGTTCGCTCTCGCCATTCTCGGCCTCGTGCGGCCGTTTTTGCAGGATATCCGCAGCCAAGGCGGCGTGCGAAGGATGCTGACGAGCTTTCAGCGGCCGACATTTCATCCCTCGCAACTGTTCACCATGTTCATGATCGCGATCGTCGGCGCGGCGCTCACGACCTCGCTGCGCTGGGATTTCAGCGCCAAGATCGTGCCCCTGGTCGTAGGCACCGTCGCGTTATCTGCGGCGGCGCTTAGCCTGTTCAACGAGATGTGCCGGAAACCGGCGGCGGCCGGGGCGGAAGGGCTGGCCGAACATGCCCAGCATGAGGTGGGCGAAAAGATCCATATGGATCTCACCTCCGATACCGGCCATCTGCCGGTGCGCGAGATCGTCGGACGTGCGGGTCTGTTCTTCGGCTATCTCATCGGCTTCATGGCGATCATGGCGGTCATCGGCCTCATCCCGACCGTCGGCGTGTTCGTCGTCTTCTTCATGCGCTACGAGGCCAAAGAGCGCTGGCCGCTCGTGATCCCGTATGCCGTCGTGCTCGTCCTCTTCATCTGGTTGGCATTCGATTACTTCATGGCCGTTCCCTGGCCGCCCACGCTGATCGGTCAGTGGTTCCCGATGCTGAAGGCGATTCCATCGGTGTAGGCGAGAGCCTAGCCGCGCGCTCGCCTTTTACTCGGATCGCGGCGAGGTCCTACAGGCGTTTTCAGGCAGTCCGGCATGAATACCGCGCGTTACCGGCTCGGCGTCGACGTGGGTGGCACCCACACCGATCTCGTTCTGCTCGATACGGCGACAGGCGAGCTTGCGGTCGAGAAGGTGGCGAGCACACCGAAAAACCCCGCGCTGGGCGTGCTCGAAGGCATCGCCAGATTCATCGCCAAGGGTATCCCGCCGTCGCAGATCGGTTTTTTCGCCCACGGCACCACCATCACCACGAACGCGCTGTTGGAGATGCGCGGCGCGACGGTCGCGCTTCTCATCACCAAGGGTTATCGCGCCGTGCAGGAGGTTCAGAACCAGGCGCGCGACGGCAACCTGTTCGATTATTTCTATTCCAAGCCGCCAGCTATCGCGCCCCAACGCCTGACCAAGGAGATTCCCGAGCGCTGCGATCACGCCGGACGCGTCCTGCGGGAGCTCGACCGGGACGCCGTTCGCCGCGTAGTGCGCGAGCTCAAGGCCGCCGGCGTCGAGTCGATCGCCGTCTGCTATCTGTTCTCGTTTATGAATCCGGTTCACGAGCAGGAAACACGCGCGCTGATCCATGAGGAATTTCCCTCCGTTCCCGTCTCGCTTTCGAGCGAGGTCCTGCCGCGCATTCGCGAATGGCCGCGCCTCTCGACCACGCTGCTCAATGCCTATCTCGAGCCGGTAATCGTGCGCTATGTGGCCGATCTCAGCCGAGGATTGGACGCCGCCGGCGTGCGCACGCAACAGCGTTTTCTCATGCAATCGAACGGCGGCGTCATGCCGTTTTCTGCGGCGATCGGCGGAGGCCGCACGGTGCATACGCTGTTCTCGGGCCCTGCCGCCGGCGCGCAAGCGAGCGCTTACCTCGCGCGCGAGGACGCACAGCGCGGACTGGTCACGCTGGACATGGGCGGCACCAGCGCCGACATCGCCTTCATCGAGGGCGGCGCCCCGCTCGAAGTCACCGAAGCCGTCATCGCGCGCCGGCAGGTCGACGTGCCCGCCCTCGATATGGCCACGATCTCCGCCGGCGGCGGCTCGATCGCTTGGCTCGACGGCGGCGGGTTTCTCAACGTCGGCCCGCAGAGCGCCGGCGCCGATCCCGGCCCCGCCTGCTACGGACGCGGCGGACTGCGTCCGACCGTGACCGACGCCGACCTCGTGTGCGGCTATCTTAATCCCAACTATTTTCTCGGCGGCGCACAGACGCTCGACCTTTCGGCCGCGCGCGTAGCGCTCGAGACCCACATCGCCCGTCCGCTGCAGATGGACACGATCGCGGCCGCAGCCGGCATCCAGCGCATCGTCGACATGCGCATGGCGGACGAGGTGCGCGTTTTTGCCGCCAAACGCGGGGTCGATCTATCCGTCTTTACGCTGTTGCCGTTCGGCGGTGCCGGCGCGGTGCATGCGGCCGCGGTCGCCGAGGAGCTCGGCATACGGCGCATTCTGGTGCCACCGCGCCCCGGTGCGTTCTCGGCACTGGGCCTGCTGTGCACCGACGTGGTGCACGACTACATCCGCTCCGAGCTGCGCAGCCTCGCGGAAATCACCGCCGAGGACGCCGAAACCATCTTCCGGGAATTGGAACGGGCGGCGCGCGGGGAACTCGCCGCGGAAGGCATGAACGCCGCCGAGGCGCGTTTTGCCCGCGAGCTCGACCTGCGCTACTGCGGCCAGGGGTACGAGTTGCGCACGCCGCTTGAGGGATTGTCCCTCGAGCCGCTCACGGCCGCGTCGTTGCGCGCGGCGCGGGAGAGGTTCGACCAGCGCCACGCTCAGATCCACGGACACGCGGCCAAGGAGCGACCGGTCGAGGTAGTGAGCTATCGGCTACGCGTACGCGTCGCCGTCCCCAAATATGAGCCGAGCGAGGCCGCAGCGCCTTCGCCGCGCACCGCCGACCCGATCAAGGGACAGCGCGCCATCTGGCTTGACGGGAGGAGACTGCAGGCGAGCCTCTACGAGCGCGGGCGTCTCGAGGTCGGCGCCGCAGTGGTCGGACCCGCCATCGTCGAGCAGTTCGACGCCACGACTCTCATTCCGCCTAACTGGACCGGGCGCGTTGATCGCCATGGCAATCTGGTGCTGGCGAGGCAGTGACATGGACGCCGTCACCATCCAGATCCTCCGCAACAAGGTCGCGAGCCTGATGGAGGAAATGCATTACCACTTCTACCGCTCTGGTTACTCAACCATCATCCGCGAATCGCGCGACTTCAGCTGCGTGATTCTTGACCGCGAAGGGCGGCTGATCGTGGCGCCGCCGATGTTTTTCCACGCCCCGGTCTACCGGCATCTCGTCGAGCGCATTCGCGAGGCCTACGCCGGCGCCGAGCCGCAGATCAAGGACGGCGATGTCTTCGTCTCGAACCATCCCTACGAGGGCGGCCTCCCGCATGTCTCCGACATGGCCTTTGTCGCGCCCGTCTTCGCCGGCGGCGAGATCGTCGCGTTTTCCGGCTCGATCGCGCACAAGGCAGACGTGGGCGGCGCCGTCGCGGGCTCGACCTATGCCACCGAGATGTTCCAGGAGGGGCTTTTGCTGCCGCCGATCAAGATCGTGGACGGCGGCATCGCGCAGACCGACGTAGAACGCATCATTCTGGCCAACAGCCGGCAGCCGACGCTGATGCGCGGCGACATTCAGGCGCAGATCGCGGTCACGCAAATGGGCGCGCAGCGCCTCAAAGCGTTGTGCGCACGTTTCGGCGCCCGCGCGGTCAGCGATGCGTTTGCGGTCATCCTCAAAGGCGCCGCCGACGAATTGCGCGCCGCAATCGCCACATTGCCGGAAGGCGAGCAATCGGCCGAGGGCTTGCTCGACAGCGACGGCGTCGTGATCGACACGCCGGTGAAGCTCGCCGTCACCATCGCCATCAAGGACGGGATCGCGAGCTTCGACTTCTCCGGCAGCGATGCGCAGGCGCGCGGGCCCATCAATTTGCGTCCCTCGATGGTCGAGGCGTGCGTCTTCTATTCGCTCATCGGCTGCCTCGGTCCTAACCTGCATTTCAACGACGGCATGCGCGAGGTGGTGCGGCTCAAATTCGCGCCGCGTACCGTGACCAATGCCGAGGCGCCCGCCCCCGTCTCCAACTACCAGATGATGAATCTGAAGCTGGTCGACGTCATTCTCGAGGCACTGGGGCGTCTGCATCCCGCCCGCGCCATCGCCAATGCCGGCTCGTCGAGCGCGCTGACCATCGCGTGGGCCAACGGCCGCGCCGGACACTCGACCATGCAATACGAGATCATGGGCTCAGCCTACGGCGGCGGCATGGGTTACGACGGTGCCTCCGCCACGGCTACGCATCTGAGCAACCTGCACATCACTCCGATCGAGATTCTCGAATCGGAGTTTCCTTGCCGTGTCACCCGCTTCGAACTCGTTGCCGATAGCGGCGGCGCGGGTCGATGGCGGGGTGGCTTGAGCCTGCTGCGCGAATACGAACTCTTGGAAAACGCGACCGTCATTCGCCGCTATGACAAGAGCCGCTTCCCGCCCGCCGGAATGGCGGGCGGGCACGCCGGATGCGGGGCACGCTTCGTGATCAGGCTGGGCACGGCGCAGGAACACGCGACGCCGTCGTCGGGGCGCTACGAGATGCAAGCCGGCGAGCGCTTCCTGCTGCAAAGCGCCGGCGGCGGTGGCTATGGCGATCCTCGCGAGCGCGATGCCGCGGCGCTCAGCCGCGACATCGCCGAAGGATACGTCTCCGCCGACGGCGCGAAAAATGACTACGGCACGTGATGCGGTGCTGCCCGCGCCGCGCTCACGCCTGTTCCAGCAGACGATCCTCCTTGCCGAAGCGATAGCGCGGGAGCGCGTCGAGATCGGCGCCCGTCACGCGGATCACCCACGCCTTCTTCGGATGCGCGGTCGAATGGATCACCCCCGGGCCATAGGCTTTGGTCTCGCCTGGTCCGAGGCGATACCTGCTCACCGCCTGCAGAACCGCGTGCTTCTCGTTGTCCGGATTGGTGCGGCGCCATTCGATCATGTCGGTATATTCCCGCGCATTTCCGTAGATCGCCCACGATGATCCGTGGCTGTGCGGCTTGCCGGCCTTGTTTCCTTCCTGCACATGAGCAAGCACATGGAAACCGGTCTCGGCATCGCGGTAGAGGACGCGCCGGCCGGGCGGCATATCGTCGCTGAAGGACTCGGCGACGAACGCCGGGTTGGACAGAAGCCTCCCCAGCCGCTCTGCGATGCGCGCGAGCGCGTCCGGCAGCGGCTCTGCCTTCAGGATCGCACGGCCATCTGCACAGAATTGAGCGAGCGTGTATGCCATGGCGCTCTCCTGTTGCAACGATCCCTTGTCCCTATAGCAAATCCCGCTTTTACGCACGCGCGTTGTATGGGGTAGCATGACCGGGCATCGCGAGACGAGATGGAGGAGCGCATGTTTCGCTGTGCCGCCGTCGTCGCGCTTGTCGCCGCCGCGAGCCTCGCGGTTTGGTCGGCGCCAAGCCCGGCGCAGGAGCCCTATCCGTCGCGAACGGTAAAGATCGTGGTGCCGGCCTTCGCCGGCTCCACCACGGATACGCTCGCGCGCATCGTGGCCGATCAGCTGAACCAGAAATGGGGCAAAGCCACGATCGTCGAGAATGTCCCGGGCGGCGCGATGAACATCGGCGCGCTGAGCGTCGCGCGCGCGGCGCCTGACGGCTATACCTTGCTGATCGCGCCGCCATCCCCGCTTTCGTTCAATCATCTCCTCTACCGCGATCCCGGCTACGAGCCGACCAAGTTCGTTCCGATCACGATGTTGGCGAAGATTCCCAACGTCCTGGTGGTTCGCAACGAGCTTGCGGCCAGCAGCTTGAAGGAGCTCATCGCTTACGCCAAGGCCAATCCCGGCAAGCTCTCCTACGCCTCGCAGGGCGTGGGCTCGACCGCGCATCTATCGGCGGCGCAACTCGAGGTGCGAGCCGGCATCAGGATGGTGCACGTTCCCTATCGCGGCGCCCAGCCTGCGCTCACCGACGTCGTCGCCGGCCACGTCGACATGTTTTTCGACACGCTGGCGACCTCGGTGCCGCTCTATCGCGACAAAAAGCTCAAGCTCCTGGGCGTGGCGGATCTCAAACGCGCCGACGCAGTACCGGAGATCCCCACGATTTCCGAAGCCGGCGTTGCCGATTTCAAGTCGATCACCTGGTTCGGTTTGGCCGCACCGCCGGCCACGCCCGCGGCGCTGGCCGAAAAGATCAATCGCGATGTCGTCGAGATCCTAAAAAACAAGGATGTCGGCGACATGCTGCGCAAGATGTCGCTCGAGGCCGGGGCAACAGCGCCTGCCGAGACCAACCGCTTTTTTGCCGAGGAAACGGCGTTGTGGAGCAAGGTGATCAAGGAGGCTGGCATCGAGCCGCAGTAATCGCGCCTGTCCGGATTGGCGTGGCGCGAGCGCGTGCCTCCGGGATAGCGGAATCGGAAAGAAGATCAGACCGCCACCAATCCAGCCTCGCGATAGGCGCGGAGCGCCCCGGGGTGAAGCGGCACGCCACCGAATTCGAGTGCCGCCGGACCTTGCGATCGCAGCGGTGCGAACAGCTCCTCGATCTCGGCGAACAGCGGATTGAGCTCGCCAAGCTCGCGGAAACCCGTCGCGATCGCCGTGACCGCCTCCTGCACGATCGAATCCGGCACCCGCCGGTGGGTAACGAGCACGTTGAGGACCGCGATCTGCGGCAGGTCGGCTTCGAGACCGCGGATGGCGCCGGCGCGCATCACGGTGCGGCGATAGTAGGGAACGGCCCGCAGCACAGCCTCGAGCTCGGCGGGCTCGTACGGCAGCACGCGCACCCGGACGCGTTGGGCGAGATCGGTCATGACCGGATTGGGAATGGGACACTGAAATTGAGCGTCGACCTCGCCCGCCGCCAGCGCCGTGGCGCCGGTGGCGAAATCGAGATAGATCGGCGAGAGATCGGAAACCCTCATGCCCAGCGCGCCGAACAGACCGTGCGCGTGTTGCACCATCCCGCTCATGCGCGGTCCGAGCGCGACCTTGCGTCCGCGCAGATCGGAGAATGATCGGATCGGCGAGTCCGCGCGCACGACGAAGAACAGGGGACCCGCGTTCATCGGTGCGGCCATAGCGAGATCGATCGGGCGCGCGAACGGAGCCTCGCCGTTTTTCGCACGGCCGATCCAGTTCGAGGCCATGAAGCCGAACTCGATCTCGCCGGCCTCGAGCCGCAGCGCGTTTTCTATGCTCGCGGAGTTCGACGCCAATACCTCGACCGGGGCCAATGCGGGCCGCCGTTCGAACAGGCTCTTGAGCGCGCGGCCCTGGCTGTGGAATGTGCCGTCGCGCTCGGAAGTGCCGATGCGGATCATCATGGCTAAACGAGGCGGGCGCGGATAATCGGTGGCAATATCGCGGTGGGAATGTCAACCTGGTCGGAGGATCCCGCCAGGACTCCAGTGAGGGGCTAAAGCGCTTTGCGGCGCGGCAGACTCGCCGCGCGCGCGATGATTTCGCCGGCGCGCGTGCCGAATCGCCGGAAATCGACCGGCGCGATCGCACCGCTTTGCTCGAAGAGCGCGGCGATCACGTGCTTGCGGTCCGGGTTGGACCGCCGTTCATCCCGCCTTTCCTTTTCTTTCGCCCTACTCGCCACGGGAACTCCAAATGTTCCCCCGTGCATACCCAACTACGGCCGGTACCCGACAGTTCCCCAAAATGGACGGTTTGTTGCGCGGTTACTACACAATCGCATCGACACCCGCGTGTGGAACTTAGTACCCCTAAAAATTCATCAAAGCACTGCACTCAGGCGCGCACGAAGTATGGCATCACCTCGCGTGCGAACAGACGCATCGATGCCTCGGCCTCGGCGCGCCCGATCATGCCGAAATTGACTTGCAGCGATGCGGATTCGAACCCCCCGATGCCGCGGTGATACGCGTCGATCGCACCGCGAATCTCCTCTGGCGTCCCGATCCACGCCAAGCCTTTCTCGAGCTGCGACTCGAACGTCTCGCGCGCGAGGCCTTCGATCATTTTCTGGTAGTTGGGGTAATCGCGCGAGGACACGCCGGTAAGAAAGCCCGACGCCGCATCAACGATCGATTTGAGATACTGGTTGAGCGGGGCACGCGCGACGGCGGCCGCCTGCGCCGCTGTCTCCGCGCAATACATGTGAAACGCGAGCATCACCTTGCCGCGGCCGGGATGCCCCGCCGCGGTCCAGGCGTCGCGATAGGATTTCAGCAGCCCCGCCATCTGCGCGCCTCCGAGCGGGATGCCCATCAGGTAATGGCCGAGCGCGCCCGCGGTCTCGAACGTCTCTCTGGTGGAGAGCGCGGCGATCCAGAACGGCGGCCTTGGCTTCTGCGTCGGTCGCGGCAGCGATGTGGCGTTTTCGAAGCTGTGGAAGCGGCCCCGCGCCGTGACGTTCTCCTCCTCGAGCAAGCGGCGCACCTGCTCTATTCCCTCCTCGAAGCGCGCCCGGCTCTCGTCCATCGAGATGCCGAACCGGGCAAACTCGTGCGGCAGGAAGGCGCGGGCAAAGCCCACCTCCAGCCGGCCGGCAGAAATCGCATCGACCATCCCGATCTGGCCGGCAAGCTTCAGCGGGTTGTTGAACACCGGCAGCACCGCGCCGGTGATGAGACGCATCGAGCGCGTCAGTGCCGCAGCGGCGGAAAGGAAGATGAGCGGGTCGGGACTGTAGCCGCCGTAGGACAGGAAATAGTGCTCGACCGTGCGCACATTGGTGAAGCCCAGCTGCTCGGCGAGCTGCGTGAGTTCAAGCGCCTCCCGCCAATACTGGTCGGCGGGCTTCTGGTCAGGACCGACGGCAGGAAAAAACTGAATACCGAATTCCATCGGTCACCTGTCGTCACTCATAGTTCGACGCCGATGCGGCGATCGAGCGAGTAAGGTCCCCCGCCCCGCAGCGCGATGGCAAAGCAGATGAGCCCCCACAGCAGCGTGTACTCGTAACCGCGGTTGAGCCACGAAAATCCGGCCTTCCAATAGAGGACCGTGATGACCAGCATCTCCACCGCCGCGGCCGCGGCAAAGAACCGCGTGAACAGGCCGAGGATGAGGGCGATGCCGCCGACGAACTCGATGATCAACGCGCCCCAGATCCAAGGGAGCGCCGGGTCGAATCCCTGCTCCACGAAGCCACGGACATAAGCCGAAGGCCCGCGCATGACCTTGCCCCAGCCGTGCACCAGGAGATTCCAGCCCACCGCGAAGCGAACGATCGGCCAAGCGAGCGGAACGGCGACGGCGTAGAACGACTCAAGCCCGGGAAACAGCAGCCTGGGTTTCGTTTCGGAACCGATCTGCGTCACGTGTTCCTCTCCCTGATCGCCGTGTCAGCATGGCGGTATACCGCCCGTTTCACGCGGTTGGCGCTGTGCCAACTCATCGCAGCTTCGCCGCGCGATGGATTGCCGCGCGAATGCGGACATAGGTCGCGCAGCGACACAAATTCGTCATCTCCCGATCGATATCGGCATCGCTCGGATCCGGGTGTCGGCTAAGCAGCGATGCCGTTGCCATGATCATGCCGGACTGGCAATAACCGCACTGCGGGACGTCGAGCTCGGCCCACGCCTTCTGTACCGGGTGCTCGCCGTTGTGCGAGAGGCCCTCGATCGTCGTGACGTGGCGGCCCCGCGCCATCATCACCGGCAAGATGCAGGTGCGCATGGCCGTGCCGTCGACGTGCATGGTGCAGGCGCCGCACAGTCCGATGCCGCAGCCGAATTTGCTTCCGGTCAGGTTGAGGTGCTCGCGCACGACCCATAGGAGCGGCACCTCTTCCGGTCCGTCGAATTCGGCCGGCATCCCATTGACGAAAAACTTCACGACCATGTGGATCGCCTCTCAGGCACGCAAGCGGAAAGCATCCTCCGGGAACGGCATCGCGTCGAGCCGCCGGCCGGTGGCATGGAGCAAGGCCTGTGCTAACGCCGGGGCAACCGGCGCCAGAACCACTTCTCCGAAACCTTGCGGGGGACGATCGCTGGGGAGAACGATCGGCACGATCTCCGGCATCTCGTCGATGCCGAGCAGGGGATAGTCGAAGAAATTGCTCTGCTCCGCGCCGCCGTTGGCGAACGTGATCCTGCTCTTGAGCGCTGTGGTCAGTGCGAAGCCGATCCCGCCTTCGATCTGCGCCCTGAGCGTGTTCGGGTTCACCGCCAGACCCGGATCGACCGCGCAGAACACGCGCTTGACCGCGAACCGGTCTGCGCTACGGGCAAGCTCGACCACCTCGGCGACGTAGGTTTTGAAGCGCCCTCCGCGGCCGATGTAGCAATTATAGGCAATGCCACGGAACGTATCCGTCGTCGTGCCCCAGCCGGATGCCTGCGCCGCGGCATCGAGCACGCGCAGCGCAAGCGGATCATCCGCGAGCAAATTGCGGCGATAGGCGTACTGGTCGATGTTGGCGCGCTGGGCAAGTTCGGTAATGAAGCTCTCCCAAAAGAACACCGCGGCGGTCGAGCCGACCGAGCGCATGAAATAGACCGGGATCGGCAGCGGCGTGTCGACGGTCTCCACGAGAAAATGCGGCAGGCGATAGCTTTGATTGTAGATGCCGTCGACCATGCTCTCGTCCCAGGCGCCCTCCGGCGTATGGTCGAGCCAGCTCTTGCGCACCGCACCGAACAGCGACTGGCCGGCGACGCGCGCGTGCACCGCGAGCGGATAGCCGCGCTCATCCAGAACCGCGCGAAAGCGGCCGCCGGCGTTCGGCCGATAGACGTCATGCTGCATGTCTTCCTCGCGCGAGCGAATGAGCTTGACCGGGCGCCCCACCGCTTTTGACGCCTGCACCGCTTGCAGCACATAATCCGGCACGATCTTGCGGCCGAAGCTTCCGCCGAGGAACGTGACGTTGACCTTGACGGCATCGGCGGCGCATCCGACCGCGTGCGCCACCGCTTCTTGGCACGCCGTCACCGACTGGATCGGCCCCCACACCTCGACCGCCCCGTCCTTGTAGCTCGCGGTGGCGTTGACGGGCTCGAGCGGCGCATGCGCGATGTGCGGGAGCACAAAGCGCCGATCGATGATTGCCGCCGCATGTTCTTTGAGAATCTGCCGCGGCTCACCCCGCTCGAGCGCGGTGACGCCGTGCTCGGCATCCGAGGCCGCCTGCAGCATAGCTTCAATCTTGGCAGTGGACAGATCGCCGGCGACGCCGCCGTCGAACTCGACATCGAGCGCCTCGAGCGCGCGGTTGGCCTGCCAGAACCGATCGGCTACCACGCACACGGCGTTATAACGCGGCAAGTTCGGAAGCTGCGGATGCTGCACGCCCGCGTCTTCATTGGCGATGGCGAGCGCCGCTAACTTTACCACCGCGTGCACGCCCGGCATTTTGAGAATCTCGGCTTCATTCTTGATTGCGGTCACCTGTCCGGTGAAGGCACGCGCCGTCTTGATGGCGGCGTTGAGCATCCCGGGCACGACGACGTCGATGCCGAACACTGCGCTGCCGTCGCATTTCCCCGCCGTGTCCAAACGCGGCAATGGCTGGCCGATGAGGTGAAAGCGGCTCTTGTCCTTCAGCGGAGGATCGCTGCGGAGCGGCAGCTTGGCAGCCGTAGCGGCCAGGTCACCATACGAGAGCCGCTCGCCGCGCGCATTGATGACGAAGCCGTTCTCGCTGCGGCACTGAGCGATATCGACGCTCCATCGCTGCGCCGCGGCGCGAATGAGCACGTCGCGGGCCGCAGCGCCGGCGATGCGCAGGCGCTCGAACAGCGCCGTGGTCGACATCGAGGCGCCCTCCTTCTGCGCCGGCGCCTCCTGACGGAACGCGATCTTGTAGGCGGCCCTGCCGGTCACAAACCGGACCTTCACGCGCTGCCAATCGGCGTCGAGCTCGTCGGCGAGAATTTGCGGCAGCGCCGTATACGAGCCCTGGCCGACCTCCGGCTGCGACAGGCCAAGCGTGACCTCCCCATTCGGCGCGATCGCAATCCAGTCGGTGATCTCGTAACCGCTCTTCGCGGCGCGCCCGCGGATGGGCACGATAAGCGAGGCGGCCGTCAGCGCGGCTCCGGCGAGGACACAACGGCGCGAGACGGGCGACATCACAAAGTCCATGGCGTGATTGGGTTGCAGCCCCGGAGTGCGGTTCCGGTAGTTCATCGTGGCTGGTTGTAGCAGAAGTTTGCGGGCCGTTGCCGTTTCCCACAGACGGGTCTCACAAGGCGACTGGCGGGCCCCGCCGGCGTGGCGAGAAAGCCACATCCCTCGACAATCCACGTCGAGACGCGCCATCGCGAATTGATCGCAAACGGGTCGGCCCGTAGCGTGGCCCGCAGGGCCCTGTATCCGTCACCCGCGGGGGCGTCGGGAGTGCGGCGGAAGCGCCTGGGGGTTGGGGATGCGTTCAGATCGGTCGCGTTCGCAAGCAACGCGCGCCGCGGCAGCGGCCCCGTTCGAGGTTGCCAATCGCGAGGCCACGCTGCCGGCCTTGCGCCGACGCGCGTCCGCAACGTTGCGCCCGGTGCTGCTCGCAAACGTCTGCCTTGCCAGTTTGGCGATGCTCACGCCCGGTGCTGCGCAAACGGTTGATGGCACCTGGACAGGGGGTGTTGCACCACTTCCGAATGAATGGACTCAGGGCACCAACTGGACGTCGAGCCCGACCGTGCCTGACCGCACGGCCACGTTCACCAACAACGGCGCTCCCACTGCTGTCACGATCTCGAACACGACCTCGATCAACACGATTCAGTTCACCAGCTCCGCCCCCGCTTACGCTTTCAGCGTAAACGGGGCGCTGTTGAGCATTGACGGTGCCGGCATTGTCAACGCTTCGGCGTCCACACCGACCTTCACCAACAACGGCGCGGTCACCTTTACGAACGCGAGTTCGGCCGGCACGTCCGCCTTCGTCACCAACGGCGGCTTCTTGCTCTCTTTTACCGATACCAGCACCGCCGGGACCGCCACCATCACGACCAATAACCTGGGACTCACACAATTCACCAGCAACAGTACCGGGGGCGATGCGCGCTTCATCAACAACTCCGGCGGTGTTGTTGACTTTTCGGGCACCTCCGGGCCGAGTGGCAATCGTCAGATCACGGCCGGCTCGATCGAAGGCGCCGGAACGTATTGGCTGGGTGCGAACCAGCTCACCGTCGGCAGCAACAACCTATCGACAACGGTGAGCGGACTAATTCTAGACGGGGGAATTTCCGGTGGCACCGGCGCATCCTTAGTAAAGGTCGGGACCGGCACGCTGACGTTGGCGGGCAGCAACAATTATACCGGACCCACGACGGTCGTCGCCGGGACTCTCGTCGCGGCGGCGAGCAATGCCCTGCCGGACCAAACCGCGCTTGCCGTCAATTCGGGCGCGACGCTGGTGATCGCAGACGCAGTCGCGGCCCAGATCGGATCGCTCGCCGACGCAGGTTCGGGCGGAGGCGCAATTGTGATCGGCCCGTCCGATTCGTCTACTCTGCTGACCATCGCCGGAAATGCCACGACGACGTTCTCCGGCACCTTGTCGGGCGCGGGTTCGCTTGAGCTCGACAATGGCACCTCGCTGACGCTAACCGGCGCCAGCAACGCCGGCAACATTGGCACGATCGGTGGTGATCTTACGTTGTGCGGCTGCTCCAATGGCGCACTGACCATCAGTGGAGGATCGCTCACCGTTGGCGGCTCGACTTTGGTCGACGGTGGCAGTCTCGCAATCGTTAACGGCGGCAGGTTGGTAACGACCAATTTTGGGGTGGCCGAGAATGCAATGATCGCCGGAACCGGCTCGACCGTGACGGTGACCGGACAGACGGCGATCGGGATTTTCGGGCCGGGAACACTAACGATCGCTGGCGGTGGCGTACTGAACAGCCAGGGCGGAGCGGAAATCGATGCCATCTTCGGCACCCCAACCGCCACGGTCACCGGCACGGGCTCAACCTGGAATGTCGGCGGCGCGCTGGGTTTCGGTTTCGCCGTCGGCGGCGGCAGCACCGGCGGGCCCGGCGTGCTCGTCATATCCAATGGCGGCACCGTTACCCTCGACCCTGTTCACGACCATCGGCGATGCGGCCGACGGTAGTTCAAGGGTCCTCGTCACCGGCGCGGGCTCGGTGTTGAACGCGTTCAACTCGCTTCAGATCGGCGACGCGAGCTGTGGTTGCAATCTCATCGGAACGCTCACCGTCGCCGATGGCGGCGTGGTCAACTCGCCCGGCACGACCTCGATCGCGGCCGGCAGCACGCTCAATCTCGGCACCGGCGGCCTCGCCGGCGCGATCAACACCCCCGCCATCGCCAACGACGGCCAGATCGTCGCAAACTTCACCGACACCTCGACGCTCAGCGCCAACGTGTCCGGCGCCGGCTCACTGACCAAGGCCGGCTCGGGAACGCTGATCCTCACCGGCAATAGCAGCTATAGCGGCGGAACCACCATCAATGCCGGCATGCTGCAGCTCGGTAACGGCGGCGCGAGCGGATCGATCGGCGGCAACGTCACCAACAATGGCGTGTTCGCCATCAACCGCTCCGATACTTATACCTTCGGCGGCGTCATCTCCGGCAGCGGCGCCTTTGCGCAGCTCGGCAGCGGCACTACCATCCTGAGCGGGATTAATTCCTATAGCGGCGGCAGCGCGATCGCGGCGGGCACGCTGGCCGTGGGCGCCGACAGTAACCTCGGCGCCGCGGCCGGCGGCATCGTCTTCGCCGGCACGGGGAGCTTGCAGTTCCTGTCGAGCTTCGCGACCAGCCGCGTGGTGACATTGAATGCGACCGGCACCTTCGACACCCAGGGCAACGCGAACACGCTCGCGGGCGCGATCAGCGGCATCGGCGGCTTGAGCAAGATCGGCACCGGCACGCTGACGCTCGCAGGCGTGAGCGGCTATACCGGTGCGACCAGCATCAATGCCGGCACCTTGCAGGCGGGCGCTACGAATACCTTCGCGCCATTGAGCGCGTTCATGGTCGCGAGCGGCGCCACGCTCAATCTTGCGGGCTTCAACCAATCGATCGGCTCGCTCGCGGGGGCCGGCAGCGTGGTGCTCGGCGCGGCGACGCTCACCACTGGCAACGACAACACCAGCACGACATTCTCCGGCACGATCTCGGGCAGCGGCAGTCTCACCAAGGTTGGCGCCGGGACGCTGACCCTCGCGGGCGCCAGCGATTATACCGGGGGCACCACGCTCGCCGGCGGCACGTTGAGCCTCGCCAACAACCAGGCGCTCGGATCGGGCGCGCTGACCACCACCGGGTCTGTGGTGGACTATGCCAGCGGCGTCACCATCCCCAACGCGATGGTGATCAACAGCAACACCACCCAGTTACAGGTCTTGAGGGGCAGCGCGACGCAGGCGGGTGCGATCTCCGACCTCAACGGCCCGCGCCCCCTGGAAAAGATCGGACCGGGCACCCTGGTGCTCAGCGGGATCAACACCTACAGCGGGCCAACGACGGTCAGCGGCGG
Source organism: Xanthobacteraceae bacterium (assembly GCA_035693615.1). Taxonomy (GTDB): domain Bacteria; phylum Pseudomonadota; class Alphaproteobacteria; order Rhizobiales; family Xanthobacteraceae; genus VAZQ01. The sequence continues at coordinate 19,294 of DASSGH010000050.1, forward strand.
CGCGCTGTTGGTAACGGGTTCGATCGCCAATTCGGCGGTGACGGCCGGGAACGGCGCGCTGCTGACCGGCACCGGCGCGGTCGGCGCGGCCAGCATCTTGAGCGGTGGTACCTTTGCGCCCGGTCCGATCGGGACGCCGGGCGCCATGACGGTCAACGGCAATCTCGCGTTTCAGTCCGGCGCGGTCTACCTCGTGCAGATCAATCCTGCGACCGCCTCGAGCGCCACCGTGAGCGCGGGCGGCACGGCGACACTCGCCGGCACAGTGGTGGCGGCGTTCGCGCCAGGGAGCTACGTCACACGCAACTACTCGATCCTTACTGCGGCAGGCGGGCTCAACGGCACCACGTTCAACGCCCTGACCACAAGCAATTTGCCCGCGGGCTTTACCGCCGCGCTCGGCTACACGGCGAATGCCGTGCTGCTCAACCTCACCGCCACGCTCGGCCAACCCAATGGGCCAAGCGGGCCGAGCGGACCAGGCGCGCTCGGCTTCGGCGGCTTGAGCGGCAATCAGCTCAATGTCGCCAATGCGCTCAACAATTTCTTCAACAGCGGCGGCGCGCTGCCGCCGGGCTTCGTCAACATCTTCGGACTGACCGGCGGCAATCTCGCCAACGCGCTGACGCTTCTCTCCGGCGAAGCCGCGACCGGCAGCCAGCAGGTGGCTTTTCAGCTCGAGAACCAGTTCCTCGGCATCATGCTCGATCCGTTCGTCGACGGCCGCGGCGGGCTTGCCGGCGCCGGCGGCCCGGCGCTGGGCTTTGCGCCCGAGCGCGAAGAGGTCTCCGACGATGTCGCGCTCGCCTATGCCAAGATCCTCAAAGCCCCGCCGAAGCCGGTGAGCTTCGACCAGCGCTGGAGCGTGTGGGGCGCAGGCTATGGTGGCTCGAACCGCACGACCGGCGATCCGGCCGGGGTGGGAAGTCACGATCTTGCCGCGCGGGCGGCGGGCGGTGCGGCTGGGCTCGACTATCGGCTCGCGAGCGGCACGGTCATCGGCTTCGCGCTGGCCGGCGCCGGCACCAACTGGGATCTGGCGCAGGGACTGGGCGGCGGCAAGAGCGATGCATTCCAGGCCGGCCTCTACGGCGCGACGCAATGGGGCGCGAGCTATCTCGCCGCCGCGCTCGCGTTTACCAATCACTGGATGTCGACCGACCGCTTCGCCTTTGCCGGCGATCATCTCACCGCCAACTTCAACGCGCAGTCGTTCGGCGGGCGGGTGGAAGGCGGCTACCGTGTCGCGACGTTTTACGGCGGGATCACGCCGTACGCGGCGATCCAGGCGCAGAGCTTCCACACGCCGGGCTATAGCGAGACCGACCTCACCGCCGGCGGCTTTGCGCTCGGTTATAACGCGCGCACGGCGAGCGACACGCGCAGCGAGTTGGGGGCGCGCTTCGACCGGCTCTTACTGCTCAATCCCGAGGCGGCGCTGACCATGCGCGCACGCGTCGCCTGGGCGCACGACTGGGTAAGCGATCCGACCCTCGCGGCGCTCTTCCAGACGCTTCCCGGCGCCAGCTTCGTCGTCAACGGTGCCACACCGGCGAAGAACTCGGCGCTGACCTCCGCCGGCGCGGAGCTGCGGCTCGCCAACGGGGTCGCGCTGATCGGCAAATTCGACGGCGAGTTCGCCTCCCACTCCTCCACCTACGCCGGCACCGGCACCGTGCGATACACCTGGTAGGCACGAATTGTTCGCGGCCTTGCTTGCACGGCGGCTTTCGCGATCCATCCGGATGAACCCACGCTGACGTGAGCGCGCCTCCCGATGGTCCGCCCCTGCGGTCGCTGCTATGCTTGCATTGCGCGGCTTGATGGGAGCGGAGCGATGTCCTTCACGTCCCTGCAGCGCCTTGGCGCGATGGTGGCGGCGATTTTGCTGCCGGCGACACTGCATGCCGCCTTGCCCACGCCCGCAGAGGCACCAGAGCGGTCCTTCCTGACCGGGCAGCTTCTGATTGCATCGCCCACCATGGGCGACCCGCGCTTTCTGCAGACCGTGATCCTGATGGTGCAGCACGACCGCAATGGCGCGCTCGGCATCGTCATCAATCGACCGTTGGGGGATCGGCCGCTGGCACTCCTCCTCGAGGCGCTCGGCGAGAAGGATCCGAGCGTTGCGGGAACGGTTCGCATCTTTGCCGGCGGCCCGGTGCAGCCGGATATCGGCTTTGTCCTCCACAGCACCGACTATCATCGCCCCGACACCGTTGACATCGACGGTCATATCGCCATGACCTCGAGCCGCGAGATCCTGCGCGATATCGCCAACCAGCGCGGCCCGAACAAAAGCCTCATCGCATTCGGCTATGCCGGCTGGGCGCCCGGTCAGCTCGAGGGCGAGATCGCCCATGGTTTCTGGTTCACCACGCCGCAAGACGCAAACCTCGTCTTCGATGACGACCGCGACGAGCTCTGGGATCACGCGATGAAGCGCCGCACGCAGGACCTTTGATCGTGTGGTGGCAAGCGTTCAGGCGCCGGCGGCGATCGCGCGGTCGACGGCGGTGAGGAGGGCCGCCTTGCCGGGCGGCGGCAGCAGCGATGCGGCGATGCCGTTGCGCACGATCGCCGCGATCTCGTCGCGTCCGAGGCCCAGCGCCTGCGCGGCGGCGCGATAGTTCTCCTGTATATAGCCGCCGAAATAGGCGGGATCATCCGAATTGACCGTCACCGCCACGCCTTTCTCCAGCATGCGCCGCAGAGGATGGTGTGCGAGATCCTCGACCACCCGTAGCCGGACATTGGACAGCGGACAAACGGTGAGCGGGATGCGCTCGCGCGCGAGCCGGTCGATCAACGGCTCGTCCTCGATCGCGCGCACGCCGTGGTCGATGCGCGCGACGCCGAGCACGTCGAGCGCTTCCCAAACGTAGCTCGGCGGCCCTTCTTCGCCGGCATGCGCCGTGAGGAAGAAGCCCGCCTCACGCGCACGGTCGAACACGCGCTTGAATTTTCCGGGCGGGTTCCCCCGCTCGGACGAATCAAGCCCGACACCGACGATGCGACTCTTGAACGGGAGCGCGCAATCGAGCGTCCGCTCGGCGTCCGCCTCGTCGAGGTGGCGCAAAAAACACATGATCAGGCTCGCCTTGACGCCGAGCTTTCGCCCGGCGTCGACGATGGCGCGGCTCAAGCCGTCGAGCACGGTCGCGAAGGCGATGCCGCGTGAGGTGTGGCCCTGCGGGTCGAAGAACATCTCGACATGGCGCACATTATCGGCGTGCGCGCGCTCGAAATAGGCCCAGGCGAGGTCGTAGAAATCCTGCTCGGTGACCAACACCGACATGCCCTGATAATAGAGGTTGAGAAAGTCTTGCAGGTTGCCGAACCGGTACGCCTGCCGCACGGCTTCCACCGACGCGTATGGCAGACGAATGCCGTTGCGCCGCGCCAGCGCAAACATCAGCTCCGGCTCGAGGCTGCCTTCGACATGGATGTGCAGCTCGCATTTGGGAAGCCGCGCGATGAGGGCATCCGTGCCGGGCATTTGCGTCGCGATCTGGCCAGCAACCCGATCGGGATCTCTAGTGGCGGCGCTTGGCTTTTCGTCGGTTGCGCGGAATGCTGATGCGCGCACCAATTTTCTTCAAAAGGCCGCCCATGTCGAAGAAGACTGTTTCTCCCCACAATCTTTTTCCTTTGAAATGCCATACCACCAAAGCTCGCACCCTGACGTACTTGCCGGTCGGCGCATAGCCGAGGAACTTGCCGCGATGCGTTCCGCTCCATTCGTTTTCGGTAACAATAGTGCTCTCTCCGACAGCAAGTAGCCGCTTAACGCGAACCTTGAAATCAGGAAAGCCTGCCCAATGGTTTCGATAGCGCTCAGCAACTCGTTTCGGACCTCGAAACGGCTTCGGCACGGCAGCGACGTCATTGAAGCAATCGCTGGTCATACCGGCGAGCAGCGCCCGCATATCATGTGAGCTTTCCGCCTTAATGTGCTCGCGAATTTCGGCAAGCCTCTCACTCCGTAGGGACATGTCTCCTCACCCTCTTAGATTTCACCGCGATGACTTTGGCGACGCACTGCTCGGGTTCGGCCGCCCGGAACAGTGTTGGAAAGGAAGGATGGGTTATTTGAACGCACCGTGCGGTTAGCCAATACAATTCTGACTTTCTTGTATTTGCAAAGTCCAATATCGTACACAACAGGTGGAGACAAGTTGGTCGATTCAACATTGCGTCAGTCCCGCAGAGTGGCCTAGGCAATCAAACGACCACACGAGTCGATAAACGTCCGCTGAAGAGGGAGGACATCAATGGCAAGGCGATTGCAGGCTTTCTTGCGTGCCGGGTCGTGGGTTGTATTCGCAGCGGCTTTCGCCTGTTTGCAGTTCAAATCGGCATTGGCCGAGGATATCAAAATTGGAGTTCTGGAGCCGTTCACAGGACCCTGGGCGAAGAACGGCAACGAATCCTACGTGGCGATGGAAATCGCCCGGGATATGATCAATGAGAAAGGCGGCATCAGAGGCGACAAAATTGCTTTCATCCGGGGTGACGCGCCCGATCCCAGCGCCGGGAAAAGCGAGGCCGAGCGCATCATCAGCCAGAACGGCGTCAAGCTGATCACCGGCACATACGCCTCGCCCCTCGGTATAGCGATCAGCGCAGAGGCGGAGCGGCAAGGCGTCGTCCATTGGGAGACGATCGCGTCGGCCGACATCATCACCAAGCGCGGCTACAAACATGTTTTCCAGGTCGGGCCGGCCGCGAGCCGTTACGGCACGGCCGCGCTCGATTTCACCAAAGAGGAGCTCGCAAGCCGGCTCAACAAGAAATTTGAGGATTTACGTATCGCGCTGCTCTGGGAAAACCGCGCTTTCGGTACCGCGGTTGGCAACGGTGTGCGTGCCCGCGCGAAAGATCTCGGCGTCAACCTGATCTTTGACGAGGGCTATGATCAATTCATGACCGACATGACGCCGCTCGTGCAGAAGGTCAAAGACGCGAAAGCCGACGTGCTGATCGTCATTTCCTTCATCAACGACACGGTTCTGTTGCACCGGAAAGCCAAGGAGCTCGATTTCAATGCTCCGGCCGTGATCGGAGTAAGCGCCGGGCACTCGGTGCCAGACTTGAAGGACTCTATCGGCACCGCGGTCAACGGACTGTTTGTCAGCGATTTGCCGGTGCTGGTGAATCCGGCCGCCTTGCGGCCAGAGGTGCAAGCGGCCTCCGAGGAGTTCAACAAGCGCTACGAGAAAGTTCAACACCGGGTACCAGCCGGCCATGCGGTGGCCTCGTTCGCGGCGCTCTGGACGTTGTTCAACGACGTCCTGCCGAAGGCCAAATCGATTGCGCCCGACGACGTGCGGGCCGCCGCCTTGTCGATGGACCTTCCCCCCGGCAGCTTGATCAATGGCAGCGGTCTGAAATTCTCCAATTTCGATTTACCGAACGATCCGAAGGATGCAGGTCAGAACATCCGCTCCTCGATTGGCGTTTGGCAATGGCAGAACCTGGCTGCTCGACAAGTCTATCCAAAGAATTTGGCCACCAACGAGATCGCAATGGTCCCGTTGCCGGATTGGTCGAAGCGCTAGCTTTCGGCGCGAGGGTGAAAGGCCGACGGCGGGGGCGATGAGCACGATCCTGCAACTGCTCGTCTCCGGCATCATGCTGGGCGGCATTTACGCCCTCATGTCGATCGGCCTCACCCTGATCTTTGGCGTTCTGAAAATCGTCAATTTTGCCCATGGCGAGTTTCTCATGCTCGCCATGTACGCCGCATGGGCGGTCGTATCCGCCACGGGGATGACGAGCTACACGGCCATGGCCGTGGTTACTCCCTTGCTGTTTTGCTTCGGCCTGCTTGTCTATCTCCTGATCGTTCGGCCGGGGATCGAGAAGCCGCATTTGGTCGTGGTGTTCGCCACTATGGGGCTTTCCATCGCGATGCAGAACTTGGCGCTTGTTGCGATGACCGCCGACCTGCGCGACGTGGCGCCCTTGTTCGGCGGCACTCCGATCAAATTCGGGCCACTCTACTTTCGAGTCGAGTTGCTGCTCGGCTTCTTGATCAGCATCGCCATCACACTGGCGTTGATGATATTCGTCAAACGCACATATATCGGAAAAGCCATCCGCGCCACGGTGCAAGATCGTGACGCCGCGATGTTGATGGGCATCAATGTGCCTCGGCTATTTCTCCTCACATTTGCCGGCGGTTCGGCGCTGGTCGGTATCGCCGGCTGCATCATGCTGCCGCTTTATTCCACCTTTCCGACGGTCGGATTAAACTTTGTCTTGATCGCTTATGTCGTCGTCGTGCTGGGCGGCATGGGGAGCATGGAAGGGGCTTTCCTCGGCGGCATCTGCATAGGGATTGTCCAATCGTTGAGCGGCTACTACGTTGCTCCAGCCTACGGGCAGATGTTCTATTTCTTGATTTTCCTGCTCGTGATGATCTTCCGTCCAAATGGGTTGCTCGGCCAGCGCGGCGCCGCAATGGTTGGAATCAACGAGTGATGATTGCGGGCCAACTCCCTGCGGTTCCAAGGGTACACGCCATATCGTTTTCGATCGCGCCACGGCGCGGCGCCGTATCGCTCGTAGAAATAGCGGTCCTCGCCTCCTGTATCATTGCGGCGGCGGTGGTCAGCAACCGCTATGCCGTCGACATCATGATCCGGACCTTTCTCTGGGCGGGTTTGGCGCTCGCCTGGAATATCGCCGGCGGCTACGCGGGGCTTATTTCGTTCGGCCACGCAGCGTTCTTCGGGATTGGTGCCTACACGTCTACAATTCTGCTGTTGAATTTTGGCGTGCCGCCCTGGTTTGGAATGTTTGCCGGGGCGTTGATTGCAGCGTGCGCGGGCGCGCTATTGACACAGGTATGTGCGCGTTTGCGCGGGCCGTTTTTTATCCTCTCGACCTTGGCAGCCGGCGAAGTGGTTCGCATCGCGGCCCTCAATTGGCGCTCGCTCACCGGCGGCCCAGAGGGGCTCGAAATCCCGCCGGTGCCGAACGTCGCCGATATGGTCTTCAAAAGTCAGTGGCCCTACATGGCGATCATAGTCGGATATATGCTTGCCATGTTCGCCTTATCGGCTTGGATCGAGCAAACTCGATACGGCTATTATCTGTTTGCGACGCGTGACAATGAAGATGGCGCCTCAGCGATCGGCATCAACCCCAGCCACTCGCGAACTGCAGCAATGGCGCTATCAGCCGCAACGGCCGCGATCGGAGGAACGCTTTTCGCTCAATATTTTCTTTATCTCGATCCAACGCATGTCATCTCGCCCGATATTTCATTTCAGTTCGCTCTGATCTGCGCGGTCGGTGGCCTTGGGACGGCCAGCGGGCCGGTGTTCGGCGCGCTGATCATTGTGCCGTTATCGGAGCTGCTGCGTGGTTTGCTGTCCCAATCGACATCAGGCCTTCACCTCGTCATCTATGGCATCATCGTCATCGTCGTCATTCTCTACTTCCCGTCCGGCGTTTCCGGCGCGATCGGCCGCGCGGTATCAAGGTTCTCTCCGGCGGGCTGGTTTGCCGCCCGCGTGCAAGCTGATAAATATGATGCTTAAGCTTGATGCGGTCGGCCGCCAATTCGGGTCGCTATGGGCCATACGGGACGTCAGCTTCACCGTAGAGGCTGGCGAGATCGTCGGCATCATCGGGCCAAATGGGGCTGGGAAGAGTACCCTTTTCAATGTCATCGCCGGCGCCATCGTCCCGACCGCCGGCGCCATTCGATTTCTCGATCGAACCATCGACTACGGCAAGCCATATCATGTCGCTCGCCGTGGGCTCGCACGGACATTCCAGATTCCGAAGCCGTTCAAGCAGCTGAGCGTGCGCGAAAACGTGATGCTCAGTGCTTTGCGGCGCCACCATACGCCTCGCCAAGCAAACTCTGTGGCCATGGCGACAATGGAGTTCATCCGAATCGGTGAGCTTGCCGAAGCGTCAGTGGCCAGTCTCACCGTCGGTCAGCTCAAAAAGCTGGAGCTTGCCCGCGCGCTGGCTACCGAGCCGATGTTGCTTTTGCTCGACGAAGTCATGGCCGGCCTCACCCCGCCAGAGATCAAGGACATGATGACAATGATCGCGTCGTTGCCAAGGCGCGGCGTTACCGTAGTCTGGGTCGAGCACGTGATGATGGCGATCATGAACGTCGCGGAAAGGATCGTCGTGATCCACCAGGGTCAGATCATCGCCCAAGGCAAGCCCGCGGACGTTTCCAAAGACCCGGCGGTTGTCGGCGCTTATCTCGGCGAAAAATATGCCTATGCTGCGCGCTAACAAATTATCCGCCTTCTATGACCGCACGCAGGTGCTGCACGAGATCGATCTGCGGATCGAGGAAGGCGAGATCGTCGGGCTGGTTGGCGCGAACGGCGCCGGCAAGAGCACGACCTTGCTGGGCATCATCGGCATCAACACGCGCACCGAAGGCGAAATCTGGCTCAACGAGGAGCGTATCGATGGTTTGCCGGCGTACGAGCGAGTTCGGCGGGCAATCGTGCTGATCCCAGAACGACGACGGCTGTTTCCATTCATGAGCGTCTTGGAAAATCTGGAACTGGGGGCCTATCTGCCCGGGCCGCGCGGCAGTCGCGATGCCAGTCTCGAAATGGTTTTTGATCTGTTGCCCATCCTTGCCGAGCGGCGCCACCAGATCGCAGGATCACTCAGCGGCGGAGAGCAGCAGATGTGTGCCATCGGCCGGGCGCTGATGAGTCGCCCGCGCCTCCTCATGCTCGATGAACCGACCGAAGGGCTCGCACCACTTTATGTCGAGCGCCTATTCGACCTCATCGTGCGGCTGCGGGACGATGGCATCACCATTCTTCTGGTCGAACAGAATGTCGAGCATGTCCTGAAAGTAGCCGATCGCGGTTATGTGCTGGAGAACGGACGGATCGTCCTGCAAAACTCCGGACAGGCTCTGTTGGCAGACCCGCGGCTAAAAACCGCTTACCTCGGGCTTTGAGGCTGTGGACCATGATCACCGACATTCACGTCCACCACGTACCCGAGCCATTCGCGCGGTTCGTTGAAAAGGCCGCACCCTATCGCATGCATCGCGAGGCGGCATCCGGCGAGACTATCGCCCTCAACGTCGCGGAGTTGAAGTATGGGCTCAACCGCATGTTCTTTGACCCGGAGCGCTTGATAAAACGCATGCAGGAAATGGGCGTGGACCATGCGGCCCTTTCGCTCGCTACTCCATTTGTGAAGTTTGACGTCCCTGCAAGCCTCGGGATCGAGGCGGCGCAACTCTACAACGATGAGATCGCGAGAATGCACAGGGCGGCGCCGGATAAATTCGACGGATGGGCGTTCCTGCCGATGCAGGACCCGGATGCGGCGGCCAATGAATTGCGGCGAGCCGTGCGCAAGCTTGAGTTAATCGGCGGGTATCTGCCATCGAACGTCAAAGGCCGGTATCTGGACTCGGAAGAATTTGGGTCAATCTTTGAAGCAGCGGCCGAGCTCGACGTTCCCCTCATGGTCCATCCATCCAATCCGCCCGGGCGCGAGCGGATGGGCGATTACGAATTGGCCGTCGTCAGCGGCTATCTTTTCGATACCACGCTCAATATCTTTCACATGATCTTCGGGGGGTTAGTGGATCGACACCCCAAGCTGCGGCTCTGCTGCACGCATCTCGGCGGTTTTGCTCCATTCCTGCGCGCGCGTATGCAACGGGAGCTCGATACCAATCCTGCGCTGGCCGCGCGCCTCAAGCGTCCGCTAAGCGCCTATCTGCGATCGATCTATTACGACACAATCTCATTTGACCCGGTTTATTTGCGCGCCGCCATCAACTCGGACGGGGTCGACCCGGCACATCTCGTTCTCGGCAGCGACACACCATTCCCGCTGGGAGAGCCGGATCCTGTCGGCTTCATCCGGCGGTCGTTTCACGGCCAGCTTTCTGAAACTGCTGAGGCCATCCTTCACCGGAACGCTAGTCATCTGTTCGCGCGTCGTACCAGCGGAGTAACGCAATGAACCTGCGCAAACTGAGTTTGATCAAGGAGACGATCTTCGCCGACGCAGGCCGGCCGGTGAAGCAACCCATTTGTCGGGCGTTCGCGGTGGCCGTCGTCGAAAATCCGTTTGCCGATCGGTTCATTGACGATCTATCGCCGCTATTTGCAGACGGGGCCGAGCTCGGCCAACGCGTCATGCCTGAACTCGCTAGCCTCCTCTCGCGCCCGGCTGTGGCGTACGGGAAAGCCGCGATTGTCGGGGTTGCCGGGGAAATCGAGCATGGCGCGGCTATGATCCACCCGCGCCTCGGCCAGCCGATGCGGGAGGCGGTTGGCGGCGGCGAGGCGATTATTTCGTCCAATGTGAAAATCGGTGGACCTGGCACCTCTATCGACGTGCCATTAGCGCATAAGGACAATATTTGGTCGTTTGATCATCTCGCTACGATGACGATTTCGAGCGACGGTGCGCCGCATCCTGACGAAATTGTTGTGATCATGGCGATTTCCGATGGCGGGCGGCCACACCCTCGCGTTGGCAAAGGACGTGTCTGAATCTCGGAGGCAGCGCTATGCAGCGGCCGCAGCGAAGACTTTGCGCGATTCTACTTCGATGAGCTGCGCAATGTCGCGACGGTACCGGTTGAATGCATCCGACGTCGAATCGCGAGGTCGCGGCAGGTCGATCGGCACGATTGCCTTTACCAGGCCGGGCCGCGCCGTCATCACGGTCACGCGATCGGCGAGGTAAATAGCCTCGTCCACGCTGTGCGTTACGAAAACCACTGTCTTAAGTGTTTGCATCCATAGGCGCTGCAGTTCCTCCTGCAGGATGATACGCGTCTGCGCATCGACGGCGGCGAAGGGCTCATCCATCAACAAAATTTCCGGATCGATCGCCAAGACCCGAACCAGTGCGACGCGCTGGCGCATACCGCCGGAAAGCTCGTGCGGAAAGCGGCGCTCGAACCCGCTGAGGCCGACCATCGCGAGGAAGCGTCGCGCGATAGCACTGCTCTCAGCCTTGTTCATGCCCTTCTCGCGCAACCCGTATTCCACGTTCTGCTGGATGTTGAGCCAGGGAAATAGCGCATAATCTTGGAACACGACGCCGCGGTCGGGCCCCGGGCGTTGGATGGGAACGCCGTTGAGCAGAACCTTGCCACTATCGGGCCTTTCAAACCCGGCGAGAATGTTCAACAGCGTCGACTTGCCGCAACCGCTCGGCCCGAGCAGCGTCAGAAATTCGCGTGCCTCGATGTCCAGCGTAAGCCCGTCGAGCGCGACGATCTCGGTGCCATCGGCCGCGTCACGATATGTCTTGCGCACGGATCGGCATTCGATCCGACCCGCCGCGCCGCGTCCTAACGCGCCCGCAGTCCCGTGTTCCACCGCAGAAGCCTCCGACTGAGCAAAAGGAGAAGCCGGTCACTAACGAGACCCAGAAGCCCCATCGTGAACATTGCCGCAATGATGAGATCGATCCGCACGAATTGATACGCCGTCCACATCGCGTAGCCGATGCCGCCTTTCACCGCCAGCATTTCCGACACGATCACCAGCACCCACGCGATTCCGAGCCCGACACGAAGTCCGTTGAAGACGTAAGGCAGCGCTGCTGGCAGCACGATCCGCACAAGCAACTTGCGTGGGGGCGTGCCGAGCATCAAGGCGGCACGGACCAGATTCTTCGGCGTTTGCTCGGCCCCGATCGTGCAACTCACTGCAATCGGAAAAAACGAGCCCATGGCGATGAGGAAGACGGCCGCGCCTTCGCGGATGCCGAAAATGAAGGTCGCGAACGGCAGCCATGCGGTCATTGGAATGGGCCGCAGGCCTTGCACGATGGGGTCGAGCATGTCGCGAGCCAGCTCGAACCACCCGATCAGCACTCCAACGGTGACGCCGATAGCGGATGCGATCGCAAAGCCGACCAACACGCGCCAGCCGCTGAGATATACGTAATTCAGCCACGTGCCCGAGTACCACGCGAGCTCCGATCGCGGCCCAAAAATCCATTGCCACCACGACGTAACCACACTGATCGGGGAAGGCACGAAGCTCGGATCAAAAAACCCGGCGGTCGAGGCGTACTGCCATATCGCCAGCAACAGCAAGGGCACCAAGGCGCGGCGCCCCATCCGCTCCCAACCGATCTTGCTGTGGACATGCGCAAGCGCGAGGCGCCACTTGCCCGGCCGGGCAACCACCGGTTCGGGTACTGCGTCCTGACCACTCAACTGGCGCGCCTAACGTCCATAGGAGCCGAGTTGTTCGACCGACTGGCCGGTAGCTTCGGCAAGATAGCTAAGGTCGAAGTAGTCGGCCACCTTGCCGCTCATGTCGGCCTTGGTGAAGCCGAATTTCGGGCCTTCTTTCGCAACGTTGATCGCATTCTGCACATTGACCCGATAAGTCCATCCGGAATGCTTCATGGCCTGATCCAGGATGGCTGGGCTACCTCCCGTATATTCCGCCACGAGCGCCACGGTCTTCTCGGGATTTTTGCCGTAGAAATCCATGGATTCGACGTAGGCTTTCAGGAACGTCACCGCCAGCTTGCGATCCTTGAGGAAGTCGGTGTTGGCGGCAAGGAGCTGGTTGCCGGCACCGAATTCTTTGGTCGCGCCGATATCGCAGCATGCCGGATAATATCCGTAGCCTTCGATCACCGCCCGATCGATAGTCGGCGACCACAGTATGAAACCGTCGAGGTCGCCGTTTTTGAGCGCCTGCAGCTCGGGCGGGCCGGCCGGCGTAGTGTTGACGAGATTTACTTTCGATAGATCGACGCCGTTTGCTTGCGCCGCCAACGTGAACAGGACGCCGGCGTAGGTTCCGGGCGGGCGGCCGATCTTCTTGCCTTCGATGTCCTTCCAACTTTTCAGCTCGACGCCCTTACGCATGATCAGGTTTTGTCCGCCGACATACATCCCGGCTATGATCTTCACATTCTGGATGTTCTGTTCGGCCATTCCCGCCGGCGATTGGTAACCGACGGACCCGATCTCGACGCCTCCGGTTTGGATGTTGCGCTGCTGATCCGCGTTGGTAATCGCGTCGAGCACCTGCACGCGCAGGCCGTATTTTTCGCCGACTGGATTAAATCCCCAGAGAAACGGCGCGGAAAGGCTGCGCGAAAGCGTCGCACGCACGAGCTTAAGATCGCCCTCCGCCGCGCGGCCGGGCGCATGCCACCCGGCGGTCAACGCGAAGGTAAGCGTGACGGCTATCGAGCCTGCCGCCATAGGACGGGCGATGTTCATTGCTTTCCCCCCTCCTACTTTCGCAGGCTGTCGAGCTGATTGATCGGCTTGCCGGTCGCTTCGGACAAATAGCTGAGATCGAAATAAGACGCGACCTTGCCGCTCATATCCGCTTTCGTGAAGCCGAACTTCGGGCCCTCCTTCGCGACGTCGATCGCGGTTTGCACGTCGATGCGGTGCTCCAAGGTGGCATGCTTCAACGCTTCATCGACGACGTCCTTGCTGACGCCGGTGTATTGGATCGCGACTTCAACCGCCTTGTCGCGATGGTCCAGGTAGTATTTCTCGGAATCGAGATATGCTTTGAGAAAGTTTATCGCCGTCTGGCGGTCCTTCAGGAAGTCGCTGTTTGCGCCCAGCAACTGATTGCGGCCGCCAAACTTGGCAGTCGAGGAAATATCGCAACACGGCGGGTAATAGGCGTAGCCCTCGACAACGCCGCGATCGACGGTCGGCGAAAACATCACCAAGCCGTCGAGATCGCCGTTCTTGAGCGCCTGCAGCTCAGCAGTGCCGACGGCCGTTACGTTGACCAGATTGATCTTGGAGACGTCAACATTGTTGGCTTCAGCGGCCAGGATAAACAACACCTGCGCAAACGTTCCCGGCGCGCGACCGATCTTTTTGCCCTCGAGCTCCTTCCAGCCTTTCAGCTCGACGCCTTTACGCATGATCAGGTTCTGGCCACCAAGATAAAGGCCGGAAATGATTTTGACGTTGCCGACGTTCTGCTCGGCCATGATGGCCGGGTTTACATATCCCTGCGTTGCCACATCGGCGTCCCCGGTCTGCAGCGCTCGCTGCTGATCGGCGTTGGTCATGACCGGAATCATCTCGGTCCGGATCCCGTATTTTTCCGCGAAAGGCGCCATGCCCCAAAGCGGGTAGAAGATAACCCCGCGCGCAGATGCGATGCGCACGACCTTCGCGCTCGCTTGCGCGCGCACGGCCAAGTCGTCCGCTGCCGCCGAGATCAGAATTATTGCCGGCAGAACAATCAAAGCCGCGACAATCCAACGAACTCTCGACATGGTTTTGATCTCCTGCGTGAGAGTTATCCGAGCACAGTCGCTACGGGAATGATTTCCTCGGAGGGCCAATTGCTGAGGACGCGATTTCCGGTCTCGCTCACAAGCACCATCTCTTCGAGGCGGACCCCGCCATAACCCCACTCCCCTTCCCGGCATTCCACCGCGACGACCATTCCCGGCTCCAGCACTTGCGGATGGTCGAAGGACCAAATCCGGCTGATGACGGGCTCCTCATACGTCATCCCGATGCCGTGACCGACCTCGGCCACCAGCAACGATTGCTCCGCCGGATATCCCCAGGTGTTCGAGGGGAGCAGCGCCTTCGCCGCATCGGCAGTCGTCGCGCCCGGCTTAATGCGATCGATGATAGCATAGACGCGGTCGCGACAGCGTGCGTAAAAATCGCGCTCCTTCGCGTTGGGCTTTCGACCCAGAATGAAGCTGCGGTAGATGCAGACTCGATAACCCGCGAAGGTCGTGCCGCAGGTGTTCACCACAACGAGATCGCCCGCATCGACGATCCGATCGGTATTGCCATGGTGATAGACATCGTAGGTGTTCAATTTTGAGCGCACGCCGCCGGAGGCGAATTCGGCTCCGGCTCGCATCATCGCTTCGTGCATGGCGGCGCCGCCGTCGCGCTCGCGCATCCCCGGTTTGAACTCCATAAAGCTCGCATAGCCGTTGTTGGAGATCGCAATCGCTGTCTCGATGCAGGCGAGTTCATCCGGCGTCTTGCAGCGCCGCGCTTCCATGATGGCCGGCTTCACGTCCACAAGCTCGACGCCTGCGGCGCGCAGCGCCGTGCGTCCTGCCTCATCCAGCGCATCGACACCGATACGCTCGCCGAGCACACCATTGGCTTTGAGATCGGCGACAATCGCTGCCGCGAAACGCTCCGCTTCTTGCTTTGCCCCGTCCGGGCCGCAGATGGAGTCAAGCCAACTAAAGGAAAAACGGATGTTCTCCGGCTTGAGCCAAGGACAGTACAGTCGTTGGTGGTCGACCATGTCCCCGAGTTCGTAGAGAATTGGATCGTGCTCGGCGAAAACCAGCGCATAGCTGAGCTGCGGACAAAACGCGTGCCCCTTAACCGCGACGGTATAACGAATGTTTTCGTGGCGCATGAATAGCGCCGCCGCGATGTTGTGGCGCTTGAGCGCTGCCTGAGCCTTGCAAAGACGCTCCTCCCGCATCCGCGCGAAATTGATGCCGGCCATGTAGTCCGTACCGCCGACGCCGTAGGGATTGGGCAGCGTATAGGAGTTGAGTGCCGTCATATTCTCCTCGCTTGCGGAGATATTTCGAAGTTCACGATCAACGCGCGATCGCATTCAGGCGTTCAGCTGTCCAGTCGGCGGTCAAAGGGCGAAATTTATAGCTGATGTTGAAGCACACGTGGTTGCCCTCCTCGAACACGACAAGCTCAGTTGGACCCGAGGCGGCGCGTGCCAAGCGTTCGCCCTCGTTGACGCTAATGAGCTTGTCACCGGCGCCGAACACCACCAGCAGCGGGCACTTGATCCGCTGCGCCACGCCTTCGAGAGTCAATCCTCGCGCGATGTCGCGAGCCTCGGCGACGGTCTTGGCGTAACTGCGCACCCGAAAGGTCTCCTGCGACGCCTGCGGCATTGTCGGCAGGACCGCGCCGAAATCAAATGGCCCGCAATTGGAGACACAAGCTTTGATCCGTGGTTCGTGCGCGGCGGCGAGCGGCGCATAAAGCGCACCGAGGCTTTGACCCACCACCGCCACGTTGCTGCCGTCGATATCCGAGCGGCTCGCCAATTGATCGATGACTGCACCGATCACCGCCCCCCATCGGTTGGTAATCGGAAGCCGAAAAGCGGTCTCTCCCTGTCCCGGCCCATCGATCGCCAGCGTGGCCATGCCGCGGCGCACGAAAGCCTCGCTCCAGGCGTGGAGTTCTTCCTTGCAGGCGTCAAGCCCGGGCAAAAGGATCGCGACCGGCGGTCGGCGCAGATCTGCCGGCCGGCGCAGATTGCCGACCATCGTTGCGCCGTCGAATGGAATCGTTATCCGCTCCACCGGAGGGTGGGCGTCCGCGGCACCGCGCTGATAGCAAGTTAGCATCCGCTGATGAGCGCCGAGGTATTGCTCCGGGTCGTGGGCAAAGAGGTGTTTTGCATAGTGATAATAGATCGACGCGCGCAAATTGGATTCGGACGCGGTGACGTTGCGGTTGCGCTTGGCCGCCTCTAACGCGAGATTTTCATGGCGCGCGGCCTCGGCGCACCAAATCCGACACCAATCGGCCCACCGCTCAAGCCTTGCTACCAAACGTTGCAGGTCGTTCGGATCAACTCCTGTCGCGAGGTAGCGCGGCGTCATATGCGATAAGACGAGATCGACCTGTGGATCGCGCGCCATCTAGAAGCCTCGAAAACAAAATTCACGGTAGGAAGAGCCTCGCAAATCTGTCAAGGCGAGGGATGTCGCGGATTAGCATTACGTCGCGCCGAGCCGCAGGATAGCCGGCTAGACCATGGCGACGCTGCGCGCACTGGCGCTTGCGTTTTCGCGCAGACCAGCACGTTCAAGCCGCGGTAACACCTCCTGGATGAAATACGGCATTGCCACCAGGTAATCGAGAAAACAAATGGAAGCGCCAGCCAAGCCCGCTTCGCTCATCTCGATCATCTCGTCGGCCACGTCGTCCGGAGTGCCGACGATCGTGTAGCACCCGGGGAACGTTCCCGCGTAAACCTTGCCGCGCCGGCGAGTATTGGCCTGCGGGTTGGTGTCGGGCCGCTCTGATTTGGGAATATCGCTGCCAGCCGTGGCTTCCTTTTGCTGCACGATGTAGGCGAGCGATTCGCGATCGGCCATCTCCTCCGCGAAATAGTAATAAAAATCTTCCGCTTCCTTGCGGGTGGGGCGGCAGACGATATGGCACGTCGTGAACACCGCGACCTTGCGGCCATAGCGTGCCGCAAAGTCCTGCACGCTTTTGACGATCGCCGGCGCGCGCCCCAAGTTGGAAACGGAGGTGAACAGGAGATCGGCCGCTTGCGCGGCGAAGTCGCGGCCTTTTGGCGAAAATCCCGCCGACATGATTGGCGGCCGCGGCCGCTGAACGGTGAGTGGATTCGTGGTCACGCCACGCAACTTGTAGAATTCACCGTCCCAATCGAAGGCCGGTCCCCCTTCCAGGATCTTGGCGTAGACCTTGAACCATTCCAGGCCCTGATCGTAGCGGTGTTCGGGGTCGATGCTCACACCGTGTACGCCGAATTCGTCTTGGTTCCATCCGCACACGATATTGAGGCCGACGCGCCCGTGCGTAACGTGATCAATTGTCGCAATCGCCTTGGCAACAAAAGCCGGCGTGGCCAACGGCACGTGGACGGTGGCGAAAAGACCGATCCGCTTCGTCAGGGCGCCGATCGCAGCGCTGTGGGTCAACGTCTCGAACGAACGGCCGAGATTGTCAGCTTCACCGCTGAGCCCTCGCCATTTCGCGACCGGCAGAATGAAGTCAATGCCGGCCTCATCCGCCATCACGCAGGCCTTGACGACGTCATCCCAGTCGCAGCGCCAACGCTCGGGCGCCTTGCTGATAGTGAAGCCGCCGTCGCAATTGGCATTAAACAGGCCGAACTTGAACTTGTTCGGGCCGAGAATGGGATTGGGCACGCGATTCATTGCTCAGTTCCTCAGCGCCGACGCTTGCTAGAGTCATACCCGCCGTGCAGCCAAGCTATAGCATGTCGTCGCTTTCTCACGCACCAAGACGCAGCAAGTGATCTGCGTTGCCATGGAAAATTTTTTCCTTGTCTGCCTCGCTTATCAGTGCGTTACGGACGAATGCCACGCCCTCGGCGCTGGAATTATAGGGATAATCTACCGCGAACATGATCCTATCGATGCCAAGCTCGGCGATGCAACAGGCCAGCGCCGACGCCTGAAAGTTTCCGCTGGTCGTCAGATAAAAATGTTGCCGGAAGGCGTCGGCGAATGCGCGCGAGCCGCCGACGTGTTCGAGAATCCAGTCACAGCGCCACAACGTGAATGGAATAGTTTCGCCGAGATGGCCGAGGATGATTTTCAACCGCGGGAAGGCATCAAACACCCCGCTGACAATCAAACGGATGGCATGAATGGCGGTCTCGGCAGTAAAGCCCCAGGCCACCGACAGGAAAGGAAAGTCGCCGCGGCGGTAGTGGGAGTAGTAGGCGTCAGTGACGGCATGGTGCGGGATGCCCGGGTGCAAATAGATCGGAACGTCGAGCGCCTGCGCCCGTTCGAAAATGCACCAAAATCTTTTGCCATCGAGGAAGTCTCCGCCGGTCAGGCCGTTGATGAGCGCACCCTTGAAATCGTACTGGGCAACGGTGCGTTCGAGTTCGTCGGCCGCGGCCTGGGGATCGACGGTCGGCAATTCGGCAAATCCGGCAAAGCGCGTCGGGTGCGCGCGCGTTGCCGCATACAGCACATCGTTTGCTTTGCGCGCCAGCGTGATCGCGGTCTCGGCGTCGAACATCTGCGTTCCTGGCTGCATATGGGAGATGACCTGCATCTCAATGCCGGCGGCATCCATTTCCTTGAGGCGGACCTCGCCGAGATCGTCGAGCTGGCGCGCTGGAGTATGCGCCGAGATGCCCCGCGGACCGCTGTAGCGGTCTCGCAATTCAGGAATCCAAAAGTGCTCCTCGATGGCGACGATCCTTTGCTTGGCCGACATGCGGTCCTCTTTCCCTCCTTTGCGCCACTGCGAACGAGCCGCGCCGCGTACATCGCCGGCCCAATTGCTAGCCCTGAATGACGGCAGTCGCACGTCTTAGCACCAGTGCGATTGGCTCGCCAATCGGCGCACTTGGCGCAAAATGATCGGATCACACCTGATCGGCGACGGTGATTTCGCCTCGGCTTTGGCCTAACCTCGCTTCGTCCAGCTTTGAGCAAAACCAGGAGAAGAACATGCCGGCGATGTTGTATGGCTCTCTCGGCATCTGGCGTTCTTATGTTTCAGCCGTTGCGGCGCTCGCGACGTTTGCGGCGATAATCGCGATGGCGTGCAACGTGACCGCCGACGAGCCGACGCACGTACGCATCACGGTGGCGCGCAGCGTCAGCGGCATCCCGCTGTGGGGTATCGGACCGTTTGCGGAAAAAGCCGGCTTTCGGGTCGAGTACATTCCGGCCGGCACGAATGCAGACATGCAGCGCAATCTGCAGAGCGGTGTCGAGCTGGGCACATTGGGCTATCAAAGCCCCGCCGTCATGGCCGAACAGAACGTCGCCAACGTCAAGATTATCGCGGGCGAGCAATTGGGCGGGCAGAATCTGATCATGCGCAAGGGGGTCGACATCAAATCGTGGAAGGACCTCGAAGGAAAGCGCATCGGCCGACCGCCAGGAAGTTACGTGACCATACTGTTCACGCTGGCTGCGCAAGAAAACGGCGTCGACGTTTCGAAAGTCAATCTGATCAGCACGACCTCGGCTGGACCTGCCGAGCTGCAAGCGCTCAAGAGCGGCGATCTCGACGGCCTGGTGCTGTGGTCGCCGGTTCTCGACCGCGCCGTTGTCGAAGGTTACGGCTATTATCCGAGCTGTTGCGATATCGGCAAAACCGAAAAGTATGGCGCGGGAAATCAAATCCTTGCGGCCAACACCGATTTTCTCAAGAACCGGGACGTAGCCGTGAGATTTCTCAAGGCCTATTCGGAGTCGCTCGACTTCTACGTCAAGAATCCGGACAAGGCCGTCAGCTTGATCACCGAATACACCGGCGTAAGCAAAGACGTCATCGCGGAAGCTTGGAAACACGGCATCTGGGACGTCCGGGCGGACGTGCGCACTATGGTCAACGTGGCGAAGCAAGGCCCCGTTTTTGGTTTCAGCAAGACCGACATGAGTGCCAAGGTCCCCGACTATGTCGACATGTCCTATCTTTCGGCAGCGACCGGCAGACCGGTCGACCAGCTCACACGCTTCGTCGACTGATTAGCGGCGAGGTGAGTACGATCGCCGAGATCAACGCGCTCTGGCGAGTACGTAACTAGCGGCGTCACCGGCGGCCGGATCGCATTGCCGGCTGCCCCGAGAATAATGGGTGATTTTTGGCGCTCCCTAGGGGACTCGAACCCCTGTTTTCGCCGTGAGAGGCGGGCAACCCGTACCTCCGCGAATGACGGCGAATGATAAAGAATGCCGCAAATACAGCATATTTCACGGTTTTTAATTCGTGCTTGTTCGGTGCCATCCCGCCCCGTATTTTGGAGAAAAGTTGGAGAAACTAAACCGTGCCCCGATCCGCCCGCCACGCCAATTTGGAAACCCGCACGGGACGGACGCGGCTGCAGGTGCGCCGAGCGCCCTACTTCGTGAAAATCGCCAAGGGTCTTCGTCTTGGCTATTACCGGGGCGCGACCGCAGGAACATGGATCGGTCGGCGCTACCTCGGCAGCGGGTCGTACGAAACCGCTCCCCTCGGACTCGCCGACGACACCACTGAAGCCGACGAGGTGAAGGTCCTGGACTATTGGCAAGCCCAAGAAGCCGTTAGGCGTTGGGCTGAACGCAGCCGACTTGCCGATGTAGGGGTGATACGCCGTGGCCCATACAGTGTTTCCGACGCTGTACGGGACTATCTCGAAGAGATCAGCGCTGAAAAGCCTGCGCGGCCAGTGCGTGATGCCCGATATACTTTTGAAAACTCGGTTTTGCCCGAATTAGGTCACCTGCTTATCGAAAACCTCACTACCGATCGGCTGGTACGGTGGCGTAACGCCCTCGCCGCTCGACCCCTGGGCGTCCGAAAGAAGCGAACCGCATCCATACGGGCTTCGCGCGCCGTTGCCGACACCGACGAAGCGCGCCGCAAGCGAAAAGCAACCGCCAATCGCTCTCTAACAATGTTAAAAGCTGCGCTGAACCGGGCGTTCCACGCTGGGCGCGTTCCGTCGGATACCGCTTGGCGGAAAGTCAAACCCTTTGCTCGGGTTGAA
>DASSGH010000051.1:0-87069 GCA_035693615.1 Xanthobacteraceae bacterium
ATAGAAGCAGCGAGAGCGGCAACGACTACGATTCCGATTCTCGCAAACGACCTAGAAAGCGATCCCGTCGCCAGCCGCTATGTTGAAAGTCTCGCGCATCCGGGAGGGAACCTTACGGGAATGTTTTTGGATGCCCCGTCATTGTGCGGCAAGTGGCTGCAGCAAATAGGGGACATTGTACCGAATGTAACGAAAGTCGCGGTTTTGTGGGATGAGACGACCGGAAGGTATCAGCTTGATGCGATGACCGCGGCGGCAAAGGCGAGGTCGATCGACATTGTGGTCATGGAGTTTCGCGACAACGCAGGACTGGAAACGGCGCTCCAGTCGGGCCTCGCCCAAGGACCGCAAGCCGTCATTCAGCTTGGCTCTCCGCTGACGCGTCAGGCAGGTGCCCGTATCGCAGAAGTCCTGTCAGCTCGTCGTATGGCCGGAATATCGCAATTTCGAACCTTTCCCGACGGCGGCGGTCTGATGTCCTATGGGCCGGACCTCATCCAACTCTATCGCCGAACCGGTACGTTCGTTTCCAAGATTCTTCACGGTGCCCGCCCCGCCGATCTGCCCATCGAACGCCCTACCAAGTTCGAACTGGTTATCAACTTGAAGACGGCCAAAGTGCTTGGCCTTGACGTCCCGGACAAGTTGCTCGCGCTCGCCGATGAGGTGATCGAGTGAAACGCCGCGCGTTCATGGCGCTCGCCGGCGGCGCAGTCGGCGGCTTGTTTTGCACGCGGCGGTGAGCGTGCGGGCGATCTTGAACGCCCGCAGATCAGCGTGAATAGAACTCGACCACGAGGTGCGGCTCCATCTGCACGGGATAGGGCACCTCGGTGAGCTGCGGGATGCGCGTGAGCTTGGCCGTCATTTTCGAGTGGTCGACCTCGATGTAATCCGGCACGTCGCGCTCGGCCAGGCCGACGGCCTCGAGCACGATCGCCAGCTGCTTCGATTGGTCCTTGACTTCGATGACGTCGCCGACCTTTACGCGATAGCTCGCGATGGTCACGCGCCGGCCGTTCACCTTGATGTGGCCGTGGCTGATGAACTGGCGCGCGGCGAACACCGTGGGCACGAGCTTTGCCCGATAGACCATGGCGTCGAGTCGGCGCTCGAGGAGCGCGATCATGTGGGCTCCGGAATCCCCCTTCATGCGAATTGCCTCGGCATAGATGCCGCGGAATTGGCGCTCGGAGATGTTGCCGTAATAGCCCCGCAGCTTCTGCTTGGCGCGCAATTGCACGCCGTAATCGGAGAGCTTGCCCTTGCGGCGCTGGCCGTGCTGGCCGGGACCATATTCGCGGCGGTTGACGGGGCTCTTCGGGCGGCCCCAAACGTTCTGCCCCATACGGCGGTCGATCTTGTATTTCGCCTCGTGGCGCTTGGTCATCGCGTCCTCTTGTCTTGCTTGTTCGAGGATCGCGCCCTCCTCTGTCCCGGCTTGCCGGAACCGACAGGTCTTGGCCGAAGCGCCGGACAAGACCGCGGGTCGCGAAACGCAGCGCAGGCCCGAAGGCCCGCGCGGCGCCGGGGTTCTAGGGGCAAAGCGGCACCGAGTCAAACCCGTCTCGTCGAGGGAAAGACCACGCCATCTCTGGGGGCAGCGCGCGTCGGCGGGCGACGGCCTTACTCGATCTCCTGATAGACGTCGATTTCAACGGACCCGGGAAACAGCGACCGCCACGTCTGCATCGAGGCCTGCATGCGCGGATCGCTGGCGACGCGCTGGCGGTTGAGCTCGATGAACTCGTGGGTTTCGTATTCGATTTCGTGCACGAACCGCCCCGGGTCGTCGACGTTTTGCAGGAGGCGCATGCGCCGGGCGCCGAAGGCCTCGTAGAACGGCGCGGTCGATTTCAACAGCGAGACGAGTTGGTCGGAATTGGCCGCCGGCAGCGTGAACTTGAACTGAACGGTCCGCCGCACCGTTTGTGAATCGCTTGCCATTTATGCGCCCCTCCGCAGGACCTTGACCCGGAGGGATGCTAAAGCGGTTTTCGCCGCGTTGAAATCAGAAACCGCGGCCGCGGGGCGCTCGGCCGCATGTTGTGGGTTCAGCCAGCAATGCCGAAGCGCGTGAGCGCCGCTGCGAGTGTGGCCGAAGACGGGCGACCGGAGGTGAACACGATGTGCGCGGGAGCCGGCAGCTTCGCGCTCGCTGCCGGGCCGATCAGCCCGACGACGCGGCGCGCGATCGCAGGCGCCGGATCGACGTAGGTCACCGGCCAAGGCGCAAGCCGCTCGAGGCGGTCGAGCAGCAGGGGATAGTGCGTGCAGGCGAGCACGACCGTGTCCGTGCGCCGTCCGTCGGCGTCGACGAAGCACGGCGCAAGCTCGCGCGCGATCAGCTCATCCGCAACCGGCGTGCCGTTGAGCTCGTCCTCCGCGAAGCGGGCGAGCCGGGCCGAGCCGACGAGGACGACGTCGCTGCCGTTGGCGAAGTCGCGGATCAGCGCACGGGTATATTCGCGGCTGACGGTCGCCTCGGTGCCGAGCACCGCCACGCGCTTCGTGTGCGAGATGGCGCAGGCCGGCTTGATCGCCGGCACGGTGCCGACGAAAGGCACGCTGAAGCGCGTACGCAAATGCGCCAGCACCAGCGTCGAGGCGGTATTGCAGGCGATGACCACGAGATCGGGTCGATGTGCCGCAATTAGCTCGCCCATGAGCGCGCCGACGCGCGCGACGAGCGCATCCTCGGGGTGGCTGCCATAGGGAAAGAAGGCGTCATCGGCGACATAGACGTAGCTCGCGTCGGGCCGCGCCTTCGCCACTTCGCGAAAAACCGTGAGGCCGCCGAGGCCCGAGTCGAAGACGAGGATGGCGGTTGCCACGCGAAGACCCTCGTTAGCACCGCCGGGTCATATGCCACAAATAGGGCGCGCACATGGTGCGCTCCCTCTCCTCTTTAGGGGGAGGGTCAGGGTGTGGGGTTGCCCGGCAAAACTGAGCAGCCCTTCCCCCGCGGGAGAGGGCACGAGCGGCGAGGGTGCGCCTGTAAATGAACAGTTAATCTAGCCCGGCATGCGCCCGCGTTCAGGCTTGGCCGCAGCCTTGCCGAACACCCGCTCGAAAATCGTGTCGACGTGCTTGAGATGGTGGCCGAGGTCGAAGTTTTCCTTGAGCTCGGCCGCGCTGAGATGTTTGCGCACGTCGGTGTCGGCCATGAGCAAGGCGAGGAAATCGCCCTCGCCCTGCCATGCCCGCATGGCGTTGCGCTGGACCATCGCGTAGGCCTCTTCGCGCGCGACGCCTTTTTGCGTGAGCGCGATGAGCACGCGTTGCGAATGGATCAGGCCGCCGAGCCGCTCCAGGTTCTTCGACATGTTGGCGGGATAGACGACGAGCTTGTCGATGATCGTGGCGAGACGCGCGAGCGCGAAATCGAGCGTCGTGGTCGCATCGGGGCCGATCATGCGTTCGACGGAGGAATGCGAGATGTCGCGTTCGTGCCAGAGCGCCACGTTCTCCAGCGCCGGCGTCACAAAGGCGCGCACCATGCGGGCAAGGCCGGTGACGTTTTCCGAGAGAACGGGATTGCGCTTGTGCGGCATGGCGGAGGAGCCCTTCTGCCCTGCGGAGAAGAACTCCTCGGCCTCCAGCACCTCGGTGCGCTGCAGATGGCGAATCTCGGTGGCGAGCCGCTCGACCGAGGAGCCGATTACGCCTAGCGTGGCGAAATACATCGCGTGCCGGTCGCGCGGAATGATCTGAGTGGAGACCGGCTCGACGGCGAGCCCCATCGCCTTGGCGACGTGCTCCTCGACCCGCGGATCCACTTGCGCGAAGGTGCCGACCGCTCCGGAGATGGCGCAGGTCGCCACGTCCGTGCGCGCGCAAATGAGCCGTTCCTTGGCGCGGAAGAACTCGGCATAGGCGTAGGCGAGCTTGACGCCGAAGGTCGTCGGTTCGGCGTGGATACCGTGCGAGCGGCCGATGGTCGGCGTCATCTTGTGCTCGAAGGCGCGCCGTCGCAGCGCGGCGAGCAGCGCATCGATGTCGCCGATCAACAGATCGGCGGCGCGCACCAACTGCACGTTGAGGCAGGTGTCGAGCACGTCCGAGGAGGTCATACCCTGGTGCACGAAACGCGCCTGCGGGCCGACGATCTCGGCGAGATGGGTGAGGAAGGCGATGACGTCGTGCTTGACCTCGCGCTCGATCTCCTCGATGCGGGCGACGTCGAACTTGGCATCCTTGCCTTTGGCCCAGATCTCCTGGGCCGCGGCCTTGGGAATGACGCCAAGTTCGGCCATGGCGTCGGCCGCATGCGCCTCGATCTCGAACCAGATGCGGTAGCGCGTCTGCGGATCCCAAATCGCGGCCATTTGCGGCCGAGTGTAGCGCGGGATCATGGGCAGCCCTGGCAGCTCATGAACGGCGCTGTAGCAGATCGTGGCGGCAAGCTCAATTCGCCACCCCTACTTCAGATCGCAGCCCCGTAAAGCGCCTCGCCTCTGATCTGTCGTCCTTCTGGCGCGAACTGCATGATCTCGCAGGCGCGTTTGCGCTCGCCGTTGAGATTGGCCTCATAAACGACGTTCAATTCGCGCCGGCGTTCGTCCCAGTTCGCGTGATCGAGCTTGAATTCCAAAGTCGAGATGCGAGCGAGCGCCGTCCGCCAGTAATCCCCGATCTCTTTCCTGTTTCGAAGCACCGAATGGCCGACGAACTTCTCTGCGGCCGGGCTCACGAACTCCGCATCATCGGCGAAATGCGCCAACACGGCGTCAACGTCCCGCCGATTCCAGGCAGCGATCCAAGTCTCGGCAAAGAGCATCATCGAGTCGTAAGTCATCCGCATAAGCTGTCTCCGGTTACGATGGCTTGGACCATGACCATTATCCGGCCAGAGTCAGGTGCCGGGGTAAAATCCCCGCCGCGTAGGTCAAATGATCGTTATCTTCATATCGTCAAATTGCATTCGATCCCCACCAGCCGAGGCCAGCTTGGAGGATATCCGGTTGATGAGGACTAGTCGTAAGTCCCGGAAATGGCTTAGGCGGCGGGACTGGCGGCTTGTTTCCTGATCCCAGGTGCCTTGCCGTTCCCCGAGCCGTTTCCCTTGGAGCCCGACGCATATTCGGCGGCCGCCTCCCGCAGCCAATCCAGGCTCTGCGACGTGACGTCCGTCTGCCGCTGTTGAGACGGCATGAGGAGCCCGGCTTCGGTGAAGGCATCGAGGATGGCGAATCGCAGGTCCGTGCTCGTGCTGCCACTTTTGTCCAGATCGTCGACAAACGCGTAGAGTTTGAAGTTGAGAGTGTCTGCGCCGAAATCAAAATCGACGGAAGGCGCGGGCATCGTCATGACATTGGGATTGTCTTGCGCGACCTTGAGAAGCGTCGCCCTGACCTTACGTGCATCGCAGCCGTAGCCCACGCTGATCGGGATCACAATGCGGCGGGTATTGTCCCGAAGGGTCCAATTCTTCACCTTTTCGGTGATGAAGCAGGAATTCGGAATGAGAACGCGGGCTCGCTCGGAGGTCTCGACCTCGGTCGAACGAACGCTGATTTTGCGCACATAGCCCTCTTCGCCACCGACAACCACCAAGTCACCAACCTTTACCGGCCGCTCCGCCAAGAGGATCAGGCCAGACACGAAATTGTTGACCACGGTTTGCAGGCCGAAACCGATACCGACGGAGAACGCCCCGGCCAGGATGGCTAGATTGGAAAGGTTGAAGCCGGCATAGGATAACGCAGCAAGCGCCGCGATCACGATGCCGATATAGCCCACGCCGATGCGGATCGAGTCCCGCACACCGCCAGAAATCCCGGCCGGCTTGAGGACTCGCGCGTCGAGCCAGCTTTGGAACAGCCGTGCGGCGCCATAAGCCAGGCCGAACACGATGATCGAAGCGAGCAGGACGGCAACCGATATTTGCGTATTTCCAATACGGAAGCCGAAGAAGAGCTGACTATACCAGTCGTAGATGTCGGGCCACCGGTAACCCCACTGCAGCAGGATGAGGGGGACCGAAAGCACGACGACCGCAAACTTGAGAAACAGGCCGATGGGCAGTACGAGCTGTTCACGACGCTGCTTTTCTAGGCCGGCTCTTTTTTTGAGCCAACGGCCCGTTGCGGTGCTGTCGTCGCCCAGGCCCTGCACGAAGCCATCCACCCACAGCATCAGCAGATAGACAAGCGCCAGGATGGAGCCGGTGACGATCAGCTGCTGCGCCAGGAAGCGGGAGAGCGCTAGGTAGCCACCTAGTGCACACGCAACGATCGCGGCGACAGTGATCCAAATAGGGATGCGCAGCGCGTTGAGCCATCGCAGCGATGGCATTCCGTCCGGATGCTGTGCGTCCAGCCGGGTCAGAAGGATGGCGACGACGAGTCCGGCCAGGAGTAGACTTGAAGGGAATGCCACCGCCACCGTCAGCGCGAACGGGGCCTGCGCAAGACGGGTGACGACGTAAAGCAACGTCGTAACGCCGTAAACAATCGCCAGCGTCAGGACGAGGCCGCAAATGCGTGCAGCGGCACGATCGGAAGCAGGCATCAACCGCCACTGCGATGACCGCGGTGCGAACACCGTGGTGACAAGCGCATTAACAGCGAAAATAATGATGATGGATTGCGCGGTCGAGTAGAAGATCCAGTCGACGCGTTCGGGCAGCGCCTGCGCCTCGGCGATCATGCCGTACAGGAACATGATTGGCGCCACGATCGGCAATATCCGCAGCAAGATAACGCCGGCCGCGGATGACGCCCGCCGCCAGAAGGGCGGCTCGCCCTCATGTTGCCAGCGTCGCAGCCGGCGCACGCCGTGCCACGCCGCAAGCGTCAACACAACCCAGAGCAGGAGAGCTTCAAACGCAATGAGCAAGACCTCGTCCTGATCGCGGACGTTGTCCCACCAATCGGTCACCATGCCGCGAATGCGGCTCGTCGCGGAGGGCACGTAGTCCGGCAGCCTTGCCCAAGTCTGGTACGAATAAATGCCCGGCACGGGCTGGAACAGGCTGGTCGCAAAATTCTTTCGGCGAATGTCCTGGATGCTGTTGATGAGCTGGTCGATCCGCAGATTGGCGGAGGGGGCCGCAGCTTGACCTGCCGATAACACCCCGAAGAGGTAATTGAGCTCGGCCCGATTGAGGGCAGCTTGTTCCGGCTCCGGCGGTTGACCAGCGGCCGGCGACGGACCTAGGAGGGCCACCTGATCTTTAGCGGCCGCGAGCGGGGGCTCGAGACGTTTTGAGAAATCTTCGATCTCGGCGCGGACGCGCTGGAGCGCATCGCGAAGTTGGTTTAGCTCCGAATAGCGCAGGCGTGGCTTTTTGAGAGCGCTGTCCACGCGGTCAAGTTCGTTTTGCCATCCTTTAATCGCCGTCTCGATGTTGACGCCGACGTCCCGGTTCGCGCGCGCCGTGATTTCAGCGATGTCGATCTTTGGACCGGCCGGAGCCGCCGGCTGGGCAGTAGCAGTCGGAACGGAGCCCGCTTGCGACGCGGGATTTGGCGCTGCCGGCGGCTGTGCGGTTTGGGCGGCAGCGCCGGCCATGCCTAGCAACAGAACGGCCACCAAAGTGCGCGCAATATCTCCAAATCGGTCGATCATCGGCTGCCCCCTGACGGGTAATCCCCTCAGCCGTCGCTTAACGATCGATGGCGTGGACAATAAGGCAAATGGACGGTTTTGCCGGCCCACCGGCACGGAGATGGCTCAGCCCCGGTGGTATTCTTTAGCCTCAATCCGAGTTCCATCCGGTCTGCCCGAACGCGGGGATGCCGGCGATTTAGAAGTAGCCGCTACTCGCTCGCGAGGCGCGCGCGATCGTGCGGAGCCGTGTAATCGACCGGCGTCCCCTTGGGAACGATGCCGCTCGGATTGATGCGCGCAATCGACCAATAATTGATCACGTAGTAGCGCGCCTTCACCGTCTCGGCGATGCCGGGCATCTGATAAAGCTCGCGCATGTAGTTTGCGAGATTGGGATAGTCGGCGATGCGCTGCTTGTTGCAGCGAAACAGCGAGAAATACGCGACGTCGAAGCGCACCAGCGTGGGAAAGAGCCGCCAATCGGCCTCGGTGAGCGTGCCGCCGAGCAGATAGCGCCGCCGCGCAAGCCGCCCGTCGAGCTCGTCGAGCGTGGCGAACAGCGCGTCGTAGGCGGCCTCGTAGGCGGCTTGCGACTTGGCGAAACCGCAGCGGTAGACGCCGTTGTTCACGTTCGCATAGATCGTCTCGTTGAGGCGATCGATCTCGGCGCGCAACGGCTGCGGGTAAAAGTCCGTGCCGTCGCCGGCGACGCCGGCGAACTCGCTGTTCAACATGCGGATGATTTCCGAGGACTCGTTGTTGACGATCCGCCCGGTCTTTTTGTCCCACAGCGTCGGCACGGTGACCTTGCCGGTGTAGCGGGGATCGCTCGCGCTATAGGCCTGGTGCAGATAACGGAAGCCGTTGACCGTGTCGGGCGTGCAGTCCGGAAACGCAGGATCGTCTTCGAACGTCCATCCCTGCTGCCGCAGCCCGGGAATCGCATAGGCGACGCTGATCGCGTCCTTGAGGTTCTTGATCGTGCGGTAGATCAGCGTGCGATGGGCCCACGGACAGCCGTGCGCGACGTAGAGATGGTAGCGCCCCGCCTCCGCCTTGAAGCCGGAGGAGCCGTCGGCGGTGATGCGGCCGCGGAATCGGCTGTCGGCTCGGCGGAAGTCGCCGCCGGTCCCGGTTTCCTCCGGCAGCTCGCCGTCCCGCCAGGTCCCCTCGATGAGAACGCCCACTAGGCCGCCTCTCCACGCGCGAGTGCCGCGGCGTTGCGGATGGCGGCGATGTTGGCGCGATACTCGTTGGCATTGCCGCCCTTGAACACCGCCGAGCCCGCGACCAGCACGTTGGCGCCGGCGCGTGCCACCATCACCGCGTTGTCGGCGGTGATGCCGCCGTCGACCTCGATGTCGATCGGTCGGCCCTGGGCGCGCGCGCGCAGCCGCGAGATCTTCTCCGCGGCGGAGCGAATGAAACTTTGCCCGCCGAACCCGGGATTGACCGACATCACCAGAATAAGATCGGCGAGGTCGATCACCGGCTCGATCGCGCTCTCCGGCGTGCCGGGATTGATCGCGACCCCGGCCTTCTTGCCGAGGGCACGGATCGCCTGCAACGAGCGGTGCACGTGTGCCCCCGCCTCGACGTGGATCGTGATGCTGTCGGCGCCAGCCTTGGCGAAAGCCTCGAGGTAGGGATCGCAAGGCGCGATCATCAGGTGCACGTCGAACCATTTCTTGCTGTGCGGGCGCAGCGCCTTCACCACGTCGGGACCGATCGTGATATTGGGCACGAAATGTCCGTCCATCACGTCGACGTGGATCCAGTCGGCGCCGGCGGCCTCGACCGCGCGCACTTCCTCGCCGAGCTTGGCGAAGTCGGCGGCCAAGATCGACGGGGCGATGATGAGCTGCTGCGGCATGTTTTTTCCTCCGCGATGGCGTTCGCCTAACATGGCGCGCCGATAGCGGCAACGCACCCGCAGGTGATTTCAAGGGGTCAAGCGGACCCTGTCGCCGGCGCGCACCCATATGCTATAGCCGGCAGAGAATTCGTCGGCCGTGGAGCCGCCCGCGTGCGCGCGGGCGGCGCAATGTTTGGGAAGGAATAGAGAATGGCGCGCCGCGATGCCATCGTGCTCGGCGCCGGCATTGTCGGCACCTCGATCGCGCTCCACCTCGCCAAGCGCGGCGTCGGCGTTGCGCTCGTCGATCGCCGCGCGCCGGGCGAAGAGACCTCTTACGGCAATGCCGGCGTGATCGAAGGCAACACCATCTTTCCGCCCGCGTTCCCGTCCGATCCGATCGCGCTGTTGCGGGTGGCGCTCAAGCGCGCGCCGGAAGCCAATTATCACTTGAGCTTCCTGCCGCAGGTCGCGCCCTGGCTCATGCAATTTCGCGCCGCCTCGCGGCCGCAGCGGCTGATCGAAACGGCGCACCTGATGCGTCCGCTGTTCGCGCGCGCGCTAGCCGAGCATGAGGCGCTGCTCGCGGAAGCCGGGGCGACGCGGTTCTTGCGCAAGCAGGGCTGGCTCAAGCTCTATCGCAGCAGCCGCGCATTCGAGGCGCTCAAGCGCGAGCTCGCGCTCGCGCAGGAGTTCGGCATTCCCTACCGGCCGCTCGATGCGGATGGGGCGCGCGAGCTCGAGCCGAGCCTTGCTCCGGTGTTTCGGCACGCGGTGTACTGGGAACGCGCGGCGAGCGTGACCAACCCATTGGCCGTGACCCAGGCTTATGCCGCGCGGTTTTGCGCGCTCGGCGGAGTGGTGATGCGCGGTGATGCGCGCCCGCTTCGCCGCGTCAACGCGCATTGGCGCCTCGAAATGCCCGAGGGACCGATCGATGCCGATCACGCGGTGGTGGCGCTCGGACCCTTTGCTCCCGATGTGCTTCGCCCGCTCGGCATCGCGCTCCCGCTCGGCCTCAAGCGCGGCTACCACCACCACTACCGCGGCACCGGTAATGCCGCGCTCTCGCGCCCGGTCGTCGATATCGAAAACGGCTATTGCCTTGCGCCGATGGAGCAGGGCATCCGGCTCACGACCGGCGCCGAGTTCGCCGCGCGCGATGCGCCGCCGACGCCGGTGCAGTTCGAGCGCTTATTGCCGGCGGCGCGCGGGCTTTTCCCCCTCGGCCCGCCGCTTGAGGCTTCGCCATGGATGGGCAGCCGCCCGTGCTTTCCCGATTCGCGGCCGGTGATCGGACCCGCGCCGGGACAGCGCGGGCTGTGGCTCGCCTATGGCCACGCCCATTGGGGTTTGACGCTCGGCGCCGCGACCGGGCGCCTTTTGGCAGAGATGATGAGCGGGGCGACGCCGTTCTGTGATCCTGCGCCCTATGCCGCGGAGCGCTTCCGGCGCTGATGCCGCAGTGGCTGGCACATGCCTTGCTACGACTGCGGGCGTGCGATGAAAAGAAACTGCCGGGCCAAATCACTGTGAGGTGCCGCACACTCGGGGAAAACGCCCAGGGAGCATAATTGCTGCGTTCTCCAACGGATGGAGGCACCTATGCCGCCCAAGTCGCTGCGCTACCTGCCGACGCGAAGCAAGCCAGCTACGCCGGCCCTCGATTTGCTCCTGAAAATCGGCACGGCGCTGTTGATGACGTTTGCCGCAACCCTCGTTCTCGTCCATGCCGAGATCTTGGCCCGAGCGCCAATGATGTTCTGATCTTGAGGCGCGCGTCGAAATGCGTTGACGCCTCATGCGGTTCGTCTGTGCCATCGCATTGGACTGACTTGCGTTTCGGCTCGGGATTTGCGCCGGCTTTCCCCGGCCGGAAGGATGTCTCCTAGCCATTCTCGCCATCCGCAAAAAAGCTGTTGACTCGTGTAACGAGAATCTTTCAGAAAAGCGTATTCACCGAAAATACGTCGGAAGCCCGGGCGGTTCGCCGCGCCGGGTTTTATGTTGTGCGGACGCGAGCGCGCCCGCGCGCAGCGCGTTGTTTCGGCCCACCACGAGAAGGAAACACAAGCTATGCAATTTCAAAAAGGCGAAAGCGGAAATCCCGCCGGCCGGCCGCGCGGATCGCGCAATCGCACGACGATCCTCATGCAGGATTTACTGGCGGGGCGTGCCGAGGCGATCGGCCAAAAACTGATCGAGTTGGCGGAGAACGGCGACATCGCCGCAATTCGCATCTGCATGGAGCGGCTTGCGCCTGCGGGAAAAGACGAACCGGTCGACATCGGCTTGCCGCCGATCGAAAAGCCGTCTGACAGCGTTGCCGCGGCGCAAGCGATCGTGACCGCTGTTGCGGCCGGCGATCTCACCGCGACCGAGGCGGCCGGCTTGGCGAAGGTGGTCGATACCTACGTGCGTGCGGTTGAGACGAAAGGGTTCGACGAGCGTCTGACCAAACTCGAAAACCGGCCGCCGCGCCTGCCGCTCAATCACAACAACTGCATCTGAGGAGGGAAAGATGAGGCATCGACCATCCAACCGGTTACACCAACTGGAAACCAATCCGAACTCCGCGCCCCGACGTTATCCGCTGTGGGTCGACGAGCGCGACACGCCCGCCGACATCGAAGCCAAACGCGAGGGCGCGATCGCGGCCGGGTTGGCGTGCGCGGACGATCAATTCGTATTGGTTCGCTGGAAACGCAGGGACGGAAGCTGATGGTTGCGACGCAGGGGGCCGCATGAGGACCTGCGGTTGTAGAAACATGGCGCCCGGCGGGGCGCCCTGTAACCGGCCTGTTCTTTACAGGGAAGCGTGCAACTAAAAGGTGCGGCGCCCGAAGGGGCGCCGCCGGACCAAGCTTAAAGCTCTCGCCGATTCGCCGCGCGCTGCTACTCCGCGATCGTGCGCACGACGCTCGAGGTCGGCCGCGCATCGCCGCCGCCCGGACCCTTCACCAGCTTGAGGACCTGCTCGTCATACTCGGGCAGCGTCTGCAGCGCGAACTTCGGCTTCATGAAGACGACCTTGTAGCCGCCGGCCTTGAGATCGTTGAGCAGATCCATGGCCGCTTCGGCGGTGGCATGCTGGAAGTCGTGCATCAGCACGATGCCTTTGCCGTGCTTCTTCAGCTTCGCCATGATCGATTGCCGCACCTGCTCGGGCTTGCGCATCTTGAAGTCGAAGGAGTCCATGTCGGTCGAGAAGATCGCGATGTTACGCTTGCCGAGATAGTCGACGAGCTCCTGCGGCTGACGCAGCGCCGGGAAGCGGAAATAGGGCGCGGTCGGCGCGCCGACGGCCCAACGCACCGCGCTGATGCCCTTCTCGATCTCGTCTTTGGGGTCGTAGTCTACGGCCTGGACCTTGCCGTTGATCAGGCACTTCCCCTTGGTCTTCGACAGATCCTGGTGACACCAAGTGTGCGAGCCGACGGCATGGCCTGCGGCGGCGACCTGCTTGAGGATGCCGGGCTCGTAGGTGGCGTGTGTGCCGATCGGGAAGAAAATCGCCTTGGTGCAGTGCGCCTGGAGCGCGGCGAGCACCGCCGGCGTGTTCTTCGGCCACGGGCCATCGTCGAAGGTGAGCACGACTTCGCCTTCGCGCAGGAAGTCGTGGCTCTTGAAATGCTCGAAGCCGAAGCCAGGGCCGCCGGTCGTATCGATCTCAACCACGCGCGAGACGCCGAGCGCGTTTGGGTTGCTGCAGGAGGAGGCCATGGCGGCAGGGAGCGGCGGCGATGCCGACGCGGCTGGCGCTGGCGAAGCTTGGGCAAACGCAGCCGGCGACTCGGCGGCCGCAGCGGGGGTCGTGGCCACACTCTCCATACTGGTCACGACCGGGCCCGGGGCTCGTTCCTCGGTGGGGGCCGCGGCCTGGGCTGGCGCGGACGCCGGAAGGGGGCCCTTTTTCCAGAAAATCGCCCCAAACACCGCCACGCACAGCACGATTGCCAGCGTGGACGCTATCGCTGCCAGACGCATGTCCGACCTCCAAATTGGGGCGCCGAAGCCCACCCTATGTCATGGACCGAAGTTTCAGCCCCCCACCCTTAATCCAAGCTTAAGTGGCCAATTCGAGGCGAAGTCAACAAAACTGCGCGACCATTCGGGGCGAAGCGGGCCCCCAATTGCCTCGCAGAGACCGATGATTGGGGGCGGGGCAGGGCAGGCGGGTGCCCCGAGTGCTTAGCCCATAAGCATCGGCAGTGGTTCAAGGATTTCGGCTCACGCCGCCAGCGCGGCTCGGCCGGGATGACAATACCATCCCGTGTCACGTGCCGTGGCGCTCGCGCCAACTCGGCGGGCAGCCGGGCAGCGATTTGGCCTCGAATACGCCCCGTGCGACGGCCCGCGCCAGCGTGTTCGCCGCCACCGCCCCAAGCTCGGTGAGCTCGTTGACCGCGTCGGCGAGCCGCCGGCGGCCGGTCGCGGCCGCGAACACCGTGTCGCCGTCGAGCGTGGTGTGGGCGGGGTAGATCGCGCGGGCAAGCCCGTCCTGCGCGATGACGGCGAGCTCCTTCGCCTGCGCCTTGCTCAAATCCGCGTCGGTCGCGACGATGGCGATCGAGGTATTCTCGCCCGGGCGGCCTTTCGCCACCGGCGTGAGCGCGGCGGGCGGTATCGTGCGGGGAAAACCGAGCCCGCCGAACTCGCCATCGACCTCGAAGGGCGCCGCCCAGAAGTGCGGGCCGGCGCCAACATTGGCGCTTCCGCAGGCATTGACCGCGACCAACGCGCCGACCGTGTGCCCGTCGCGCGTCACGGCGGAGGCGGAGCCCACTCCGCCCTTGAGGTTGATCGTGGTGGCGCCGAAGCCGGCGCCCGCGGTGCCGAGCGGGAAACTCTTGCCGGCACGCGCGGCGGCGCTGTAGCCGAGGTCGCGGTAGGGCGCAAAGCGGCCCCAGTTCTTGTCGCCGCCGTTGAGGAGGTCAAACAGCGAGGCGCCGGAAACCAGCGGCACGCGGACGTCGCCGATGGCAAAGCCGCGCCCGCGCTCGCGCAGGAAAGCCTGAGCGCCGGCGCCCGCGTCCAAGCCGAACGCCGAGCCGCCGGAAAGCACCACGGCGTCGATGCGCTCGGCAGTGCGGTGTGGCTCGAGCAGGTCGGTCTCCCGCGTGGCGGGTGCGCCGCCGCGCACGTCGACGGCGACGACGGCGGGCTCCTCAAAGATGATGACGCTCACCCCCGAGGCGAGGCGGGGATCATCGGCGTGTCCGACCAGGACGCCCGCTACGTCGGTGATGAGATTGCGCCGTGCCATGTGCCTCGCCTCGCCGGCGCGACGTTAGCCACTGCCGGCGTTGAGAGCCAGATCACCGCTCGATCACATCGGGGCGAGAGGGGAATTGACGGCTTGCGCGAGGATGCAAATGCACCGCATGAAGGCGCATGGGCGCCGACGTCACCATCCTGGCCGCGCTGTTGGCCGGCCTCGTGAGCTTTCTGTCTCCGTGCGTGCTGCCGCTGGTGCCGCCCTATCTTGTCTTTCTCGCCGGCACCTCGCTCGAGCGGTTGGCGGAAGCGGAGCCGCCGCCGCAGGTCCGGCGCGACACGGTGATCGCCGCCGTGCTGTTCGTGCTGGGCTTTTCCACCATCTTCGTGGCGCTCGGCGCCAGCGCAAGCGTGGTCGGCGCGCTGATGCGCTATTATTCGAACGAGCTGGCCGTCGTCGCCGGCATTGCCATCATCGTCATGGGCCTGCACTTTTTGGGAGTGACTCCGATCGCGCTCCTCCACCGGCAGGCGCGCATTCACGTGGCCAAGCCCGTCGGGCTTTGGGGCGCCTATGTGATGGGGCTTGCCTTCGCGCTCGGCTGGACGCCGTGTATCGGCCCGATCCTCGCGGCCATTCTCGCGGTCGCAGCATCGAAGGCGACCGTGGCCAAGGGGGCGGGGCTGCTTGCCATCTACTCGCTCGGGCTCGGCGTGCCGTTCATCATCGCGGCGTTCGCGGTCGAGCCGTTTGCGGCGTTTCTCGCGCGCTTTCGCGCTCACCTCGCCCACGTCGAGCGGGTGATGGGCGGATTGCTCGTGCTTACCGGGATCGCCTTTCTCGCCGGCGTTTTCACCCAGCTCAACAGCTGGTTAATCGAGACTTTCCCGGCGCTGCAAAGCATCGGCTGAGTGTGCGTAGCGGCAGTTGCCATCGATCGTCATGCGCGGGCTTGACCCGCGCATCCATCTCTTTCGCAAGAAGCTTTACGATAATGGATGGATTGCCGGGTCAAGCCCGGCAATGACTACGGATATAGATCGGTGCCGGTGATCGCTGGCGTAAGAAAAAGCCCGCCTCGGGATGAGGTGGGCTTCACGCATCAAGCTCGATGCAGCAGTCACTCGATCTCGGTGTAGGTGATCTTGCCGCTGGGGTCCTTCTTCCAGACGTAGACGGTGTAATCGATGCGGGTCACGTCACCCTTCTTGTCGTAGGACAATTGCCCGATCACGGTGTTGAACTTCTGGCCGGACTTGATTTGGGCCGCAACCTTCTTGGGATCGAGCGATTTCGCCGCCTCGGCGGCCTGTTTGATCACCTGCACTGCGGCGTAGCTGTAGAGCGTGTAGGCCTGCGGCTCGAAATTCTTGGCGCGGAATTTGGCGACGATGTCCTTCGCTTCCTGCCGCTTTCGCGCATCTGGGCCGAACGTCATCAGCGTGCCCTCGGCGCCTGGGCCGGCGATCGCCGCGAACTCCTCGTCGGCGATGCCGTCGGCTCCCATGAACGGCGCCTTGACGCCCTGGGCGCGCAGCTGCCGCAGGATCAAGCCGCCGGTGTCGTGCAGCCCGCCCCAATAGATGAGGTCGGCGTTCGACGCCTTGACCTTGGATACGAGCGCCGAGAAATCCTTGTCGTCCTTGTTGACGCCTTCAAACATCACTTCCTTGACGCCCTTGGCGTTGAGGTTCTTGCGCGTCTCCTCGGCGAGGCCCTGCCCGTAGGTCGTCTTGTCGTGCACGATGGCGACCTTCTTGCCCTTGAAATTCTTGGCAATGTAATCGCCCGCGACCGCGCCCTGCTGGTCGTCGCGGCCGCAGGTGCGGAAGATGTTCCACATGTTGCGCTCGGTCACCTTGGGATTGGTGGCCGCGGGCGTGATCACGAGCATGCCGTTCTCCTGGTAGACCTCGGAGGCCGGGATGGTGACGCCCGAATTGAAGTGCCCAACGACGAATTTGACGCCGTCGCCGACGAACTTGTTGGCGACCGAGACGCCTTCCTTCGGATCGGCGCGGTCGTCGCCGACGAAAACCTGGATCTTCTGTCCGAGAATGCCGCCGGCGGCGTTGATGTCCTCGACCGCCTGCTCGACGCCGTTCTTGAGCTGCGCGCCGAACGCGGCGCTGCCGCCGGTGATCGGTCCGGCGACGCCCAACTTGATTTGCGCCGAAGCGTGATCCGCAAAAGCAAGGCCAAGACCGAGGGCGAGGCTGAGCGTGAGCCATTGTCTCATAGTGTCCACCTCTGGATGAAAACGCAGGTTGAGCGCGTTTCGTTTCTCGCGCCCCGTGACGCGATTCAACCCGCAAATCGCGGAAATGTCACTCGGATTTTGGCGTATCCGCGGCCGGCGTATCGTCGCGGCGCCGCCAGCGAAATGGCCCCGCGCGTTCATGGATCCATTTGTAGCGGGTGACCATCTGGGTGGCGCGCGTGAGGTGAAAGCCGAGCGAGCCGAAGGCGAGGCAGACCGCGTAATCGACGAGATAGTAATGCAGCGACAAGAACTTGCCTTCGAACAATGCGTAGTGGAGGAAACGCACCGCAGCGCTTAGCGGCAACATGTAGAGTGCGAGATGCCACCACGGTCGCCAGGTCGAGGCGATCGCACGGCCGGCGAGCCAAGCGGCGGCGCCGCCCATGACGATGCTCACCAGAAAAAACACGGCAAGCGAGTGCTCGTCGGACAGCAGTTCGGGGATCGAGATGTGCATGCTCAACGCCTGCCGCCCTCGAGATAGGCCGCCTTGACCTCCGGGCGCGCCAGAAGCTCCCGCCCGGTGCCGCTGAGCGTGATACGGCCGTTGACCATGACATAGCCGCGATGCGCGAGCTTCAAGGCGTGGAAGGCGTTCTGCTCCACCAGGAACACCGTGAGCTTTTCCTCGCTGTTCAATTTCCTGATCGCATCGAAAATCTGCCGCGCGATGAGCGGCGCCAAACCGAGCGAGGGTTCGTCGAGAAGCAGAAGGCGAGGCTGGCCCATGAGCGCGCGGCCGATCGCCAACATCTGCTGCTCGCCGCCCGAGAGCGTGCCGCCGCGCTGGTCGAGGCGCTCCTTGAGCCGGGGAAACAGCGCGAACACGCGTTCCACGTCGGTCTGAAAGTCCCCCGAGTTTGCGACGGCGGCGCCCATCTGCAGGTTCTCCAGCACGGTCATGCGCACGAAGATACGACGGCCCTCCGGCGCCTGCGCGATCTTCAGCCGCGCGATCTCGTGCGTGGGCAATTGGGTGATGTCGCGGCCGGCGAAGGTGATGCAGCCCTCCCGCGCGCGCGGGTTGCCGAAGATCGTCATCATCAGCGTCGACTTGCCGGCGCCGTTCGCGCCGATGAGCGCCACGATCTCGCCTTCGCCGACGTCGACGTCGACCCCCCTGAGCGCGGCGATGTGGCCGTAATAGGCCTTGACCCCGCGCACGCTCAGGAGCGGCAAGCTCATCAGTAGTCTCGTGCGGTCTTGTAGCGGCGCACGGGGTGCCGCAGGCGGAAGGAGCGGCGTGCCGTGCGCGTCATTGCGAGCCTGCGATGCCGGCCTGTTCCACGACTTTGCCCCAGCGCGCGATCTCCGTCTGGACGAAGATGCGCAGATTGGCGACCGAGGGTGTGTCGATCGGCAGCGCGCCCATTTTGGCGAGGTGTTCGCGGATATCCGCTTGCAGCATCACGTCCTTGATGCCGGCGTGCAGCCGCTCGATGATCTCCTTCGGCGTGGCCGCCGGCGCCACCACCATCTGCCAGGACGCCGCGTCGAATCCGCTCACCCCCTGTTCGGCAATGGGCGAAAGCTGGGGCAGTGCGGCGAGCCGTTCCTTGGTGGAGACGCCGAGCGCCCGCACCTTGCCCTCGTTGACCAAGCCAAGCGCCGGCGGGACGTCGGAGAACATGAGCTGGACGTGTCCGGCGGCAATGTCGGTCAGCGCGGGCACGGAGCCTCGGTAAGGCACATGCGTCAGCTCGATCCCAGCCGAGCCCTTGAACATCTCTGCAAAAAGATGATGCGGCGTGCCCAACCCGGCCGACGCGAAGGCGAGCCGGCCGGGGCTCGCCTTGGCCAGCGCGATGAGTTCGGTGACCGACTGCGTCGGCAGCGAGGGCGTCACCACCAGCACGAAGGGCGTGGCGGCGACGAGCGCGAGCGGAACGAAATCGGCGGCCGGATCGTAAGGGAGCTTCTTGTGCAGGGCGACGTTGATGGCGATGACCGACGAGGGCGCCATGAGGATGGTGTAGCCGTCGGGCGCGGCGCGGGCGACGGAAACCGCGCCCACCATTCCGCCGCCGCCGGGGCGGTTCTCGATCACGAATGGCTTGCCGAGCCGCTGCTCCAGGCGCTGGCCCAAGAGCCGCGCCAAGAACTCGGTGCTGCCGCCGGCGGTAAACGGCACGACGAATGTGACCGCGTGCGTCGGATAGGACTCCGCCGTCGCCCGCGCGCCGGCGCAGCCGAGCGCCGTAAGCGCCAGCAGGGCACATCCGAGCAGCGCCTTCATGACGATCTCGCTTGCGCGATCCTTCTCATTGCACTTCGCCGTCCGCCATCTCCTCCTCCTCGACGCCGAGATAAGCGGCGATGACTTTCGAGTCGTTGCGAATGTCGTCCGGCGCGCCGTCGGCGATCTTTTGCCCGTGATCGAGCACGACGATGTGGTCGGAGATCTCCATCACCACCGTCATGTCATGCTCGATCAGGAGAATCGACGTCGCATGCTCGTCGCGGATGGCATGGAGATAACGGCCGAGCTCGGCGCTTTCGCTCGGATTGAGGCCGGCGGCCGGCTCGTCGAGGCACAGCAGCACCGGGTCGGTGCACATGGCGCGGGCGATCTCGAGCCGCCGCTGGGCGCCATAGGGCAATTCGCCGGCCGGATCGTCGGCGCGCTCGCTCAGCGCCGTCCGCTCGAGCCAGTAGCGCGCCTTGTCGATCGCCGAGCGCTCCGCCCGCGCATAGGAGGGAAGTCCCAGCGCGCCCAGCACGGTGTAGCCGGAGGCCCACATCAGCGTATTGTGCTGGGCGACCAGAAGATTTTCCAACACGGTCATGCCCTGGAACAGCCGGATGTTCTGGAACGTGCGGGCGACGCGGGCTTTCTGCGTCACCAGGTAGTCGGGCATACGCTCGAGCAGGAACAGTACGCCGTCGCCGCGGCTGACGCTGCGCGTGCCCCGTTCGGTCAAGGCGCCGAGCTCCTCCCACACGCCGGGATCTCCGAACTGCAGGGCGATGCGTCCCTCGCTCGGTTTGTAGAATCCGGTGATGCAGTTGAACACCGTCGTCTTGCCGGCGCCGTTGGGGCCGATCAGCGCGGTAATGTCGCCGCGCCGCGCGGTGAAACAGAGATCGTTGATGGCGACGAGTCCGCCGAAGCGCATGCTGACGTGCTCGACCGCGAGCACCGGCGCCGAGGTCGAGAGCGGAGCGGTCGCGTTCGCGGCAGCGCCGGTCGCCGCCGCCGCATGACTTGCCGCGCTCATCGGTGGCGCTCCCGCACCAGCGAAGGCTGCGTCGTCTGCGCTTTCTCCTCGTGCAGGCGCGAAGAGCGGGCAACGTTGAGCAGCGTCGAGGGTTCGCGCGTGGCGATCAGGCCGCGCGGCCTCCAGATCATGATCAGCACCATGCCGAAGCCGAACAGCAGCATGCGATACTGGGCGGGATCGAAATCGCTGCCGAATACGGCTTTGAGGAAATCAAGCTCGCGCATGATCTCGGTGCCGCCGATCATGATGACAGCGGCGATCGCCACCCCGAGCAGGCTGCCCATGCCGCCGAGCACGACGATGGCGACGATCACCGCCGATTCCATGAAGGTGAAGCTTTCCGGCGAAATGAATCCCTGCCGCGCCGCGAAGAACGATCCGGCAAAGCCGGCGAACATCGCGCCCATGGCAAATGCGGTGAGCTTGGTGTTGGTGGTGTTAATGCCGAGCGAACGGCAGGCGATCTCGTCCTCGCGCAATGCCTCCCACGCCCGCCCGATCGGCAGCCGGCGCAGCCGCACCGTCAGCGCGGCGGTAACGAGCGCGAGCGCGAGGATGAGGTAGTAAAGGAAGACCGTGCGGTAGACCGGACTGAACTCGAGCCCGAAACGGGCGGCAAAGCCTTCGTCCGAGGCGTTGAACGGAATGCCGAAGAAGGTCGGCCGCGGGATGCTGCTGATCCCGGCATAGCCGTTGGTCACGGGAACCCAGTTGATCAGGATGAGCCGGATGATCTCGCCGAAGGCGAGCGTCACGATCGCGAGGTAGTCGCCGCGCAACCGCAGCACGGGAAAGCCCAGCAGAATGCCCCAGAACGCGGCCAGGCAGCCGGCGACCGGAAGCAGGATCCAGAACGACAGGCCGAAGCTGTTCGCCAGCAAAGCGTAGGAATAGGCGCCTACGGCATAGAAGGCGACGTAGCCGAGATCGAGCAGGCCGGCGAGCCCGACCACAATGTTGAGCCCCCAGCCGAGCATCACGTAAATGAGGATCTGGACGCCGAAATTGTCGACCCATTTAACCGCGCCCTGGGTTCCCGCGAGCGACAGCGCCAGTGCCGGATAGACGACGGCAAAACCCAGCGCAAACGGAACGACCCAGCGCGCGCCTCGCGCGCGCGGCGCGGTGCGCACGGCATGCTCCCGTCGCTGCCGCTGCGCGCGACGGTCGAGCCAGGGCGCGATCAGGATCGCGTGCAGGAAACGCCCGGCGGCAATGATCGCCACCAGCGCCGCCAGCAACGGCCAGCGCGTCTCGAGCACGATCTCGTTGCGGATGTTCTGGACCGTGTTGAAGCCGATCAGCGGCAGCAACAGCCCGAAGGTGATCAGGCCGGTGATGGCGGCTTGGCGCAGCGCGCCGATAATATCGACGCGCGAGGCGGGGGCTGACGCCTCGAGCGCCATCTCACACCTTCTCCACATCCGGTCGCCCGAGGAGGCCCTGCGGCAGGAAGATCATGGTGATGGCGAGAATGGAGAAGGCGGCGACATCCTTGTAGTCGATGGAGAAATATGCCGACCACATGGTCTCGATGAGCCCGATCAGCAACCCGCCGACGACCGCGCCCGGTAGCGAGCCGATCCCTCCCAGCACCGCCGCGGTGAAGGCCTTCACGCCGGGCACGAAACCGTCGGCGAAGCTCACCACGCCGTAATACATGAGGTACATCGTGCCGGCGACGGCGGCGAGCGCGGCGGCGATGACGAAGGTGATCGAGATCGTGCGGTCGACGTCGATGCCGAGCAGCGCCGCCATCTTCTGATCCTGCTCGCAGGCGCGTTGCGCGCGCCCGAGCGCGGTCTTGCTCACCAGGAACCAGAACACGAACAGCAGCGCCGCCGTCACCACCCAGATCACGATCTGCTTATAGGACACCGCGACTTCGTAACCGCTGCTGGCCGGGGTCAGCACGATCACCTCGTTGAAGAACGGCGGGATGGATTTGACGCGCGGACCCTGCGCCACCTGGACGAAGTTCGACAGAAAGATCGACATCCCGATCGCCGAGATCAGCGGCGCCAGCCGGAAGGAGCCGCGCAGCGGCCGATAGGCGACTCGCTCGATCGCCCAGTTGAGGAGCGAGGTGAAGAACATCGCCACGACGAGAACGATGAACAACGCGATCACGAACGAGCCGATGCCGAGCCAGGTCGTAAGCAGCAGAAACGCGATGAGCGCGATGAAGGCGGAAACCATGAACACGTCGCCATGGGCGAAGTTCACCATGCCGATGATGCCGAATACCATCGTGTAGCCGATGGCGATGAGCCCGTAGATCGAGCCGAGGGTAATGCCGTTGATCAGCTGCTGGACGAAGACTTCCATGCCGCGCGCCTCCTCTGGAGGCGTCCCTCACAATCCGGCAACCGGTGAAGCCTTATCAGGGGGCTGAACGGCCAGCAACGGCAGCGAGGCGCCGCCGAAGTGCCTGTGGGAAGCCGCAGTCGCGCGGCGGCAGGGAACCGAGGTTCCGCGCGGGCCGGCCGCCGTTTGCCGGCCTTGGTCACGGCCCTGACCGCAGCAGGCGGCGCATTGACACTGGCCTCCGCGAGTGCCTTCCTGCCGGGCCTGCGAAGGAATCTGCCCCGATGAAGTCCGAGGACGTCATTGCCGCCAAAGGCCGACCGTTCACGGGCGCGGAATATATTGCCAGCCTGCGTGACGGGCGTGACGTCTACATCTATGGCGAGCGCGTCGATGACGTGACCACGCATCCCGCGTTCCGCAACGCTGCACGCTCGATCGCGCGGCTCTACGACGCCTTGCACGACCCCAAGACCAAGGACGTTCTCACGTGGCCGACCGACACCGGATCGGGCGGCTACACCCACAAATTCTTCCGCGCCGCGCGCTCGCGCGAGGAACTCACTGCGCAGCGGGATGCCATCGCCCAATGGGCGCGCATGTCCTACGGCTGGATGGGACGCTCGCCCGATTACAAGGCCTCGCTGATGAACACGCTCGGGGCGAATCATCGCTTTTACGGACGGTTCTCCGGCAACGCCAAGGCGTGGTATCGCCGCGCCCAGGAACACGTGCTGTTCATGAACCACG
Source organism: Xanthobacteraceae bacterium (assembly GCA_035693615.1). GTDB lineage: Bacteria > Pseudomonadota > Alphaproteobacteria > Rhizobiales > Xanthobacteraceae > VAZQ01. The sequence continues at coordinate 23,169 of DASSGH010000051.1, forward strand.
CCATCGTCAATCCGCCGGTCGATCGCGCCAAGGCGTCGGATCAGGTCAAGGACGTGTTTATCGCCATTCAGAAGGAGACGGATGCCGGCATCTATATCTCCGGCGCCAAGGTGGTGGCGACGTCCTCCGCGCTGACCCACTACAACTTCCTGGGCCAAAATGCGGCGGTGCCTACGCACGACACCGATCTCGCCGTGATGTTTATCGCGCCCATGAACACGCCCGGAGTAAAGCTGTTTTGCCGCACCTCCTACGAAATGATGGCGAGCGTCATGGGCACGCCGTTCGACTACCCGCTGTCCTCGAGGTTCGACGAGAACGACGCCATCTTTGTGTTCGACAACGCGTTCGTGCCCTGGGAAGACGTGCTACTCCACCGGGATATCGAGAAGCTCAAGAGCTTTTTCCCGCAGTCGGGCTTCCTCGCCGGCTATCAGTTTCAGGGCTGCACGCGGCTTGCGGTCAAGCTTGACTTCTTGGTGGGGGTCATCGCCAAGGCGCTGCGCACGACGGGGGCCGACGGCTTCCGCGGCAATCAGGCGATGCTCGGCGAGATAATCGCCTGGCGCAATCTGTTCTGGGCGCTGACCGACGCGATGGCCGCCAGTCCGACGCCCTGGGTCGATGGCGCCGTGTTGCCCAACCTTCATTCCGGCTCGAGCTACCGCGTCTTCGCCGGCGACGCCTACGGCCGCGTCAAGGAGATCGTGGAAAAGATCATCGCCTCCGCGCTCATCTACCTTCCGTCGTCGGCGAGAGATTTCAAGAATCCGGAGATCGACAAATATCTCGCGAAATACGTCCGCGGCTCGCACGGCATCGACTACAAGGAGCGCATCAAGGTGATGAAGCTCCTCTGGGACGCGATCGGTACCGAGTTCGGCGGCCGCCACGAACTCTACGAGATGAACTACGCCGGCAACCATGAGGACATCCGCATCCAGGCGATGTGGAATGCGCGCACGAGCGGCACGCTCGACGGCATGATCGCGCTCGCCGAGCAGTGCCTGGCGGACTACGACGAGAACGGCTGGCGCGACGCCGCCTGGCTCGACCCGGATGACGTCTCTTATCCGGCCGTGGCCGGGGTCAAGCGCGCCGCGGAGTAGGCGGCAATGAGCTGGATCGACCAACGCCCCGATGACGCGATGGACGGCGCATTCACCGCGGTCGGGCCCGAGCCTGTGCGCACGGTCGAGCCGGGCGTGTTCCGCGAGGCGATGAGCCGGCTCGGCGCCGCCGTCCACGTCATCACCACCGCCGGCCCCGGCGGCAAGGCCGGCACCACGGCGACCGCGGTCTGCTCGGTCTCGGACGCGCCTCCGACGCTCCTCGTCTGTCTCAACCGCCGCAGCCAGACCAATCCGCTCGTGGTGGAGAACGGGGTGTTTTGCGTCAACACGTTGGGCCACGATGGCGCCGACATCGCCGACATTTTCGCCGGCCGCACAGGCGTTGCCGGCGGCGATCGGTTTGCGAGCGGAGAGTGGCTGACGCTCTCGACCGGCAGCCCGGTGCTCGCCTCGGCGGTGATGGCGTTCGACTGCCGCATCATCGAGGTGCGCTCGGTCGGCAGCCATAACGTGTTCTTCGGGGCGGTCGAAACCGTCCGCGCCGGGCCCGGCGGTCCGGCGCTCGTGTACCACGATCGCGCCTACAAGCAGGTATGAGGCGCCCGCGCCGCCGCGGCGCCACCTCGGCTTGTCCGATTGATGTGCATGGCGGCGGCCCGAGCCTTCGGTGCACGTTTTCTCGGCGTGCGAGCTGTTTTATGATTTTGCATGGCCACGGCTGCGCTTCCGCTCTTTCATCTCTATGGCGATCCGCCTGACGATCAGGCCTTCGATTTCATTCATATTGAGACCATTGCCTCGCGCTCCTCGGTCCACGACTGGACGATCCGCGCACACCGCCACCGCAACCTGTTCCAGATTCTGTTGATCGAACGCGGCGGCGGCGAGATGACCTTCGAAGCCGCCACGATTGGCTTCGATGCGCCGTGCGCAATTCTCGTCCCCGCCACCGTCGCGCATGGCTTCCGTTTCCGCCCGGCTGTCACCGACGGCTGGGTCATGACTTTCACCGAGGATGTCGCGGAGGCGATGGGCGATCGCCGGGGTGAAGCGCTCGCGCGCCTCAAGGGGCTCGCGGCCGAGCCGGTGGTGCCGCTCGGCGAGCCCGAGCGCGCCCGCCTTTGCAAGCTCGCCGTCGAACTGCACGAGGAGCGCTTTCTCGCGCGCGCGGGCTTTCGTATCGCCATGCGCGGACTGCTCGCCCTGATCGCCGTCGAGGTCGCGCGCTTGGCGGCGAGCCGCGCCCGCGCTGGCGCCGACGCGATCGCGCTGGAGCCGACCGGTGCGACCGTGGACGCGCTACGCAAGCTCGTCGAGGAGCACTTCCACAAAGAGCGGCAGCTCGCCTTCTATGCCGACAAGCTCGCCATGACGGTCGATCGCCTCAACGATCACGTCAAGCGCGCGACCGGCGTCACCGCCGGCCATTTGATCCGTCAACGCGTGCTCACCGAGGCCAAACGCCAGCTCGTGTTCACCAGCCAGCCGATTCACGAGATCGCCTACGATCTCGCCTTCTCCGACCCGTCCCACTTCGCCCGCTTCTTCCGTAAGCAAACGGGAACGACGCCGCACGAGTTTCGCGCCGCGCGGGGGTAGACCGAAATCAGGAAGGCCCCGATCTGTCGAGCAAGAATCCCAGCACCGCCTTGGTATAGGCGTCCGCCTGCTCGACATTGGAAATGTGCGCCGCCTCGAGAACCGTATATCGCGCGCCGGGAATATGGTTCTTGATGTATTCGTTCGCCTCGGGCGGCGTGGCCGGATCGTACTTGCCGGCAATGACCAGCGTCGGCGCGTTGATCTTCGGCAACAGGTTGCGGTGATCCATGTCCCGCACCGCCTCGCCGCAGGCGAGATAGCCGTCGAGCGGCGTTGCGGCGAACATCTCGCGCAGCCAGGCGACCTTCTCCGGCGCGCGTTCGCGAAATTGCTTGGTGAACCAGCGCTCCATGTTCGCCGCGGCGAATGCGGCAACGCCCTTTTCGCGCACGAGCTTGAGACGATCGTTCCACGCCGTCTTGTCGGCAAAATAGCTGGACGTATTCGTGAGCACGAGCCGTTCGACACGCTCGGGAGCGTTCGCCCCGAGCCATTGCCCGACCATGCCGCCCATGGACAGCCCGCACCAGTTGATCCGTTTGATGCCGAGCGCGTCGAGCACGGCGAGAACGTCGCGGCCGAGGCGCTCCATGGTGTAGGGGCCTTTGGGCACGCCGGAGCGGCCGTGACCGCGCCGGTCATAGCGCACGAGACGAAAGTGCTGCGTGAACGGCGCAACCTGGCGATCCCACATGTTGAGCGTGGTGCCGAGCGAATTCGACAGCATGAGCACGGGCGCGCGTTCCGGGCCCTCGACTTCGACGTAGATCGGACAGCCGTCGGCATTGACGTTGGGCATGGTGGCTCCCTCGGCGATGTTGCGCGCGACACTTTCTAGCTGCCGGCAAACGGCGCGCCAATCCCGCACGGCGCGCGACCCATGACGAAAGCACTTTGCCCGTAACCCGGCGACGCTTTATACCCGGATGATCGGATCGCCGCGAACGACGGAGAAGGCCGATGGCGATGACCATGAATGGGCAAGTCCAATTGCCTGCCAGCCGCGAGGTGGTATGGGCCAAGCTCAACGACCCGGAAGTGCTCAAGAGCTGCATTCCGGGCAGCGAGCAGCTCGACCGAATTGCCGAGAACGAGTTTCAAGCCGTCGCCACCGTCAAAGTCGGGCCGGTCAAGGCGCGCTGGAAGGGCAAGGTTCGTCTTTCTGATCTCGATCCGCCGAACAGCTATCGCATCTCCGGCGAAGGGGAAGGCGGCGCCGTCGGCTTCGCCAAAGGCGGCGCCAAAGTGTCGCTCAGCGACAAAGACGGCGGCACGCTGCTCACCTATGACGTTGAGGCGCAGATCGGCGGCAAGCTCGCCCAACTCGGCCAGCGTCTGATCAACAGCGCGGCGAAAAAGACCGCCGACGACTTCTTCGCCAAGTTCGCGGCGGCGGTGACGCAGCCGAGCTGACGCTCCCGCTGCCGCCCGATCGGCTGTGTCCGACGCCCTTGACCGGCGGTGCGCCGCAGGTTCAGAGTCGACTTGTTCGAATGTAGGTCCCCGGGCAAAATCGCCGCGATTTTGACCCGATCCGCCGCCGGTTTCCCCGGCCGGTGCGAAAAATGATTTCGAGGAGGAAGGCATGACCGCCGTCGCATTGACGGTGAACGGTAAACCCGTCACCGGTGACGTCGATCCGCGCACGCTTCTGGTGCAATTCCTGCGCGAGAACCTGCGGCTGACCGGCACCCATGTGGGCTGCGACACCTCGCAGTGCGGCGCCTGCGTGGTGCACGTCGACGGCAAGGCGGTCAAAGCCTGCACCGTCTTCGTCTGGCAGATCGAGGGAGCGAACGTCACGACCATCGAGGGCCTTGCCGACCCGAACGGACCGCTCCACCCGATGCAAGAGGCCTTCCGCGAACATCACGGGTTGCAATGCGGCTACTGCACCCCGGGCATGATTATGACCGCGGTCGACATGGTCAATCGCAAGGGCCACGAGCTCGACGATCCCACCATTCGCCACGAGCTCGAGGGTAATCTCTGCCGCTGCACCGGCTACCATAACATCGTGAAGGCCATCGCGGCCGGCGCCAAGGCGATGAAAGGACACGTGCAGCAGCAAGCTTGAGCGGAGCGCGGGCCTCAGGAGGAGATCGCCATGAACGCGACGGGAATCGGCGCGGCGGTCCGCCGCAAAGAGGATCAACGCTTCGTGACGGGCAAGGGCCATTACACCGATGACGTCAATCGTCCGGGCCAATGCCACGCCTACTTCCTGCGCTCGCCCCACGCCCATGCCAGGATCAAGAACGTCGAAACCAAGGCGGCTGCGGCGATGCCGGGCGTGCTTGCCGTGCTTACCGGCGCCGAGCTTGCGGCCGACAAGATCGGCAACCTCATTTGCGGCTGGATGATCACGTCCAAGGACGGCTCGCAAATGAAGATGGCGGCGCATCCGGCGATCGCCCACGGCAAGGCGAATTATGTCGGCGACCCGGTTGCCGTGGTCGTCGCCGAGACGCTGGCCCAGGCGAAAGACGCTGCCGAGAAGGTCAACGTCGACTACGAGCTATTGACGGCGCTCGCCGATCCAGCCAAGGCGCAGAGCGAGGGCGCGCCGCAAATCCACGAAATCGCCGCGCGCAACACCATCTACCAATGGCACCTCGGCGAGGCCAAGGCGGTCGAGGCCGCGTTCAAGTCGGCCAAGCACGTGACCAGGCTTGATTTCATCAACAATCGTCTGGTGCCGAATGCGATCGAGCCGCGCGCCGCCATCGGCGAATACGATTCCGGCTCCGAGAGCCTGACGCTGTGGAACACGACGCAGAACCCGCATGTGGCGCGCCTGGTGATGTCCGCCTTCGTCGGTCTCGCGCCCGAGCACAAGCTGCGGGTGATCGCGCCCGACGTCGGCGGTGGCTTCGGCTCGAAGATTTTCATCTATCCGGAGGAGGTCGTGTGCCTGTGGGCGGCGCGCAAAGTTGGCCGGCCGGTGAAATGGGTGGCGGAGCGCTCCGAAGCCTTCCTCACCGACGCACACGGGCGCGACCATGTCACGCACGCGGAGATGGCATTCGATGCCGAGGGCAAGGCCACGGCGTTGCGCGTGAAAACGATCGCCAATCTCGGCGCCTATATGTCGACGTTCTCCTCATCGGTGCCGACCTATCTTTACGGCACGCTGCTGTCGGGCCAATACGAAATTCCGGCGATCTATTGCGAGGTGGACGCGGTCTACACCAACACCGTGCCGGTCGACGCTTATCGCGGCGCCGGGCGGCCGGAGGCAACCTTCGTGGTCGAGCGCCTGATGGAGGTCGGCGCGCGCGAGATGGGCATCGATCCGGCCGACCTGCGCAAGAAGAACTTCATCAAGAACTTCCCGCATCAGACGCCGGTGATCATGACTTATGACGCGGGCGACTATCACGCCTCGCTAAAGAAAGCGCTGGAGGTCGCCGACTATGGCGGGTTCGGCAAGCGCAAGCGTGAATCCGCCCGCCATGACAAGCTGCGCGGCATCGGCTTTTCGACCTATATCGAGGCTTGCGGCATCGCGCCCAGCCAAGCCGTCGGCTCGCTCGGCTGCGGCGTGGGGCTGTGGGAATCGGCCGAGGTGCGCGTCAATCCCACCGGCTCCGTCGAAGTCCTTACCGGCTGTCACCAGCACGGGCAGGGCCATGAGACGACCTTCGCGCAGGTCGTCTCCGAACGGCTCGGCATTCCCCTCGAGAACGTCAGCGTCGTGCATGGGGATACCGACAAGGTGCAATTCGGCATGGGGACCTATGGCTCCCGCTCGGGCGCGGTCGGTATCTCCGCCATCGTCAAGGCGCTCGACAAGATCGAGGCGAAGGCGAAGAAAGTTGCCGCGCATATGCTCGAGGCGGCCGAGGGCGACATCGTGTTTGCGGACGGCAAGTTCACCGTCGCCGGCACCGACAAGTCGGCGGCTTGGGGCGAGGTCGCGCTCAATGCCTATATCGCCCACAAATTTGCTGGGCAGGAGCTGGAGCCGGGCTTGAAGGAAGGTGCCTTTTACGATCCCACCAACTTCACGTTTCCGGCCGGCTGTCACATCTGCGAGGTCGAGGTCGATCCGCAGACCGGCGAAAGCGAGATCGTGGCTTGGACCGCGGTCGACGATTTCGGCACGGTGATCAATCCGATGATCGTCGAGGGACAGGTCCACGGCGGCATCGCGCAGGGCGTTGGCCAGGCGCTGCTCGAGGGCGCGGTCTATGACAAGGACGGCCAGCTCGTCACCGGCTCGCTGATGGATTACTGCATGCCGCGGGCGCATGATCTGCCCGCGCTCAAGGTTGAGATGACCCGCACGCTGTCGCCATCGAACCCGCTGGGAATCAAAGGCTGCGGCGAGGCCGGCGCCATCGCCGCGCCGGTTGCCGTCATCAACGCCATCACCAATGCCATCGGCAGCGAAGATTTGGCCATGCCGGCAACCGCGCAGGCGGTGTGGCAGGCACTGCAAAAGACCCAGGACAGACGCAAAGCGGCATAGGAGCGGTCACAATGTATGCATTCACCCAACACCGGCCGGCAACCGTGCGGCAGGCGGCGAGCTTGCTGGCCAAGCAAGAGGAAGCCAAGCTGCTCGCCGGCGGCCACACGCTCATTCCAACCATGAAGTTGCGGCTCGCCGGGCCGAAGCATCTCGTCGACCTGTCGAAGGTCGAAGGGTTGAGCGGCATCGAAATGAAAGGCCGTTCGCTCACCATCGGTGCGATGACCACCCACGTCGAGGTCCAGACCTCGCCGGTCGTGCGCGAAAACATTCCGGCGCTGGCCGAGCTTGCCGGCAAGATCGGCGACCCGGCGGTGCGTCATCGCGGCACCATCGGCGGCTCGCTCGCCAACAACGATCCCAATGCCGATTATCCCGCGGCTGCGCTCGGTCTGGGCGCCACCATCATCACCAACAAGCGGCGCATTCCCGCCGACGAATTCTTCAAGGGCCTGTTTGAGACGGCGCTCGAAGCGGACGAAATCGTCACCAAGGTGCAGTTCCCGAAAGTCAACAAGGCGGCCTATGTGAAGTTTCCCAACCCGGCCTCGCGCTATGCGCTGGTCGGCGTATTCGTCTCGAAGCGCAGTTCGGAGATCCGCGTCGCGGTCACTGGCGCGGGCGCGAACGGCGTGTTCCGCTTGACCGCCTTCGAGGAGGCGCTCAAGAAGCGCTTCGGGGCGAAGTCGCTCGAGGGATTGACGGTGCCGGCCGACGGCATGGCCAGCGATATCCACGGCAGCGCCGAATATCGCGCGCACCTCATCGCTGTGTTGGCGCGCCGGGCAGTCGCGGCGGCGGGCTGATCGATCCCGAGGCGGCAAAACCACCTGGTTCGAAGCGCTGATTGCTGAACCCCGAACGCGCCCCTCATCTGCGTTCTTGGCAGGACAAGCGCGGCGGTGAGAGGCTATAAGCTCGGCGTGATGATAGCGCCGCCGCGTTCACTACCCGACTCAATCGACGCCACGCTCGATCTGCTTGCGGCGGCCAATTATCTGGCCGACCGCTCGCTCGCGACCGTGCTGTTCCTCGCGCTGAAGATGGGCCGGCCCTTGTTTCTCGAAGGCGAAGCGGGCGTGGGCAAGACCGAGATCGCCAAGGTCTTGTCCTCGACGCTGGGCCGCCGCCTCATCCGCCTGCAATGCTACGAGGGTCTCGACGTCTCGGCGGCGGTCTACGAGTGGAACTACGCCGCGCAAATGATCGCAATCCGCGTCGCCGAGGCCGAGGGCGCCCACGACCGCGAGCGGCTCGAGCACGACGTCTTCTCCGAGCGTTTTCTGATCAAGCGGCCGCTGCTACAGGCGCTCGAGCCGGATCCGGCCGGCGCGCCGGTACTGCTGATCGACGAGCTTGATCGCGCCGACGAAGCGTTCGAAGCCTTCCTTTTGGAGGTGCTCGCCGATTTCCAGGTCACGATTCCGGAGCTCGGCACCGTGAAGGCGGGGGAGCCGCCGATCGTGGTGATCACGTCGAATCGCACGCGGGAAATTCACGACGCGCTCAAACGCCGCTGTCTCTACCACTGGGTCGGCTACCCGGCGGCCGAGCGCGAATTGAACATCGTGCGGGCCAAGGTCCCGGGAATCGGCAACACCTTGTCAGAGCAGGTCGTGCATTTCGTTCAGGCGTTGCGCAGGGAGGACCTGTTCAAGGCGCCCGGAGTTGCCGAGACGCTCGACTGGGCGGCCGCGCTCGCCGAGCTCGACGTGGCGGCGCTCGATCCACTTACCGTTTCGGACACGCTCGGCGTATTGCTCAAATACCAGGACGACATCGCGCGCATCCAAGGCGGCAAGGTGAAGGAGCTCATCGACGAGGGGCGCGCGCAGCTGCGTGCGGCGGAGTGACGAGGGCAGCGCGCAGGCAGGAATGCTATGAATCCATGCGGGTCATTTGCCCATCGGCCGGTGCTCGCGCCCGAGGATGTCCGCGGCGCCGCCGCTGCGGGAACCGAAGCGCCGCGCGCAGCTGGTCGGCTCGCCGAAAACATCGTCCACTTCGCGCGCGCGCTTCGCGCGGCCGGCATTCCGGTCGGACCGGGCGCGGTGATGGACGCGCTCGCCGCGGTCGCGGCGGCGGGTGTGGGCACGCGCGCAGACTTCTATTGGACGCTGCATGCGGTGTTGGTGAAACGCCACGAGCACTCGCTCATCTTCGACCAGGCGTTTCGCATCTTTTTCCGCCGCCGCGGTCTGCTCGACAGGCTGCTCGCGGCGATGCTGCCGCAGGCGCCCTCGGCCGAAGACGAGAAGGCGCCGCCGGGCGCGCAGCGCATCCAGGAGGCGCTGCTCTCGGGTGTGGCAGAAGCCGAGCGCAAGCCGCCGCAGCTCGAAGTCGACGCGCGCCTCACCGTGTCAGACCGCGAGGTGCTGCAGAAGAAGGATTTCGCGCAGATGACCGCGGCCGAGATCGCCGCCGCCAAAGACGCGATCAAGCGCCTGGTACTTTCGCTTGATGCGGTGAAAACGCGGCGTCTCGCACCGCATCGCCACGGCCACCTGGTCGACATCCGCCGCACGTTGCGGGCGAGCCTCAAGGCCGGCGGCGCGGTGATCGACCTCAAATATCTCGGGCCGCGCTCGAAGTTGCCGCCGATCGTGGCGCTGCTCGATATCTCCGGCTCGATGAGCCAGTACACGCGCCTGTTCCTGCATTTCCTGCACGCGGTGACCGATGCCCGCAAGCGCGTCCACACGTTCTTGTTCGGCACCCGGTTGACCAACGTCACGCGCGCGCTCAAGGCCAAGGACCCCGATGAGGCGCTTGCCGCGGTCGGGGCGAACGTCGCGGACTGGTCGGGCGGCACGCGCATCGCGACCTCGCTGCACGCGTTCAACAAGCTATGGGCGCGCCGCGTGCTCACCCAGGGCGCCATCGTGCTGCTGATTACGGACGGTCTCGAGCGCGACCCGGACGACCGGCTCGGCTTCGAAATCGACCGGCTGCACCGCTCCTGCCGCAGGCTGATCTGGCTCAATCCTCTGCTGCGGTTCTCCGGCTTCGAAGCCAAGGCCAAGGGCATTCGCACCATGGTGCCGCACGTCGACGAACTGCGGCCGATCCATAATTTGGAGTCGATGCAGGACTTGGTGCGCGCACTCTCCGCGAGCGGCGGGCGCGGCGGCGATCCAAAGACGTGGCTGGACAAGGTGGCATGACGGTTATTGCCCGGCGGGCGCGGACGATCCATCTATAGCTAGCGAAACCGGAAGGGCGCGATGATTGCTCTTCCTTCGCGCTTTACTGCCCCCGGTGAGCATGGAGGTGCACATGTTGGCGCGCGATGAGGACATCCTGCGGGCGGCCGAGGACTGGCGGGCGAAGGGCCGCGGGGTCGCGCTCGCGACCGTGGTCGAGACCTGGGGGTCGGCGCCGCGGCCTGTGGGCTCGAACCTGGTGATCGACGATGAAGGCAATTTCCTCGGCAGCGTCTCCGGCGGCTGCGTCGAGGGCGCGGTGGTCACCGAGGCGCTCGACGTGATCGAGAGCGGCAAGCCGAAGACGATCGAATTCGGCGTTGCCGACGAGACCGCGTGGAAGGTGGGGCTCTCCTGCGGTGGCACCATTCGTGTCTATGTGGAGAAGGTGGAGTAGGAGCATGCACGTGCCGCATGCTCGACGTACCTCACCCTCGACCCTGCCCCGCAAGGCGGGAGGGGACCGACTGAGAGTGGGGGAAGGGGCATGAAGCTCGAGATCCTCAGAGCGCTCAATGCCGAGCGTGCGGCGCGTCGCGCCGCCGTCGTCGTCACCGACGTGACGAGCGGCCAGCAGCGTCTGGTCAAGGCGGCCGAGGTCGCGCGCGATCCGCTCAAAGACGTCATCGAGAAGCAGATCCGGCGCGGCAACAGCGCCATGGTGGAGACGCCCGCAGGCAAGGTTTTTCTCACCGTGCACGTTCCGCCGTCCCAGCTCGTCATCACCGGCGCCGTGCACATCAGCCAGGCGCTCGCACCGATGGCGCGTCTCGTCGGCTATGACGTGACGATCGTCGATCCGCGCACCGCCTTCGCCTCGATCGAGCGCTTCCCGGACGTGAAGGTGATCGCGGAATGGCCCGATGTCGCGTTGCCGCCGCTCGGCGTCGACCGCTACACCGCCTTCGTGGCGCTCACGCACGATCCGAAGATCGATGACCCGGCGCTCACCCATGCGCTCGCGCGCGACTGCTTTTACATCGGCGCGCTGGGCTCGAAGAAGACGCACGCCCGCCGCATCGAACGGCTCAAGGCGCAGGGCTTGTCGGATGATGCGCTTGCGCGCATCCACGCGCCGATCGGCCTTGCCATCGGCGCGGTCTCCCCGGCCGAGATCGCCGTCGCCATCATGGGCGAGATCACGGCGCAGCTGCGGCAGTCTCCGGAGACGCGCGCATGAAGTTCGGCGCGGTGCCGGTGGGTGAGGCGGAGGGCGGCGTTGCGGTGCATTCGATCCGCCAAGCCGGGCTCGTGTTGAAGAAAGGCACCTTGATCGGCAAGGCCGAGATCGCCGCGTTGAAGGCCGCCGGCATCGCCGAGATCGTGGTGGCGCGGATCGAGCCCGGCGACGTCTCCGAGGACGCCGCGGCGGCCGAGATCGCGGCGGCGGTCGCCGGGGAGGGGGTACACGTCGAGCGCGCCTTCACCGGCCGCGCCAATCTCTTCGCCCAAACCGCAGGCGTGCTCGTCGTGGAGAAGGACGCGGTCGATCGCCTCAATCAGGTCGAGGAGTCCATCACCTTTGCGACGCTGCCGGCCTACAAGCCGGTCGTTGCGGGGGAGATGATCGCCACGGTCAAGATCATTCCGTTCGCGGTCGCGGCCAAAGCGCGCGATGCCGCGCTCGCGGTCGCCCGCGCCGCGCGCCCGATGGTGCGGATCGCCCCTTACCGCGTTCGCAAGATCGGCGTCGTCTCCACGCTGCTGCCGGGCCTTGCCGGCAAGGTCATCGAAAAAACCTTGAAGGTGACGGAGGAACGCCTGGCGCCGGCGGGCGCCAACATCGTTGCCGAACGCCGCGTGCCGCACGAGCAGCGCGCGCTGGCGCGCGCCATCGAGGAGGTGCTCGGGGAGGGCGCCGAACTCGTGATCGTGTTCGGCGCCTCCGCCATCGCCGACCGGCGCGACGTGATCCCCGCCGCGGTCGAGGCGATCGGCGGGCGCATCGAGCATTTCGGCATGCCGGTCGATCCCGGCATTCTCTGGCTGATTGGCGCCGCGCGCGGCCGTCCGCTGCTCGGCGCGCCGGGCTGCGCGCGCTCGCCCAAGGAAAACGGATTCGACTGGGTACTCATGCGCTTACTTGCCGGTCTTGAAGTGCCGCGTGCGGCCATCACCGGCATGGGGGTGGGCGGCCTCCTGATGGAGATCGTCACGCGGCCGCAGCCGCGCGCCGAGCCCCCGCTCGCCGCCGGCCGGCGCATTGGCGCCGTGGTGCTCGCCGCCGGGCGGTCGACGCGCATGGGCGGGCCGAACAAGCTGCTCGCTGAAATCGCAGGCCGGCCGCTGGTCCGCATCGTTGTGGAGGAGGCGCTGGCCTCGCGCGCCCGGCCGGTCATCGTGGTGGTGGGGCATCAGCGCGCCGAGGTCGAGAAGGCGCTCGCCGGCCTGCCGGTCGAGCTTGTCTACAATGCGGATTTCGCGCAGGGGCTGGGCACCTCCGTGAAAGCCGGCATCGCCGCCGTTCCGGCCGAGGCCGATGGCGCAATCGTCTGCCTCGGCGACATGCCGCAGGTCGATGCCGGCCTGATCGATCGCCTCATTGCGGCCTTCGATCCCGACCGCGGCGGCCTCATCGTCATGCCGACCGTCGAGGGCCGGCGCGGCAATCCGGTGTTGTGGTCGCGGCGGTTCTTTCCCGACCTGATGGCAATCGAGGGCGACGTGGGCGCACGCCACTTCATCGGCCGCTACGGCGAGGCGGTGGTCGAAGTGTCGCTGGAGGGCAGTGCCGCGCTGGTGGATGTCGACACGCCTGAGGCGCTCGTTGGCGTCAAGGCGGCGATCGAGGGTGCCTTCTCGAAATGAATGGGCCCGCTGCGAGCAGGGCTACGCCGTCAGCCGCCGGGACGGCACCACAATATGGTGCACACCGGCACCGGGCTGTTGCGTTCGCAGCGCCGCAGCGCGAACAGCTTGGCGTCGATGATGTCGTAGCTGCGGCCGTATCCGCCTGAGCCCAGCCCGGTCGCAAAACAAACCCATGCCGAGGCCTCCGAGGAGGCCAGCGTCAACAACGAACCGGCAACGACTAACGCAGCGAGAGTCCGTCCCATCTCGTTCTCCTCAGCTCGGGGATAGGGGCTCTTTCTGCTGGGTTCGTTTGGCCAAAATGAGGGGGTCGTCGGCTGCGCGGCATTTTCCTTAACGGGGTTGCGGAACCCGAAGCCTTGCGCGCGGCCGCTTCGCCCTGTATTATGACTGACCAGTCAGTCAGTTTTGAGCCGGTCGAAATGGCGGCGCGCACAACGCAAAGGAGAAAGCGTCCCGCGCGCCAAGCCGCGGCGCGGCAGGATGGTCGCGCCGCGCGGCGCGAGCAGCGGCGGGCGGCCATCCTCGCCGCCGCGCTGGAGGAGTTCGTGGGGCGCGGCTTTGCCGCAGCACGGCTCGATGACGTCGCCCGCCGCGCGCGCATCGCCAAGGGCACGATCTATCTCTACTTCCGCGACAAGGAGAGCCTGTTCCAGGAGCTCGTGCGCACGATGCTCAGCCCCCTGGTCGGCACGATCGAAGCGGCGCCGCTGCGCGATGTGCCGATCCGTTCCGTAGCCGAGATGATCGTCGACGTGTTCATCAAGGAAATCTACGGCACGCGGCGCAAGGACGTCATTCGACTCATCATCTCCGAGGGGCCGCGCTTTCCCAAGCTCGCGGAGGTCTACTACCGCGAGGTGATCGCGCGGGTGCTGCCGGTCATCCGCGGCCGGCTCGCGCTGGCGGTGGAGCGTGGTGAGCTTTCGCGCGACGCGCTCGCCCGCTTTCCGCAATTGCTGGTCGCCCCGGCGCTGGTCGCCGTCATTTGGAACGGCTTGTTCGGGCGCTTCGCGCCGCTCGAGATCCGGGAACTCATGCGCGCTCACCTCGATCTGCTGTTCGGGGACGGGAGCGCGTCATGAACGGTTTGCGCCTGGCGCTCGCAATGCTGCTCGCGCTCACCGGCTGCGACAAAGGCAAGGAGCCGGTTTTCCAGGGCTGGGTCGAGGCCGAGCTGATCTTCGTCGGCCCGGATGAGACCGGGCGCATTGAGACGCTCTCGGTGCGGGAGGGAGATCACGTCGAACGCGGCGCGCTGCTGTTCACGGTTGACCCCGATCTGCAGCTTGCCGACGTCGCCATGCAGGAGGCGGCGGTCAAGAACGCACAGATCGCTTACGACCGCGCCCAGCAGCTCGCCAAGACGATGGCCGGCACGCAAAAGTCTCTGGACGACGCCGAGGCTGTGCTGCGCACCGCGCAGGCGAGGCTCAATTCGGCGCAGACCAGGCTCACGCGCCGCAAGGTGTTCAGCCCGGTCAGCGGCTCGGTCCAGCAGATCTACTACCGCGGTGGCGAGCTGGTGCCGGCGGGCAAGCCGATCCTCGCGCTGTTGCCTCCCGGCAATCTCAAGGTGCGCTTCTTCGTCAACGAAGCGATGCTGCCCAAGCTCAAATTCGGTGACCCCGTCGACATCACTTGCGACGGCTGCGACGCCGGCATTCGCGCCAGGATCAGCTTCATTTCGCGCGCCTCCGAATTCACGCCGCCGGTGATCTACAGCATGGACGAACGCTCGAAGCTCGTGTTCTTGATCGAGGCCCGACCGGAACGGCCCGAGCGGCTGCGCGTCGGCCAGCCGGTGAGCGTCGCGCTGGGTCAGGGCGAATGACGACGGCCGGGGATATCGCCATCGAGGTCGAGGGGCTGACGAAATCCTTCGACGGGCGCAAGGCCGTGCGCAACCTGTCGCTGCGCGTCAAGCGCGGGCAGATCTACGGCTTCCTCGGGCCGAACGGGTCGGGCAAGACCACGACCATCCGCATGCTGTGCGGTCTGCTCACCCCCGACGAAGGCCGCGGCACGTGCCTTGGCTACGACATCCGCACGCAAGCGGACGAGATCAAGCACCACGTCGGCTACATGACGCAGCGCTTCAGTCTCTACCAGGATCTCTCGGTGCGCGAGAACCTGGAATTCGTCGCGCGCCTCTATGGCCTTGCCCATCCGGCGGCGGCCGCCCGCGCCATGATCGACCGGCTCGGGCTCGTGGACCGTCAGGCGCAGCTTGCCGGCGAACTCTCGGGCGGATGGAAGCAGCGGCTTGCGCTCGGCGCCTGCACGCTGCCCAATCCGCAGCTTCTGCTGCTCGACGAGCCTACCGCGGGCGTCGACCCGAAGGCGCGGCGCGAGTTCTGGAACGAGATCCATGCGCTCGCGGCGCACGGCCTGACCGTGCTGGTCTCCACCCATTACATGGACGAGGCCGAGCGCTGCCACGAGATCGCCTATATCGCCTACGGCGTTCTGCTCGCGCACGGCACAGTCGGCGAGGTGATCGCGGCCTCGCGGCTCGTCACCTACACTGTCAGCGCCCGCGACGGGGAGGGGCTGAGCGCGCTCGCCGAGGAATTGAGCCGGCGTGCGGGGGTCGACATGGTCGCACCGTTCGGGACCAGCCTGCACGTGTGCGCCCGCGATGCGACGGCACTCGAGGCTGCCATTGCGCCGTACCGCGCGCAGCCGCAGCTCGCTTGGACCCGCTCGGAGCCGTCGCTGGAGGACGTGTTCATCGACCTCATGGGGCGCGCCCAGGATCGCTTGCAATGACGACGTTGCCAGTAACGCCCGCACCGCGTGCGTCCGGCGGCTTCTGGCGCCGGACGCTGGCGATGCTGATCAAGGAATTCATCCAGCTCAAGCGGGACCGCGTCTCGTTCGCGATGATTGTGATGATTCCGCTCGTCCAGCTTCTGCTGTTCGGTTACGCCATCAACACCAACCCGCGCCATCTGCCGACCGCGGTGCTATTGCAGGAGCAGAGCGATCTTGGCCGGTCCATCCTCAAGGCGATTCAAAACACCGCATATTTCGACGTCACCCATATTGTCCACGATGAAACCGAGTTCGATCGTCTGCTCGCCTCGGGTGCGGTGCTGTTCGCGATCGAGATTCCCGCCAACTTCGAGCGCGCGGTGCGACGTGGCGACCGGCCGGCGCTGCTGGTCGCCGCCGACGCGACCGACCCCGTGGCCGCCGGCTCGGCCATGGCCGCGCTCGGCACATTGGTGCAGACCGCGCTCGTGCACGACCGTGCCGTTCCCGACGGCGCGGGAGCGCCGTTCGAGATCCGCACTCATGCCCGCTACAACCCGGCGGCCAACACCTCGTTGAACATCGTGCCGGGCCTGGTCGGCACCATTCTGACCATGACCATGTTGATCTTCACCGCGCTGTCGGTGACGCGCGAGATCGAACGCGGAACCATGGAAAGCCTTTTGGCCATGCCGATCACGCCGGTCGAGATCATGCTCGGCAAGATCGTTCCCTACATCATGGTCGGCTTCGTGCAGGCCTCCCTCATCATCGGAATTGGCATTGGCTTGTTCGGCGTGCCGCTCCTGGGAAGCCTGCTGCTGTTGGCGCTGCTCAGCACACTGTTCATCACGACCAATCTTTCGGTCGGCTATACCTTTTCGACCATCGCGCAGAACCAGCTGCAGGCGATGCAGATGTCGATGATGTTCTTCCTGCCCAACATCCTGCTCTCCGGCTTCATGTTCCCATTCGCCGGCATGCCGGCCTGGGCGCAATGGATCGGCGAACTGCTGCCGCTCACGCACTACCTTCGCATTGTGCGCGGGATCATGCTCAAGGGCGCGGCGCTTGCGGATCTGCGTTACGATACGCTTGCCCTGGCTGGGCTCATGCTGGTCGCGATGGTGATCGCGATCAGCCGTTTCCGGCGTACGCTGGACTAATTGGCCGGCGGGACAGGCGGCGGGGTGCCATCAAACGAGCAGTGCGGCCTTCATCCGCGCTCCTTCAACTGCACGAGTGCCACGCCCAACGCCGCCACCGCAAAGCCCGCGATTTGAATGAGGTGGATCGCCTCGCCGAAGCCGGCATAGGCCATCAGCGCCGACACTGCTTAGCACCCAATCCCCCGCGCGCGGCATCTCGTCCGCAAGCTTCACGAAAGTGGAGTCGTCGCGGCCGTCGACCTTGAGCAAGGCGAGGTCGCTGATCGGATCGCTGCCGACCACCTTGGCAGTGTAGGTCCTTTGATCGTCGGTCTGGACCTCTGCCGTTTTGCTTCCCTCAATCACGTGGTTATTGGTGACGGCGTAGCCGTCCGCGGAAATGAAGAAGCCGGATCCTTGCGTCATCACCGTCTTGGGTCGATGCCGACCGCTCGGTGCTTGCGGCGTCAGCGGCGCTCCGAAATGACGGAAGAGGTTGGAGCCGACCTGCTCGTGGGAGGGCTCCGAGCGCTTGGTCTGCACGCCGAACACGGCAGGCTTCACTTGATCGACGATGTCGGCAAAGCCCGCCGGACCACGGCTGCTGGGCCCGAATAGCAGCGCGGCTGAGCGCAGCGGAACCGACTGCGCCGGAAGACGCCAATTGGGCGATATGAGGTGGACGCCGAAGATTCCTGCCGCCGCCGCCAAGACGACGACGCAAACGAGCGCGCAGATGCGCGCTACTGATGCGCGCGATTTCGCCGGGGTGGTCTCGTGGTCCATGCATCCTCGCTGTTTCCACGGCCGTGCCGGGGTGTTGGTGGTCGAAAACGCGACGGCCCACGGCGCCAACTGTCGTCCTCAGCGGGGTCGTCCTTGCGCCGACGGGAGAACGCGGGGGCGGCAACGCGGTTCCGGGCGATGCCGCTCGGGGCATGATGCCCAGTTGCTCGTGTGACAACCGCCCGGGTAGTGGGTTAGTTTGATTGTGGCGGGCCTTGACCAGCCCTCGCGATTTGAGGGGTTCGGGCGCATATTGCGAGCATGGGCATTATTCCTAAATTGCTATGGGCCTACGGGGTTGTTGCCTGCCTAACGCTCATTTTCCAGATTTGGGTTCGATGGGACGTATGCGGCAACACATGCACCATTAGCTTTGCGAAGGCTGTCGTTTGGGCGGTTATTTGGCCCGCGTCGTGGGTCGTCTATCTTGCCGGAATGTTCTGAAATATGTCAGCCCGCCGCAAACGTCCCCGCGATCCCAATCAGCTTGCCAAGCTGGTCGTGCGATGTCGGGGATGGACGTGATGAAGGACCTAGTCGAGATGCTGGAAGCGTTCGAGGCGAGCCAAGGACGCGCGGCCTAGGCTTGCTGCTCTCGAATTTCTTTTAGTGCTCGCTCGCACAAAAGATCGGGATTGAGTTCACCGGCTTTGGCAAGTTCGATGATTCGCTTCGCGACGATTTGATTGGCGAGATCGCCCCCATCTGCAAGCCCGAGGGCCACGCGAACCATTTCGAACGCAACGCCCATGACGCGCGTGGCCTCGGGGTCGAGCCTGGCGTTGTCCAAATATGGCGTGATGGGCATGAGACTGCCCCCAACTCGGCAATGGAACAATCATTACACTGATTGCTTGTGGTTTGTCAGTCGGGTTCCCGACAATCCACTGCCATACTCGATCTGACCCCGCGCCCGACACACAGCAGGAACCCCCCGATCCCGGGGCGCGTTGGCCGGCAGTTGAGGCGAGGCCGCCATGGGCGAAGCTGCGCCGCGTTACTTCACCATCAATTTCGGGCCGCAGCATCCGGCGGCGCACGGCGTGCTGCGGCTCGTATTGGAGCTCGACGGCGAAGTGGTGGAGCGCGTCGATCCGCATATCGGCCTGCTGCACCGAGGCACCGAGAAGCTGATCGAGCACAAGACCTACCTACAGGCGATCCCGTATTTCGACCGGCTCGATTATGTCGCGCCGATGAACTAGGAGCACGCATTCTGCCTCGCAGCCGAAAAGCTCCTCGGCCTCGCCGTGCCCAAGCGGGCACAGCTCATTCGCGTGCTCTTTTGCGAGATCGGGCGGCTGCTCTCGCATCTGCTCAACGTGACGACGCAGGCCATGGACGTCGGCGCGCTGACGCCGCCGCTCTGGGGGTTTGAAGAACGCGAGAAGCTCATGGTGTTCTATGAGCGCGCCTCGGGAGCTCGCATGCACGCGAATTACTTCCGCGTCGCGGCGTGCACCAGGATCTGCCGCCGAAGCTGCTCGACGATATCGCCGCGTTTTGCGATCCTTTCCTCAAGGTTTGCGACGATATCGAAGGGCTGCTGACGGAAAATCGCATTTTCAAGCAGCGCAACGTCGACATCGGCGCGATCACGCGCGAAGATGCGTGGGGGTGGGGATTTTCCGGCGTCATGGTGCGCGGCTCGGGTGCCGCCTGGGATCTGCGCAAGGCGCAACCCTACGAGTGCTATTCCGAGCTCGATTTCGACACTCCCGTCGGCAAGAACGGCGACAATTACGACCGTTATCTCGTGCGGATGGAGGAAATGCGCCAGGCGGTGCGCATCATGAAGCAGTGCCTGCAGAAACTGCAGTCGCGGGAAGGCGCGGGACCGGTCGCGGTCAAGGACTACAAGAACGTTCCGCCGCCGCGCGCCGAGATGAAGCGCTCGATGGAGGCGACCATCCACCATTTCAAGCTCTACACCGAGGGCCATCACGTGCCCGCCGGGGAGGTCTACGCCGCGGTCGAGGCGCCGAAGGGGGAGTTCGGCGTCTATCTGATCGCCGACGGCACCAATCGCCCCTACAAGTGCAAGATCCGGGCCCCGTCCTTCGCCCACCTGCAGGCTATGGATTTCTTGACCCGCGGGCACATGCTGGCGGACGTCTCGGCGATCATCGGCTCGCTCGATATCGTGTTCGGCGAGATCGATCGCTGAGTTGGCGCCGCTGCTGTATACGCGCGATCGGAGACAGCGTCATGATCGACACGCTTGCGGAGAAGACGTGCACCCCCTGTCGCGGTGACGTTCCGCCGCTCAGTGCCGATGAGGCGCTCGGCTTACAGAGGCAGACGCCGGGTTGGGAGCTGCGCGATGACGCCCACCGCATCGAGCGCACCTTTCGGTTCCGCAATTTTCGCGAAGCGCTCGCCTTCGTGCAGCGGGTCGGCGAGCTTGCCGAGGCGGAAGGACATCACCCCGACGTCAGCTTCGGTTGGGGCTACGCGACCGTGTCGCTGAGCACGAAGAAGATCAAGGGATTGCACGAGAACGACTTCATCATGGCGAGCAAGATCGACCGCATGCTGACCTCATGAGCATGCGCGTCATCACGGTGTTCGGTGGAACCGGCTTTCTCGGCCGCCGCATCGTCGAACATCTGTGCGAGCACGGCTTCTTGGCTCGAATCGCATCAAGGCATGTGAACCGCAGTCGCGAGCTGTTTGGTCCGGACGGCCCGCAATTTCAATCGATTGAGGCCGACATTCACGATCGAGCATCTATTGCCAATGCCTTTGTCGGCGCATACGGCGCAGTCAATGCGGTCAGTCTCTACGTCGAGCGGGGAGGGGAGACGTTTCATTCCGTGCATGTGGAGGCGGCGCGCCGTCTGGCCGCTCAGGCGCAGCAGGATGGTCTGGAACGGCTCGTCCACGCCTCCGGCATTGGCGCCGATGCGTCGTCTTCGTCGCTTTACATCCGCAAGCGCGGTGAGGGCGAACTGGCGGTTCGCGCCGCCTTTCCCGACGCGGTTATCGTTCGCCCGGCGGTGATGTTCGGGCCGAATGACGCGTTTCTAACGAGTCTTCTCGCGCTATTTCGCACGCTCCCCGTTTTTCCGATGTTCGGCCGCGGCCTCACCCGGTTGCAACCTGTCTATGTGGGCGACGTGGCCGAAGCAATTGCCAGGGCACTCGAACAGACCGAAAGGGACAGCCGTACATTCGAGTGTGGCGGGCCTCGCATTTACTCCTATGAGGAGTTGCTTAGGGCGGTGGCGCGCGAAGCCGGACTCGAACCGAGATTGATCCCGATGCCGTTTGCCGCCTGGCATACACTGGCGCGCCTAGCGGAGATGCTTCCTAATGCGCCCGTGACCCGCAACCAGATCGAGCTGATGCAGGTCGATAACGTCGCCTCCCGGGACGTGCCAGGCTTTGCAGAGCTCGGAATTTCGCCTCGCCCGATAGAGGACATGCTCCGCGAGATGCTCGCTTGTCCGTCCGGCGGGCGCTAGCCCAGCCGGCATCTGGCGGCAGCCAATAGTTGGCGTTGGCGGGTACCTGCGCAACCCAGCGAAAATCTGCTCCGCGATTTCGGCATGGATAGCCGGCTGCAAATCGGGCTATAGCAAATGAGGCTATATCCGCATGGCCGCCGGCGCGCGCGGTCCTTTTTGTCTGTGCGACACTCAACCATGGCGACTGCAGAACCGAACCATATCAAGCGCTCGATCGGCTTCATTAATTGGGCGCACGCGATCGACCACTACGTGATGCTGATCTTCCCGACCGTGGTGATCGGGCTGGAGATCGTTTACGGCCGCAGCTATGCCGAGCTGATCGCGCTCGGCACGCCTGCCTTCATCGCGTTCGGCGTGTTCTCGCTGCCGGCCGGCTGGCTCGCCGACCGCTGGAGCCGGCGCAACATGATGGCGGTGTTCTATGCCGGCTGCGGGCTGTCGCTGCTGGCAGCGGGGCTCGCACCCAATCTCATCGTGCTCGCGGCCGCGATGACGGCGCTCGGAGTATTCGCGGCGATCTATCATCCAGTCGGCACCGCCATGCTGGTCGAGCAAGCGACCTTGCGCGGCCGTTCGCTCGCCTTCAACGGCGTGTGCGGCAATCTTGGCGCGGCGCTCGCCGCCGGCGTCACCGCCGCGCTGATCGCAGGCCTGGGTTGGCGCGCGGCCTTCCTGGTGCCGGGCGCCATCTGCGTGGTGAGTGCCGTCGTCTATTTGCGCCTCGTTCCCGACGAAGCGCGAAAAGCAGCGAGCCGCGGCACCGTGGCGGACGTGCCGCTCGGCGCGGCGCTGGCGGCGACCATCTTCGGTCTGTTCGTCGTGATCGCGCTGTGCGCCGGGCTCGTCTTCAACATCGTGGCGGTTGCGCTGCCGAAGCTCGTCGATGAGCGGCTCGGCGCCGAGGTGCCGCTTCTCCTCGTCGGCGGAATCGCGACCCTGATCTTCATGTGTGGTGCGTTGGCTCAGATCGCGGTCGGCCGGCTGGTGGAGAAATTCCCGCTGCACATCCTGTTCGCGGCGGTCGCGAGCCTGCAGTTTCTCGGCGTGCTGTGGGCGGCGCAATCAACCGGCAAGGTGCTGATCGTCGCGCTTGCGGTGGCCATGGCCGCGATCTACGCGCAAGTCACCGTCAACGACCTGGTGATCGCCCGCTACACCGCCGACGCCTGGCGTGGGCGCATCTACGCGGTGCGCTATTTCCTGACGTTCCTCGCCTCGGGTGCGGCGGTAACGGCGCTTGCGTTCCTCTACGGCCGCGGGGGCTTTGGCTTGGTGCTGGGAACGACCGCCACCATCGCGCTCGGCTTCGTATTCGCCACCGCCGCGATCGCCGTGCTGGTCAACGGGGTTGAAAAGTCACGCGCGCGGGCGATAGCGCCCGCGGAGTGATGTGCAGGCTCCCCCGCAATGAACTGAGCGCTTGCTGTGCCTTAAAGGCAAAGCGGCTATGGCGATCCTGGATTCGCCACGTCATGGATCGTCGGCTATGACGTCTGTCGTCGGCGGGCGACCACCTGAAACGATTCTCAGCTGAGAACGGGGGAGGTCGAGATGCGCAGGAGGAGGCTCGGCGATGGAGCTGGCGCTGTAACCGACGTCGGCGACGGGGGCGATCTCGAGGGTGTGCCCTTTTTGCCCCCCGCGTCCGCGACACGATTGACAGACGCTGCCGCCGTGACGAGCGCTCCCGCCGTGTCAGGCGCCGCTCCCGTGCCAGGCATTGGCTCATTGGCAGTCGTTGCGTCCGCCCCGCCGGCGGCCGCTGCGGCAAGCGCCTATTCCGTCGCGTCGCCGGCGCCAAACGCGGCGACGGGCGAAGTTGGCCCCACTGGCGCCACACCGGACCAAGTTCGCCAGACGCTGAACGCGACAAATCTCAGCGTCACCGGCGCAGGCTTCACGGTCGGCGTCCTATCCGACAGCTTCGACTATCTGGGCGGGGCGGCGGCGGACGAAGCCAACGGGGCGCTGCCGCCCGCCTCGCAAGTGAGCGTGCTGAAGGACCTCCCGAACCCCAACAACCCCCCCGGCTCGGACGAGGGGCGCGCGATGATGCAGATCGTGCACGACGTCGCCCCTGGCGCCAATCTCGACTTCTACACCGCCTTTGTCAGCCAGCAGGATTTCGCCGCCGGAATCCTCGCCCTCGCCAACAACGCAGGGTGTCGCGTCATCTGCGACGACGTCGGCTATTTCGCTGAACCATTCTACCAGACGGGTATCGTGGGCAATGCGATCCAGACGGTCGAGCAAGAAGGCGTCATCTACCTCACGTCGGCGGGCAACAGTGGCTCGGTCGGCTATCAAGCCGCGTGGAACCCGATCCAGATGGCGACTGTCGGCTCAACGGTCCTTCGCAACACCCAGGATTTTGGCAACGGCAGTCCAACACAAACCGTCACGGTCGCGCCCGACCAGGACGGCTCGAACGCAAGGTTCGTCGTTCAATGGAACCAGCCCTTCGGGGCAGCGACATCGAACCTCGAAGTCGTGGTGTTCTTAAACAACGTTGTCGTCGCGACCGTCACGGGAAATGGGCGCGATCCCGTTATCATATTCACGCTCCCACCGGGGGAAACCTATACGATTGCCATTCAAAACTTGTCCGGTCCCAATCCGGGCCTCATCAGAGAGGCTGCCGTCAGCAACGCTAGTCTGGTCACGATGCAGGGTGCAAACGCGGGCACCACGCAAGGTCACGTAAACTCGCCCTACGCCCTCGCGGTGGGAGCGGTGAATGCGGCGAACACTCCGGGTCTGGGCGGCACGCTCCGGAGCGAAAATTTCTCGGCGAGCGGGGCCGGGACGCAACTCTGGTTCAATAACGATGGCTCGGCCATTCCCGGTGGACCCCTCGTTTTTAATCCGGTTGCGGTCTCCGGCATCGACAACATCAACACCACCGTCCCAAAGTTTGACCCATTTTTCGGCACGTCGGCTGCGGCGCCAAGCGTGGCCGGCGTGGTCGCCGACATGCTGCAGGCGAACCCCAATCTGACGTTCGCGCGGGTCAAGCAGACCTTGCAGCAGACGGCGTTACCCTTCGGCGATCCGCTCGTCGCCGGTGCGGGTTTGGTCGACGCCGCGGCCGCCGTACAGCTCGCGCTGCAAACGGCAACATTCGCCACCACCGCGAACTTGGTGCTGCGAACGAAGGTTCTTGATCCGGCCAGCCCCAACCAAAGCCTCTATCGAATCTACAGTATCGGAAGCGACGCGCTCCTGGCGGCGAACCAGCTGGGCAAAGTTGGAAGCGATTATGGATTTGTCACGCTCGGCAGCTTTTTCGACGGCGACACAGCCGACATGTTGCTGCGCAGCTCCACCAGCGGCGCATTCCAGGTCTATAACATCGCCCCCAACAGCAACAATCTCATAGGTTCGGCCTCGCTGGGTGCGGTCGGATTGAACTGGCAGTTCTCTGGCACCGGGAATTTCAGCAGCCTCGGCGAGACCGACATGCTCCTGCGCGACGCCAATAGCGGCGGCTTGCAGGTCTACAACATCAGCAACAATCAAATCATCGGCTCCGCCTTCATGGGCGCGGTGGGATTGAATTGGCAGTTCTCGGGCATCGGCAATTTCAGCGGCCGCGGCACGAGCGATATGCTGCTGCGCGACGCCAATACCGGGGGACTGCAGGCCTACAACATCAACAGCAATCAGATCACCGGCTCTGCCTTTATGGGCGCGGTCGGGGTGGATTGGCAGTTCTCCGGCGTCGGCAACTTCAGCAGCGCCCCCGGCGAAAGCGATCTCTTGTTGCGCAACGTCAACACCGGCGGGCTCTTGCTCTATGACATTGCCAACAATCAGATCACCGGCTCGTTCTTCCTGGGCAACGTCGGGCTCGACTGGCAGTTCGCGGGCGTCGCTTCCATCAGCGCCGCCGGCGCCTCCGATCTCGTGCTGCGTAACAATCTCGGCGCGTTTCAGGCCTACACCATCGCGGGCAATAATCTCGTGGGATCAGCCAGCTTAGGCGCGCCCGGCCCGGATTGGCAGCTTGGCGGCTTCGCGTCCAGCACTCCGACCGGCTCCATGGGCAGCTTGGACGGCTCAACCTCTCAGCTCGTGCAGGCGATGGCTGGTTTTGATGGCGGTGGCGGCGCTGGCAATCTGAACACTGTTCCTCTCGGCGCCGACACATCACAACAGACGTTTCTGACAACGCCGCACGCGTGAGACGGCGAGGGGCCGCCAATTGGCGGCCCCTCTTTTCGCATACGACAGCGATTTCAAAAGCTATCGCTAGAAGTCCATTCCGCCGCCCATTCCGCCACCACCGGGCGGCATCGCGGGCGTCTGCTTCTTCGGCACCTCGGCGACCATCGCCTCGGTGGTGATGAGCAGGCCGGCGACCGAGGCCGCGTCCTGCAGCGCGGTGCGCACCACCTTGGTGGGATCGATGATCCCTTTCGACACGAGGTTGCCGTACTCGCCGCTCTGCGCGTCGAAGCCGAAGGCGTACTGATCCTTCTCCAGGATCTTGCCGACGATCACGGCGCCGTCTTCGCCGGCGTTGATCGCGATCTGCCGGGCCGGCCAGGAGAGCGCCTTGCGGACGATCTCGATGCCGGTCTTCTGGTCGTCGTTCTGGGCGCGCACCTTCTTGAGCACTTCGCTGGCGCGCAAGAGCGCAACGCCGCCGCCCGGCAGGATGCCTTCCTCGACCGCGGCACGGGTCGCGTGCATCGCGTCATCCACGCGATCCTTGCGCTCCTTCACCTCGACCTCGGTGGCGCCGCCGACGCGGATGACCGCCACGCCGCCGGCGAGCTTAGCGAGGCGCTCCTGCAGCTTCTCGCGATCGTAGTCGGACGTGGTCTCCTCGATCTGCGCCTTGATCTGTGTGATGCGGGCCTCGATGTCCGCCTTCTTGCCGGCGCCGCCGACGATCGTGGTGTTCTCCTTGTCGATCGTCACCTTCTTGGCGCGGCCCAGCATGTTCAGCGTGACGTTCTCGAGCTTGATGCCGAGATCCTCGGAGATCGCCTGGCCGCCGGTGAGGACGGCGATGTCCTGCAGCATGGCCTTGCGGCGGTCGCCGAAGCCGGGCGCCTTGACGGCGGCGACCTTGAGCCCGCCGCGCAGCTTGTTCACGACCAGGGTGGCCAAAGCCTCGCCCTCGACGTCTTCCGCGATGATGAGGAGCGGCTTACCGGTCTGCACCACCGATTCCAACAGCGGGAGCAGCTCCTGCAGGCCCGAGAGCTTTTTCTCGTTGATGAGAACGTAGGGGTCCTCCATCTCGACCCGCATCTTGTCGGCGTTGGTGACGAAATACGGCGAGATGTAGCCGCGGTCGAACTGCATGCCCTCGACTACGTCGAGCTCGGTCTCGAGCGATTTTGCCTCTTCCACCGTGATCACGCCTTCGTTGCCGACCTTCTTCATCGCTTCGGCGAGGAAGCGGCCGATCTCGACGTCACCGTTGGCGGAGATGGTGCCGACCTGAGCGATCTCCTCGTTGGAGGTGACCTTCTTGGAGTTCTTCTTGAGGTCCTCTATGACGGCGTCAACGGCGAGATCGATGCCGCGCTTGAGGTCCATCGGGTTCATCCCGGCGGCGACCGACTTGGCGCCTTCCTTGACGATTGAGGCGGCGAGCACGGTCGCGGTGGTGGTGCCGTCGCCGGCGATGTCGGAGGTCTTCGAGGCGACCTCGCGCACCATCTGCGCGCCCATGTTCTCGAACTTGTCCTCGAGCTCGATTTCCTTGGCCACGGTCACGCCGTCCTTGGTGATGCGCGGCGCGCCGAAGCTTTTGTCGAGCACGACGTTACGGCCCTTGGGACCGAGGGTCACCCTCACCGCATTGTTGAGGATGTCGACCCCGCGCAGCATCTTATCGCGCGCTTCGACCGAGAATTTGACTTCCTTGGCAGCCATAGCTGTTGTCTCCGAAATGATGTTTTAAAGGCGAGCCGATGAATCGCGTCAGGCCGCCTTCTTCCTGGCGACGCCCTCTTCGATGACGCCCATGACGTCGCTCTCCTTCATGATTAGGAGCTCTTCGCCGTCGATCTTGACCTCGGTGCCGGACCATTTGCCGAACAGCACCCGGTCGCCGACCTTGATGTCGATGGGGATCAGTTTGCCGGCCTCGTCGCGGCCGCCGGGGCCCACGGCGATGACCTCGCCCTGGGAGGGCTTCTCTTTGGCCGTGTCGGGAATGATGATGCCGCCGGCGGTCTTCTCTTCGGCATCGATGCGCTTGACGACAATGCGGTCGTGAAGCGGACGAAACTTCATGGTGTCCTCCTAAGTTTCTGGCAGGATTTGAGATTAGCCAAGTGCAGGACGGCAAAGGTGACTTTGCCGCTTAGTTCAGTGCGCGACATAGGGGCCCAATTCGAGCCCGCAAGAGGCGTCCGGAAAAAATTTAGCACTCTTGGGAACGGAGTGCCAAGTCAAATTTGGCAATCTCAGGGGCGAAGTGCCAAGCCTCCGGCTGGGGCTGTGGGACGGGTCGTAATGCCCCCAGCCAATTTGTCAGCAGTCCTGACGCTATGCTGCTAACGCCTTGATTTTAGGAACTTTCTCCATCTTTTGATCTTGTTTGTATGGGAGGTAACGAACAGACTCGATGTCCGAATCGGAGGGCATCCATGGCATCTCAGCGACTTGCAAACCGAGAGTTCCCATCCAGAGATTTCCGCCGCCAGCTCGATGGCTATGGCCTCACCACGGCGCAAATCCTCTATCGCCTCCCCGATCATCCGTCCCTCCTGCAGACCTACGTCTGGCAGGACTACGATTTGTGTCCGCGCTTTCCGGTGCTCAACCGCTTTCTGGCGTTTTGGCTGGATAAGCTCGAGGGACCGCTCTACTCCGTCACGGTGGCCCACTCGCGGCTGATCAAGCCCGCGGAGCTTCGCGCAATCGGCGGCGAGTTCCGTTTGCACTGACGGCGGAGCGGCCCCGGCCGGATCACCAGGCGTGCTCACGTCAGCACGCCGACGATCGCCCCCATGACGCAGGTCGCGATCGTCCCCGAGACGATCGACTTGAGGCCGAGCGAGAGCACGTCGTCGCGCCGCTCCGGCGCCATGGTGGAAAGTCCGGCGATCATGATGCCGAGCGAGCCGAAATTGGCGAAGCCACACATCGCGTAGAGCAGGATCAGCCGCGAGCGCGGCTCGAGCGCCTCGGGCGGAAGCTTCGCCAGTTCAACGTAGGCGATGAGCTCGTTGAGGATGGTCTTGATCCCCATCAAGCCGCCCGCGGTCGCCGCCTCGCTCCACGGAATGCCGAGCAGCCAGCACACCGGCGCCATGACATAGCCGAGCAGGCGTTGCAGCGTGATCGGCGCACCCGCGACCTCGGGCAGGACGCCGGCGATGATCGCATTGGCGAGGTGCACCAGCGCGACCAGCACGATCAACATGGCGCAGATGTTGAGCAGCAGTTCGAGGCCGGTGGCAGTGCCTCTGACAATCGCGTCCATGGTGCTCGACGCGACCTTCGCCTCGTCGAATGTTTCGCCGCCGGTGTGCTGCGCGCTCGTCTCCGGCACCATGATGAGGCTGACGAGGATGGCGGCGGGCGCGCCCATCACTGAGGCGATGACGAAATGCGCTGCCGCATTCGGAACAACCGACCCAAGCAGAGTCGCGTAGAGCACCAGAACAGTGCCGGCGATGCCGGCCATGCCGCCGGTCATGACGATGAACAACTCGCTGCGCGTAAGTCGTGCCAGATACGGACGGATGAATAGCGGCGCTTCGACCATGCCGAGAAAGATGTTCGCCGCGGTTGAGAGTCCGACCGCGCCGCCGACCTTGAGCGTGCGCTCGAGCACCCAGGAGAAACCGCGCACAACCGGCGGCAGGATGCCCCAATAAAACAAGAGCGTGGTCAAGACGCTCATCACCAGCACGATCGGCAATGCCTGCACCGCCAGCACGAATTCCGCGCCGGACACTTTGAGCTCGAAGGGAAGTTGCCCGCCGCCGAGATAGCCGAACACGAACGAGGTGCCGGCCTTGCTTGCCGCCGAAATCGCATCGACCGCGTTATTGATTGCGCCGAACGCGCGCGCGACGCCGGGCACCTTGAGCAGGACGACCGCGGTGACAAAGGTCACTATGAGGGCGACCGCCGCCTGCCTCCAGGCCACGGCGCGGCGATCTTCGCTGATGATCCAGGCAATGCCGAGCAGGGCGAAGACGCCGAATGCGGATTGGAGACTTTGCATTGCCCCTTGGTCGAGCGCGGGTTCGCGGCAGCAAGCCGGTCCGGCGTTGGCCGCGGGGTGCGTGCACGCCCCGCCGCCAGTTGCATCAGCGGGCAAAATGCGCCACGCCTGGGCGCGGGTCAACGGAGGCCGCCAATGACGCGCATCCGCTTCGAGTTCGGCGCGCTCACGCTCGAGGCCGAACTCTTCGACACGCCGACGGCACAAGCCATCGCTACGGCGCTGCCGATCTCGTCCTCAGCGCTGACCTGGGGCGAAGAGGTCTACTTCGAGATCCCGGTCAAGGCCGCTCGCGAGAAGGATGCGCGCGCCGTGGTCACCCCCGGCGAGATCGCCTATTGGCCCGATGGTCACGCCATTGCGCTGGGCTTCGGCCGCACCCCGATCAGCCGCGGCGACGAGACGCGTCTCGCCAGCCCATGCAACATCTTCGGCAAGGTGGTCGGCGACGTGAAGATGCTGGCGAAGGTGAGGGCAGGGGCGAAGGTCACCGTCAAGCAAATCGATTAGCGCGTTGAGGGAGCCGAAGCCTGCTGCGAGTTCAAATCATCCCCGCCCGACGAACGGCATCAGGTTGGCCATCACCGTCAAGAACAGCACGTTGGTGTCGAGGGGGAGATTGACGATATAGACGACGGCCCGGCCGACGTCGTCGGCGTTCATGCGCGCCTCGATCGCCATGCGCCCGTCCGCTTGCATCACGCCTTGGCCTTGCACCATGCGCTCCGTCAGCGGAGTTGCGGCATTGCCGATGTCGATCTGGCTGCAGGTGATGTTGTAGTCGCGGCAGTCGAGCGACGTCGATTTGGTCAGTCCCGTCACTGCGTGCTTGGTTGCGGTGTAGGCGACCGAGCGCGGGCGTGGGGTATGCGCGGAGATCGACCCGTTGTTGATGATGCGGCCGCCGCGCGGGTCCTGCGCCTTCATGATCCTGATCGCTTCCTGCGTGCACAAGAACATGCCGGTGAGATTGATATCGACGACTTGCTTCCAGGTCTCGTATGGCAGGTCCTCGAGTGGCACCGCCGGAGCGCCGATCCCGGCATTGTTGAAGAGGACGTCGAGACGCCCGAACGTATCCTTGGCCTTGGCGAATAGCGCCTTGATCGATGCCGGATCGCTCACGTCCGTCGCCACGACGAGCGCTTTGGCGCCGGTCGATTTGCCCTCGTTCGCGGTTTCCTCCAGTTTGTCCTTGCGCCGGCCCGCCAACACGGCGGCGTAGCCTTCCTTCATCAGCGCCAGCGCCACCGCCTTGCCGATGCCGGTCCCCGCGCCGGTGACCAGTGCGACCTTTTGCAACTCAGCCATCGTTCGACCCTCCGCAAATCAGGCCATTATCGTCATGGCCTATGCGTGGAGGCAATGCGGCTAGTGCCCGGTTTTCGAAGTTCGTGATACAGCGCGGCACCTTCGGGCACGAACTTCGAAAACCAAAGGGCACTAGCGACTCTACGATTCTAGTGCCGCTTTTCGATTTGAAATTCCTAACGCGGACTCGCGGCACATGATGCAGGAATTTCAAATCGGCGGCACTAGCCCGTTCAGCGGATGTTCTTGTAGGGCGGGCGCGGGATGCCGGCGTGCGCCGCGCGCAGCGCCGCCGACCAGCGCTCCCGCAGGTCGTGGAAATACGGCTCCCCTGGCTCGATCCGGAAGTTGAGTTCTGCGTCGCAGACGTCACGTCGCGCGATCAGCACGTCGATCGGCAGGCCCACGCTGAGATTTGAGCGCATGGTCGAATCGACGGAGACCAGGCCCACCTTGAGGGCATCGTAGAGATCGATGTCGTAGGTGATCGCGCGATCGAGCACCGGCTTGCCGTATTTGTGCTCGCCGATCTGCAGGTAGGGCGTATCCTGCGTGCATTCGATGAAATTGCCGGCGGCGTAGAGCATGAACAAGCGCGGCCGCTCGCCCTTGATCTGCCCGCCCAGCAGGAACGAGACGTCGAAATTCACTTCCGAAGCCTGGAGTGCCTCGCCCTCGATCTTGTGCAGTTGGCGGATGATGTGGCCGACGCGCTGCGCCGCCTGAAACATGGTCGGTGCGTTCATCAGCGTCTCGGTTTCGCCGGTCTCGAGGTTTTCCCAGCCCTCGCGCAAAATGCTGACCACAGATTGACTGATGGAGAGGTTGCCGGCCGAGGCGATCGCCATGATGCGCTGGCCTGGCCGAATGAGGACATGCAGCTTGCGGAAGGTGGAAATGTTATCGACGCCGGCGTTGGTGCGGGTGTCGGCGAACATCACGAGGCCGTCTCGCACCAGGATGCCACAGCAATAGGTCATGACGGTGCAGCGCTCCTGTCAGGCGGTCCGCGCCCTATATACCGATGCCGGCGGCCAGGCGGCAATCTTTCCTCAATTCTGGGTCTGCTGCGCCGCCTGCTCGGCATGCGCGAACAAACGAGGACCGCTGAGGCCGAAGCATACTCGGCGAAACGGGCGAGGCCCACCGCAGTCGCGCGACGCCACGCCTCGCAGCAACTTTGTGCCGTCGCGGCAGCGTCCCGCCCTCTTACATCAGATACTGTTCGCTGATTGCGACGCCGAGGCGATTGTTGTCATCGATGAATTGACTGATGAATTCGTGCATTCCTTGCTGGAAAATCTCCTCCATGCGGCTGTTCTCGAGCCGCGCCCGCACGGTGCGGGCGTGGCGTTGGGCCGATCCCTGGCGGCCATAGGCGCGCGCGATATGGTCCAAATTGACCACGAGGTTCTCGTAGCAGCTCGCCAGCGAGCGCGGCATTTCATCGCGCAAGATCAAGAGGTCGGCGATCAGCCAAGGCTTCACGCTCTCGCGATAAACCCAATGATAGGCCGTCAGCGCCGATACCGAGCGCAGAATCGCCGACCATTGGAAATAATCGAGCGGCCCACCGACGCGCTCATGCGCCGGCAGCAGCATGTGATACTTCACGTCGAGGATGCGCGCCGTATTGTCGGCGCGCTCGATGAAGACGCCGAGACGGGAGAACCAGTAGGCGTCGTTGCGTAGCATAGTGCGGTAGGCGGAGCCGTCGAAGCGGAGCGAGGATTCCTGCACCCAGCGCAGGAAGCGCATGAATTCCTCGCGCGACGTCGAGCCGTTGCCGAAGCGTTTGAGCTCGAGCCACGTGCCGTTAATGGCGTCCCACATTTCCACGGTGAGTGCGGTGCGCACGGCACGTGCGTTGGTCCGCGCCAGCTCGAAGCAGTTGCGGATGGAGGACGGGTTGGCGGTGGAAAAGCAGAGAAAATCCGTGACCGCCTCCTCGTTCGCCTCCGGATAGGCGGCGGCGAAAGCGTGCGCACAGCCGGCGGTCGCGACCGCCGATTCCCATTCGTTGGACGAACCGACATAGGCGAGCGGGAGCGTGGTGAGGCGCTGCGTGACCTCTAGGATGCGCGCGAGATACTCCGCGCGTTCCACGTAACGCGCCAGCCAATAGAGATTGTCGGCGGTGCGCGAGAGCATCTTTCTATCCGCAACGGCGTGTCGTGCGCTGCCGCAGCGACACGTCGTCTCGGCTCCATATCCGCAGCGATCGTGCGCTCCGCCTCATCGATCCAAGACCCAGGTGTCCTTGGTCCCGCCGCCCTGGCTGGAGTTGACCACGAGCGAGCCTCGCTTCAGCGCCACGCGGGTGAGGCCGCCTGGGACGATGCGGATGCGATCGCGCCCGGTCAGCACGAACGGGCGCAGATCGACATGGCGGGGCGCCACTCCCTCTTCAACGCAGGTGGGGCAGGTCGAGAGCGCGAGCGTCGGCTGGGCGATGAAATTTTTCGGATTATATTTGAGCTTGGCGCGGAACGTTGCGAGCGTCCCCTTGTCGGCCATCGGTCCGATCAACATGCCGTAACCGCCCGAACCGTGCACCTCCTTGACCACGAGCTCATGGAGATTGTCGAGCACATAGGTGAGGTGTTCGGCTTCGCGGCAGCGCCAGGTGGGCACGTTGCGCAGGATCGGCTCCTCGCCCAAATAGAACTTCACGATCGCCGGCATGTAGCTGTAGACCGCCTTGTCGTCGGCGATGCCGGTCCCGACCGCGTTCGCCAGCGTGACGTTCCCGGCCTGGTAGACCGACATCAGCCCCGGCACTCCGAGCACGGAATCCGCGCGGAAGGCCAGCGGATCGAGAAAGTCGTCATCGATGCGTCGATAGATCACGTCGACGCGTTTGGGCCCTTGCGTCGTGCGCATGAACACGAGGTCGTCCTTCACGAACAGGTCGCGGCCCTCGACCAGTTCGACGCCGAGCTTGTCGGCAAGGAACGAGTGCTCGTAATAGGCGGAATTGTAGACGCCCGGCGTGAGCAGCACGACCGTCGGGTCGGCACTGGCGCTCGCAGGCGCGACCGACTTCAAGGTTGCCAGCAACTCGTCCGGATAGTTCTCAACCGGAGCCACCCGATGGCGGGCGAAGAGTTCCGGGAACAGGCGCAGCATGATTTCCCGGTTCTCCAGCATGTAGGAGACGCCGGAGGGCGTGCGCGCGTTGTCCTCGAGCACGTAGAAGCTCTCGGCGTCGACGCGAACGACGTCGATGCCGCCGATATGAACATAGATGTCGTGCGGTACCTTTTGGCCGTTCATCTCCGGGCGGAACACCGGATTTTGGAACACCAGTTCTTCCGGCACGACGCCCGCCTTGAGAATCTCGCGTCTGGTGTAGACGTCGCGGAGGAAGAGATTGATGGCTTTGACGCGCTGTTCGAGCCCGGCGCGCAGAATGTCCCACTCGGCGGCGGCAAGGATGCGCGGCAGCACGTCGAAGGGAATGAGCCGCTCCTGCGCGTCCGCTTCGCCGTAGACTGCAAAGGTGATGCCGATGCGGCGGAAGAGCACCTCCGCCTCGCGCCGCCGGTAGTCCAGCACATCCGAGGGTATGACGGAGAGCCAGCGAAACAGCTCGTTGTAGGCAGGCCGCAAGGTCCCGTCGGCGCCTTTCATCTCGTCGAACGCGGCCAACATGGCTGTTCCCCGCTCCTGCGCTCTCGTCGCCGGCGCCTGCACAATCCTAGCTGCAAGCCACGCGCCAACCAAAGGGGTATCGGCTGGGCGCAGACAATCCCCGTCTGCCCAGCTTTTGGGCGGCGGCTGATGAAGGAATGACGCCGCGCGTCACGTGGCGTTTTGCTTGGCCGCTACGGCGCGAACACCCGCTTGAGACGTTCGATCAGCGGGCGCGTGCTCGCGTAAATCCGGCCAGGCAAGCGCATGGGCCTACGACGTGCGAAGCACAGAGGAGGCCGCATGACCGTGACGCGGCTGATCGCGCGCGCAGCTTGATCCGCTTACGCCGGGATTGGAACGTCGCCGACATCCTTGGGCACTTTGTAGCCCTTCTGCACGGCCGGACGCTTGGCGATGGTCGTGTACCAGCGCTTCACGTTGGGGTACGCGCTGAGGTCGATGGTCTGCCATTCGTACCGCGACACCCACGGCCAGATGGCGATGTCGGCGATGGAATAACCGTCGGCGACGAACTCGTGTCCGGCGAGTCTGCGGTCGAGCACGCCGTAGAGTCGCTGCGCCTCCTTGAGGAAGCGCTCCTCGGCGTAGGGCGCCTTGCCTTTGTTGTATTTCACGAAATGGTGGACTTGGCCGAACATCGGTCCGGGTCCTCCCATCTGCCACATCAGCCATTCGAGCACGCGGTAGCGCGGCTCGCCCGATTTCGGCAGCAGCTTTCCGGTTTTGTCGGCGAGATAGATCATGATCGCGGCCGATTCCATCAGGCTAATGCCGGTGTCGTGGTCGATGATGGCGGGGATGCGGTTGTTCGGGCTTATCTTCAAGAACTCAGGCTTGAACTGCTCGTCCTTGCTGATGTCGACGGGGTGTGCGGTATAGGGCAGAGCCAACTCCTCGAGCAGGATTGAGGCTTTGCGGCCATTGGGCGTCGTCCAGGTATAGAGATCGATCACGGTTTTCCTTCCTGTGGTCGCGGTTCGACGTGAATGCGGTTTGAAAATTTCGCACGCTAGTGTCCCGATTCCGAAGTTCGCATCATGGTGCTGCAGCCTCGTCTGCGAACTTCGGAATCGAAGGACACTCGCAACTTATTGATCTAGTGTGGCTTTGGTTCAGAAGTCCGCATTTCGGTTTCGCTGCAAAGAATGATGGGGACTTCTGAACCGCCACACTAGCGGGCTGAGCCGAGCGTGGTAGCCGGAAATCGCAACCGCGTCGATGCGAAAATTGCCGCGCGAAGTGCCACGGCGGCGGCAGGAGTGGCGCAGTCAGCCCCTGTGCCCGATGTCCGTCACTTCGACCTCGACCGGGACCTCGCGGCCGTCGCGTTGCACCGTCAGCGTCACGCTTTTCCCCACTCCGACGCGCTCGAGCTCCTGGATCAAATCCGCGAGTCCCAGCACCGTCTTTCCGTTCACCCCCACGATGATGTCGCCGATCTTTCCGCTGCGCGGGTCGACCCCACGCAACCCGGCGCGCTCGGCGGATGAGCCGGGGCTGGTTCGCACGATGACGACGCCTTGCGCGCCGGCGCGGGTGGCGGCTGCTTCGTTGGCGGCAACAATGCCGATCCCCGGAGTCGGCACCGCGCCGCGGAGGATGAGCTCGGGCACCACGCGGTTGACGGAATCGATCGGTATGGCGAAGCCGATGCCCGCGTTCGTCCCGGACGGGGAAAGAATGGCGGTCGTGACGCCGATCACGCGCGCCGCCGAGTCGAGCAACGGGCCACCGGAATTGCCGGGATTGATGGCTGCGTCGGTCTGGATCACGTTGGTGATTTCGCGGCCCTCGCTGGTGGGCAGGCGGCGCTTGAGCGCGCTGATGATCCCGGTGGTCAAGGTTTGATCGAGCCCGAACGGATTGCCGATCGCGAACACCCATTGCCCGACCTTTAGATCGTCGGACGTGCCGATCGCAATCGGCGGCGGCAACGATCGCGGGCTGTCCACGCGAATGACCGCGAGATCGTAATTGGGCGCGGTCCCGACGATGTGCGCGCGCAACACTTGGCCGGAGGCGAAGCGCACCGCGAGGCTGCTGGTCCCTCCCACCACATGATTGTTGGTGACGATATGACCGGCTGCATCCCAGACGAAGCCTGACCCCGATTGCGCCGGACCGTTCTCGGACTCCGCTTGCGGCATTTCGAGCGCGCCGGCGCGGCCGACCACCTGCACCACGGACGGAGATGCATGCTCGAAGATATCGATCGACGTGCGCTCGATGTCCGACAAGCTGCCGCGCGGCTCGACCGTGCGCGGCGTCGAAGCCGAGAACAACCAGCGATCGACATAAGGCTGCGCCACGTACACGGCCAAGATGACCAGGAGCGCGGCAATCACGATTTTCGAGAGGCGGTTGCCCATCGCAGGCCTCCGATATCGGGCTAGTGCCCGGTTTTCGAAGTTCGTGATACAGCGCGGCACACTCGGGCACGAACTTCGAAAACCAAAGGGCACTAGCAGCTCTATGATTCTAGTGCCGCTTTTCGATTTGAAATTCCTGAGGCGGACTCGCGGCACACCGTGCAGGAATTTCAAATCGGCGGCACTAGCGTACAAGAACACGCGACACGAAATGGTTCCGCACGGCGGCACGATGTGTTCCGGCGCTTTCGACCGCCGTCCGTCTAAGCGTCATGCGCGAGCGACACGACGAGCACGTCGGGATCGGGCGTCGACGCGAACAGCCGTTCGACGTCGCCCTTGCGCCGTTCGAGCGCAAGGCGCTGGTTGATGTAGCCTTTGTCGGTGATCTCATTGGCGTCGATCGAGGGGGCATCGGAGAAGAGCAGCACGCGTGCGATCTTTTGCGATGAGCCGGAATGCTCGGCATTCCAGCGGGCGATGGCGCGTCGGACGTGCTCGCGCAGGCCGGGATGACGGGCAAGCTCGGGGAGCGGCGCGTCGCAGCCGATGAGCTTGCGGCAGCCGGCGGCATTGAGCCAGGCCAACATGCCGATCGACTCGCGGTTCTCGCCGGCAATGATGGCGTCTTGCAGCGCAGGGGAGGCGGCGGCGAGCGCGCCGACGCGCAGCACGCCGACAGCGACCCAGGTGCCGGTGGCGAGCTTGAAATCTTCCGCCAGGCGCCCGTCGAAGATGATGCCTCGGCGCGGATCGGCGGGGTCGGCAAAGCGCACGGCATCGCCGGGCATATAGAAGCCTTCCTCGTCGAAGGCCGCACGCGTGAGGTCGGGCCGCTTCCAGTAGCCGGGCGTCACGTTCGGGCCGCGCACGCGCACCTCGAGCTTGTCGGCGACGGGAACGAGCTTGAGTTCGACGCCGGGGACGGGCACCCCGACCGGGCCCGCCCGCTCGATCAAGAAATGCGCGGCGGTCGAGCACGGAGACGTCTCAGTCGTGCCCCAGGACGAGGTCATCGGCACCCGTTCGCCGATAGCGCGCAGCGACGCCGCCTCGAGCCGCTCCCACAGGTCCTGCGGCAGGGCAGCGCCGGCATAGAAGATCAGGCGCAACTTGGCGAAAAACGCGCGCGCCAACGCCTCGTCGCGCTCGAGAAACGGCAGCAGTGCCGCATAGCCCGCCGGCACGTTGAAAAAGATCGTGGGCGAGACCTCGGCGAGGTTGCGCGCGGTTTCCTCGATCAGCCCCGGCACCGGCTTGCCGCCGTCGATGAACAGCGTGCCGGCATGGCGCAGCACCATATTGAAATTGTGGTTGCCGCCGAAGGTGTGGTTCCACGGCAGCCAATCGAGCAGCACGAAAGGCTGCTCGTCCAGAAACGGCCAAACCTGCGCGAGCTGCTCCTGGTTTGCCGTGAGCATGCCGTGAGTATTGATCACGCCCTTGGGCAGGCCGGTCGAACCGGAGGTGAACAGGAATTTGGCAATCGTATCGGCGGCGATCGCCGCGGCGGCATTCTCCAGTGCCGGGCCGGCGCGACCCTGCAGCATCTGATCGAAGCCGGTGACGTCCTCGATATTAGCGCCATTGCGGGTTGCCACGAGCTCGACCTTGGCGAGATCGAGAGCGGCGAGGGCTTTGGCGAACGGAGCGGTATCGGCGACATAGATGAGGCCGGGCGCCAGCAAGGCGTCGATATGCTTGAGCTTGGCGTGATCTTGGCTCTGCAAGGAGTAAGCGACCGAGATCGGCGCCACCGGAATGCCGGCGGTGTAACCGGCGAGCGTGAGCAGCGCGTGGTCGATGGCGTTGGCGGAGAGGATCATCACCGGCCGCTCGGCCGAGAGCCCGCGTTCGATCAGCCCAGCTGCCAGTCGATCGACCAATGGACGCGCGGCCGCATAGGTCAATTTGCGCCAGTTGGTCCCCTCGCGTTCGGCCAGGAAGATGCCTGCGGGGTTGCGTTCGACTGCGGCGCGGAAAAGCCGTGCCAGGCTCGGATCGTGCGGCGCCAGAGCGTCACGCGAGCGGCAGCGCAACGCACCATCGGCGCCGCGCTCGCAGGCGATGTGCGGGGCCGCATAGGCGATCGGGCGTACCGGGGCCGGTGCTGGCATATAGTCTCCGCGCGTCAACTGCATCGGAAAGCCGCCCTCGCGCTGATCGGGGAGCTTCCCCCCGGTGAATGACTTGAAGGATCATAACCCACAATGGCAGGGTAGGGATGGTCCTGCATCCGCGCGGCAGCCTTCGGTCACCATGCCAACAGCCGACTCATCCCCGCCGAAAGAAGTCGTCACCGCCGCGTTGCTGGTGATCGGGGAAGAAATCCTCTCCGGCCGCACCAAGGACAAGAACATCGGCTATATCGCCGAATACCTGACTGCGCTGGGCATCGATCTCAGGGAAGTCCGCCTCGTCGGCGACGAGGAGGGGTCGATCGTGGAGGCGCTCAATGCGCTGCGCCAGCGCTATACCTACGTCTTCACCACCGGTGGCATCGGGCCGACCCACGACGACATCACCGCCGATTGCGTCGCCAAGGCGTTCGGGGTGCCGATCGACGTCGATCCGCGGGCGCTCGCCATCCTGCAGGAGCGGATGCGCACGACGGGGGTGGAAATGAACGAAGCGCGCTTGCGCATGACGCGGATTCCCAAGGGTGCGGACCTCGTGGAAAACAAGGTCTCCGCCGCCCCCGGGTTCTGGATCGGCAATGTCATCGTCATGGCCGGCGTGCCGACCATCATGCAGGCGATGCTCGACGAGGTTGCCCCCAAGCTCAAAACCGGGATTCGCATCTTGTCGCAGACGCTGCGGGCGGATGCGCGCGAGGGCGACATCGGCACCCAGCTCGGCGAAATCGCCAAGGCCAACCCCGAGGTCGCGATCGGCAGCTATCCGTTCTTCGATCCGCAGCACGGGCCCAATACCAACGTCGTCTTGCGCGCGCGCGACGCAAAAAAGCTCGCGGTTGCCACGCGCGCGGTCGAAGACATGCTGCAGCGGGTGAGAGGCGCGCAATCGGGCCGGTGACCGCGTTACCAATCTCACCGTGCTGGCGCGGTCGCGATATCCGGTCCCCATTATCGGTGCTAAAATCACAAGGGGCGTGGGGGAGGAGAGCGTCATGCCGATTGATCCCACCCGCCGCCGATTGCTCGCCGCGAGCGCGCTCGCCGCGGCCGGGCTTGTGCTCGATGATGCTCTCGCAGAGCCGCTCGCACCAACGCCGCAATGCCACGACGGCGATGCGCCGACCGTCCGGCAGACCGAAGGCCCGTATTTCAAGCCAAGTTCGCCGCAACGCGCCGATCTCGTCGAGCCCAGCAGCAACGCGCGGCTGGTCGAGCTGACGGGGCGGATCCTCACCCGCTCCTGCCGGCCGCTGCCGCAGGCGCTCGTCGATCTCTGGCACGCCGACGAGCGCGGCGAGTACGACAATGGCGGCTTCCGCTATCGCGGACACCTGTTCACGGACGCGGACGGTCAATTCCGCTTCCGCACGATATTGCCGGCGCTCTATACCGGCCGTACTCGCCACTACCACGTCAAAGTGCAGGCGCCGCAGCAGCGCGTGCTCACCACCCAGCTCTATTTTCCGGACGAGCCGATGAACCGGCGCGACGGCTTGTTCCGCCGCGAGCTGGTGATGCGAATGGCCGAGGCGGGGGATGCACTCGCCGCGCGGTTCGATTTCGTCCTCGACATGCGCTAGAAGGCGCCAGCCTTTTCATTCCCCGGGGGAGAGGATGGCGCAACCGCGTCAACAGCCGCAGCCGCAACCCGACTCGCAACCGCAACCGCAGAAGGCGTTTCCGGTCTCATGGGACCAATTTCATCGCGACGCCCGCGCGCTGGCCTGGCGGCTGTCCGGCGCCGGGCCATTTCAGGCGATCGTGTGTGTGACCCGCGGCGGTCTCGTGCCCGCCGCCATCGTCGCGCGCGAGCTTGGCATCCGCCTGATCGAGACGGTATGCGTGGCGAGCTACAATCACATCACCCAGGGCGAGCTCAACGTGCTCAAGGACGTAGCGCGCAGCATCGTCGGCATCGGCGGCGGACGCGGCAAGGGCGTGCTGATCGTCGATGATCTCGTCGATACCGGCAAGACCGCCAAGGTCGTGCGCGAGCTGCTGCCGGAGGCGCATTTCGCGACGGTCTATGCGAAGCCCATGGGCCGGCCGATGGTCGACACCTTCATCACCGAAGTCTCGCAGGACACTTGGATTTATTTCCCTTGGGACACCGGGCTTGCATTCCAGCCGCCCATCCGCGAGGGCGAAATCTAGCGGCGCGCCGCAGCGCGTTGGGCTATCATCGCGGCAACACTTGGATATCCGATCAAGGAGGAACCGCCCATGGATGCCGTCACCCCGAAGTCGCAGAAGTCCGCCGAGGAGCACTCCCACGTCGTACGCCCGGCCGACATGCAATGGCAGCAGACCCGCTTTCCCGGCTGCGAGGTGAAGACGCTGTTGTTCGACCGCGCGAGCGGGCTCGTTACCGCGCTGATGCGCTGTGCGCCGGGCGCCGTGCTGCCCGACCATGAGCATGTGAAGATCGAGCAGACCTACATGCTCGAGGGCAAGCTCGTCGACAAGGAAGGCCCCGTCGCCGGGCTCGAGGTCAAGGCTGGCGAGTTCGTCTGGCGCGAGTGCGGCAGCCGCCATGTGGCCTGGGCGCCCGAAGGCGGGCTGATGCTGGCGATGTTCCAGATCCCGAATAAGTTCTATGAGCGCGACGGCCGCGTCACCGACGTCAGCGGGCAGGATTGGGAAGACGTCTGGGGGCGTGCGCTGAAGGGCTAGGCGGCGCTGCGCTTCGCTCCGGCGCGCCGATCATGGGCGCGTCCGAAATCGGGCCCCTGAGAAGCACGAGTCGGGTAACATCCCATCCGCGTGCGTAAGCGTTGCGACAGCGCTTGCGCCCGGCCGCGTGGTGGAACGGTAGACACAGCAGACTTAAAATCTGCTTCTGGGAAACCGGAGTGCCGGTTCGAGTCCGGCCGCGGCCACCAAAATGATGAGCAATGCGCGGTTAGCCTGCAAATGCCTGATCTTGCATTCGCGATGAAATGCCGCAGACGGCCCTCCCGAAACCCGATCCTCACGCCGCAGGCTTCTCGATGATCAAATTTCCCTCGTCATCCACAGTCAGCCCAGTCTTCCTCGCCTCCTCCAGCACTGAGGGATGCCAGTCAACCTTCCCTGCGTCGGGACCACCGATGATAGCCATCAAGAGCGCGTCAGGTGCGTCGGTGAGACTTCTGAAACCTCGGTAGATACCGATAGGAACGTTGATCACGTCTCCTTCATCGAGATCGACCGTGCGCTCCTCCTCGCCATCCAGCCAGAAAACTTGCCATCGACCCTTCACCGGGATGAAAACCTCCTCAGTCGCGTGCCGGTGCAGCGCCGCTCCCTTGCCAGTCTTGGCACGCACATAGGTGACCGAAAAGCCCACTGCGCCTTCCTTTACGTTGGGCTTGAGCGCGGCATTCTCGGTGACTCCCATACCAACCATGTTGATGATGTCGCGCTCGTAGCGCGGAATGCGCTGGTCAAGGAAAGCCACATCAAGCGCCTCCACGTTTCCCACACGCGCGACGCACTCGCGCTCCATCTTTTCCTTTGAGATGCGAGGAACAGGCTTTCCCGCGATGCGTGGATCAACAACGGACATGGTCTTCTCCCTGATAAGTTGCGGCTTGGCTCAGAGCTCCGATCCCAGCATGAATTGAAGCTGCATCTCTTGCGGCGGCCCTATCAGATGTTCTGCAGGCGCAGCACCTTGGCGGTCTCGGCGCGCACGCGCCGGCAGAGCGCCGCGTCGTCGATGATAGACTCGCCGTAGGACGGGATCATCTGCTTGAGCTTGGCGGTCCACGCCTTGAGCTCGCCGGCAAAGCAGCGCTCGAGAACCTCAATCGCGATCCAGACGGCCGTGGATGCTCCGGGCGATGCGCCCAGCAGCGCGACCAGCGAGTGGTCGGACGCCGGCACGAGTTCCGTTCCGAATTCGAGGACACCGGTGCGCCGGGCGTCCGGCTTGATGATCTGCACGCGCTGTCCCGCCACCTCGAGCCGCCAATCCTGCGCACGTGCGCGCGGGTAATAGCCCTGCAAGGTGGAGAGCCGTTGCTTCGAGGTCAGCAGTACCTGACCGATCAGATATTTGGTCAAATCGAAGTTGTCGCGGGCCACCGCGAGCAACGGCCCGATATTGCTCGGCCGGATGGAGAGGAAAAGATCGAGCAGCGAGCCGTGCTTCAAGAATTTCGTGGAGAAGCCCGCGTATGGTCCGAACAGGAGCGAATGCTGTCCGCCGATTATGCGCGTATCGAGATGAGGAACGGACATCGGCGGGGAGCCGACCGCGGCCTTGCCGTAGACTTTGGCATGATGGCGCTTGTTCAGCTCGGGATCGTCGCAGCGCAGCCAGATGCCGCTCACGGGAAACCCGCCATAGCCCTTTTCCTCCGGGATGCCGGTTTTTTGCAACAGCGGCAGTGCGCCGCCGCCGGCGCCGAGAAAGACGAACTTTGCGGTGGTCGATCGTCGCTCGCCGCTGTTTGTGTCCTTGGCCTCGAGCCGCCAGCGCCCACCGGGCTCGCGAGCGATATTGTCGACGTGGTGGGAGCAGTGGACGGCAAAGCCCGGCAGTCGCTTGAGATAGCCGATGAGATGGCGGGTGAGGGACCCGTAATCGACGTCGGCACCGGTGATCATGCGGGTCACGGCCACGGTCTCATTCGGCGCGCGGCCTTCCATCACGAGCGGAACCCATTCCGCGATTTTCTGCTTGTCCTCCGTGTATTCCATCCCTTCGTAGGTGTGGTGCGCGGTCAGCGCTGCGTGTCGCTTTTTGAGAAAAGCCACGTCTTCGGCGCCGCTAACGAG
This sequence comes from Xanthobacteraceae bacterium, assembly GCA_035693615.1. Taxonomy (GTDB): domain Bacteria; phylum Pseudomonadota; class Alphaproteobacteria; order Rhizobiales; family Xanthobacteraceae; genus VAZQ01. Next base: position 66,938 of record DASSGH010000051.1, read on the forward strand.
ACTCATATGCGGACAGGGATGGATGAACGAGCGCGGATCGGCGATTGCACCCTTCGTCACGAGATAGGACCACAGCTGCCGGGAGAGGTCGAACTCGACGTTGACCTCGAGCGCCTTCGAAATATCGATGCTGCCGTCGCTTCGTTCCGGCGTGTAGTTGAGCTCGCATAACGCCGCGTGTCCGGTGCCGGCATTATTCCAGGCGTCGGAGCTCTCCTCGGCCGCGCCGTCCAATGTCTCGAACATCTCCACGGTGAGGGTGGGCTCGAGCTCTTTGAGGAACACGGCCAAGGTGGCGCTCATGATGCCGGCGCCGACCATCACGACATCCGGCTGCGATAGGGGACGATTTTCGGCCATGAATTCCTCCGATCAGGCCCGCCAGGCGGCCTGCCTTAAGGGGCGCTTACGCCAGCGCAACCATGCCGCTCCAGAATTGTTGACCCTTGCCAGTATCGACATCGTACTTGCGCACAAAAGCGAGCGTGCCGTCGGCATTGATGCGATAGACGGTGATGCCGGCGGTGAGCGCCTTGACCGCGTTGCCGTCGCGCACCAACAGCGGCTTGATGCTCGCCGCCAGCAACAGCCGCCCGGTCGGATCGATGCCGAAGGTCCGCAGTTGGATGCCGTGACCCTCGATCGTCTGGATCAGGTTCGGCTCGCCGGTCTTCTCATCGATGGCGAAGACCGCAATGTTATTCTCGCCGTCATTGAAGACTCTTCGGCTTTGCAAGTCCACCTCGTCCTGATTGCGGTTGGTGACATAGACGAAGCGGCCGTTCGGATGGACGTGGATTGCTCCCGCGCCTTGACCCGGTTTGACATTGACGGGATCGGCCAAGGTGTCTTTCACGAATAGCGCCTCGCGCCCGAGTACGCCGTCGGATTGAAGCATGTAGGCATAGAGCTTGTTCTGCCGCTCGACCGAGACATAGACCCACGGCTTGCTCGGGTGGAAATCAAGATGCCGCGGTCCGAAGCCCAGGCCGCTTCCGGGGGCGATCGAAGCAAGATTCGCCAGCGCCCCGTGCTTGAATGCGAAGAGCTTGAGCGCGCCCGGGTCTTCGGGCTTTCCATCGGCGGCGTTATTGCCGCGCGTGACCAGGATCGCGGCCATGTTGTCCGGCGTCGTGCGGATCTGATGGGCGTAGATGCCGGTATCGAGCTTGTCGGCCTGCTGCATGGCCTCGCCGATGGAGCCGTCGGCGTTGAGCCGGTGCACGCTGACGCTGCTCGGAGCGTTGTAGGCGGTCAGCAGGTACCCGCCGGCGGCGTCGACGCTCACATGGATCGGACGCGAGGCCGGCGATCGCGGCTCTCCGTGCGGCTGCAGCGACCCCGATGCCGGATCGATGCGGAAGGCGTTAGCGATGTGCGTCGTGCCGGCGACGCCCGGCCCGCCGTCGCTGGACACGACGTAGAGGTAACGCTTCGAGGGGTGGGGCCAAGCATATTGCACGTTGGCGGGCAGGACGACGGTGCTGCGTTTTTCAAGCGCAGCCTCGGCGACGTCCACGCCGAATAGGGTCAGCTGCGGGCCGGTGCTGGCGTAGAAAACCGTGTTTGCCGTCACCTGGCCACTCCAGGCGAATTTGCAGCCCTCCAGGCAATCCGCCTCCGCGAGCTTGAGCGATGGGCCGCATGAGGCTCGTTTCCGTCGCGGAATTTCCATAAGCTGGCGGCCGCATCATCGAGGGTCACATGCGTCTCAAGGATAAAATCGCCATCGTCGTCGGCGCAGGCCAATCCCCAGGCGAGGGCATGGGCAACGGCCGCGCCACCGTGCTGCGCTTCGCTCAAGAAGGGGCCAAGGTGCTCGCCGTCGATAATCATCTCGGCTCCGCCGAAGAGACGGTGGCGATGGCGCGGCAGTCGGGCGGGGAATGCGTCGCGTTCGAGGCGGATGTTACCAAAGAGGCGACGCTCGCCGCCATGGCCGAGGCCGCACGGCGGCAATGGGGCCGCATCGATGTGCTGCACTACAACGTCGGCGTGAGTATTGCCGGAGGTGATGCGCCGCTCGCCGAGATCACCGAGGCGGCATTCGACCGCATTATGACGATCAACCTGCGCGGTGCGATCATGGCGTGCAAGCATGTCTTGCCGGTAATGCGCGCGCAGCGCTCGGGGGTCGTCATCACGATTTCATCCGTCGCTGCGTGGGAGCAGTATCCGAACGTCGCTTACAAGGCAACCAAGGCCGGCATGATCGCCTTCACCCAGCAGCTTGCGATTCAGAACGCGGAATTCGGAGTGCGCGCCAACGTCATTCTGCCGGGATTGATGGACACGCCGATGGCGGTCGACACGCGTGCCCGCGTAAGCGGAAAGAGCCGGGCCGAGGTCGCCGCCTCCCGCGACAAGCGGGTGCCGCTTCGCCACAAGATGGGTACCGCTTGGGACGTGGCCAACGCAGCGCTCTTCCTCGCGTCCGACGAGGCCAATTTCATCACCGGCGTCGCGCTCCCGGTCGATGGCGGCGCGCTCGTCCACATCAACTAAGCGCGCGGCGAGGGGAGGATCACCTGGTCTTTTCGATCTTCGTCACCGTGATCTGTCCGTTGATGCGATCGGCGTCGAATTTGACCTTGTCGCCGACTTTCACCTTCTTGAGCAGGGCCGGATCCTGGACGCGGAAGACCATCGTCATCCCTTCATCCATATTGAGCTTTTTGATCGGCCCGTGCTTTAGGGTGATCTTGCCCGCGGGTTCGTCGATCTTCGTCACCTGACCGCTGACCATGGCGGTTTGGGCCAGGCTGACGTTTGCGACCATCCCGCCCGAGAGAAAGAGCAGGCTCGCCGCTACGAGGCTGATCTTTCGCATCCACCGTCTCCGTTTGCTAGTTCACCTCACGATGACCTGCCCGAACATGCCCTTGTCGTAGTGCCCGGGAATGAGACAGGCGAACTCGAATGTGCCGCGCTTGGTGAATTTCCAAACGAGATCGCCGCTCTCATGCGGCATGACGCGCTTCCCGTTCGGATCGGCATGCTCCATGTCGGGATGTCTTTTCATGACTTCGGCGTGCTTGCGGTTTTCGCCAACCGTCGCAAGGATGAATTCGTGATCTTCCTCGCCGTCGTTGTGCAGGACGAAACGGACTTGCTCCCCCCGGCGCACGTCGATGCGCGCGGGCTCAAAGCCCATCTTTCCTCCTCCTTCGAACATCTTGATCTTGACGATGCGCGCCGGCTTCTTCGGGTCGCCCGGCCGGCCGGCTGAAAACGTTCCGTGCTCCTCGTGGGCGGACGCCACGGTGATCACCGCGATGTCTGTTACCGAGAGTGCGGCGCCCGCAGTCAGCAATATCCCTCCTGCGATAAAGACCCTGGCGTGTTTCAGCATGCTCACTCCGATATTTCAGTGTCCCCTGTGGTTATTTCCAGGCCGGACCGCCTTGGGGCCTGCCTGAGGCTGGCTGGCGGCACCGCCTCGCTGGGGCGTCGGCACGGATGAGTTTGCGACCTCGTGCGCTACGGTGCCCTGCGGGTGCTTGTAGTTGCCCGGATCCTTGTAGTCGTTGGGCGCAAGCCCTTCGCGGATCTTCATCAGCGTGAACATGCCGCCCATCTCGATCGGTCCGAACTGGCCGAAGCCGGTCATCATCGGCAGCGTGTTGTCGGGCGTCGGCATCTCCATCGCACCCATGTCGGCCATCCCCGCGCCACCCATCGGCATGTAGTCCGGCACAAGCTTGCGGACCTGCCGCGCAAGATCGCGCTTCTCCACGCCGATGAAGTTTCTGATGTTATGTCCCATTGCGTTCATCGCGTGGTGCGTCTTGTGACAGTGCAACGCCCAGTCGCCGGGATTGTCCGCAACCATGTCGAAGGCGCGGATGACCCCGACCGGGACATCGATCGTCGTCTCCGGCCATTGCGCGCTCTCGGGCACCCAACCGCCGTCCGTGCAGCTCACCGCAAAACGGTGCCCGTGTATGTGGATTGGATGGTTGGTCATGGTGAGATTGCCCATCCGCACGCGCACGCGGTCGCCGAGGCGCAGCGGCATGGGATCGATGCCGGGAAACACGCGGCTGTTCCAGGTCCACATGTTGAAATCGGTCATCTCGGCGACCTTCGGCAGAGAGGTGCCGGGGTCGATCAGATAGGCGCTCATGATGAAAACAAAGTCGCGATCGACGCGGCGAAACTTTGGGTCGCGCGGATGCACCACGAACATCCCCATCATGCCCATCGCCATTTGCACCATTTCGTCCGAATGCGGGTGATACATGAACGTCCCGCTGTGCTTCATCTCGAACTCGTAGACGAATGTCTGCCCCGGCTTGATGTGCGGTTGCGTCACTCCGCCGACCCCGTCCATTCCGTTCGGCAGCAACATGCCGTGCCAGTGTACGGTCGTGTGCTCCGGCAGCTTATTGGTGACGAAGATGCGCACCTTGTCGCCTTCAACCGCTTCGATCGTCGGCCCCGGCGCCTGCCCGTTGTAGCCCCACAAGTTGACCTTCATGCCCGGCGCGAATTCGCGAACCACCGGCTCGGCGACCAGGTGGAACTCCTTCCAGTCGCCGTTCATGCGCCAAGGCAAGGTCCAGCCGTTGAGCGTGACGACCGGCTGATAGTCAGCTTCGTTCGTCGGAAAGAGCGGCGGCTGCATGGTGGTTGTCTTGGTGCTCGGCGCCTCGGGAATGCTCGCGGCCTGCACACGGCCGCTGATCGCAGTTGCGCTGGTCAGCACCGCAGCCGTGCCGAGAAAACCTCTACGCGAAATCATGACCTTCTCCTTTTAGCGTGTGCCGACCTCGCTGGCCGATGCGGCCGCGGGGTTTGCGCGTTCTTGTCGATTGGCCGACTTCCCGCCGCCGGAGATCGCCGCCTTGAGGTCGACCGTGGCCAGCCAGAAGTCCCGCTTTGCCTCGATCGCGGTGATGGTCGCCGCGATGCGCTGGCGCGCCTCTGCGAGCAGCGAAAACACGTCGATTAGCATCGCGTTGTAGCGAAGCAGTGTTTCGTCGGAGATGATCTTGCGCAGCGGCAAGACCTCGCGCTGGTAATGGCCGGCGATCTCGTAGGTCGAGCGGTAAACGCGGTAAGTATCGCGCGCCTCCGAGCGCGCGTTGACCGACATTTCCAGCAGCCGATTGACGGACTGCATGTAGGTCGCTTCGGCTTGGCGGACGCGAACCTCGCCGAAATCAAATATCGGTATTTGCAATCGGACATCGAACCCGCGCATGAGAAAGCGTTCGTCGGGTCGCTTTTCCAGCTTATCGGCGTAGCCGCCATCGAGGATGTTGATGAACCGCGTCGCTTGGGTGAGGCCGTAGGATTTCGCAAGCAGGTCGAGCTCGATGCGAGCGATCTGCAGATCGACGCGCCGGGCGATGGCGTCAGCCTCGATGCCCGTCCATGTCTGAGCACGACGCGGCACCGCGGGCAGCGCATTGGGAAGCAGGAAATCGACATTTGAGCCCCAGAGTCCCATTGCCCGGATGAGTGCCTCGCGCTCGCTTGCCTCGCGCTGGCGCGCGGTTACGACCTGCGCGGTCAAATCGGCATAGAAGACCTGCTCGCGCGCCTGATCGAGCCTGTTCATTGCCCCGGTTTCGCCGAGGCGAGCGGCCAGGCGGGTCGCGGTTTCGGCCGCCGACTGCGATTGCGCCAGGAAGGGGACAAGTTCGTGCGCGGCAACGGCGCGATAGTAGGCGCGCCGCGCTTCGTGGGCGACGCGGAGCGTCTCTTCGGCGGCACGCAGCTGTGCTTGATGGAAGCGTTCTGCGGCAACCTCGGACCGCGCCGGCAGCGTCGCAAGCGCGATGATATTGGTGACGAGTTGCATCTCGCTTTCGAGCGCCGGCCCCGCCTGGATGCGTCGCCACGAAAAGGTCGGATTGGGCGGAAGGCTTTGTCCGACCCGTTCGGCATCGGCAATGACGAGTTCGTCGTAGGCTGCCTGCAGCCCGCGGTTGTTGAGCAGCGAGATCTGCACCGCCGCGTCGGCCGTTAGGGTGCGGCTGAGAAGGCGGCGAACGGTGGCGGCGGCTGCTTCGGCTTCTTCGGGCGAGCGGATCGCAGCCGCGTCCTTGTTGAGCTCCTGCTGTGCGATGGTCGCGACCACGTCCATGCCCGCGTCCGGTGCAAACCAGGTGCAGCCGGAAAGGAGCATTGCCGAGGCCAAGCCTGCCACAATGGCGACCGTGCCGAACCCGGGCCGGAACGCCCGCGTAACCGCCGGCCCGCCGGCGGCAGCGAACTTCCGAATATGTACGGACATGAACACCTCGACTGTCGATTGCCGTCGGGCGCGCAAGACCTTCGGCCGCGCGCGCCAATTCCAGCTTCGACAGTCAGACGATGGGAGGCCGGTTGATGCGCTCCGGACCGCGCCCGCTCAGGGCCTCAGTGAGAACCGGCAAGACAACGGAACCGAGGCCCTCCAATCCGAAGCTGGGGACCAGCTCGCCGGGGATTGCGACGACGGAGAAGAGGCCGCAACAGATCGCGATTGCCGCCTTGTCATCCTTGCCCGAAGGCTGCGGCGGCACGCCATCATTGTGGTGCTCATGGGCGGTGCCATCGGCATGGACGTGAAGCTTGCCGTCATGGTCGCGCTTGGCGCCGTGATCATGAACGCCGACGTGACCTTCGGTCAGGCAATGTGCAATGACCGGGTTGTCGGAAAGCGCAAAGGCGACTGCCGGCGCAAGGATGCAAAGCGCATAAAGCGCGGCCACAACGATCGCCGCTTTGACGCGAAGAGTCTTGGTCAAGGCCGACATCGCGCCTCGTGGGCGCTCACTGCGCCGAAGACATCCGATGCTTCGAGAATAGAGCATTACTTAGGGTTTGCAACGCACCCGTCGTGCGCCTCGCAGTGGATTCGGAACGAGTTTGCGGCGGAAGCGTGGCGCGGATGATGCGATCCGCATTGCAGTCCGTCGGCAGCTTTCACTGCGCGGTCAGCGTAGCCGAGATCGGCTCTTATCACCGCTCTCGGCTCGTTTTCGGCACGACGGCCAGGAATTCCAGCGGCTCGTGCGCGAGATTCTCCCCGGCATGTCGTTGAACAGGGACCCAATCAATGGCCCCGGCTCGCCGGCGAATATCATCGGCGCTGCCGTCAGGATGAGTGTCGCGCAAGTATACGTCCGTCAACCAGACCACCAGCCTTGCGCTCGTGATGTCATGCATTGGTGTCTTCTCGCCGGGCGCCATGCGGATGCGAACGACGACGATGGATTCATTCTCGAATTCCACCACGGCATTGGCAGGACCGGATTGATGAATTGCGGCGCCGTGGGACGATGTCGAGGGCGCGCCGGAGTGTTGCGCCGCGCCGGGAGAGCCGAAAGCCAGGAATAGGTAACCGGCAGAGACCCAAAGGCTTGTGAGCGTACCTTTCATGTGCGTCCTGTTGCTCGGCGACCCTCGTTTGACGTTCGGGTCGGTCGACCGTACGAGTTGAAGCAAACTTCAAGTCAAGGAGATTTTCGATGGTCGACATGAGCATCGGAGAGGTAGCCCGCAAGATGGGGCTGCGATCCTCGGCTATTCGTTACTACGAAAAGCTCGGCCTGATCCCGAAAGCAGCGCGGCTGAGCGGGCGGCGGCGGTACGACGAGCGCGTGCTGGAGCGCCTGGCAATGGTCCGATTCGCAAAACACGTGGGCTTCAGCATCGCTGAGATTAAGATCCTGTTACGCGGAGTTGACGATCGCCCGCCGCCCGAGCGGTGGCGTAAGCTCGCCGCCGCGAAAGTCGCTGAAGCCGAGGCAATCATGGCGCAGGCGCGAACGATCCGAAAATTGCTGTCCGAAACGCTGGACTTTCAGTGTCCGAAACTGGTGGAACGCGGGCGTGCCTTGCCGGCCGCAATCGCACGCCGAACTTTGCGCCTGAAGCATCCCGCCAGATCGGCTCGCCGCTGTCCTATCATTCGGGGCCGGAGAAGACCTTGACGCACGAGCATTGTCATCACGCGGGCCACACAGCGGGGCCGACAAAGGCGCCACCGTCCCCGGCCGCAGTGCCGGCAGGCACGATCTATACCTGCCCGATGCATCTGCAGATCCGGCAGGTCGGCCCCGGCGTCTGCCCGATCTGCGGTATGGCGCTGGAGCCGGAATTGCCCGCCGCTGGAGTAGCGCCGAACCCTGAAATCGCGGACATGACGCGGCGGTTCTGGGTCGCCCTGGTGCTCGCCGTTCCCGTCCTCGCGCTCGAAATGGGCGGCCATCTCACCAACCTCCACGCGCTGCTCGGCCAGAACTGGTCGAACTGGCTGCAGTTCGTCTTAGCCACGCCGGTGGTGCTGTGGGCGGGGTGGCCGTTCTTCGTGCGCGGCTGGCAATCCCTCCTCACGCGCAATCTTAACATGTTCACGCTGATCGCCATGGGCATCGGCGTGGCTTGGCTCTACAGCGTGATTGCCATCCTGCTGCCAGGGATATTTCCGCCGGCATTTCGCAGTCCCGATGGCGCGGTCGCGGTCTATTTCGAGGCCGCGGCCGTGATCACGGTCCTCGTGCTGCTCGGTCAAGTGCTCGAGTTGCGGGCGCGCGAGCAAACGTCGGGGGCGATCCGGGCCTTGCTTGATCTCGCCCCCAAGACGGCACGGCGCGTGAACGGGGACGAAAGCGAGGAGGAGGTGCCGCTCGACATGATCGCCGTGGGTGATCGGCTGCGGGTTCGTCCCGGCGAGAAGATCCCGGTCGACGGCGAATTGATCGAAGGACGCTCGGCGGTCGACGAATCGATGGTGACCGGGGAATCCATGCCCCTGACCAAGGAGGTGGGCGCGAAGGTCATCGCGGGCACGCTAAACACCACCGGCGGCTTCATCATGCGGGCCGAGAAGGTCGGCCGCGACACGATGCTTTCGCGCATCGTGCAAATGGTGGCGGCGGCCCAGCGCTCGCGGGCGCCGATCCAGCGACTGGCGGACCGGGTCTCGGGTTGGTTCGTGCCGACGGTGATCGCGGTCGCTCTCGTCGCATTCGCCGCGTGGGGCGTGTATGGGCCGGAGCCGCGCTTCGCGTTCGGATTGGTGGCGGCTGTCACGGTCTTGATCATCGCCTGTCCCTGCGCGCTCGGCTTGGCGACGCCGATGTCGATCATGGTCGGGGTGGGACGTGGCGCGGAAGTCGGCGTTTTGATCAAGAACGCCGAAGCCCTGGAGCGAATGGAGAAGATCGACACGCTTGTCATCGACAAAACCGGAACCCTGACCGAAGGAAAGCCGAAGGTGGTAGCCGTCATTCCCGCGGAGGGGTTCGAGGAAGGCCAGGTCTTGCGATTGGCCGCGAGTTTAGAGAAAGCCAGCGAGCATCCGCTCGCGCTCGCGCTCGTCGCCGCCGCGCAGGAACGCGGCTTGAATATGTCGGCCGTCACGGAATTCAACTCGCCCACCGGCAAGGGCGTCGTGGGTGTTGTCGATGGGCGGCGGCTCGCGCTGGGACATGCGAACTTCCTGCGCGAACTTCACATTGAGCCAAATGCATTGGAGCAAGACGCCGAACGGCTTCGGCACGACGGCGCAACGGCGATTTTCCTGGGCGTCGACGGCAGGCTTGCGGCAGTGATTGCCGTCGCCGATCCGGTGAAATCCACCACCCCCGCAGCGCTCGACGCGCTCGCCAAAGAAGGCGTGCGGGTGGTGATGCTCACGGGCGATAACCGTACCACGGCGCAGGCGGTCGCACGGCGGCTCGGCATCGCCGAAGTCGAAGCCGAGGTATTGCCAGATCAGAAGAGCGCCGTTGTCGAAAAACTACAGCGTGAGGGTCGTTCCGTCGCCATGGCCGGCGACGGGGTCAACGACGCGCCGGCGCTGGCGACCGCCCAAGTCGGCATCGCCATGGGCACCGGCACCGATGTCGCGATCGAAAGCGCGGGCATCACGCTGCTCAAAGGTGACTTGACCGGCATCGTGCGCGCGCGCCGCCTCTCCCAGGCGACGATGCGCAACATCCGGCAGAACCTGTTCTTCGCCTTTATCTACAACGCCGCGGGTGTGCCGATCGCCGCCGGGGTGCTCTATCCGATGTCCGGCATCCTGCTCTCGCCGATCATCGCCGCGGCGGCAATGGCGCTATCGTCGGCGAGTGTCGTCGGTAATTCGCTGCGGCTGCAACATAGCAGATTGTAGTTCGGCACCCCCTGCACGCGGTCCCTACGAAAGCATGCGGACGTCATGGCTCCACTAGGAGGGTATGACGGACGAGAGCGTCACTGAAATCGCTTGCGCGCGAGCTCGGCGCCTTTGCCGAGCGCCGCGAGCTTGGCGAACGCGACATCCCATCGCATCGGCGCCATGCCGCAATTCGTCCCGGCGATGATCGCTTCTTTGGGCAGGTAATTCATCGCCTCGCCGATGACGGCGGCGACCTCGTCCGCCGTCTCGACCTGTTCGTTCGCCACGTCGATCACGCCGACTTGCACGTCCTTGCCATGGAGCAGCTTCAACAATGCGATCGGAACACGGGAGTTGCGGCATTCGACCGAAACTTGGCCGATGCGGCTCCTGGCGAGCGCCGGGAAAATCGCTTCGTACTGGCGCCATTCGCTGCCAAGCGTCGCCTTCCAGTCGATGTTCGCCTTGATGCCGTAGCCGTAGCAGATGTGAACCGCCGTGGTGCATGTGAGCCCCTCAATCGCGCGGTGCAGCGCGTCGATGCCCCATTCTTCGACCTCGCGCAAATAAACGTTGAACGCCGGCTCGTCGAACTGAATGAGGTCCACCCCGTCCGCCTCCAGCGCGCGCGCCTCGGCGTTGAGCAGATCGGCGAAGGCCATCGCCATCTTCACGCGGTCGCCATAGTGCGCGTCCGCCACCGTATCGACGATAGTCATCGGGCCCGGCAGCGTGAACTTGAGTTTGCGCCGGGTGTGCGCGCGGGCAAGCCGAGCTTCGCGCGCATGCACCCGCGATTTGAGGCGCAGGGCTGACGCGACCGTCGGGACCATTGCCTTGTAGCGGTCGGCGCGGATGCCGATTTCGACCTTGCGGGCGAAATCGATGCCCTCGACGCTTTCGAGAAAACCGTGGACGAAATGCTGCCGCGACACCTCGCCGTCGCTGACGATATCGATGCCGCTATCCTCCTGGAGCTTGAGCGCGAGCAGCGTCGCGTCCCGCTTGGCATCCTCGAGCGCGGCGCCGGAGAGGCGCCAGGGCGGCCACAGCCGGTTCGGCTCCGCGAGCCAAGCGGGTTTCGGCAGGCTTCCGGCGATCGTCGTGGGAAATAGAGGCATGCGGAGACCATGCTACCGCGTCAGGCCGGCGTCCAGCCATAGAGCCAATCGTAGCGCGCGAGTAGCCGTGCACCACCGAGGGCGCCGAGCGCGAGGCTGCGGGTCCTCCCAGTTGATAGATCGTCCCGTACGGCGAGCGGCGCATGGCGGCGGCGGGACCGTCGCGCGTTTTCGGCAAGATGCTGCGCGAGCACTAGGGCGCCACCTACGAATGGCAATTAAACCTTCGCTATTGTCGTGAAAGAGGCGCATACTTGCCGCGTCACCGACAAGGCTTCCTCTGGCGTTGGTGACTGAGAGACCGGTCACGCTCCCGCCTGTATGGCTAGAGGAGGGCAGCATGTCCAAGACCGCCGATTACCGCCGGCTTGCCGAGGGCTGCATCGCGTGGGCGGGCCTCGCGATCTCTGGCGATCAGCGCGAGCAATTTCTCGAACTCGCCAAAAAGTGGATGAGCGACGCCGAGAGCATTGATCAGGGCATAGAGCTGCGACGTGCCAAAGCATCAGAAATGGCGGGTGAGGAAATAGATCGTCTGGGTGACCCGTCAGCAACCGACGAGGAACGGCAACTCCGCAAGCAGCGGCTTATCAAGGGACCCCAAGAGTTTCGAGATATTCGCAGCAATCGTGCGAAGATTGAACCGAGATGATGCTCGCGCGTTCTTTTGGACTTCCCTGATGCCCGCGCGCCGCCGGCTACACCGGCCCCATCCTACAAGGGTGACAAGCCCACCGGCCTGCCGGTCGTCGATTTATGAGTACACGCCCTAATGTGCCGTGAACCGGCCAAGGTGGCCAACGCTGAGTAAGGGTTGATTATCTCTGCTATCCCCAACAATTGGCATGTGAAATCAGCCGCCAAATCAATAGCCTGCCACATCTAGTTACATTACCGCGTCAGGCCGGCGTCCAGCCATAGAGCCAATCATAGCGGGCGAGCAGCCGGGTGCCGCCGAGGGAGGCGAGCGCGAGGCTGCGCAGCGCGGCTGCCGGGCCTCCCAGTTGATAGATCGTCCCGTTACGGCGGGCGGCGCGTTGGGCGCGCGCCGTGCGGGAGCGCCGCTCCCGCTCATAGCGGCGGATGGCGGCGGCAGGGTCATCGCGCGTCTCGGCAAGGCGCTGCGCCAGCACCGCCGCGTCCTCGATGGCCATGGCGGCGCCCTGCGCGAGATAGGGCAGCATGGGATGGGCTGCGTCCCCCAACAACGTCACCGCGCCGGTGCCCCAATGCGCAAGCGGTGAGCGGTCGTAGAGCGCCCATTTTTGCCAGTGCCCCGGCGCGGCAAGGAGGGCGCGCGCCGTTGCCGACCATGCCGCGGCGGAATAGCGGGCGAGAATTTCGGCGCGCTCCGCGGGCGCGCTCCAGCCGGTTTCGTGCCAGTCGTCGCGCATGATGGCAACGACGTTGACAAGGCTCCCGCCCCGAACGGGATAGTGGACGAGGTGGGCAGCGCTGCCGAGCCAGAGATTGACCGCGGGCGCGCGCAACTGAGGCGCCACGGCCTCGGCAGGAGCAAGGGCGCGCCAGGCGCTATGGCCGGCGAAGCGCGGCGCCCGGCGATGCCCCAAACCTCCGCGCAGGCTCGACCACAGCCCGTCGGCGCCGATCAACGCCGCGCCGCGATGCTCGATGTCGCCCTGCGGCGAGTGCGCTGAAATCGTCACGCCAGCCTCGGTCAGCCTGAAATCGTCGACCCGGGCGCCGAGATGCAGAGTGATGCCAGGACAGGCGCGCACGGCCTCGACCAGCACGGTTTGCAGGTCGCTGCGATGGATCACCCAATATGGGGCGCCGTAGCGCCGCTCGGCCGCCGGGCCGAGCGGCGCGCGCGCGAGCACACGCGCGGTGCGCGCGTCGATAATCCGGAGCTCCTCGGGCGTGACGACATGGCGCTGCAGTTGCTCGGCCAGGCCGAGTGCCAGCAGGATGCGCGAGGCATTGGGCGAGAGCTGAATGCCGGCGCCGACTTCCTCCAGCCGTTGCGCCTGATCGAAGACGGCGACCTCAAATCCGCGTCGCGCAATCGCCAATGCCGCAGTTAGTCCTCCGATCCCCGCGCCGACGATGATCACGGTGCGCGAAGGCGGCACAGGTCACATCCCATATCTATTGCTAGGGAGCCACCCCATCCGTCAGTGCACATTCCGGCGGGCGCGCGGCGTGGGGATCGAGCGTCGAGTCGTAGCGAAAAAGCGTCGAGCAATAGGGACAGACGATTTCGGTGGCGTCGCCCATGTCGAGATACACATGCGGGTGGTCGAACGGGGCCAACTCGCCCTCGCACATGAATTCGCGCGCCCCGATCTCGATGACCGTGACGCCCGGCGTATTGTGGAAATGAGGAACGACTCGCTCGGCCATGTGATGGTCCGCATTTACCCGCGGGGGAGTCGAATGCCTCGACGCCTCCGCCAGCTGGTGGCGCTGCGCGGGCGCGGGCACCATAACCATCGGCAACAATCATGGCTAGCCAAATCGGTCTAATCTGCGGAGACAGCAGGGCTTTTGGCCTCGCCCCGCGTCGGGTGCGATTTTCCGGGCATGCCCGATTGGCCGGCAGTCCCTTCCTGACTATCTTGCGGCCGCCGTGACGCACGGCGACATTGGCACTGGAGAAAATGTCCCGTGACGACAGCGCGCATCGCACTGCCGCTCGCTCTGGCCGTTGCTTCGGCCAGCGCCGCGCTCGCCGTCGCTCCCGGCGCGTTCGAGGCTCATGTTCTGCTCGCCGCCCAGGATGATCCGGTGGCGCTTGCGGACCACGCGGTGGCGCGCTCGTTCCATGCCGCGGTTGCCGCGCGCGAGATCGATGCCGCGCTCGCCGCCGGCGACGCCGATCTCGCCAGAAGCTTTCTCGAACTTGCCCGCGAGCGTGACGTCCTGGTCGATCCTGCCGTTGTGGAGAAGGTCGCGCTTGCCAACGCGGGCGTCGCCACCGCCAAGCGCTCGCTGGGGAGCTTCGCCCGTGGGCTCATTATTGGTGAAGCCGAAGATGTGTCGGGGTTTGCCGGCACCGCGGTCGGGGATCTGTTCGTGGTCGGCGATGTCCGCGACATTGTGCGCGAGGGTGCGCGACTTGCGGCGGGGGGCGAGGCTGATGAGCTCGTTCTCGGATTGGCCTGCGTCGGGCTGGCGGTGACGGCGGCGACCTATGCGACGCTGGGCGTTGGCGTCCCGGCCCGCGTGGGACTCACGGCCGTCAAGGCGGCGCGCCAGACTGGCCGGCTCGGCGCGGGCCTGGCCGCCTGGATCGGCCATTCGCTGGGCGAGGTCATCGACTGGGCCATTCTCAAGCGCGCCGTCAGCCGTGCAGCCGTTGCCGAACCCGCGGCAGCCGCGCGCGGCATCCGCGAGGCAGTGAGGGTCGAGAAGGCGCAGTCGCTCGTGCGATTTGTGGGCGATGTCGGGCGCGTGCAGGCGAGCGCGGGCGCGCGGGCGGCGATCGACGGATTGAGGCTCGCGGAGGGATCGCGCGACATGTCGAAGATCGCGCGGCTCGCTGCGGCCAAGGGCGGCAAGACTCGAGCGATCCTAAAGCTCGCCGGCCGCGGCGCTATCGTCCTCGCGGTGGCGGCGTTCGATCTCGCGATGTGGCTGTTCTGGGCGCTGCTGACGCTTTTGACGTTCGTCTCCTCGCTCAAGCGAGCGACCGAGCGGATGACCGAGCGGTACTGCGAGCGACGCAAGCGCCGCCGCGCGCCCCGCGCACGTCTCGCCCGCTCCTCCATGATGCAAGGAGCCGAGCGGCCGCATTGCGTCCTTGCTGCTGGTTCGCTGTCGTAGAACGGGGCTCCAGCGGGTTGGAGCGATGGCGATCCGGAGCGTGCCTTGCCAATCGCCGACATGCAGCGTTTTGAGCACGACGGGATCGAAATCGCATTTCTAGATGAAGGGAAAGGCGAGCCGATCGTCCTCGTACACGGTTTTGCGTCGACCGCGCATGTCAATTGGGTCTATCCCGGGTGGGTTGTGACGCTCGTCAAGGCCGGCCGGCGCGTCATCGCGCTCGACAATCGCGGACATGGCGCCTCGAGCAAGCTCTACGATCCGGCCGCCTATCACAGCGCCCGCATGGCAGACGACCTCCGAGCGCTGCTCGATCATGTCGGTCTCGCCCGTGCCGACGTCATGGGCTACTCCATGGGCGCGCGTATTGCGGCATTCTTTGCGCGCGCGCATCCCATGCGCCTGCGGCGGGCCGTGTTGGGAGGGTTAGGCAGCCATCTCGTGGACGGCGTCGGCCTGCCGGAGAGTATCGCCGATGCGTTGGAGGCGCCCTCGCTGGCGGAAATTCGCGATCCTACGGGACGCACCTTCCGCGCCTTTGCCGAGCAGACCAACTCCGACCTTAGGGCGCTTGCGGCCTGCATCCGCGGGTCGCGCCAGACGTTGACGCCGGCCGAGGTGGCGGCGATCCGTACGCCGGTCCTGGTAGCGGTCGGCACCGAGGACCCGGTGGCGGGCTCGGCGCGCGAATTGGCAGCCCTGCTGCCTGCCGGCCGCGCATTCGACATCCCCGGACGCGATCACATGCTCGCGGTGGGGGATCGGGCATTCAAGGCCGCGGTGCTCGATTTTCTGTCGGAGCAGCCTTGAGGACGTCGCGCGAACCGGCGCCTTATGCTTGCAGTCCAGAAGGTTCCCGGACTAGGCGCCGCTATCCGTCAAATAAATGTGAGCGGGCAGGGGCGCCGGCAGTGAACTCCCAGGGCACGAAACGGTTGTTTGCGCACGAGGTTAATAGGGAAGTCCATGCCCATTCTTTTATATATCGCGATGTGGTCATGCGCGCTGGGAATGGCGTCCAGTTTCACGCCTGTCCTCGTGCGCGACTCCCAGGATCGGGAGTAAGGCCGCTATATCCGATTGTAGGCCCGCATCTTTGTTCGGCAGATGAAGTGCGATGATGCGGGCCCGTCATGTCGGATCTCAGATTACCTTCCATATGTCGGCTCCCGATCAATGATCCGGCGGCCGCGTATCCCGCTTGGCCGCTGCGCAGCGAGGTGCTGAAGCGCCTTCCGGTTTCCCGGCCTCGTTTCGATATAGGTCATTGCGCGCTCGAATTGTGCTAAGCTGGGCGCGGCAAGAAATTGTGTCGGAGATGGGCATGGCCCAGCGTCAGGTCAGAGCCGGAGCGCTCGATAAGGTTGACCCGGTTTGGGGGCGTATTCGCGGCGAGGCCGAAGAGATCGTGCGCCGCGAACCCGAGCTCGCGACCTTGATCTATTCGACCATCCTGCATCACGACTCCTTGGAAGCGGCGGTCGTGCACCGCGTGGCGGAGCGTCTCGACAGCTCCGAGGTATCGGCAGAGATGATCCGCCAGGCCTATACCGACGCCCTCGGGGCCGAGCCGGCGATCGGCGAGGCGTTCCGTGCCGACATCGTCGCCACAGTCGATCGCGATCCCGCGACCAACCGCTTTCTCGAGCCGGTGCTTTACTTCAAAGGTTTTCACGCAATTCAGACGCACCGGCTTGCTCACTGGTTGTGGAAAAGAGGCCGCAAGGATTTTGCTTACTATCTGCAGAGCCGCTCATCGGGGGTGTTCCAGACCGACATCAATCCGGCTGTCAGCATCGGACGCGGGATCTTCCTTGATCATGCCACTGGATTGGTCGTCGGCGAGACTGCAGTGATCGAGGATGACGTGTCGATGCTGCAGGAGGTTACGCTCGGCGGAACCGGCAAAGAGGCCGGTGATCGCCACCCGAAAATCCGCCGTGGCGTCTTGATCGGCGCCGGAGCCAAGATCCTCGGCAACATCGAAATCGGTCACTGTGCGCGCATCGCTGCCGGATCCGTGGTGCTCAAATCCGTGCCGCACAACACCACGGTCGCCGGCGTTCCGGCACGGGTCATCGGTCAGGCCCGCTGTCTCGAGCCGTCGCGCACCATGGATCATCTGTTCGAGGACGACGACGGCTGAGGCAAGGGGGCGCGAGCGGTGGACGTTCAGGAAGTCAGGAAGCTCGACGCCTATCTCAAGCGGCTGTTCGGCAACGCCCGCATCCGCGTCGTGCCGACCAAAGCGGATGCCGCCGATGTGTTCGTCGGGGAGGAGCGGATCGGCTCGCTCGTTCTCGACGAAGATGAAGAGGATGACGAGCGTTCCTACAATTTCGAGGTGAAGATCACCCTGGGCGACGCCTCGACAACGGGTCCCGATCTCAAGCAGCTCGATGCTTACCTGAAGCGCAAGTTCGACACCGAGCGCATCCGCGTCGTCCCGCGCACCCGCAAAAAGGATTCAGCGGAAGTCTACGTGGGTGACGAATATATCGGCGTGTTGTTCTTCGACGAGAAGGACGCACGCTCGTCTTATTTCGAGATACCCATCTTGGCGCTCGATTTGGACGAACCGGGACTGCTCAAGGGATAGCGGCGGCCGGTTAGGCCGCGTCCTGCGGCCGGGCGTTGCCTCGGCAGAGATCAGCGCGGCGGCCGCAGGCTTGCGATCAGCCGGTCGAGCGTTGCGGCAACCATGCGCCAGTCATCGAGCCAATCGCGCGGGAAGCGCACCACCACGTCGGCCCTGTCGATGCGCCGCTCATAGAGGCAGGTACCGGGGACGGGAGGCGCACCGCGCGTGCAGCGCACGAGAAAATCCGCTGTTCCAGGCGTATAGACCAGATCCTCGCCCGCATAAGGCGTCCCGTCTCGGAACGCGAGGACGGCCAGTCCGGCCGAGCCACGCACTGGCTCGGCTGCAGTGTGGCGTGGATAGATGGTCCGCGCGCGATCGGCTGGCGCGAGCGTATCGCCGGCGGCGGCGATGGTCATGAACACGCGCCCTGACGTTCGCGACGATGCCGTTTCGGTGGCGGGGAGGGCGGATGCCTTCGACTCGGGATCGGGCGGCTGCAACGACGGCCACAAGAAAACAAGATCGAGGCGCTCCTGCGCGCCCGCTCGGCGTTGGGCGGCCACACGGATCGCAGCCGGCGGCACGTTGAATGCGACAGCGGCGACGCTGATCGGCAGGGGCGGGGCATCCAGGCGTGGCGCGGACCAGCGTGGCCACAGCACATAGACGATACAGCCGAACGCGCTCAGCGCGACCGCCGCGGCTACGACGAGCGGAAGGAGCAAACGCTGGCCGCCGTTGCGCCGGTTTAACGGCCGCGCGAGCTGTCGGTTGACGGGAATCGTCGTCATGGGCGCCGCGCTTTCGCGAATCAGTGCTCGGTCATAACTCATCAGCAATCGGGCTACGCGATGGCCATATCCTGGTGCCGCGATTACCGGGCGATGAGCGATCACTACGCAATTAACCCTTCATTAAGGATGTTGTGGCGCGGGGCCTCGCGATGTGCGAAGGATCACGTGGGGACATCGGGGTGGGGCTCATGACAGCGGAACGGGTTGATTTTTTCGCGCTTGCGATCGGCTGTGCCATCGCCGGCTGCTGGAGCATGGTCTCCGGCGCGGTCGTGGTGATGGCGCTGCGGGCGTTCGGTCTCGTCGCGGGCTGAACGCGTTGGCCCGCGGCCGCCTCGCCAAGCTTTATGTGCCGTGGCAAGGTCGCGCCTCCGATAGAGGAGGGCGCGAATGGCAATCTTCGAGCTCGACGGCGAGGCGCCGGACCTGCCGGCTGACGGCCGGTATTGGGTCGCCGACAGCGCGGTCGTGATCGGGCGCGTGCGGCTCAAGAGCGATGCCAGCGTCTGGTTCAACGCGGTGCTTCGCGGCGACAACGAATGGATTGAGCTCGGCGAGCGTTCGCAAATCCAAGACAATGCGATGCTGCACACCGATCCGGGCTTTCCCCTCACGATCGGTGAGAATTGCGTCATCGGCCACAACGTGGTCCTGCATGGTTGCCGCATCGCGGCCAACAGCCTCATCGGCATGGGCGCGGTTGTGCTCAACGGCGCGAAGATCGGAAGGAACTGCCTCGTCGGGGCCGGCGCCGTGGTGACCGAGGGCAAGGAGTTTGCCGACAATTCCCTGATCGTCGGATCACCCGCCCGCGTGATTCGTGCGCTCGATGAAAAAACCACGCGAGCGATCGCCGACGGCGCCGACATCTACGTGCGACGCTGGCAGCAATACGCCAAGGGACTGAAGCGAATCGGGTGACCTCCGGCGCGGGGCCCGCCCTCAATGCCTGGAACCGATCAGCGCGAGGTGGCGGTGGCGGCGGCCGGGCGCGTGTCGCCGAGCGCGATCCAAACGTTGGGATCGGTTTGCGACTGCCGCTTCACGAAGCGGTATTCGGTCTCGGACCAGAGCAGGACCCCCTCCGTCTGGTTGTCGAGGATGAACTCGCCCTTGTCGGTCTTGACCGTGAGCACGGCATGACCGTCACCCTGCTTGTCACGCACGACAGTGATGAGCAGTGCCTGGCGCGGCCATCCCGCTTGCATCAACATCCTGCGCTTGAGCAGAACGTAATCCTCGCAGTCGCCGTAGCCGTCGTCAGGATAATTCCAACGCTCGCTCACGCCCCAATGCTCCACGTCGGTGAGGGGCGTGATCGTCTCGTTGACCCATCCGTTGATGCGCACAAGCTCGTTCCAGGCTTGGTTCGTCAACGCGGCGTCGCGCGCCGCCAGTTCCGTTGTGTCGCATTCCGGTGCGTACTCTGCGCAGAACTGGCTCCATCCGGCCGGCGCGCGGGCAGCCTCGCCGACCGAAATGAACAATGCCCGCTCGCTCGCCGCATGGGCAGATGCGATTGACAGCATCGCTGCCGTTGCGAAGCTGGCGAGCGCGGCTCGCCCTACTTCGCGAACACTCCGATTCATTATTGTGACCCTCCCTGGTCTTGAGGGCCACGTTTCCACAAACGATTTGAACCGCCGCTAATCCCGCAAAGTCAGTTTGAAGAGAAGCCGACTAAACAGCTGGACGAATGCTGCTATCATTTGACGCGAATTCAAACCAAATTGGAATCGATA